>CAZAKR010000023.1:0-4137 GCA_964486105.1 uncultured Rhodospirillaceae bacterium | reverse complement strand
TTTGATTTTGTCACTGCGCTTATGGCTGGAAAGACCCTTGGCGCGGCATTTAAGGAAGTCGGCGGGGAGTGGAGCCCGCAGGAAATTTTGACCGAGCTGTTCGGTCTCGGCGCTGTTGCCAATATAAATCTTTCAGGGGGAAATTACTGATGACACAGATACAAACCACAGCCGTTGGTCTTGTTAACCTGTTTAACGGCTTGTGCGACAAGATACCGCATTGGGCGCTGGCCGTGATTGCCCGGGTGAGTGTCGCCCATGTCTTCTGGCAGTCGGGGCAGACCAAGGTCGATGGGTTCGCGGTAAAGGAATCGACCTTCGTTCTCTTTGAAACCTTATACAAGGTGCCGCTTATGCCGCCGGTATGGGCGGCCTATTATTCGGCCGTCGCCGAGCACGTTTTCCCGGTGCTTTTGATCCTCGGCCTTGCTTCCCGGATCAGCGCATTCATGCTTCTCACCATGACCGCAGTGATTCAGTTCTTCGTATTTCCCGACGCTTGGCCGGTCCATATTTTCTGGCTCATGTCGCTGGGGTATATCATGGCGCGGGGCGCTGGCACGCTATCGCTGGATCATCTGATCGCCAAAAAATATTCCTGATGTAACAGCGTTTCCGGAGATCAGGGCTTGTCGTTGTCTTTGACGGCAAGCCCTGTAATCCAGCCGCTGTCGATCCAGCCCTTGAGCATCCCGGCGGCATAGGCGGCGGCCTGTTCGCCGGTGGTCTCGGCGAGCAAGGCACAAAGATCGGCGAAGGTCGCGCCTTCGCGCGCCGCACCCAGTGCCCTGGAATCATCCTCTTCGAGACGTCTATAAAAGACGGTCAGGCTGTCGGGATCGCGCCACACGGCCCAGGTAGAAGGCCGTTCCAGTTGCGATGGCGCGCAATCGGGGGTGTCTCCCCTAGCGACGATCTGTTGAAAGGGGGCCACATCCCACAACAGGTCAACGGTCCCAAATGCCGGGTGAAAGGCGAGTGTCATCGCCGGCCACTCGTCTGCCGCCAAGCCGGCCAGGGTTTCGGACTCCAGAACCGGCGCATCAGGCGCATCGAAGGCCAGCCCAAGGGCCCATTCGAAAGCCGCCATGTCGGCAATCTCAAGGTGGTCGCTCCAGGGCTCGGTGCGGGCAAGCCACGCGGCAAGATGGCGGCCCAGCCAGCGGATGGAGGGGTGGTGTGAGGGGTGGGCGGCGAGATAGGCCCGCAATGCCTGTTCGAACTTCTGATCGCCAAGCAGGGAATGCAGCGCCGGGAAATCCTCCGCCAGAACTTCGAGAAGGCGCAGGGTATAGGCATTGTCATAGACTTTGAAAAAGCGCCCGCCAGTTGACGCGGGGCAACAAAATTGTTTACCCTTCACAACAAACCAGCGGAGAAAGGCCATGACCACCCCTAACATCGAAGCTACTTTTGAGAAATCCGGGATTCTCCAATCCGCCACCCAGACTATGGATTTGGGGGAACCCGCTCCCTTGATAAGCGCAATTCAGGAAGGAACAACAATGGCGGATAACAAAAAAACTGAACTCCCGCAGAAAATGACGATCAAGCAGTTTATCAAATGGCGGAAAGATATGGAGCTTACGCAAGCCGCCGCCGCAAAAATGCTTGGGTTCAAACACAGGTCGTCTATTTGCCATATTGAAAAAGGCATTAAAAACATCACGGCGCAGCTTTCCATGCTTTGCCGGGTTTTCGAAGAAAGGAGAAAAGCGGAATGAATATCGGCCAGACTGGTCGTCATGCCGCAGCCTCCTGGACTGCTGCGCCGCACAGAGTTCGCGCCTGGTCGAGTTCGGCCACCAGTTCGGCGAATGCGGGAATGTTGCCGTCGCGCTCGATCATGGTCGGCAGCGCCCCGAAACGGCTTATGGTTTGGGCATATAAATCCCATACCGGATCGGCGACCGGCGCGTCATGGGTATCGACGATGTGGTCGCCGTTGTTCTGATGTCCGGCCAGATGCACCTGACGGATACGCTGGGCGGGCAGGCCGGCCAGATATTCGGCCGGTGAAAAGCCGTGGTTGAACCCGGAAACATAGACATTGTTGACATCGAGAAGAATGTGACAGTCGGCCTTTTCGGTCAATTCGGCGATGAACTCCCATTCGGTCATCTCGTCGGCGGCGAAGGTAACGTAGGTCGAGGCGTTTTCCAGCAGGATGCGGCGACCGAGATAATCCTGAACCCTGGAAACCCGGTCAGCGACGTGATTAAGGGCTTCTTTGGTCAGGGGAACGGGCAAAAGGTCGTGGAGGTTGAGGCCGTGGGCGCCGGTCCAGCAAAGGTGATCGGAAACCAGAACCGGCTCAATGCGGTCGATCAGCGCCTTCAACCCGGACAGATAGTCCATGTCCAGGGGGTCGGGCGCGCCAATGGAAAGCGAGACTCCATGCATGACGATTGGATAATTTTCGCGAACCAGATCGAGGTTGCGTCGGGCCGGTCCGCCGACATGGATAAAATTCTCGGAGAGGATTTCAAACCAGTCAACCCCCGGCGCACGCCCGGCATGATCGTTGAGGATTGCCGGAAAGTGCTTGGGCCGCAGGCCGAGACCGAAACCGGTCAGTGTATTTTCTGTTTTTGTCATTTATTTCCCCCCACGCCCCCGGAAAGAATTGAGATCTCTCCGGGGGGTGTTCTTGAGGCGGCTGGAATCGTTATTTCTCGACGGTGCCGCCCTTAGACGTGCAGTCACCGGCGCTATCGACGATGATGAAGCCGTGGCCCTTACAGGCGTTGAGGCCCTTGCATTCGTTGGCGGCGGTCTTGCAGGCGCCCTGGCCCTTGCAGCTGTTAATGCCGGAGCATTTAACGCCTTCGGCCTTGGCGGCGGTCGGGGCAACGGTCATGGCGGTGCCGGCGATGAAAAGAGCGGCGGCGGCGGTGGCCAGGGTAACGCCGACGGTTTTGGAATGAGTGGACATTTGAACGTGTCTCCATTTGGTTGAAATAATATCGAAACGATTTTTGCCGGCTTTGGGGCCGGCGGGAGGGGAGTGTATCGGGATTAATCAGAGACACGAGTCACGTTGACCTCGCGCCTTTTCACTTTCGTGTGAAGAGGCGTCAGCCGGGAGTCTGTAATTTGACAAAAATTGTATGGTTTCTTCAGGGTTTCTTTAGATTACCTTGATAGGTCTGTTTGATTGTTTCCAAGCCGGGGCCGGGGGGTTAACGGAAAAAATGTCAGTCAGACATCTAAGTGCATCCAAGATTGCCGAAATTCTTAAAAGGCACAGGCATTGGGTTCAGGGAGAGGCTGGACAGCCGGCCGATCTGAGTCTGGTCTTTTTGGTTGGCTATAACCTGACCGGCGCTTGTCTGAGAAAAGCGAAACTGGTCGGCGCGAAATTGAGCGAATGTATCATGATCGGGGCCGATCTTCAGGAGGCCGATTTATTCTGTACCGATTTATGTGACGCCAACCTTTCCCGGGCCAACCTTTCGGGGTGCGATCTGCGGGGAACCTATCTGCGCGGCGCCATACTCGATCATGCCAACCTGGAAGACGCCAACCTCAGTGACGGTTTGCTCATGGTGTCCGATGACCACGAGCTGAAATTTCAGAACCATCGCCACGACCCGTCGGGGCACGAACTGGCTGATTTAACCGGCGCCCAGCTTACCGGGGCCCGGCTGTCCCGCGCCACCATGATCCAGCTGGATATGACCGGCGCCTCCCTGAGCGGCGCCAACCTTTCCAATGCCGATTTCAGGAACTCTAATCTGACCGATGTGGATTTCCGCGGCGCCACTCTTCTTCATGCAAATCTGGACGGCGTCGATTTATGCGGCGCCAATCTGGAGGGCGCCGACGTCAGGGGCGCAAGCTTCAAGAATGCCGATCTGGCCTCGGCCAACCTTGACGGGGTTGATTTGAGCCGCTCGAACATTGATGGCGCGAATACCGTGCGTGAAATGGCCTCGCTGGATATCGACATCCGGGAAATCCTGCGTCAGCATGCGCTTTGGATTTCATCCTTTGGAGCCCAGGGTCAGCGCGCTGAATTGGATGAGGCCGATTTCAGTTATGTTGATTTCCGGGGTTTTAACCTGAGCGGGGCGTCATTGAAGGGCGTCAATTTCCAGGGCGCCAATCTGGCGGGCATGGATATCAATATGACCA
>CAZAKR010000022.1:0-18977 GCA_964486105.1 uncultured Rhodospirillaceae bacterium | reverse complement strand
GGAAATATCCTCTACCTAATTCGATTGCGGAGGCTGAATTAGAAACAATCTGTGATCGCGTAAAATAATGTAAGGAATTTGCAAGAATGCAATTGATGAGAAAATGTGATGAAGAAGTGCTTGTTTGTAATATTGCTCTGGATTCAATCGCAACTACTTGCGCAAGATTTGCTTTTATTTGGAGGCACTAGTCACGACGAATTTCTCGGATGTTTCAATTGTTCCGAGTTCAGCAGCAACTCAATCTGCAATCAATTTGGAACACATGGAAGTGAGTTCAGTGGCACTAGTATCTGGAACCAATTCAGTCGATTTGGGAACCAATTTTCTTCAAGTAGTCCGTGGAACCAATTCTCTAGTAGTGATGATATTCCTGTTCTGGTGGATCGAGATGGTAGGTTTTACGGGTACTTCACAATCAATTATTTCCGATCGAATGCAGTCGATTTTGCTTCTGTTCTACAGGACATTTATGACCGGGTAGATGGTGATTTAGAGCAGGTTAGAGAAACAATTTGTTCCCTTCAGTTGTGAAGGTTGGATCGGTTGAATTCCCAAATTCGCGATGGGAAGAAACAGGCAAAAAATGACCCGACTTGCCATCAAACCAAAAGCATTTGCAACTGTGGAGTGAGCTGGAAGTGTTTACGGGAGAGACATTTACACAGTTGGATGTCGTTGCTCTCGGCCTGTTTGCCGTTAGCTGGATTGGCTACGGCCTGATCGCAGAGATCAAGGCGCACATCCCTTTAGGGCTGACATTAGCTCTTGAAGCCCGACGGTGGCGTTGGCTCAAACCGGTGCCCGGCAAGGCGGTAAAAATTTTCGATGCCGATCTGGTCGTCGCCTTCATGCGTAGCGTGACCATTATCGCCCTTGCGACGACGGTTCTGCTTCTGATTCTGTTTATTATTTTTGTCGATAATTTTCATATTCTTGAGGAAGGCCGCAGGATGACGCCGGCGGCAAGGGAATTAAAGACGGCGGTCGAGATTCGTTTGGCTCTTCCCATTCTGACCCTTCTCTATGCCTATTACCGCCTTGCCGGTGCGATGCGGGAATACGCCATGTATCTAAAGGTTCTCACCGGTGCGAAGGATCTTTCAAAGGTCGGGATCGAGGCCGCCTATCAATGGGTGGATCATACGGATTCGACCAGTGACGAGGGTTCGCGTCACTTCAGCGCCGGTTTGCGGGCTTTTTTGTTCGGTGTTGCCGCCGCTGCCTGGCCGGTCGGGCCACAGATGTTTATTCTCGCCATATTAATCATCCTGGGGATGCTTTACTGGTTCGAGTTTCATCCAGATTAAGGGTAACGTCTCTGGTGATTGATCAATCGACATCGGCATATGAGTAAGAATTATGACTTTTCCTGAAGGCCTGACGTTATTGGATTTTACCGCCGTTGGCTGGTACGTCGTCGGCTGGGTATTTTATGCCTATTTCGCCGAGCATGAATTCAAGGGCAAGAAAAGCCTTGCCGAGCTGGTGGGCACTCAGCGAACCATATGGATGGAACATATGCTGATGCGCGACGTGCGCATAATGGACGCCGCCATCGTCGGGTCCCTCATGCAGAGTGTTACTTTTTTCGCTTCGACCTCGATCCTGATTATCGCCGGTCTTCTCGCCGCCCTGGGTGGGGTGGATGATGCCATGTCGATTATCGCCAACACCCCTTTCCTGGCCCAGACCACCCACGTTGTTTTTGAATCGAAGCTGTTTTTTATGGCAGCAACCTTCGTTTACGCTTTTTTCAAATTCTCCTGGTCTCTGCGTCTGTTCAATATTTTTTCGGTAATGATCGCTGCCGCTCCTGATCCGCCTGTTTCGCCCAAGGCCGCGTCCGAGTTTTCCCGCAGAGCGGCAATGATGAGTTCCCTGGCGGGAAATAATTTTAACAGGGGGTTGAGGGCTTATTATTTCGGATTGGCGACCCTGACATGGTTTGTCGACCCAGCCCTTTTCATTCTTACAACCTCCTGGGTAATTTTTATTATTTACCGCCGTGAGTTTCTTTCTGAGGCGGTACAGGTTCTCGATGAAAGCGTGGACAGGGACTAGGTCGTCAACATGATGGAACTCAGTGACAAAACTCTTTTTCGCCAACAGGGCTATATCGGCGGCGCCTGGATGGATTCGAATTCCGGTGACACGGTTGAGGTAATTAACCCCGCCACCGGGCATGTTATCGGCCATATTCCCGATATGGGCGGAGAGGAAACCCGCACCGCCATTGAGGTGGCCGAGAGCGCCTGGGCCGCTTGGCGTGCTCTGACCGGCAAGGCGCGCGGCGCCGTGCTTCGCCGCTGGTTCGATCTGGTGATAGAGGCAACCGAAGACCTCGCCCGGATCATGACCCTTGAGCAGGGCAAGCCCCTGGCCGAGGCAAGGGGTGAGGTTGCTTACGGCGCCTCTTTTATCGAATGGTTTGCCGAAGAGGCCAAGCGGACTTACGGGGACACAATCCCGCAGACCCTGCCCGACAGGCGTTATTTCGTTATCAATCAGCCCGTCGGCGTGGTCGCTGCCATAACGCCGTGGAATTTTCCTCTCGCCATGATCACCCGAAAGACGGCCCCGGCATTGGCGGCGGGTTGTCCGGTCGTCATCAAACCCTCTGAGCTGACGCCTTTTACCGCCCTGGCGCTGGCGGTTCTGGCCGAGCGGGCGGGCATTCCGCCGGGGATATTCAATATCGTCACCGGTATGCCGACAGGGATTGGCGGCGAGATGACGGCAAATCCTGTGGTGCGCAAGCTCACCTTCACCGGATCGACCCGGGTAGGTAAGCTTCTTATGGCCCAGAGCGCCGGGACGGTTAAAAAAGTCTCTCTCGAATTGGGCGGCAATGCCCCCTTCATCGTTTTCGCCGATGCCGATCTGGATGCCGCAATTGCCGGGGCCATGGCCTGCAAGTTCCGCAATTCCGGCCAGACCTGCGTCACGGCCAACCGCTTTCTGGTTGAAGAGAGCGTCTATGAGGATTTTGCCGCCCGCCTTTCCAAGGCGGTGGCGGCGCTGGTTCCCGGCGACGGGCTCGGCCCCGACGTCACCCAGGGCCCGCTTATCAATGAAGGCGCGGTGGAAAAGGTCGAGCGCCATATTGAGGACGCCCTAGCCAAGGGGGGCCGTCTTATTGAAGGTGGCAAGCGGCATAGCCTTGGCGGCACTTTTTTCGAGCCCACGATTCTGACCGACGTCACCCCGGAAATGGCCCTGTGGGATGAGGAAACATTCGGCCCGGTTGCGGGGCTGAAATCCTTCCGTGGCGAGGCCGAGGCCATTGCCCTTGCCAATGATACCTCGTCGGGTCTGGCAGCCTATTTATACAGCCGCGATATCTCCCGTGTCTGGCAGGTGGCCGAGGCCCTGGAATACGGCATGGTGGCGATTAACGAGGGGATATTGTCCAACGAGGTCGCGCCTTTCGGCGGGGTCAAGGAATCGGGGATCGGCCGCGAGGGGTCGAAATACGGTATCGAGGAATTTCTCGAAATGAAGTATCTCTGTCTCGGCGGCATCGGCGGCTAAGCCCCGCTTCATCATATTTTGACCTGTAAGGAACCTTGTCGTGGCCCAATATGACTATGACCTTTTCGTAATCGGCGCCGGGTCCGGCGGCGTCCGTGCGGCCCGTGTGGCGGCCGCCGGGGGACGCAAGGTCGGCATTGCCGAGGACCGTTATCTCGGCGGCACCTGCGTAAATGTCGGCTGCGTGCCGAAAAAGCTGTTGGTTATGGCGGCGCAGTTTGCCGATGGATTTGCCGATTCACAAGGGTTTGGCTGGCAGGCCGGCGAGGCCGCTTTCGACTGGTCGCGGCTGATCGCCAACAAGGATAAAGAGATCAAGCGCCTCAACGGTGTTTACAGCAAGCTGCTCGACGGGTCGGGGGTCGAAACCCTGTGGGGGCGCGCGACGCTCACTGGCCCTCATGAAATCGAGATCGGGGACAGGAAAGTCACCGCCGAACATATTCTGATCGCCACCGGCGGCTGGCCGGTGGTGCCAAAGATTGAGGGAGGTGAACTGGCCATCACCTCCAACGAGGCTTTTTTTCTCGATCAGTTGCCCGAGCGGGTGGTGATTGTTGGCGGTGGCTACATCGCCGTTGAATTCGCCGGCATCTTCAACGGGCTCGGCGCATCGGTGATCCAGCTCCACCGCGGCGAGATGTTCCTGCGTGGCTTTGACGACGATTTAAGGCCCGCCCTGGCCGGTGAGATGAAAGCCCGCGGCGTTGATCTGCGTTTTAACGTCAATGCGACAAGCATCGAAAAACGGGATGAGGGCCTCTGCGTCCACCTGACGGACGGCGGCCAAGTGCTGGCCGATGTGGTGATGTTCGCCACCGGGCGGGCGGCCAATACTTCCGGGCTTGGACTTGAGGCCGTCGGCGTCGATATGGATGAAAAGGGCGCGGTCAAGGTAAACGATTATTTCCAGACCAGCGTACCATCCATTTATGCGCTGGGTGATGTTATCGACCGGGTTCAACTCACCCCCGTCGCCATCGCCGAGGCCATGATTCTGGTCCAGAATCTGTTTGGCAAAGGCGAAAAGGTGGCCATGGATTACGCCGATATTCCGACCGCCGTTTTCAGTCAGCCGCCGATCGGTACCGTCGGGCTGACCGAATCGCAAGCTCGGGCTCGGGGAGAAGAGGTGGATGTCTATCTCTCGCAATTCAAGCCGATGAAATATACCCTCGCCGGGCGTGACGAAAAGGTGGTGATGAAACTCATCGTCGAACGCAAGAGCGACCGGGTTATCGGCTGTCACATGCTGGGCGCGGATGCGCCGGAGATCATTCAGGGGCTGGCGGTGGCGATGAAATGCGGGGCCACCAAGGCCCAGTTCGACGCCACCATCGGCATTCATCCCAGCACCGCGGAGGAATTCGTCACCTTGCGCGACAGGAAAAACTGAGAAACTTTATTTTTTCAGGATATCGAGGGCGAAACGTCCGCCCAGGCGGGCGAGGTTGCCCCATTGTGCCGGACCGCAGGCAATTTTTGAAATTTTAGCCATCCTGGCGGGAGATAGATAGAATTTGCGATAGGCGCGCGAGATGCATGCCTGTACCTGTTCCTCGCTCAGGCCGTGTTCGGAAAAAACATATCTGTCCTGTGAGATATTGTCCCAGGATCGGGGGATAATATCGGTTCCGTTTTCTTCCAGGTGGATTTGATAAAGAGGCGAGCCGGGAAAGGGCGTCGCCATATAGAAATGGGCGAAGGTCAAGGGCAGCGAGGCGGCGTATCTTATTGTTTCTTCAATATCGTTTTCGTCTTCGCCCGGATAGCCGATGATAAAATGGCCATCGGCGGCAATTCCCGCCCGATCGACGATCTCAACGGCTTCCCGGCCGATCTCGATACTGGCCCCGGCGCCTTTTTTGGCAAGCTTCAGGGCTTTGTTGGTGCCGAATTCAAGGCCGAAGGCGATTTGCCAGCATCCGGCTTTCTTCATCTTGCGGACAATATCCTCATTGAGGCGATCAACTCTTGAATTGCAAACCCAGCGGATTTGTTTGTGCAGATTCTTCTCTAATATGGCCTCGAGGACTTCGTCGAGATATTCCAGATCGCCGCTGATCAGTTCGGTCCAGAACAGAAAGTCCTTAACCCCGTAATCAAGATTGTATTCGATCTCGGCAATAAGGCTGTCGACCTTCCGCTTGCGAATCTTTTTCCCGTAATAGGTTGCCGCGGCGCAATAGCTGCACGGATAGGGGCATCCCCTGGAAAAGGAAATCAGCGAAAAGGGCCTGTTTTTGACCGGCAGGGGATAGTTTTTGAAATTGATGTCGTTCCAGTCCGGAAAACCGAAGAAATCGATGTCCTCCACCGTTGGCGGAAGCTCGTTGTCGATGATTTTGTCCCCGTCCCGATAGGCAATTCCCTGAACCCCGGAAAGATCACGCCCGTTTTTGAAGGCCTGGATGATCTGCCGCACGGCTCCTTCGGGCTCGCCCTTGATCAGAAAATCCAGCTCTTTTGCATGGGCCAGGGATTCTTTTGGCAGGGCGGTGACATGAATTCCCGTCGCGCCAATGAGAATGTCGGGAAAATCCCCCCGTATTTTTTCAGCAAACCACTGGCAATCTGTATTGAAGGTGGGGGTGGTGGTGCTCATGATCATGATGTCGGGGGCAAAGGCGCTGATCTGGTCGAAAAGGGCGTCATTTGACAGCCTCGCCGGCGCCGGGTCGAGGAGAAGGGTTTCGGCGATATCCCTGATTTGTGTCTTGATATAGGCCAGGGAAAGAGGTGGAAAGGGCGCTCCCCAGATATCGAATTGCTGGCACCTTCCTTCCCGCACCCAGACTTCATCTTGTGGGGTGGGAGGGTTTATCAGCAGGACTTTCATGTCATATCAGACCCTTGATGAGGGAATACAGATAACGCGGCGCGACTTTCCAGACGACGATATTGGATTCACCATAGCGCCGGGCATATTCATGGCTCGGGACCTCAGTAACCTTGTAGCCGCGCTTGAGCAATTTCATGATCATTTCCTGTTCGATCGTGAAAATGTCTTCCTCCATGCCGATATCCAGCCCCGCCGTTCTGCGGATGGCTCGAAAGCCGTTCTGGGAATCGGTCAGGGCGACTTTATATCTGTAATTGATCGACATGGTAATAATATGGCTGCCGATCACCCGGATCAGCTTGTCCCAGTCTCCGAAAAGCTCATCGCTGCCGCCGCGGGTTCGTGATCCGATGACCATATCCATGCCGTCTTTAACAATCGGTTCAACAAGCCGGGGGATTTCCCTGGGATCATGGGACATGTCGGCATCAATAAAGACGACGACGTCGCCCTTGGCTTCGGCCAGCCCGACCCGGATTGCATCCCCTTTGCCTTTTTTGTTGTCGAGGACGCATCTCACCCCCAGCCCATCGGCAATTTCTCGGGTCCGGTCTTCAGAATGGCCGTCAACCAGAAGAACCTCGTCGGCAACCGGCAAACATTGTTCGATGATCGTTGCGATTGATTTCTCTTCGTTTTTTGCTGGTATGACAACTGTGGTTTTCATTGATATCCTCAGGCTTCCCTTTATAAACAGGGCCCATTCTGCCATGGAGAGACGGGGCCGGACAGACTCATCCCCCTAAAGGCCTCTTTATCCCCCGGTTGGCCTTGATCAAGATCAAAAACCTCAGGCCTGAATATTTCACAAGTGTCGGGTTAGGGGGTTAGGAAAGATAATTTAATGACCAGAAATCGCGGCCTTATCATCATCGGCGTTTTGCTTATTGCCCTTGTAATTGCCACCATGATCCAGTCCGATGAAGGGATTGAGCGGCCTTGGGCCGAATGCCGGGAGAGCCTGGTTTCCCAGATGATGACCGGGGCCTGCACGCCGCGCCAGGGGTTTGGCGCCGCCGGTCAGAGGCCGCAACAAGGAGGCGCGCCTGAGACTGCTCCCTTGCCCGAAAGCGACCAAAACACTCCCTCTCAGAAGGATATGCTGAAGGATCTCTAGGTTTCGGCTGGTTTTCGGGTTTCCGTTTTATTCTTTACCTGGAGCCGAATTCGCCGTTTTTCTTTAAAAACGTGCCATTCCAGCGTATATCCTTATTTCCGAACTGTTTAAGTCGTTTTGTTCAGTCAAAGAGGTATCACTGCAATGCCCGCCAAATGGACCCCGCAAAGCTGGAGAGGCAAAGAAGCCCTGCACCAGCCGGTCTATCCCGATGCTGAAGCGCTCGTCGATGTAGAGGAGCGGCTTTCCGCCTTTCCGCCGCTGGTTTTTGCCGGCGAGACCCGCAACCTCAAGCGTCAGTTGGCCGAGGTTGCCAGCGGCAAGGCCTTTTTGCTGCAAGGTGGCGATTGCGCCGAGAGTTTCGCCGAATTTCATCCCGATAATATTCGCGATACTTTCCGCGTCATTCTGCAGATGGCGGTCGTTCTGACCTTCGGCGCTGCCTGTCCGGTGGTCAAGGTGGGGCGTATGGCCGGTCAGTTCGCCAAGCCCCGTTCGGCGCCGATGGAGGAAATCGACGGCGTCGAACTGCCGAGCTATCTCGGCGACAGCATCAACGGCATCGAGTTTACCCCCGAGGCCCGGATACCCGATCCCGAGCGCATGGTTCAGTCATTTAACCAGTCCGCGGCCATGCTGAACCTGCTGCGCGCCTTTGCCCAGGGCGGTTATGCCGACCTGCACAAGGTTCACCGCTGGACTCTCGGCTTCCTGGAACGCAGCCCTCAAGGCGAGCGTTATCGTGAACTTGCCGACCGTATTGCCGAGTGCCTTGATTTCATGGGGGCTTGTGGAATCACGTCGCAGACCACCCCGGTGATGCGCGAAACCGATTTCTTTACCTCTCACGAGGCGCTTTTGCTGCCCTATGAAGAGGCGATGACCCGGATCGATAGCACAACGGGCAATTGGTATGACTGCTCGGCCCATATGCTGTGGATCGGTGAACGCACGCGTCAGCTTGACGGTGCTCATATCGAATTCATGCGCGGGATCGGTAATCCTATCGGCGTCAAAGTAGGACCCACCGTTTCAAAAGATGATCTCATGCGTCTTGTCGATGTTCTCAACCCGGAGAATGAAGCCGGTCGGCTCACCCTGATCTCAAGAATGGGGGACGATAAGATTGAAGAGCGCCTGCCCGAGCTGGTTCGTGCGCTTAAGGGCGAAGGACGGTCCGTAATATGGGCCTGTGATCCCATGCACGCCAACACGATCAAGAGTTCGACCGGTTATAAAACCCGTCCGTTTGATCGTATCCTGGCCGAAACGCAGAGTTTCATTGCCGTTCACAAGGCCGAGGGCACTCATGCAGGTGGGATTCATATTGAAATGACGGGGCAGGATGTAACCGAATGCCTTGGCGGTGCGCAGGAAATTACTGAACAAGGCCTCAGCGACCGCTATCATACCCATTGCGACCCCAGGCTGAATGCCAGCCAGGCCCTTGAACTGGCTTTTCTTGTTGCCGAGGGCCTGAAACAAGAGCGCCTGGAATTGGGGGACCGTATCGTAACGGCATCCTGATCAGGCCGGATAGGGGATCAGAGGTATCTGATATGAGAACCGCTCTGCGTTTTATGCGCCGCATTTTTCTCTCTGCGGGGGTTGTTGCCCTTCTCGCCGGTCCGGCGCTGGCTGAACTCGCCGACGTTCGTCAGGCTCTTGACGAGGGGAAGCTTGAGGCGGGCGTGAATGAGCTCAAGGCCCTTGCCAGAGGCGGAGACCCGGAAGCCCAACTCCTTCTCGGACAGCTTCACATGTCGGGTAAGGGCGTGCTGAAGAACCAGACCCTCGCCCTTCACTGGATCAAAAAGGCGGTGGCCCAGGAAAACGCAGAAGCCCAGTATCTGGCCGGAACCATGTATTTCGAGGGCAAGGGCGCGCCAATATCCCTGATTGAGTCCGAACGGCTGTTTGAGCTTGCCGCCGAGCAGGGTTATCCCGAAGCCCAGTATCGCCTGGGGCTGCTTTACCGTTCAGGTCACGGCCCCGTCGACCGGGACACCCTCAAGGCGAAAGAGTGGCTCGGCAAGGCGGCCGAGCAGGGGGATGTGGACGCCCAGCTAATTCTCGATGAAATGGAAACCGACAAGGGCCATGCCGAGGGTCTGTCGGGTCTGGTGCAGGATCGCAAAAGCGTTGCCGAGGAACCGAAGACGGAAACCGGCAGGGTTCGCAAGGTTATCGTCGGCATTCTGGACAATATGAACGGTTCACTTGACGGGGCTAGGTTCGATTATCGTTCTCCTATGATCATAAAGGAAAAGGATGACGGGGATATCAGCGTTATTCTTCCTGGGGCAAAGTTTGCGATGCCTGAAGGCGGCATTTTATTGCTGGGCTCTTTACGGCTGACCGTTAAATCGCAAGAAGTCGCCGACAATCCTGCTTATCTTTTTGACGTCGCCCTGCCCCGGCGGTTCCGGGCAGTGGATACGGCTGGAAAAATCGTTCAGACAATTTCCTTCAGGCAGAACCGGTTCCAGATGGTCTGGGTGCCTGAATTGGATGCTTTTGTTAAAGCCGATGTTTCACTTTCGAATATTAAAAACCAGGGGAAGGGAGACCTTTTTGAGCTGTCGATGGGCCGGTTGGATTTTTCCATCGATCTGAAGGAAGACGATAACGGCCGATGGAGTGGCGATGCGTTTTCCGTGCTGGCTACGGATATTGCCGCTCATATGGGCTCGTCGGTCAAGGTCGCGTCGCTCAAATCCCTGGCCATTAATGCGCCGTTCAAGGGCTTCGATATGCAGGTCTATAATCGCTACGTCAAAAGGATGACGGTTGATCCCATCGAGGTCTTTGCCGAACTTCAGACCGAGCCGGGCGCCACGGCGTTCGTCGATTCCATGGGCAGCGAACAGACGCTCGAGTTTCTCCTCAGTGGCCTCCAGATTCAGGACCGGGAAGGCAATCCGGTTTTCTCTCTTGGCAGTTTTGGTTTCGATTCCCGCGTCCGTCTTGCCGAAGGGGCCAATTCATCCTGGCTTATTGCCCTCAACCTCAAGGATGTTGTCGATGGCAAGGAAGGGAATTTGGCCGAGTTTTTCCCCAATAAGGCTAACCTGGAGACCACGGTGGGTAATATTCCCATGGTCGAATTCTGGCAGGTTATGGCCACATCATTCAGTGAGGCATTCAATGCCGCCGGACAGGAGGGAATTGAACAAAGATTCGTTGAGCGTATCCGCAAGCCGCTTTTTGATGCACATCTGAGTCTCAATCTTGACGGGGCCTTTGATCTTCCTCAGGCGATGATGAAAATAAATGGCGTTCTCTCGGCCGATCCCAAATCCGTGACACTGGTTTCGGGTGGTTTTGATGTTGAGGTTGAAGGCTTTGACAAGCTTGTCGAATTCGTCGGAAAGAATCCCCTGATGGCCGATTTTCAACCCATCATTCAAGAGCTCTCCAGAATAGGTTCGCTGAAAAATGATGGGGAAAAAGGGGTTGTCGCGACCTATCGGATCGAGATGGCCCGCGATGGAAATATTCTGGTTAACGGCGAATCGATCACCCAACAGGCCCTGATCGAACCGGGTGTTCCCGGATAGGCCCATTCCCAGGGCTCCGGTTTCATCCTGCCGTTACCCATGAACCAGGTTTTATGTTTTCTAAAATCGTGGAATATTTCCCACGGCATTCTCTCGTTTTCTTATAGGCCTTAGACAGTATGGACACTCTTTCTCTCGCTCTAGCCCAGATCAATCCGGTCGTTGGCGACATTGAGGGCAATAGCGCCCGCATGCTTGCCTCCCGGGCTGAAATGGCAGGCGAAGGTGTGGATCTTGTGGTTTTTCCAGAATTGTCGGTCTGTGGCTATTCCCCTGAAGATCTGGTTCTCAAGCCCTCCTTTCTCGATACGGTCGATGCCGCCATAGAACGGCTTGCCGCCGCCACTGCCGACGGTGGCCCCGCGATACTGATTGGCGCCCCCTTGCGGATTGAAGGGAGCCTCTATAACGCGGCGCTGCTTCTTGACGGCGGTGAGGTTGTTGCCCGTTGCCTCAAGCATGATCTTCCCAATTACAGCGTCTTTGATGAGATGCGGGTTTTCACTCCCGGTCCGCTTTCCGGGCCGGTGGAATTCCGCGGCCTGCGCCTTGGCGTCATGATTTGCGAAGACATGTGGGAACCGGGCGTGGCGCGGCATCTGGGTGAGGCCGGGGCGGAAATGCTGATTGTTCTCAACGCCTCGCCTTTCGAGATGGGAAAGACTGAAACACGCCGCCGTCTGGCCGAAATGCGTGTCGATGAAACCGGTTTGCCATTGGCCTATATCAACCAGGTCGGGGGCCAGGACGAGCTCGTTTTTGATGGCGCTTCTTTCGTCCTGGGTCCTGACGGCGCTTTGCGGAGTCAGGTGGCTGCGTTCGGCGAACATCTTTGCCTGACAAACTGGCGGCGCGGTGAAGGCGGGTGGGATTGTAAGGCCGGAGAAATGGCCGGGGGTCTGGGTGAACTTGAGGCCGTCTATTGCGCCCTGGTTCTGGGTTTGCAGGATTATGTCGCCAAGAACGGTTTCCTCGGGATTCTAATAGGCCTTTCCGGCGGCATTGATTCGGCATTGTCGGCGGCCATCGCCGTCGATGCCCTGGGGGCAGAGCGGATTCACTGCGTGATGATGCCGTCTCCCTACACGTCGCGTTCCAGCCTCGATGATGCAGCGGCGATGGCGAAAGGCCTGGGGATTCGTCTTGACACGATATCAATCGAGCCGGCGATGACGGCCTTTGACGAGATGACAAAGGAAATCTTTGTCGAGCACGCGAGCGACACCACCGAAGAGAATATTCAGGCCCGATCCCGGGGCATTACCTTGATGGCATTGTCCAACAAGTTCGGCTACATGGTGCTGTCCACCGGCAATAAATCGGAAATGTCGGTTGGCTATGCGACGCTTTACGGGGATATGTGCGGCGGCTTTTCGGTGCTTAAAGATGTTTATAAGACAGATGTTTACGCCCTTTCACGGTGGCGCAACGAACACCACCCCAAGGGCGTTTTGGGGCCGGCTGGAGTGGTCATCCCCGAGCATGTGCTGACGCGAGCGCCCTCGGCCGAGCTTAAGCCCAATCAGACCGATCAGGACAGCCTGCCGCCCTATGATGAACTCGATGATATTCTCAAATGTCTCATTGAGGATGATATGAGCCTCGAGAAGATTATCGATCGCGGTCATGACGGGGCGATGGTCAAAAAGGTCTGGCGCATGGTCGAGGGGGCGGAATATAAACGTCGCCAGGCTCCTCCCGGCGTTCGGGTCAGCCGCCGCGCCTTTGGCCGCGACCGCCGCTATCCCATTACCAATCATTTCAAGGGCCCGTCATGAGCAAGAACGAAACCGTCAAGGTCCGTTTTGCGCCCTCGCCGACGGGCTATCTTCATGTGGGTAATGTCCGCACGGCGCTGGTCAACTGGCTGTTCGCCCGCCACACAGGCGGACAGTTTCTTCTTCGTCTCGACGACACCGACCGCGAGCGCTCCTCCGACGCCTTTGCAGAGGCGATTGAGGAAGACATGGCCTGGCTCGGCCTCGATTGGGATGAAAAGTTACGTCAGTCCGATCGTCTTAAATCCTATCAAATTGCGATTGACGACCTGAAGGAAAAGGGCCGCCTTTATCCCTGCTTTGAAACGCCCGAAGAGCTGTCGCTCAAACGCAAGAGCCTTCTCAGCCGCGGTAAGCCACCAATTTATGATCGCGCGGCCCTCGATTTAAGTGCGTCGGAAATTGCCGAAATGGAAGACGCTGGGCGCAAACCCCACTGGCGGTTCCGTCTTGGCGGGGAAGCTCTGGCCTGGAACGATCTCGTCCATGGCGACCTTCATTTTGAGCCGGCCAATCTTTCCGATCCGGTGCTGATCCGTTCTGACGCCTATCCCCTCTATACGCTGACCTCGGTGGTGGACGATATTGATACGGCCATCACCCATGTGGTGCGCGGTGACGATCACATCGCCAATTCCGCCGTTCAGATCGATCTCATCCATGCCCTTGGCGGTGACGCGCCGGTCTTTGCCCATTTGCCGCTTTTGACTGATTTCGAGGGCGGTGAGCTTTCCAAGCGCATTGGGGGGCTGGCTCTACGCGACCTGCGTGCCGAGGGAATTGAGCCGATGGCGATCAACAGCCATCTCGCCCGCCTGGGCACGTCGGCGGCGATCGCCCATGCATTAACTCTTGATGAGCTGGTTGCGGAATTCGATTTTTCCCGTTTCAGCCGCAATTCACCGAAATTCGACGCCGACGAGCTGCGCCGCCTCAATGCCGCCCTTCTTCATGGCTCTTCTTTTGAAGTCATGGCGCCGCATCTCAAATCAGCCGGGATGGGCGAGGTCGATGAAGCCCTGTGGGAGGCGGTACGGCCAAATCTCGAACGCCTTGAGGATATACGGGGCTGGATTCATGTCTGTCGGGGTGCGCTCACACCGGTCATCGCGGATAGGGAGTTCATTGAGGCTGCGCTCGGATGTCTGCCCGATGAGCCCTGGGACGAGGCAACCTGGGGGAAATGGACCAAGGAGGTTAAGGCCTTGAGCGGACGCAAGGGCCGTGAGCTGTTTCTGCCTCTGCGGCTGGCTCTTACCGGGCTTGATCATGGACCCGAACTGAAAGCTTTGTTACCAATCATCGGTCGCGACCGGGCTCTTGCCCGTTTGCAGGGACAAACCGCCTGAAACAAAAAGCCGGAACCCCAGAAAAGGAAATACAGGTGAGCGACGGACTCGTTCTTCACAATACACTCAGTCGCAGCAAGGAACCCTTCGAGCCGCTGCACGAAGGGCGCGTGGGCATGTATGTCTGCGGTCCGACGGTTTATGATCTTGCCCATATCGGCAATGCCCGGCCGGTGGTGGTCTTCGACGTACTCTATCGATTGTTGAAAAATATTTACGGTGACGGGAACGTAAAATACGTCCGCAATATTACCGACGTCGACGACAAGATCATCAAGGCGGCCGATGAGAGTGGCGAAGACATCGGTGTCATAACCGCGCGCACGACAAAAATATTTCACCAGGACATGAAGGCGCTGGGCGCTCTCGACCCGGACGAGGAGCCGCGCGCGACTATGCATATCCCTGAAATGATCGAGTTGACCAAGGCCTTGATCGACAAGGGTCACGCTTATGAAAAGGACGGCCATGTGCTGTTCAGCGTTACGGAATGGGACGGCTACGGCAAACTTTCCGGCAACAGCCGCGACGAGATCGTCGCCGGGGCCAGGGTCGAGGTGGCGCCATACAAGAAAGACGCCGCGGATTTCGTGCTGTGGAAGCCGTCCAAGGACGATCTTCCGGGCTGGAAGACGCCGTGGGGCCGTTGCCGGCCGGGCTGGCATCTCGAATGTTCGGCGATGAGCAAAAAGCACCTGGGCGAGACTTTTGATATCCACGGCGGCGGGCTCGATCTCGTCTTCCCTCACCACGAAAATGAAATCGCCCAGAGCCGCTGCGCTCACGGCACCGACATCATGGCTAAATACTGGATGCATAACGGCTATCTGATGGTCGAAGGCGAGAAGATGTCGAAGAGTCTCGGCAACTTCTATACCGTGCATGATTTGCTCGACGAGTTCCCCGGCGAGGCGATCCGGCTTCTTCTCCTGAAAACCCATTACCGGCAACCTTTGGATTTTACAAAAGATGGATTGCGGGAAGCCAAGCGTGAGTTGGATGGGTTTTATGGCGCCCTTCGTAATGTTGCCGATCTACAGGCACTGCCGGTCAGCCCGAGTCCGGAAAGTCTGGCTGGGTTGTTGGACGACCTCAATACTCCCCTGACGATCAGCCACCTGCATCGTTGTCTTGGACTACTCAATGGGGCCGACGATCACGAGTCAAAGGTGGCCGCTAAAGCAAATCTTTTGTCGTCGGCGCAAATGTTGGGTCTGCTGCAACAAGATCCCGAAGACTGGTTCAGGTGGGCCCCCGCAGGCGCGGCTGAGATCGACGAGGCAGAGATCAAGGTTCTGATCGAAAAACGCAATCAGGCCCGCACCGACAAGGACTTCGCCGAATCCGACCGCATTCGCGACGAGCTTGCAGCGGCGGGCGTTGTGCTTGAAGATGGCGCCGGTGGCACGACATGGCGTCGCGCAGGCTGAAAGAAACGGATTAAAACGATGGCCGCAGCTAGGAAAGACAGCAAGAAGGATAATCGGGTCTATCTTTATGACTCGACGCTGCGCGATGGGGCTCAGACCCAGGGCGTCGATTTCAGCGCTATCGACAAGGCGATGATCTCGGCCGAACTCGACAATCTCGGCATCGACTATATCGAAGGCGGCTGGCCCGGCGCCAATCCCACCGACGACGCCTTTTTCGCCGATCCGCCAAAGCTTGAAACTGCCCGGCTTGTCGCCTTTGGCATGACCCGGCGCGCCGGCCGCTCGACGGATAATGATCCCGGTCTGAACGCTCTCCTCGGCAGTGGCGTCGATGCGGTGTGCATGGTCGGTAAAAGCTGGGATTTCCAGGTTCGGGTGGCGCTGGGGATCGAGGTCGAAGAAAGCCTTGCCATGATCTCTGAAAGCGTCAAACGGGCGGCGAGCGAGGTTAAGGAAGCCATGTTCGATGCCGAGCATTTCTTTGACGGCTATAAGGAAAATCCTGAATATGCCATGGCCAGTATCCGCGCAGCCTTTCAATCCGGCGCCCGCTGGGTGGTTTTGTGCGACACCAACGGCGGCACCCTGCCCCATGAGGTTGAAGAGATCATCTCCAAGGTCACGGCGGAGGTTCCCGGCGACCATCTGGGCATTCACTGTCATAACGATACCGAGAACGCCGTTGCCAACTCCCTGGCGGCTGTACGGGCCGGGGCGCGGCAGGTGCAGGGCACTTTCAATGGCCTGGGCGAGCGCTGCGGTAACGCAAATCTGGTTTCCATCCTTGCCACTCTGACCCTGAAAATGGGTTATGAAACAGGGGTTAAGCCTGAGAACCTCAAGCATCTGACCCATGTTTCGCGGATGATCGACGAGCGCCTCAACCGCGCCCCTAACCGCCATGCGGCTTATGTCGGCTCATCGGCCTTTGCCCATAAGGGCGGACTTCACGTCTCGGCGGTGGAGAAAGACCCGCGCTGTTACGAGCATGTGGAGCCCGAAAGCATCGGCAACATTCGCAATGTGGTTGTCTCGGATCAGTCCGGTCGCGCCAACATCCTCGCCGAGTTCCGCGAGATCGGTCTTGATATAGACCCTGAAGACCCCAGGGTTACGGACCTGGTTGAGCTGGTCAAACGGCGGGAATATGACGGTTATGCCTATGACGGGGCGGCGGCGAGTTTTGAGCTGCTGGCCCGGCGCGCCCTTGGCGAGGTGCCGGAATATTTCACCCTCAACAGTTTCAAGGTAACCGATGAACGCCGCTGGAACGCCAAAGGCGAGCTCGTCACCCTGTCTGAGGCAACAATCAAGCTCAATGTCGGCGATCAGGATTTGATGATGGTGGCTGAGGGCAATGGGCCGGTGAACGCCCTTGATAAAGCTCTTCACAAGGCCTTGGCACCTTGTTTCCCAATTGTTGAGGGTTTGAGGCTGGTCGATTACAAGGTGCGCATTCTCACTCCCACCGAGGGCACCAAGGCGGTGACCAGGGTGATGATCGAAACCGCCGATCTGGAAGGCAACAGATGGGCGACGGTCGGGGTATCGCCGAATGTGATCGATGCCTCCTATATGGCCCTCAACGACAGCCTTACTTACAAGCTCTTCCACTCCGGCGAGAAGGCTTAAGGGCGGCAGGCGGAGAATTGAAATCCCTTAATTCCATGCCTGCGATCATTTTGATTGATACGCAGCTGGCCGAAAATATAGGCACCACCGCCCGGGCCATGCTCAATTGCGGGCTGACCGATCTGCGCCTGGTGCGTCCACGGGAAGCCTGGCCTAATGACAAGGCGGTTGCGGCGGCTTCCGGGGCCGATGTGGTTCTCGAAAAAGCCCGCCTGTTCGACAGCACCAAGGAGGCGGTGGCCGATCTCAGGCGGCTTTACGCCGCTACGGCGCGCCATAGAGACATGAACATGCCGGTTGTGACGCCGGGCGACGCGGCAGCGGATATGCGGGCTTTTGCCGAACGCGGCGAGAGCTGTGGCGTTCTTTTCGGGCCCGAGCGTAGCGGCCTTGTCAATGACGACATTGCCCTTGCCGGGGCGATCATTCATTTTTCCCTCAATCCGGTCCATCTATCCCTCAACCTCGCCCAGGCGGTGCTGTTGGTGGCCTATGAATGGCATCGGGCGGGAGAAACGGCCCCGGCAGCCAAAAAAGGCCGCAAAGCCATGTCAGAGCCGGCCAGCAAGGCCGATCTGATCAACTTTTTTGAGCATCTGGAGGCGGAGCTGGACGATAGCGGATTTCTTCGCCCACCGGAGAAACGGCCAAGTATGGTGCGCAATATCCGCAACCTGTTCCAGCGGGCGAATTTAAGCGAAACCGAGGTGCGGACCTTGCGAGGAATCGTCAATTCCCTGGTCGTTTATGGTGGCACCGGGGGGCCTGATAAGGCCAAAGGGAGAAAACCGGCCAAAAGGCCCCCAAAAAAAGGTGATTAGAATGGCCTTTTTTCACCAATTCGGTTTGACAAGCCATTCTCCACCAGTATATTACGCGCTTTCCACGCAGACGTGACCGAAACGAGTAAGGAAAGGGTCTGGTTTTTCCATGACCAAACGCATCCAGTCGAAGCACAAGATTGACCGTCGCCTTAAGCTGAACCTCTGGGGACGGCCCAAGAGCCCTGTGAACCGCCGCGATTACGGCCCCGGCCAGCATGGCCAGGGACGCCGCCGCAAGCCCTCTGATTACGGCATTCAGCTCATGGCCAAGCAGAAGCTTAAAGGCTATTACGGAAATATCAGAGAAAAGCAGTTCCGCCGCTATTATGCCGAGTCTGTTCAGCGTAAGGGTGATACCGGCGAGAACCTGATTGAGGTTCTTGAACGCCGCCTGGACGCGGTTATTTACCGCATGAAATTCGTTCCCACCGTTTTCGCCGCCCGTCAGTTCATCAATCACGGTCATATCCGGGTCAACGGCAAACGCGTCAATATCCCTTCCTATCGGGTAAAGGACGGCGATGTGGTCGAGGTTAAGGAAAAGTCCCGTGAATTGCCGATGGTTCTCGACGCGGTGGTGTCGCCGGAGCGTGAGATTCCCGAATATCTCGATGTCGATCTGCCGAAAATGAAGGGTACCTTCGTTCGTGGCCCTGGATTGGCCGATGTGCCCTATCCGGTGCATATGGAACCCAATCTCGTGATCGAGTTTTATTCCCGCTAATTTTCTCTACATTGAGTTGTTGAAAAACGCACACCTTAATGGTGTGCGTTTTTTTTGCGTTGCCCTGGGAATGAGGAAAAAAAAGCCCCCGGCCAAGGGGGTGCCGCAGAGGGAATCCCTCGGCTACGAAATGAGGAAAAAAAAGCCCCCGGCCAAGGGGGTGCCGCAGAGGGAATCCCTCGGC
>CAZAKR010000021.1:0-29670 GCA_964486105.1 uncultured Rhodospirillaceae bacterium | reverse complement strand
AGGTTCTTGCCGTCGATGTTCAGGTGCAGATGGCAAGCGGTTTGCCCGCCTTTACCATTGTCGGCCTGCCCGACAAGGCGGTGGCCGAATCCCGCGAGCGGGTGCGCGCGGCGCTCGGGGCCATTGCCCTGGCGCTGCCCCCCAAACGCATTACGATTAATCTCGCCCCGGCCGATTTGCAGAAAGAGGGCAGCCATTATGATCTCCCCATCGCTCTTGGCCTGCTCGCCGCCATGGGGGTGATCGACGGTCTTGAGTTGGCCGATTACGTGGTTTTGGGCGAACTGGCCCTTGATGGGCGCATCGCCCCGGTCCATGGCGTGCTGCCCGCCGCCATTGCCGCCAATGGCGAAGGCCGGGGATTGATCTGTCCCCAGTCCTGCGGCAGTGAGGCCGCCTTTTCCGGCAACGACCTGTTGCTGGCCCCCGACAGCCTTCTCTCCCTGATCAACCATTTCAAGGGCAGCCAGATTTTAGGCCCCCCCGAACCGGCCCCCTTTGACGACGCCTCCGCCAAAGGCATCGACGCGCCGCCCGATCTCGCCGATATCAAGGGCCAGGAAACCGCAAAACGGGCCCTGGAAATTGCCGCCACCGGCGGCCACAACCTGTTGATGACCGGGCCGCCCGGTGCCGGAAAATCCATGCTCGCCGCCCGCCTGCCGGGCCTCTTGCCGCCACTTTCGCCATCGGAAGTGCTTGAGACGAGCATGATCCATTCGATTGCCGGGG
This sequence comes from uncultured Rhodospirillaceae bacterium, assembly GCA_964486105.1. Lineage (GTDB taxonomy): Bacteria > Pseudomonadota > Alphaproteobacteria > UBA11136 > UBA11136 > JABJES01. Next base: position 28,938 of record CAZAKR010000021.1, on the reverse strand, counting down.
AATTGCGGGGCGGCGTCTTGTCGCGCCAGCGCGCCTTTCGCGCCCCCCATCATTCGGCTTCCCTGCCGGCCCTGGTCGGCGGCGGGGCGAAGGCCCGGCCCGGCGAGATCACCCTGGCCCATCTGGGTGTTCTGTTTCTTGACGAGCTGCCCGAATTTTCCCGCAACACCCTGGAGGCCCTGCGCCAGCCCATTGAATCCGGATCGACCCTGGTCGCCCGGGCCAACGCCCATATCACCTATCCGGCGCGGTTTCAGCTCATCGCCGCCATGAATCCGTGTCGCTGCGGCTATCTCGATGACGCGACGAGGCCCTGTTCCCGGGTGCCTAAATGCGCCAACGACTACCAATCCAAAATTTCCGGACCGTTGTTTGACCGCATCGATCTTCATATCGAGGTTCCCGCCGTTCCCGCCGGTGATCTGACCCTGCCGCCGCCCGGCGAGGGCACGAAAGAAGTGGCGGCCAGGGTGTTGGCCGCCCGCAAGCGCCAGGAAGCCAGATTTTCCGCCATTTTTGAAGAAAATGGACGATCAGATTCCGCCCCGGATATCCCACGCTGCAACGCCGAGGCCGATGGCAAGTTGCTCGAGGAAATCGCCAAACCCGACCCGGAAGGGGTAGCACTCTTAAATCAGGCCGTTGACAAAATGAAACTATCGGCGCGCGGTTATCATCGGGTATTACGAGTTGGCCGCACTTTGGCCGATCTCGACGGCGAAAAAGGGGTCAGACGGCCCCATATCGCCGAATCCCTGTCCTACCGGCGGCTTTTCCCCGGCCAGTACGGCGGCTTATAGGCCTTTCCAGACACCCCCCGCAATCTCTCTGCCCTCACGACAGGTTTTAACTAACCACTTGATGTAATTCATAAATACCAGGGCATACCGAGGCCTGGACGAGGTCGGGACGGGTCTATTTCAGCGCTGTTGAGGGAAGTTTTCCCCCCGTAGCACCTGTGAGAGGAAAATATACTACAATTGCAGTTTTTTTACCCTGAAATTGGGTCTTTTCCACCCTTTCGATGGAAAACTGTAATGAATTGGGTGCGGCCCCGGATCGAAATCCGACCCGGTCATCCGGTAAGACATTGGTCCTACCGGTCGAAAACGGGCTTTTTGGGCACTTTTAAGCCTTTTGTAACCTTCAGGGCCGCGCCAGCCCTTGAAATTACGCCGAGGAAGCCAGCATCGGGCCCAAGGGGCGCCCGGCGAACAGGTGAAAATGGAGGTGCGCCACCTCCTGGCCGCCGTTTTCCCCGATATTGGCGAGCAGGCGATAGCCCTCCTGCGCCACCCCGAGCTCCCGGGCGATCCGGCCCGCCGCGCGCATCAGGGCGGCGATCTCTTCGGCCGAGGCATTTTCGCTGAAATCATCCATCGAGACATATTCCGCCTTGGGGATCACCAGCACATGGGTCGGGGCCTGGGGATTTATGTCATTGAAGGCCAGAACATGTTCGTCTTCGTACACCTTGTCGCAGGGGATCTCCCGGCGCAGAATCTTGGCAAAAATATTATCCCTGTCATAGGCCATGATCGACTCTCTCGTTTCCAGTTAAGAGGAACTATTTCTTTCGTGATTCTTTTTCGGCGATGCCCGACGTTCCTTCGCGGCGCTCCAGTTCGGCCCATATCTCTGCCGGATCGATTCCCCGCGCCGCCCACAAAACCAGAAGGTGATAAAGAACATCAGCCGATTCAGCCGCTAGCCGCTCATCGCTCTCGCCGACCGCCGCGGCAATGGTTTCCAGGGCCTCCTCACCGACCTTTTCGCAAATCTCCTGGACCCCCCCATCGAGCAGTTTCGCCGTATAGGAACTGGACGGGTCGCCGCCCCGGCGCTCTTCGATGACCGCGAAAAGCCGGTCGAGTACCCTTGCGTCGATTTTTGATGAAGAGGTCATGGACCGGTTTTCCTTTTGCCAAAGCGGTATTGCGGCGTTCTCTTAGCTAGCAGATTTGCAACCCGCCCGCCACTGCCACTCACCCGGGTTGCATTATATTTAGGTCAGACGCATGGGCACCCCGTGGGCATTCATATAGGCCTTGGCTTGCGGGATTGAATAGATACCAAAATGGAAGATCGACGCCGCCAGCACGGCGCTGGCATGGCCTTCGATGACACCTTCAACGAGATGGTCCAGGGTGCCGACGCCACCCGAAGCGATCACCGGCACCGGCACACTGTCCGCCACGGCGCGGGTTAGCCCCAGATTGAATCCTTCCTTGGTGCCGTCCCTGTCCATGGAGGTCAGCAGAATTTCACCCGCCCCCAGATCGGCCATGCGTCTGGCCCACTCCACAGCGTCCAGGCCGGTCGCCTTGCGCCCGCCATGGGTGAAAATTTCCCATTTGTCAGGCGCGACGCCTTTGGCATCCACCGCCACTACGATGCACTGGCTGCCGAATTTTTCGGCTGCCTCACGGACAAACTCCGGCTCAAACACGGCGGCTGTATTGATCGCCACCTTGTCGGCCCCGGCGAGCAGTAATTGACGGATGTCCTCAACCTTGCGCACCCCGCCACCGACGGTCAGCGGCATGAAACAGGCCTCCGCCGTGCGCGCCACCACGTCATAGATGGTATCGCGATTCTCATGGCTTGCCGTGATGTCGAGAAAGGTCAGCTCATCGGCCCCCTGCTCGTCGTAAAAGCGAGCCTGCTCAACAGGGTCGCCGGCATCCACCAGATCGACGAAGTTGATGCCCTTGACCACGCGGCCGTTATCGACATCGAGACAGGGAATGAGCCGGGTTTTGAGCATATTGTTACGCAACTTCCTTCAAGGCTGTTAGCGCCTCAACGAGATCAATCCGCCCGTCGTACAACGCGCGACCGGAGATGGCGCCGATGACGCCGTCTTTTTCAATCTCGCGCAGGGCCAATAAATCGTCGAGGCAGGACACGCCGCCCGAAGCGATAACCGGCGTCGAGATTGCCGCCGCCAGTTCGCCCGTGGCTTTTATATTCGGCCCCGCCAACACGCCGTCGCGTTCAATGTCCGTATAGATGATCGCCGCCACCCCGCAATCCTCGAACTTGGCGGCCAGCTCGGCCACTTTAACCTCGCTGGTTTCGGCCCAGCCCTCAACCGCCACCCGGCCGTCCCTGGCGTCAATACCGACAGCGATTTGACCGGGATATTTATGACATGCCGCAGCCACCAAATCCGGATCGCGCAGCGCCACGGTGCCGAGGATTACTCTATCCACACCCGCCACAAGCCATCGCTCGATGGTCGCCATATCGCGGATGCCGCCACCCAATTGTATTTTCATGTCAACTGCGGCGCGGATTGACTCGACCGCCGCGCCGTTGACCGGGCGGCCCTCAAAAGCGCCGTTGAGATCAACCACATGCAGCCACTCACAGCCCGCCTGCGAAAAGGCGCCGGCCTGGGCGGCGGGGTCAAGATTGAACACCGTCGCCTGGTCCATCTCGCCTTTCAGCAAGCGCACGCAAACACCGTCTTTCAGGTCAATTGCCGGAAAAATAATCATAATTAAGGTCTCCACCTCAGAAAACCATCAATCAGGGCAAGCCCCGCCGCCTGGCTTTTCTCAGGGTGAAACTGGGTGCCGATCATATTGTCCCGGGCCACCATCGCCGTCACCGGCCCACCGTAATCGGTGGTCGCCAGAATATCATCCCTGTTGGTGCAAGCCAGGTGATAGCCGTGAACGAAATACACATGGTCGCCATTTTTTAACGAGGATGTCACCGGATGGTCGCGGCAAAAAGTAAGCTCGTTCCATCCCATGTGGGGAATTTTTAAATTTTTAGACACAAGAGGCGAGGAAGCCCCGTCAGGGGCTGACCGGGAAAGCTGCGAAGCAGCAGACAAAGGAACGACCTCGCCGTCGATCCACCCGAGCCCGGCATGGGTGCCGTGTTCAATCCCGCGCTCGGCCATCAATTGCATGCCGACACAAATACCGAGGAAAGGCTTACCCCCTTCGATCACTTCGCGACCCAGCGCTTGCGTCATGCCGGGCACGGAATCGAGTCCGGCACGGCAATCGCCATATGCCCCGACTCCGGGCAGAACAATGTGGCTGGCCGAGGCCAGGGCCGCCGCCTCACTGGAAACGGTGACCTTTGCGCTGGGCGAAATATCGCTGAGCACCCGCTCAAACGCCTTGGCCGCCGAACGCAGGTTGCCCGAACCGTAATCGATAATGACGACGTTGATCGCTTCAGCATTCATGGCGAATTAAGCTTCTTCGAGATAACGCAACAGCGCCAGCTCCCGGTCCGGGGCCACGACAATACCAAGAAAGACATAGCCCTGGCGCACCAGTTCCCCGCGCCGCCAGTCATTGGCCTGAAACCCGGTCAACACCATATAGGCGAGAGCGACGAGAATGCGCACATTGTCCGCCGCCTGTACCCCGGCGAACAAAACCATCAGCAGACCCCAGCCCGCACCCAGCATCAGGGCGTGGCGCCACATACCATGCCACAGCGCCCAGGCCGGTCCGAAAATCGCCGCCATCCAGACAAAGTGCTCGGCAACGGGAAAGCACTCTTGGTTGTTCCCATAGACCGTATAAATGCGGGTTTTTTTCACTGTTTTTAGTCCTTGTCCCCGCCGGGGAGCCTCAGAGATTACAGAGAGCCGCCGAGAACGCCCTTGGTCGAGGGCACGTCGGTTGAGCGCCGGGAATCGATCTCGATCGCTTCACGGAGCGATCGAGCCAGCCCCTTAAAACAGGACTCGACAATGTGGTGGCTATTCTCGCCGTAAAAATTTTCCACATGCAGGGTGAGCCCGCCGGCCTGGGCAAAAGCGGCGAACCATTCCTTGAACAGCTCGGTATCCATCTCGCCCACCTTCGGCGTCGGGAAAGCCACCCGCCACACCAGATGGGGGCGGTTCGAGCAATCGAGCGCCACCCTTGAGAGGGTTTCATCCATTGGCGAGAGGGCGGAACCGAAGCGCCGGATTCCCATACGGTCGCCGAGGGCTTGTGAAAAGGCCTCACCCAGCGCAATACCGCTATCTTCCGTCGTGTGGTGAAAATCAATGTGCAGATCACCTTGCGCCTGCACATTGATATCGATCAGGCTGTGCCGGGAGAGCTGTTCGAGCATGTGATCGAGGAACCCGATGCCGGTGGCGATATCGGACACCCCCGAGCCGTCGAGATTAATCTCAACGGCAATCGCGGTCTCTTTCGTCTTGCGTTCCACACTGGCCGTGCGCATAGCCTTCACTCCTTCATCATTTGCAAGATTTCTTGCAGGCCCTTACCTAGCAGGAAGGCAGCCTGCACGCCACTTTTTTGCGCTATTGAGGGCCTAATTGCCGCTCTGTGCCTTGAAGATATCTCTCACCTGGCTTATGTGTGTCTTCCTGTTGCCCTTAAACAAGGTCGCCCATGCCCACCAACGAATCGACGCCTCTTCACGGCACCACGGTTATCTCCGTCCGCAAGGATGGCCAAGTCGTTATCGCCGCCGACGGTCAGGTCTCTTTCGGCGATACGGTGCTTAAGGCCAATGCCCGGAAAACCCGCATTCTCGGCGACGGCAAGGTTATCGCCGGTTTTGCCGGGGCAACGGCCGACGCCTTTACGCTTTTTGAGCGCCTGGAGGCCAAACTCGACCAATATCCCGGCCAGCTTACCCGCGCCTGTGTCGAACTCGCCAAGGACTGGCGCACCGACCGCTATCTGCGCAAGCTTGAGGCGATGATGATTGTCGCCGACAAAGAGGTCTCTCTTGTGCTAACCGGTACCGGCGATGTGCTGGAGCCCGAAGACGGCCTTATCGGCATCGGCTCGGGCGGAACCTATGCCCTTGCCGCCGCCCGTGCCCTGGCCGGGGAAACAGGCTTTGATGCCGAAGCCACCGCCCGGCGGGCCATGGAGATCGCGGCGGGTATCTGCATTTACACCAATAGCAACGTCACCCTGGAAAAACTTTAGGCCCCACACCCCATGCATGACTTTTCGCCCCGGGAAATCGTTTCCGAACTCGACCGCTTCATTGTCGGCCAGAACGACGCCAAACGCGCCGTCGCCATTGCGCTGCGCAACCGCTGGCGCCGTCAACAGCTTGCCGACGATCTCCGCGAAGAGGTGCTGCCCAAGAACATCCTGATGATCGGCCCCACGGGCGTCGGTAAAACCGAGATTTCACGCCGCCTGGCGCGTCTTACCAACGCCCCGTTCCTTAAGGTTGAGGCGACCAAATTCACCGAGGTGGGCTATGTCGGCCGCGATGTCGAACAGATCGTCCGTGATCTGGTTGAAATTTCCATCACCATGATCCGCGAGAGCCTGCGTAAAGAGGTTCTCGCCAAGGCCGAGCTCCACGCCGAAGAGCGGGTGCTCGATGTGCTGGTCGGCGACGGCGCAAGCGTCGACACCCGTCAAAAGTTCCGCGCCAAGCTGCGAGCCGGCGAGCTCGACGATAAGGAAATCGAAATCGAAATCGCCGATACCGGCGCCGGGGGCATGACCAGCTTTGAAATTCCCGGCATGCCCGGATCAAACATGGGCATGCTTAATATCGGCGACATTCTCGGCAAGGCCTTCGGCGGCCAGACCAAGCCCCGGCGCATGAGTGTCGCCGCCTCCTATGATGTGCTGGTTGAAGAGGAAAGCGACAAGCTGCTCGACCAGGACAAGGTGGTGAAAGAGGCGATTTCGAGTGTTGAAGAAAACGGCATCGTCTTTCTCGACGAGATCGACAAGATCTGCGCCAGCGCCGAGCGCGGCGGCGTCGATGTCAGCCGCGAGGGCGTCCAGCGCGACCTTTTGCCGCTGATCGAGGGCACCACGGTGGCGACCAAGCACGGCAGCGTGCGCACCGATCATATTCTGTTCATTGCCTCGGGCGCCTTTCATATTTCCAAGCCGGCCGATCTTCTGCCCGAGCTTCAGGGCCGCCTGCCGATCCGGGTCGAGCTCGACGCCCTGACCCGGGACGATTTCGTGCGCATTCTCAACGAGCCCGAAAACAGTCTTATCCGTCAATACGAGGCCCTGCTGGCGACCGAAGAATTCACCCTCACATTCGCCGGTGACGCCATCGAGGAAATCGCCACCCTGGCCGCCCAGATCAACGACAATGTGGAAAATATCGGGGCCCGGCGTCTGCACACGGTGATGGAAAAATTGTTGGAAGAAATCAGCTTTACCGCCTGCGACAAATCCGGACAGGCGATCGAGATCACCCCGGATTACGTTCGCGAACAGGTCGGTGAGCTGGCCAAGGACGCCGATCTGTCGCGGTTTATTCTCTAGTCCTCACCCGTCGCGGTTGCGTTTCAGCAAGACATAAAGCGCCCCGTCGCCGCCGTCTTTCGGCTGGGCCGGGCAGAAGGACAGAACATGCGCCCAGTTGTCGAGGGCGTTGAGCCAGCCCGGCACCGCCTCGCGCAGAACCCCCTTGCCGCGCCAGCCCTTTTCAACCCCCTGGCGCTCGCCCTTGCCGGTGACGATCAAAAGACAGCGTTTGCCGTCCGCTGCGGCGGCGGCGATAAAGCGGTTGAGCTCCCCATGGGCCCGGGCCTGATCATGGCCGTGAAGATCGAGCACGCCGTCGATGGCCATGCGTCCGCGGCGGAACCTGTCGGCGGTGCGCCGGTCCATCGCCGTAAGGTCGCCGGGGGAAAGCGCCGCCGGGGGCCGTGGCGATTTGGGAACAGGCGGCGCGGCCGCTTTCGCTTTTTTTACCGGCGCCTTGTTCTTTTCGGTTTTTTTTGCCGAATCCTTTGAGGCCGCCGGTTTTGGTCGCCCAGTCAGGGGTGTCACGGATTTGGTCACCACCGACCACAGATCGTCCCCGTCAAATTCTTCATCCTCACCCATGGCGATCAGCCCCCCGCGCCGGATTGCGCCAGATCGCGCCCGGCAATGGATTTGGGCAGCAACAGAAAATAACGCCCTCTCGCCTTCATGTGCCCGGCCTGGGCTTCGGCCTTTTCGCCGAAACCGAAAAAGATATCGCCGCGCACCGGCCCCCTGATGGCGCCGCCGGTATCCTGGGCGACGACGAGACGCCGCAAGGGGGTCTCGGCGTTCAACGGATCCTTTGTGTCGAGCCACAGAGGAATCCCCAGTGGCAAAAACAGGCGATCAACGGCGAGGCTGCGCCCCGGCGTCAGTGGCACGCCCTGAGCCCCAAGGGGCCCGGTATTGCCGGCCGCCGAATTTTTCAATTCCTGGAAAAAAACGTAAGACGGGTTTTCTTCCAAAAGCGCCATCGCCTCGCCCGGGTGGGCATCGAGCCAGGCACGGATCGTTTGCAGGGAAACCGCCTCTTTTTCCATGACCCCCCGTTTGATCAGCTGACGCCCGATGGACACATAATCATGGCCGTTCTGGCCCGCATAGCCGACCCGCAGGATGGATCCGTCCTCAAGCACGATCCGCCCCGAGCCCTGAACATGGAGAAAAAAGGCGTCAACCGGATCATCCACCCAGACCAGCTCCAACCCCTGTTCACCCAAGGCACCGCCATTGATCTCGGCGCGGTCGGCATAGGGCAAAAGGCGCGTCCCCTCAAGACGGCCGCCCAGACGCTGGCCCCGCCATTCTTCACGGAAAAGACCGAGATCGACATTGATCAAATCGCCGGGGCGGCGGTAAAGGGGCACTGGAAAATCGGGCGAATATACAGATGAGCCGCGCAGTTCAGGCTCATAATAGCCGGTGAAAAGCCCCTCCGGCTGATCGTTGTTGGCCGCCAGATAGGGCGTAAACCAGGTCTCAAAAAAGGTTTTGGCCGCCGCCTCATTTCCCGGCTCGATTAACCGGGCGGCCCCACAGGCCGGCCGCCAATCCCCCACGTCGCCGAAATATTGCCGGTATGCCTCGGTATTACCGCCCCTGTTGGTCACCGGCTGATGGTCTTTTTTCTTCAAAAGCGCGCCGCAAGCGGTGAGAAAAGCCGGCAGAGCCGCGCCATGGCTGTCTTTCTGCCAGCCGGGCAGGTCCTGAAACGTTGCTTTCTTTAAGGTCAGCCGGTCTTCTTCAGGCGGTGGCGCCGGGCAGGCAGTGAGGAAAAATGCCGCCAGAAGAGCCAAAACCGGGCTAATGCGGTAAGGAGAAGGCCGGGCGGCGGAGCCGGGCCGGGCAGCGGCGCCCGATATTTCTTTTAAATCCGTTTTCAAACCCGCCCCTTGCGCCATTATCGGCTCAATTGGTGCTGTTGGTCGCCTGCAGGGTCCAGTTCGGATCGCGGGAACGGGTATCCCGGGCAAAGGTCCACAGATCGGTCACCTGGGCAATATGATCGGCATCGCCAGCGATAACCTCGCCCTCGGCATTGCGGGTGACGTTAACCTGTTCGGAGGTGAATTTGACGGTCACAACCGCCAGATTGCCTTCGAGTCCGGCTTCGATAATTTCGCCTTCCTTGATCCCGATCAGGGTCGTTTCCTGGGTTTCACCGGTTTCTTTGCGGGCCTCAAGGGCGGCGGCGAAATCATCATAAACGTCGTCGCTGAGCAACGACCTAAGCGCCTTTTTATCGCCTGTGCCAAAGGCCGCAATAACGATTTCAAAGGCGCTGGCGGCGCCATGGAGAAGATCGTTGGCGTGAAAGCCCGGGTCAAGGGTGCGAATTTCATCAAAACCGGCGCGCAAACCATCGCTCGCCATGATCTTTTCGGTAAGCGACGCGGTTTCGGCAATCACCTCGCCGTCGCCCGAAGCGCCCCTGGCCGTCTGTTTCGTCTCGGGCAGGGTAATGACATTGTCACCGTTATCACCGTTCGCCCCGGCTTCCCCGTGGGCATCACGGCTGAAAATATCTTCAGGGGGGTGTTTCTCATGACCCGTGCGGCGTCCAAGCACGTTACGCAGGCGCAGGATCAGAAAAACCGCGACCAGAGCGAAAAAAATAATATCGATGAAGGGAAAGCCTTCGTTCATGTATAAAAAGTCCTACGGAAAAAAGCTCTGCGGAAACCTGTGGAGAATAAAAATTATTACGTTATTGCCATAAACCGTTTTTTGGCGAAAACCGCAAAAACGTGTGTCACTTCACCCGTACTAGATAAGCCTTTGTCCCGGAAAAAGCAAACATGGCCCCCTTTATTCCCTTTATTATTCTCGCCATCCCGGCGATTGAAATTTACCTGTTTATCGAAATCGGCGGGGAAATAGGATTCTGGCCGACCTTCGGTCTTATCATTCTGACCGGCGTAATCGGGTTGACCCTGCTGCGCCACCAGGGCTTCGCCACCCTGACGCGCCTGAATGAAAGCCTGGAGAACAAGGTCTTTCCAGGGGTCGAACTGTTCGAGACTTTTTGTCTGCTCTGTGCCGGCCTGTTGCTGTTGATCCCCGGTTTTCTCACCGACGCCATCGGCTTGCTGCTGTTCCTGCCGCCCCTAAGGACGGGATTGCGGCGTTTTATCGGTCATCGTCTGGCCGCCTCGGGCGCTGTCCACGGCCAGGGGGCTGATCCCTTCGCCGATCCGGCGAGTGGCGGCGGGAACAGTGGAACAAAGGGCCCGATTATCGAGGGTGAGTATCAGGACCTCGGCGAAAAGCAGGCGGAAGAAGAAACCCGGGCCATTCTCGACGACCCCAACCACGACCGGAATGAGCGCCCGTAAACCTTACTTCCAGCCTCACCGCAGATGTCCGCAAGGTTGTCACCTCGGCTGTTCCATGGTAGCCAGCCCTTGTCTGAATTTTCCCGCCCGCCGGGTCGTCACCTATCACGCCGGGCACAGTTTCAGGAGTTTATTGATCAATGAGCGACAACAGCGATAACGCCAACCCCGAAGACGGCAACGGATCGGAAGAGACACCGGATTCCTCTGCTCCCCAGAAGACAATGCCAGGCGCGCCTTTTGTCGTTCGCAATCAGTATTTAAAGGATCTTTCCTTTGAAAACCCCAACGCGCCGGAAGTGCTGGTCACCCTGAAAGCCGCCCCCGCCGTCGATGTGGATATCAACCTCAACGTCAATCCCATGCCTGAGATCGACGAGCGCACCTTCGAGGTTGAAATGCGGCTGCGCATTGAGGCCAAGGCGGAAGAAAAAACCGCCTTTATCTGCGAGCTGACCTATGCCGGGCTGTTTTCCATCGGCAACGTGCCCGAAGAAGCCGTCAGGCCGTTGCTGTTGATCGAATGCCCCCGCATGCTGTTTCCCTTTGCCCGCGCCGTTCTCGGCAATACCACCCGCGACGGCGGCTATCCGCCGCTGATGTTGCAGCCGATCGATTTTGCCGAGTTTTATGCCCGCAATATGGCCCCGATCCCGGAGCCTGAAGGCAACGCCTGACCCGGAGCTCGCAACAGACGCCTCAGCCGGCGGTCCACAGCGGCGACTTTAACAGTTCCAGCATTTCCTTATGGCGGGCCACTTCTTCGGCGCTCGGCTCAAAGCCCCGGGGGGGCCGAACCGGGGCTTTGTCCTGCCCGCCCTGGACCAGCACCGCGGCAGGCACCTCTGCCTCGCCCGCTTCCCCGTCTTGTGACTGCGCCGCCAGGGTCAGACCGTGCTGACGGCCGCCGATCAGCTCAAGATAAACTTGCGCTAAAAGATGGGAATCGATCAGGGCGCCGTGCTTGTCCCGGCTGCTGGTATCTATTTCAAAACGACGGCACAGGGCGTCAAGGCTGGCAGATGATCCGGGAAATTTACGGCGCGCCATATCCAGGGTATCGATGGCCCGGGTCATCTGCAGGGTTTCGCGGCCACAGGCTTTGAGTTCTGCGTTGATAAATTTCATGTCGAACCCGGCATTGTGAATGACCAGGGGGTCGGACCCGATAAAGGCCAGGAAATCATCGACGCTTTCGTCGAAGACATCGTGTTTCGACAGAAAACCGGCGGAAAGCCCGTGTACCTTTTCGGCCTCCGGCGGCATGTCCCGCTGGGGGTTTATATAACGGTGGAATTCTTCCCCCGAGGGCATGTGGCCGATCAGCTCGATACAGCCGATTTCAACGATCCTGTCGCCGTTGGCCGGGTCGAGACCCGTGGTTTCCGTATCGAGAACAATTTCGCGCATCAAGAACCCTTTTTAAAAATATATCCCGCCGGCAGTATCAGCCGCTGTCATTTCTTTCTTTTACCAATGTGACGATCTCGCTTAAATCCTGCAAGGTGTCTTCTAAGGGCTGGTCGGTATCCAGGATATAATCGGCGCGAACGCGCTTTGCCTCGTCCGGCATTTGCTGGTCGAGAATGGCGGCAAGCTTTTCACTGGTCATTCCGGGTCGTTTCAGGACCCGCCTTTCCTGTGTTTCCGCAGGCGCCGTCACCAGCAGGGTGGCGTCGACGCGCAACTCACCGGCGGTTTCAAAAAGAAGCGGAATATCAAGGACGACTATTTCCTTCCCCCGGCGCTGCGCCTCGTCGAGAAATCTTTTTTCCGCCGCCCGCACCAGGGGATGCAGAATGCGCTCCAATGCATGAAGGCGTTCGGCATCGGAAAAAACATGATAGCCCAGCGCCTCGCGACTGACCGCGCCATCGACGATCAAATCCGGCACCTCGTCGGCGAACGCCTTTTCAACCGCGCTTACCGCCGTGCCGCCCTTGTTGAGCAGCTTGTGGACGATGGCGTCGGCATCATGAACCGGCAGACCCATTTTCCGCAAAGCATCCGCGATCGTCGATTTACCCATGCCGATCGAGCCGGTGAGACCGAGGATAATCATCCCTTCTCTCCGGTGATGTCGCGCAACAAGAGATCGCGTAATTCTGGCGTCGCCTCGGGCATGGTCCCGAACCAGGCGTTAAAGGCGGGCCGCGCCTGATGGATCAACATGCCCAGTCCGTCAACCACCGGATTGCCCCGGGCCTGGGCCGCCGCCAGAAGGCCGGTTTTTAAGGGCGCATAAACAATGTCGTAAACTGCCGCCGTGGCCGGCAGGCGATCCAGGGAAAGCTCGAGGGGTGGATTTCCGACCATGCCCAGGCTGGTGCCGTTGACGAGCAGCCCGGCCCCGGCCAGCGCCGCGCCGCGGTCCTCCCAGGAAACCACATTGATATTACCGCCGATATCATCGGCAATCTGTTGCGCTTTTTCCGCCGTTCTGTTGGCGATCAGAATGCGTTCGACGCCGGCATCCTGGAGCGCGACGGCGATGGCGCGGACAGCACCCCCGGCCCCGATAATAACCCCATCGCCACTATCGGGCCGCCAATCGGGTAGGGTCTCGCGCAGATGGGTGATGAACCCGAAGCCGTCGGTATTGCGGCCTGCCAATCGCCCGGCCTTGTCAATGACGATGGTGTTGACCGCCCCGATGCGCCGCGCCGCCTCGTCCGCCTCATCGACAATGGTAAGGGCGGCTTCCTTGTGGGGGATCGTGATATTAACCCCGGCAAAGCCTTTGCCGGCGAGCCCGCGCAGAATTTGTTCCAGCTCTTCCGGCTTGACGGCAAGGGGATCGTAGCTTCCTTTCAGGCCGTATTTTTCAAGCCAGTATCTGTGCATCAAGGGCGAGCGGGAGTGGCCGATAGGCCAGCCGATAATGCCGGCCTTTATGCCTTGTCCGTTTTCACTCATGTCGCCACCACGCCGTGTTGCCGCAAAACTTGCAGCAACGGCAAAAGAGGCAGACCGAGAACGGTGAAAAAATCCCCCTCAACGGAGTCGAAAAGCTGGCTGCCCAGACCCTCGAGTTGATAGGCGCCGACAGAGTACAGAACATCATCCCCGGCCTTTTCAAGGTAATCGTCGATAAACCCGTCGCTTAAAGGTCGCATCGTTAATTCCGCCATGTCGATATGGGACCAGATCATTCCTTCATTATAAACCAGGCAAAGAGCGGAGATCAGCCTGTGTGTGCGGGCGCTTAAATCGTGAAGATGGCGGCGGGCCTGCGCCGTATTTTCCGGCTTGTCGAACCACGCCCCGTCACAATCGAGGATCTGGTCGGCGCCGAGAACAAAACAATCGGGGTTTGTGGCCGCCACATCCCTGGCCTTGGCCTGGGCCAGCGCCAGAGCGGCGTCTTCGCAGGAAGCGCCTGTATTTTTCATCCGCGCCTTTATCTCATCCTCATCGACTGCCGCCGGGATCACCTCAAAGACAAGACCGGCCCCGGCAAGGACACTTGCCCGCGCCTGGCTTTTCGAGGCAAGAACAAGACGCTTCAAATTTCACCTTTCCCGTGACGCGAGAGAAGCTGGAAAACCATGGTCGCTATTTCCTCGATCGAGCGCCGGGTCGCATCAATAACCGGCCATCCGTTTTGTTTAAAAACCTTTTTCGCCAACATCACCTCTTTACGTACAGAATCGATATCGGCGTAATCGGTGTCGGGATCCCGGTTATCAACTGAAAGACGGGAGCGACGGATCTGGACCAGGGTTTCGGGCTTTTTTGTGATCCCGATGATCACCGGGTTTTGGGCGTTAATAACTTCGTCGGGCAAGGCGTGGCCGGGAATAATCGGTACGTTCGCCGCCTTGATCCCCCGGTTGGCCAGGTAAAGACAGGTCGGGGTCTTCGACATCCGCGACACGCCAACAAGAATGACATCTGCTTTTTCGATTTCCCCGACGGATTGCCCGTCATCATGGGCCATGACAAAATTCATCGCATCGATGCGCCCGAAATAATCCTCATCCATAATGTGTTGGCGGCCCGGCTCTTCCCGGCTTTCGAGACTGAAATAGCTGCCCATGGCGGCGATCACCGGGTTTAGCACCGCAATACAGGGAATTTCGAGCCGGGTACAGGCTTTTTCCAGTCGGTTGCGGGTTTTCTTGTTGACCAGAGTATAGAGAACAATGCCGGGATTTTTCTCGATACCGGCAATAGCGGCGTCGGTCTGGGTGTTGGAACGCACGAGACTCCAGACATGTTCCTTGATTTTAACGCCCGAATACTGGGCCAGACAGGCCCGTGCGACACTTAAAACCGTTTCGCCGGTCGCGTCGGAAACAAGATGAACGTTGAATTTCGCCATGGGGATTATTGCCAGATCTTATGTATGGAATGTGGACATGACACCATGACAGGCGTTTGAATTTTTTTCACCCCGGTTCTTCATAAATTCGCCTTGCGCTTTTCCAATCGAAGATGCATTTGTCCCCATCTCCCTGATAATCCTCAATCCCGGTTTTATTCCCTTAATCCACATTTTTCTAAAACCGGAAGAAAACAAGGATCAAGCACCTTATCTATCGTTTATCCCGGACTTGTCCTTAATAATATCCGCAGGGAAGATTATCCTGAATAAATCCTGTAAAAGAATGTGCATAATCAAAAATCCCCGATACCCACAGGTATCCACTACCACCACCACCTAATTATACTTTTATAGATATAAGTAGGGTTCTTTTTTAAAATCGAAATTCATGGTCATGACGCCTTCCAAACAAACCGAAAAACAGACCTCTCGGGAAACAAAGCCGCTTCTCCGGGTTCTTCAGGGCGAGCGTCTGGCGCGTCCGCCGTTCTGGCTGATGCGTCAGGCCGGACGCTATTTGCCGGAATACAGGGAATTGCGGTCTAAAGCGCGGGATTTTCTCGATCTGTGCTTTCGCCCCGATATGGCGGCCGAGGTCACATTACAACCCCTGCGCCGTTTTGGTATGGATGCGGCGATCCTCTTTTCGGATATTCTCGTTGTTCCCTATGCCCTGGGACAAAAGGTTGAGTTTCAGGAAGGCAGAGGACCGGTTCTCGAGCCGATTTTAAGTGTCGGCGATCTTTCCTCTTTTGATGATGAAAAATTTCACCAAAAACTTTCACCTGTATATGAAACCGTAAACAGGGTGCGGGATCAGCTGGACGAAAAAACGGCGCTTATCGGATTTGCCGGTTCGCCCTGGACGGTGGCGACCTACATGGTCGAAGGGGGAACCAGTCGTGATTTTGCCAAAATAAAAACCTTCGCCTACAGCGATCCTGACGGCTTTGGAAAACTAATCGATCTTCTGGTTGATTCAACGACGCAATATCTTGCGGCTCAAATCGATCATGGGGCCGAAGTGATTCAACTTTTCGACAGCTGGGCGGGGGTTTTAAGCGAACCGCTCTTCCATCGTTTTGTTTTAGCGCCCAACCGCGAGATTATCCGTCGTTTAAGGGAAAAAACAAACGCCGTGCCGATTATTGCCTTTCCCCGGGGTGCGGGGACGCTTTATCCGGAATTCGCCCGGGAATGCGGCGCCCAGGCCATTGGTCTCGATACCACGGTGCCGACATCGTGGGCGGCTGAGGAAATTCAGAAAATTTGTCCGGTCCAGGGGAATCTGGACCCTCTGGCCCTGGTTGCCGGCGGCGATATGATGCGCCGGGAACTTGATGAAATTCTGCAAAACCTTTCAAATGGGCCCCATATTTTCAATCTCGGTCATGGAATCGTGCCCCAGACGCCGATTGAACATGTGGAGGAACTGGTGCGGATTCTGCGCGGCGATTGATGGAACATCATAATTCCAGCCCCAAAACCGCAATTATCCTGTTTAACCTCGGCGGACCTGACGGGCCGGATGCAGTTGAACCCTTCCTGTTCAATCTTTTTAACGACAAGGCGATTATCGGTGCGCCGCAACCCCTGCGCTGGCTTTTGGCCAAACTGATCTCATTCCGCCGGGCCCCTGTGGCAAGGCAAATATATGCTCATCTTGGCGGTAAATCGCCGCTTCTTGAAAACACCAAAATTCAGGCGGCGGCTCTCCAGCAAAATCTCAATTCCACCGGCGACGGGTCTTTTCGGGTTTTCATAGCCATGCGCTATTGGCATCCGTTCAGTGATGAGACGGCCTTAGAGGTGCGTGATTTTGCCCCCGATAAAATTATCCTGCTGCCCCTTTATCCTCATTTCTCGACCACCACCACCGGATCATCATTTGCCGATTGGCGGCGTGCCGCCAAATCCGCCGGGCTGGACGCGCCGACTAATGCGATCTGTTGTTATCCCGTCGAAGCGGGTCTGGCACAAGCCATGGCCGGGCGCATCAAACCGGGGCTGGAGCGTGCCTTAGATGAGACCAGCGCCCCCCCCAGGCTTCTTTTTTCGGCCCACGGGCTGCCCCAAAAGATCGTCGATAAGGGCGATCCCTATCCGGGTCAGATTGAGGCCAACGCGGCCTGTGTGGCGGCGCTGCTGGAAACCGATTTTCCCGGCCTCGACTGGACGGTTTGTTATCAAAGCCGGGTCGGCCCCCTGGAATGGATCGGTCCATCCCTTGACGACGAGATTGAACGCGCCGCAGTTGAGGGGAAGGCGCTTGTGGTGTTTCCCATCGCCTTTGTCAGTGAACATTCCGAAACCCTGGTCGAACTGGACATCGAATATGCTAAAATCGCCCGCGAAAAAGGTGTTCCCGTCTATATCCGGGTGTCGACATTGGGCAACGATCAGAAGTTTATTGACTTGCTAACTGGACTTGTTAAAAAGGCCAGCCCTGATGGTGGGGCTATTGTTTCGGCCGCCAACCGGCGCTTTTGTCCCGACAGCGCCATTGCCTGTCCCCTGGGTTTTTAACCAAAAAAGGTTTTATCGTCATTATGCAGAACTGGTTAGCCGGATATTACAGCTGGATTGAGGCGTTTCATATTATCGCAATTATCGCCTGGATGGCGGGGATGCTCTATCTGCCCCGGCTGTTCGTTTATCATTGTGACGCCGAACCGGGGTCGCAAAGCTCCCAAATGCTGAAAGTCATGGAACGCCGTCTGCTGCGCTTCATTATGAACCCGGCAATGATCGTCGTCGTCGCGCTGGGCGGGGTGCTGCTTTACATCACCGGCCTGTGGGAATCCGACGCGATCTGGCTCAAGGTCAAATATTTTATGATCATCGTTCTTCTCGCCACCCACGGGTTTCTGGCCCGCTGCCGCCGGGATTTCGCCGCTG
Organism: uncultured Rhodospirillaceae bacterium; assembly: GCA_964486105.1. Taxonomy (GTDB): domain Bacteria; phylum Pseudomonadota; class Alphaproteobacteria; order UBA11136; family UBA11136; genus JABJES01. The sequence goes on along the minus strand of CAZAKR010000021.1, from coordinate 11,134 downwards.
ATTCCAATACCCGTTCAGCCAAATTCTACCGGATCATCAACGAAGTCCCGACCGTGGCGATGATGACCATCGTTATCATGGTGATAGTCAAACCTTTCTAAAAACAGGGCGCCGGTCCGACGCGCCGGGCGATTCTTCGTTTGACTTGCCGAGCCGAACCCGCTTACTTATATCTATTCAATCTCGACCTGAGGGCGTTCCGCCCTCTTTTCCCGGACGATACATATATTTTGACTTAATTCTGCGGCCGTTTCCGGGTGTCGTACTTCTCCCAAAGATTCTGTCTAATAAATCCCCACCCTATCCCTTTTTCCTATTCACCCAGAAACCCCCCAATCCATCATGCAACTCCAAGAATTGAAATTAAAAACCCCGGCGGGCCTTCTGGCCCTTGCCGAAGAGCTTGAAATTGAAAATGCGGGCACCCTGCGCAAGCAGGATATGATGTTCGCCATACTCAAACAGCTGGCTGAAAACGATACGGCCATATACGGCGACGGCGTTCTTGAAACGCTTCAGGACGGCTTCGGCTTTCTGCGCGCGCCTGAGGCCAATTACCTGCCCGGTCCCGATGACATCTATGTCTCACCCAACCAGATCCGTCGCTTCGGTCTGCGCACCGGCGATACGGTTGACGGCGAGATCCGCGCGCCCAAGGAAGGCGAGCGTTATTTCGCCATGGTCAAGGTCAACAAGATCAATTTCGAAGAGCCGCAAAAAGTTAAACACCGGATCAATTTCGACAATCTGACGCCGCTTTACCCGGACGAACACCTGAAGATGGAAATCGATGCTCCCGAGAGCAAGGATTACACCACAAGGGTGCTTGATCTCATTACACCCATGGGCAAGGGCCAGCGCGCGCTGATCGTGGCGCCGCCGCGGGTCGGTAAGACCATGATGCTGCAGAACATCGCCCATGCCATTACCGCCAACCATCCGGGAGTGTATCTGATCGTCCTTCTGATTGATGAGCGTCCCGAAGAGGTGACGGATATGGCGCGCTCGGTTAAGGGCGAGGTTGTCAGCTCAACCTTTGACGAACCCGCCGTGCGTCACGTCCAGGTGGCGGAAATGGTGATCTCGAAGGCCAAAAGACTGGTCGAGCACAAGCGTGACGTCGTGATCCTCCTTGATTCCATCACCCGCCTGGCCCGGGCCTATAACACCGTGGTTCCCAGCTCCGGCAAGGTGCTGACCGGTGGCGTCGATTCGAACGCCCTGCAGCGGCCGAAACGATTTTTCGGCGCGGCGCGCAACATCGAGGAAGGCGGCTCCCTGACCATCATCGGCACGGCGCTGATCGATACCGGCTCGCGGATGGATGAAGTGATCTTTGAGGAATTCAAGGGCACCGGCAATTCCGAAATCGTGCTCGACCGCAAGATCGCCGACAAGCGCGTTTACCCGGCGATCGACGTCGCCAAATCCGGCACCCGCAAGGAAGAGCTTCTGGTCGATAAGGGAACCCTGGCGAAAATGTGGGTTCTGCGCCGGATTCTCACGCCCATGGGTGTGGTCGATGCCATCGAGTTCCTCAATTCGAAACTCAAGGAATCGAAGAACAACGACGATTTCTTCGATTCAATGAACACCTAAAGCTCAAGCCCGGTGCTGCTCCAGTTCGAGCAGGCCGGCCTTGGTTTCCAGCCCCTTGCCGCCGGAATATCCGCCGAGCGCGCCGTTTGACGCCACCACCCGGTGACAGGGAATGAGGATCGGCAAGGGGTTCTTGCCGCAACCCATACCAACGGCGCGGGGCGCGCTTTTGATCAGGCGGGCGACTTCGCCATAGGGCCGGGTTTCGCCGTAAGGGATCGCCACCAGGCTCTTCCATACCCTTTTTTGAAAAGCCGTTCCTGCCGGGTTTAATGGCAGGTCGAAGCTATGCCTTTTGCCGGCAAAATAATCTTTCAATTGGCGGGTCGCGCGGGCCAGCAGGGGGGTCGGCCGGCCCAAGTCCCTTTTTTCCTTCCCCCATTTCAGTGAAACCAGGGCGCCGTCTTTTTCTCTTAAGACCAGCCAGCCGACCGGTGTTTCGACTTGTGCAATCTCCATTTCCATTCCCCCTTAATCCCTTGTGTCGAGGGCCGCGCCCAGAGCTTTGGGTGTGGTCAGTGGCAGCGAACAGCGGGTGCCACGGCAGACATAGGCGGTGGCGATGCCTTCTTCGCCGCCGCTCTCCCGTGCCGGATGATTGTCGGGCAAATCGCCGGTCTCGGCAACATTAAGTATGACCGCCCCGGGCAGGCTGCGGGTCCGCACAACGTCCTTCAGGGCTCTTGTTTCTGCCTTCTCAGGGGCGCCGGTAATAACGATGCGCAGGGGTGAGAGCAAATCCTCAGCGCCGTTGAGCAACGTCGCCAGGGAGGGCAAACCTTCCATGTCCTTACCCGCAAAGGCCCTGATGATCTCTTCCGCCCGTTGGTAATATTCGTCCTTTCCTGTGAGCCCGTAAAGCCGGGCGAAAACCTGGGCCAGCACTCCGTTTCCCGATGGGGTTGCGTGGTCATGGGCGGTTTTGGTGCGGACAATTAGATCGTCGGTATCTAAGGCGGCGAAGTAATATCCGCCCCCTTCCCGGTCCCGGTAATAAAGTTCGAGAATGGCATTCCAGCCGTTGATCTGGCCGAGATAGGCTTCGTTGCCGGTAGCCTCGAAAAGCAGCGATGCGGCGGCCATCAGATTGGCGTAATCGTCGAGGGTCGCCGGATGCCGGGCGCGGTCCCCGGCCCAGACATGGGCGAGCCGGCCGTTGGCGGTGGTCAGCTTGGCGGTGGTATCGGCAAAGGCCTTTTTCGCCGTCTCGATCCATGCCGCCTCCCCCAATGCCTCGCCTGCGGTGACGAGGGCGGCAATCATGAGGCCGTTCCAGTCGGCCAGCAGCTTGTCGTCGCGGTTGGGGCGCACCCGCTTTTCCCGCGCGCTGAGCAGTGTTTGGCGGGCCTGGACGATCTCGGGATTTTCAAGATCGTCGAAATCCGCCGGGTCGTGGAGGCGGTTGAGGATGGTATGACCCTCCCAGTTTCCCACCGGGCCGACACCGTAGGTGCGCTTGAATGCGGGTGCTTCATCGCCGAGCAGGGTGTCGATTTCTTCCCCATCCCAGACATAGAACGCGCCCTCTTCCAGATCGCCGTCGGCGTCCAGGCTGTCGGCATCCAGCGAGGCGGCAAAGCCACCGCCGGGGAGCGTCATTTCGCGCATCAGCCAATCGACGGTTTCGCGCATCCGTATTTCCAGCACCCTGTCGCCGGTTTGCCGCCAGACCAGGCTCATCAGTTCCAGCAGAAGGGCATTGTCATAGAGCATCTTTTCGAAATGCGGCGCCAGCCACTTCTCGTCGGTGGCATAGCGCGCAAAGCCGCCGCCCAGATGGTCATAGATGCCGCCGGCGCCGATCTGTCTTAAGGATGTGGTGACGGCGTTGCGATAGTCCTCCCGGCCGGTTCTGATCCAGGCCCGCCATAAGAACTCAAGTAACGGCGTTTGGGGAAACTTGGGCGCTCCTTTCAGGCCTCCGTCGGCCATATCCATGTGGGTTACCAGACCTTCGGCGGCTCGATCGAGCAGGGCCGGGCTCACCTCTTTGGCGCTCTCCCCGCCGCTTCTCCCGCCGCCGTTTTGTGGGGTGGCAATTGTCGCCAGGCCGCGGCGCAGGGCCTCGACGTTATGGCGGAGGTTTTCGGGATTTTCGTGAAACCCCGCGGCCATGGCGGCCAGAACGTCGCGAAAGCCGGGCAGCCCGAAGCGTGCCGTCCTTGGAAAATATGTGCCCCCCCAGAAAGGCTCTTTATCGGCGGTGAGAAACATGGTCAGGGGCCAGCCCCCCTGCCCGCCGGTTAATTGGAGGGCTGTCTGATAGATCCCGTCAATGTCCGGGCGTTCTTCCCGGTCGAGTTTTATGCAGACGAAATCCCGGTTCATCTGATCGGCCGTTTCCACATCTTTGAAACTTTCATCGGCCATTACATGGCACCAGTGACAGGCCGCATAACCCACCGACAACAAAACAGGGCGGTTGGTTGTACGAGCCAGAGCGAAGGCGCTCTCATCCCAGACTTGCCAGTGGACCGGGTTATCCTTGTGCTGAAGCAGATAGGGGCTGTCTTCATCCGCCAGCCGGTTTTGGGCGTTGATTTTGTTCACCCGCGGGGTCCTCTTCCCTTGTTGCCGGGTTTTTAATTGGGGTTGTGGCGATTTCCTGCAAGGGAATTTTTCGACAAGTCTGGATTTATCCGCCAATCCCCTCTATCTCAAAGCTATCGTAACTCGTCTGCGCCGATGCGTTTAAGGAGCGACCGTTGAATTCTCACGATCCCAAGCCCTATTTTGCACGGCATGTTTTTATCTGTATCAATCAGCGCCCAAGCGGTCATCGGCGGGGCTGTTGCATGGATAACGGGTCGCTGAAACTGCGTAATTACCTTAAAGCCCGGATTAAGGAACTCGGCCTTGCCGGGTTGCGCATCAATACGGCCGGCTGTCTCGACCGCTGCGAGCTTGGGCCGACCATGGTCGTCTATCCCGAAGGTGTCTGGTACCATTTCTCGTCCACCGCCGATTTGGAAGAAATTCTGCAAAGCCATCTGATCGCCAACGGCCGGGTCGAACGGCTGATGCTTCAACCCGCTCAGGACGCGCCACACGACGCGCCACAGGAATAAGCCGATGCCTATAGACACCATATACGCGCCGGCAAGCGGCGGCGGGATGGCGCCGGTTTCGATCCTGCGCATATCGGGTCCCGATACCGCCACTGTACTCCACGAACTGACCGGCGTTGCCTTGCCGCCCCCGCGCCAGGCCCGCCTGACCCGTTTCCTCGACCCTGAGAGCGGCGAGACCATCGACCACTCCCTGTTGCTCTGGTTTCCCGGCCCCGGCTCCTACAGCGGTGAGGATATGGCGGAACTCCACCTCCATGGCGGCTTGGCGGTGACCGCCTGCCTGCTCGATCTTTTTGGCCGCCGCTTTGGGCTGCGCGCCGCCGAACCCGGTGAGTTCACCCGCCGGGCCTTTGAAAACGGCAAGATCGATCTCGCGCAAGCCGAAGGCATCGCCGATCTGATCGCCGCCGAAACCGAGGCCCAGCGGGTTCAGGCCCTGGGTCAGGCCGAAGGGGCGCTCTCAAGGCTTTATGAGGATTGGCGCTTGCGTCTGGCGCGGTTTATGGCCCATCAGGAAACGGATATCGACTTTTCCGACCAGGACCTTCCAGAATCGGCCTTTTCCGGGGATTCCGACGAGATCTTGTTATTGTTGGGTGAGATAACACAACATCTAGATGACGGCCACCGGGGAGAGCGTCTGCGCGCCGGCCTTGTTGTGGCCATTCTCGGCCCCCCCAATGTCGGTAAATCGACCCTGATGAACGCCCTCGCCCGGCGCGATGTGGCGATTGTTTCGGCGAGCGCCGGCACCACCAGGGATATCATCGAGGTACATCTCGATCTCGGGGGGTATCCCCTGACCCTGGTCGATACAGCTGGTCTGCGGGCGACCGGGGACGACGTTGAAAGTGAGGGGGTGCGCCGGGCTCTCGAAAAAGCGGCCCAGGCGGATCTTAAAATTATCGTTATTTCGCCTGATCTGGACTCTGTTGCCCTTGCCGATACCCTGTCCCTCATCGACCAAAGCAGTCTCGTAGTGGTGAATAAGGCCGATCTTGACGAAAGGGCTGCATTTCCGCCCGTCGGTCTTCTCAAGTCATACCCGGAGCTTAAAAAATGCCCTCTTTCCCGGCTTTCGGTCCAAACCGGGGCTGGAATGGGTGAATTTCTCACCTCTTTAGGCGAAACCTTGCAAGATCTGATGGGAAAAACCGCATCTGCGGCCCCTTCCCTCACTCGCCACCGCCACCGTCTGGCTCTGGAAGAGTGCCGTGATGCCCTGTCGCGGGCTGGAAAAGCATCAATGCCGGAACTTTTGGCAGAAGATTTGCGCCTCGCCGGCCGGGCCCTGGGGCGGATCACCGGCCGGGTCGATGTCGAGGACATCCTCGATGTTATTTTTCATGACTTTTGTATTGGTAAATAAGATGGGCTGGATCCTTCGCCCCTGCATTGCCCTTGCCGCTTTTTTCGGTGTTTTCCGCCAACAGGTCTCACGCGGTCACGTTTCACGCGAACACGTTTCACGTGAAACATCCTTTGGACATCCTGCCCCTTCACACCGTCCTTTTGTGTTTCACGTGAAACAGCCTCGCCCGTCTTTTTCCTTTTCGCCGGCCCCTCTCCCTGCCGGCTCTTTGCAGAAAGCCCCCGGCAATGAGTGATTTCGATATCATTGTCGTCGGCGGTGGCCATGCCGGGTGTGAGGCCGCTGCCGCCGCGGCGCGGCTGGGGGCGCGGACCTTGCTCGTCACCCACCGCCTCGACACCATTGGTGAGATGTCCTGTAATCCGGCCATCGGCGGGCTCGGCAAGGGACATCTTGTGCGAGAAATCGATGCCCTGGACGGGCTGATGGGCCGGGCCGCCGACCGGGCCGGAATCCAGTTCCGTCTGCTCAACCGCAGCAAGGGCCCCGCCGTCCGCGGTCCCCGGGCTCAGGCCGATAGAGTTCTTTATCGTCGGGCCGTCTTTGAGCTGATGTCAGAACAGGGCAATCTTGAAATGCGGGCCGGCGAGGCGGTTGACCTGGCCCTCGACAATAGCGGCCGGGTTTGCGGCGTCACCCTTGCCGATGGGTCGACGCTTTCCTGTGGCGCCGCGGTGCTGACCACCGGGACTTTCCTGCGCGGGGTGATCCATTTAGGGCCCGATCAAATTCCCGCCGGACGCATGGGCGAGGCGCCGAGCCTTGGTCTTTCCGAGACCTTTAAACGGGCCGGCTTTAATCTGGGGCGGATGAAAACCGGCACCCCGCCCCGCCTCGACGGGCGGAGTATCGACTTCGACGCCCTGGCGGTTCAGCCTGGCGACGATAAGCCGTCTTTCTTTTCTTCCCTGACCGATCATGTGACGGCGGCCCAGATGCCGTGCCATATCACCCGCACCACTGCCGCCACCCATGACCTTCTGCGCCAGAACATCGATCACTCGCCTCTCTATTCCGGCCAGATCGAAAGCCGCGGCCCCCGCTATTGCCCGTCGATCGAAGATAAGGTGATGCGCTTTCCCGAGCGCGACCAGCACCAGATTTTTCTCGAACCCGAGGGGATCGATGATCCGACTGTTTATCCCAACGGCATTTCAACCTCTCTCCCCGAGGCCGTTCAGGCCCTGATGATCTCGACCATTCCTGGGCTTGAGAAGGCCAGAATAGTACAGCCCGGTTACGCCATAGAATACGATCATATTGACCCCCGTGAATTGCACCCCAGTCTGGAGACGCGAAAAATTCCCGGCCTTTTTCTTGCCGGCCAGATCAACGGCACCACAGGCTATGAAGAGGCCGCCGCTCAGGGCCTTGTTGCCGGATTGAACGGGGCTCTGCTGGCCGCTGGCGGGGCGCCTTTTTTGATCGACCGGACCGAAGGATATGTCGGCGTCATGATCGATGATCTGGTGACCCAGGGGATCAGCGAGCCTTACCGGATGTTTACCTCGCGGGCCGAATACCGTCTGCGGCTGCGCGCCGACAATGCTGATTTACGCCTCACCGGTCTGGGGCTTGCCTTGGGCTGCATCGGTCCCGCGCGGGCGCGTCATTTTGATCAGAGAAAGGAGGCCCTGGCCGCCGCCAGCCGGCTGTTGGAAAGTGTACAGGCGACGCCAAATGAGCTCGCCCGTTTTGATATCGCCGTGCGTCAGGACGGGAAAAGCCGCAATGTTCACGCGCTTCTGGTTTATCCGGAAATTACCCTGGACCGGCTTTCGGCGATCTGGCCAGCGCTTAAGGAGATTGATCCGGCGATCGCCGAGCAGCTCGAAACAGACGCCCAATACGCACCCTATCTTGCCCGGCAGGAAGCCGATATCGAGGCCTTTCGCCGGGATGAATCCCTGGCCCTTCCACCCGACCTGGACTATGGGCTGATCGGAAGCCTGTCAACCGAGCTGCGTGAAAAACTCACCGCGACGCGCCCGGTGACCCTCGGCGCGGCAGCACGGATTCAAGGCATCACCCCGGCGGCTCTGGTGGCTTTGCTGCGCTTTGTCCGCGGGAAGAAGACATCGGCACCCAGGAAAGCCTCCTGATCGGCAACGATTAGTGCGGCTGTTCTCCGGCCCTCGCCTCCCGCCGCTCTCCGGCCAACGCCTCCCGACGCTCCCCGATCATTTCCCCCCGCTTCTCTCTTAAGGCGCCATTCATTGATCGCTCCGCTCCCATCCCCGTCGGGGCCGATGAACGGGCCTACTTTTGTTTCACGTGAAACAGGTGCGCCCTGGCTGGTGAAAAATTGTTTCATGTGAAACATCTTTCAGGATAATTTTGGCGGAGCCATTTTGACCTGCTCCATTCCCGCGGCCGGTGTTTCACGTGAAACAGATCTGTGTGCCGGGAATTTGTGGATTCCGACTTTGTATATAGGATAAGATAAGCCCAAGGAGATCCATTCCGGGCCTCCGGAAAGCCGGATCAGGACGGACGCAGAAATTGAGCGGTTCCGAGAATTCACCTGCCCCTCCCCAGCCCCCCCTCACACCAGAAGGAATGGCCGCCCTGTGTCCTGTTTCACGTGAAACATTGGAGCGGCTCATTATCTATGGGGAGCTTCTGGTCAAATGGCAGCGGGCGATTAATCTGGTCGGCAAAGGAACCCTGAAGGATCTATGGCGGCGGCATATGCTGGATTCCCTGCAATTGGCGGCCCCCCTGACAGCAGCCTGGGCGGCTCGGGGCATGACGACATCGCCGGTGATTGTTGATCTGGGCAGTGGCGCCGGATTTCCCGGCCTGGTGCTGGCCATTGCCGAGGCCGGACAGGTTCATCTGGTGGAAAGCGATACCCGAAAGGCAGCATTTCTGCAGGAAGTGGCGCGGGAAACCGGCACAAAAGTTGACGTACACATCGAAAGAATAGAGGCGCTTCCCCCATTTGCGGCAGATTTCGTCACCGCAAGGGCCCTGGCGCCCTTGGCAAAATTGCTTGAATATGCCTCTCCTTTTCTTGTCGACAGCTCAATTTGTCTTTTTCTTAAGGGTAAAACGGCAGAAGAAGAATTGACCTTAGCCCGGAAAGAGTGGAATATGCGGATCGAACGTATTCCAAGCCTGAGCGACCCTTCGGGTCAGGTTCTGAAACTGGAAAATATCTCCAGCCGGGGATAAAGGGGAAGGGAAAACATGAATCAGGAATTTTTCCAACCAGTGGGGGCGTCATGACGCAGATAATCGCCATCGTCAACAACAAGGGCGGGGTCGGTAAAACCACCACCGCCATTAATTTGGCGACAGCTATGGCATCGACCGATAAAAAGGTGCTGATCATCGATCTCGATCCCCAGGGGAATGCCAGTACCGGTTTGGGGGTTGACCCGGCGGCGCGGAAAAACAGTTCCTACGACCTTTTGATCCGCGAGCGGTCTCTTGAGGACGTCACGGCGACGACTCCGATCCCGGGATTGAGCGTGGTGCCGTCAAATATGGATCTCTCAGGGGCCGAGATCGATCTGGTTGATCTTGAAAATCGCGAATATCGTCTGAAGAATGCCTTGGAAAAGGCCTCGATGACCTATGATTACGTGCTGATCGACTGTCCTCCGGCCCTTGGCTTCCTCACAGTCAATGCTTTGACGGCGGCAAACCGTGTTTTGGTGCCCCTGCAATGCGAATTTTACGCTCTTGAGGGGCTGAGCCATCTTCTGCGCATTGTCAACCGGGTTAAGCGCGGCCTCAATCCACACCTCGACCTACAAGGTATAGTGTTAACCATGTATGATAAACGCAACAACTTGTGTGATCAGGTGGCTGAGGACGTCAGGGACCATCTCGGCGAAAAAGTATATGAAACGGTCATACCTCGTAACGTGCGGGTATCAGAAGCGCCGTCCCATGGCAAGCCGGTGTTGTTGTACGATCATCGCTGCGCCGGATCAAAAGCCTATATGCATCTGGCGGGAGAGTTTTTGCGCCGGGAAAAAGCAATTGGCTACCCGGAGCGGGGGTTTGAGGGGGCAGTCCTATGAGTGAAGAAAAAGAAGGCGGCAAACGCAATCTGGGCAAGGGGCTTTCCGCCCTTCTTGGAGACGAGGGCGAGGATTACGCCGAGCTCGACCGGGTGCGCCTGACAAAGATGGTGCCGATTGAATTTGTTCATCCGGGCAAATTCCAGCCGCGCCGACATTTTGACGAAGAAGAGATCGACGGTCTGGTCGAGTCGATCGGCCGTCAGGGGGTTCTCCAGCCGATTTTAGTGCGCCGCCACCCGGAAAAGCCGATTGCCTATGAAATCATTGCCGGGGAAAGGCGCTGGCGGGCCGCCCAACGGGCCAAGCTTCATGAAATTCCGGTTATCATCAAGGATCTGGGCGACGGCGAGGCCCTCGAGCTGGCGCTGGTTGAAAACCTTCAGCGGCAAAACCTCACCCCGATCGAAGAGGCCGACGGTTATCAGCGCCTGATCGACGAATTTTCCTATACCCAGGAAGAGCTGGGGCAGTATCTGGGCAAGAGCCGCAGCCACGTGGCCAACATGCTGCGTCTTATCGCTCTGCCCGACGGGGTTAAGGAGCTGGTTGAAAAAGGCGAGCTGACGGCCGGCCATGCCCGCGCTCTTCTGGGGGCTCAGTCACCCGAGACTCTTGCCCGTCGGGTAATAAAAAAAGGGCTTAATGTCCGCCAGACCGAAGAACTGGCCCAGGGTGGGAAGCAGGGTAAGAAAGCCAGAAAACCTTCGGCGCCGGTGGAAAAGGATTCCAACACCCTGGCCCTGGAAAAAGAGATGTCCGATCTCTTGGGGCTGTCGGTCAATATCAATTTTAATGAAAGCCGCGGCGGCGTGCTGACCGTCCGCTACAAGACCCTGGAACAGCTGGAAGACCTGCTCGCCCGCCTCAGTCACAAGATTTTCCCCGATGGGGAAGAGCCCGCCGGGGCATTCGGTTTTGGTGGGGGAGAAGGAGACAGCGGAGAGATGGCCGCAGAGACGCCGGAAGTTGACGCTGCGGGCGAAGAAGTTTCCACCCAAACCCCTGTCGGGGAAGAAGCGGCCGTTTTTGATCCAGAGGCGAGCGGGGAAGAGCCC
>CAZAKR010000020.1:0-30568 GCA_964486105.1 uncultured Rhodospirillaceae bacterium | reverse complement strand
TTCATGTTCATGTTCATGTTCATGTTCATGTTCATGTTCATGTTCATGTTCATGTCAACGGCCATGAATTGCTCCTGTTTATTTAAAATCGGCCGACTTAAAAAAGTAACTAAATCTATGGGCTAGAGGGTTAAATCATGGTTAACATATAGCCTGATAACACCACTTTATCAAATGCTTATCCGCCGGAATCGGGACTTGTCGCCCCCTCAAGCCCGCCCAATTCTCCACTGCTGCGCGGCAGATGCCTGCGCAGGGCCAGCTCAGAAGTCACTGACTTGGCCTTCAAGGGATTCATTTTTGCCAAAATCGGAGCCACTTTGCGCTCACTCATCCGGTCAACGACATCAAGAAGGATATTCATATCCAGTTGTTCAAAAATTCGGGCGGCATCCTTTGGTTTCATACTTTCGTAGATTTTCACCAGGCTCTTGATATTGGCCTCTTCCTGCTCGTCATAGGTGTTGAGCAACCCCTCGACAACGCCCTGAAGTTGTTTCATTTCGGCTATTTTTGCTTCAATCTTCTTTTCGGCGGCATCGAGAAGACCGTCGCGCATTTCGATTTCCTTCTCGCGCTTATCCAGCTCCTCACGGCGCTTGGCGAGTTCCTGAAGGGTTTTGATCTCGGCCTCGGTAAATTCAACCGCCTCTTCCTCAACCGCCTCTTCTAGAAGGTTGGCGTCCTCGTCCGGTGCCTCCTCGTCAACCGCATCCGCCTCTTCCCCTGTTTCCTCAGCATCCTCGGCGGATTGGGCCTGGGATTGGGCCACAGCCAAAGATCCGGACATGGTTGAAAGGCCATCAATGAACTGACCGCCTTTCAGAGACAGCAACAAGACGGCGGTAAAAATAGTGAGAGGAAAGAGTCGCAGCCTGAAATTCATTTATTTTCTCAAAATCAACGATATGACGAACACCGACAGGGGAAGGATTTATCGGGTCATACCGAGGGTTTTCAATAGCTCCTGCTCTGCCCGTGAGCGGAAAGATTTTTCATCCTCGTCAGCTGGAGAATCCAACCCGGCTTCCTCTTTATCTCCGGTTGAAGGCGACGGCGTATCGGCATCCGTTTGCGGGGGATCATTCCGAGTTTCCGAAATTCGACCACCAATGCGCTCGGCAATGGCATCACCCCGCTCAAGCATAAAGGATAGTTCGTCATAAAGCGCCTTGGCGTCTTCGACCTCGCCGTGAAGGGATTCACGCACCCCCTCGGCGGCTTTTTTCAAGGCCCCGATCCCGGCTTCTGCCCTCGCCGTTGCCTGATTGAAGCTGGCGATTAAAAGCTGAAGCTCATCCTCATTGCGCCGCATCGCCGCCAGACGGCGGTTGAGAAGAACGCAATAGATGATGGTGGCAACGAGAAGAACAATAACCAGACCATCAAGAATCAAAGGGATCATAAATCTTCCCCATGGGTATATTCATCGTCTTCGGGCTCGACCTCATCGGTGACCTGAATTGCCAGGTTAAGGCCCTTTCGCCCCATCTGCCCCATAAACAAAGTGCGCTCGCCACACCGCAACTCAACCGGGGAATCGGTGGTTGCATTAAGGATAAACTGCGTGCCGACCTTCATATTTATCAGATCTTTCAACGGCATAATAGAACGGTCAAGAACCGCGGAAATACTGATATCTGTTTTCCAGAGTTCGGCCGCAAGGTGGTTTTCCCAGATTGAATCACGACCGAATTTCTCACCCATAAACATCTGCAGGAGCAGTTCGCGAACCGGCTCCAGCGTCGCATAGGGAACCAGAAGATCGAGCTTGCCGCCACGATCTTCCATATCGATCCGCAGTTTAGCCAGGATAGCGGCGTTCGCCGGCCGTGCAATGGTGGCGAAGCGGGGATTGGTCTCCAGTCTTTCAGAGCGGAAAGTAACCGGGCTTAAGGGATCGAAAGCGGCGGAAAGATCGGAGAGAAAAACCTGAATCAGGCGGCTGACCAGGGTCCGCTCAATCGTCGTGTAGGGCCGCCCCTCAATCCGCATCGGCGCCGTACCCCGCCGCCCGCCGAGCAAAACGTCGACGATCGAATAGATGAGCGAACTGTCGACGGTGACAAGACCGTAATTATCCCATTCTTCCGCATTAAATACCGCCAACATCGCTGGCAGAGGAATACTGTTGAGATAATCGCCGAAACGCACCGAGGTAATATTGTCGAGGGAGACTTCGACATTATCGGAGGTAAAGTTGCGAAGACTGGTCGAGAGCATGCGCACGAGGCGGTCGAAGACAACCTCCAGCATCGGCAGGCGCTCATAGGAAACAAGAGCCGAGTTGATGATCGCCATGACCCCGCTATCGGGACCACCGGAGCCATCATCATCGAAACCAAGAAGGCTGTCGATTTCGTCCTGATCGAGAACCCGTGAGGTCTGGCCGCCTTCTTCATCGCCCTCGCTGTCACCTTCGGCCATGGCTTCCCATTCGGCCGCCGCACGCTCCTCATCGGTCATGCCATCGCCGTCACCGCCGGCCTCGCCGCCACCACCGGATCGGCTTCGTCGTCACCGGCCATGGCCTCCCATTCGGCGGCCATGCGGTCTTCCTCGCTCATTTCTTCAGCGGGGGCTTCGTCGACCTGTTCACTTACATCAGCCATGGTGACCTCAAACTAGGACCGCCTGGGTCCTTAAACCCTATTGTACCAAAAATTCCTTAAAAAGAACGTCATTCACAACGGCCGGCTGCGCCGCGACCTTGATCCGTGAAAGCAGTTCCTCCTTCAGCCGTTGGGTGCCGGCAGAGCCTCGCAAATCCTCGGCCCGTAATTCCCTGAGATAAACCTGAAGGTTATCAACGATCCGCGGCATGACGGCCTCGAGTTTCAAAACATCCTCCTGGCTCTGCAATTCAAGCGTTACCTTAACCTTTAAAAAGCTCGACCGGCGGCCGGAAGCATTCAGGTTCACAAGTTGCTCTGGAAGCTCGTAAAAGACAGCCTCCTTAGGCGGCCCGTGCTCCTCCATTTCCATCTCGCCGTTCTCGCCGGCCTCAATGACACCTTCTTCGCCGCCACCGATGACGCCGGAAAAGTAGAGCCCGGCACCGATACCGCAGATAAGAAGAAGCGGCACGGCAACGAAAAGAACGATCTGTTTGCCGCTTAGGCCACCGCCTGAGCCGGCCTCATCCTCGTCTTCCCCCTCACCGTCTTCATCTTCTTCATATTCTTCTTCGCCTTCATCTTCTTCGGACATTCTGCCCCCTGCACTTTGATAACGCGTAATTCCTTCAACTCCGACCAAGCAACAACCGGGCCAGAGCTAACAATCAATATAAATACATCCATTCATATTACACCCTTTTTTGGTTAACGAACTATTGAGATCGTCCATTAAGGCGTTTTAATCCCTGCCCTGCTGGGCTGTTGAAAGAGATTCCGGGAAGGAAACCCTTCACCTTCCCTAGAACTTTCTCAGGAGATGAAACACCACAGGACGGTTAAGGAGAGATTGGCAAGAACTGCCCGGCAAAGCCTGCCGCAGGTGACGCCACGAAACCTGGCCATCACCGCAAAATAACGCCTAACCGACTGATAGTAATAAGAAATATTTTTGGCACAGGTCATGCAACTCGGAATGGGAATTTTAGTTTTGCGTCAACATCAAACGGATTTAGGCCAATGGCACTTGAAAATGCAGGTTCGATCGCGTTGTCACGGCAGACGGCTCTGCGCCAGCAGATGGATACCATCGCCAATAATATCGCCAATGCGAACACGACTGGCTACAAGGCGGAAAATATGGTGTTTGCCGAATATGTCGCCAATGCGGGGCGCAGCGGCGACCTCTCTTATGTCCAGGATCTGGCCGAATACAGGGATATGACCGAGGGCGCCTTTACCGCCACTGACGGTCCTCTTGATGTCGCTATCAGAGGCCAGGGATTCCTTGTTGTCGAAGACGTCGATGAAAACCGCTTTTACACCCGTAACGGCCGTATGGCCCTCAACGACCAGGGTCAGTTGGTCAATACCGACGGCCACAGGGTTATGGGAGACCGGGGAAAGATCACCATCCCCGAAGACGCCCAGGAGATACAGATAACCCCCGACGGCACTGTTTCATACACCCGCACCGGCCCCGACGGCGCGCCTCTTAATCAGGAAAATGTCGTCGGTCGCCTGCAACTGGTTGATTTTGATGACGTTCAGAGCCTGATGCGGGCCGGGGGCAGCCTATATACGGCCCCCGCCGGCGGCCTCAAAGTGGCCACCGATGCAGTCATCGCCCAGGGGATGATCGAACAGTCCAACGTCACCCCGGTTTTAGAAATGTCGAAGATGATTGCGACCCATCAAGCCTATCGCGGAACCCAGAAAGCGCTCGACATCGATCATCAGCTGCAGATGAACGCCATCGACAAGCTGGCGCGGGTCGCCTGAGGATTTAGTTTTTAACGGTAAGAATTAGGGAAGGAGAGAACCCATGAGATCCTTAAGTATCGCTTCTACCGGCATGTTGGCCCAACAGCTCAATGTTGAGGTGATTTCCAACAACATCGCCAATATGAACACAACCGCCTTCAAACGCCAAAGGGCCGAGTTTCAGGACCTGCTTTATCAGGATCAGCGCCGCGTCGGCTCCACCTCTTCGGATTCCGGCACGATCGTCCCGGCCGGCATTCAGCTCGGTCTGGGTGTGCGCACGGCAGCGGTTTACCGCATCCCGTCCCAGGGTAATCTGACCCTGACCGACGCCCCCCTCGACATCGCCCTTCAGGGCAAGGGCTATTTCCAGGTCACATTGCCCAGTGGCGACGTTGCCTATACCCGCGCCGGCTCCTTGCAGCTGAGCGCCAACGGTGAAATCGTGACCCCGGATGGCTATCTTCTTCAGCCATCAATTTCCATACCTAACAATGCGTTAGGTATAACAATTAATGTCAGCGGTGAAGTTCTTGTCGATACCGGCACGACGACGCCGACGACGGCCGGACAGATCCAGCTGGCGACCTTCCCCAACGAGGTCGGCCTTGTCGCCCTGGGACAGAATTTGTTGAAGGAATCGCCGGCCTCGGGCTCCGCCCAGACAGGCACGCCGGGTTCAACCGGCTTTGGCACCACCCTGCAGGGTTTTCTTGAAACCTCGAATGTCGATGTGGTCAGCGAGATTACCAATCTGATTACGGCGCAACGGGCCTATGAAATGAACTCCAAGGTCATCGAAACGTCCGATCAGATGCTCCAGACCGCCACCAACCTTCGATAGCAGGAGGACAGGATGAATAAAACCGCCCTTTTCCTGCTTGCGATCACGGCTCTCGGTTTTGGCGCCATTGGTGCCGCAAAAGCGGAATCCCTGATCCTTAACAGCAACATCGTGGTTGACGATTCAGTTGTCCGTCTGGGCGATATTTTCCGCAATGCCGGCGACAAGAAAGACATTGTCGTCGCCCCCGCACCGGGGTTTGGACGGCGCGCCATCTATGACGCCAACTGGCTGAAGAAGATGGTGAAAAAGAACAATCTGAGTTGGTCGCCAACCAGCAGCTACGCCCATGCGGTGATTGAGCGTTCGAGTAACGTCTATACGGCGTCTGAACTCGAGTCCTTTATCCGGGAGGCCATCAGCCAGAAGAAGCAGAGCGACCGTTTTGAGATCGAACTGGAGAACCGGGATATCAAGATGCACGCTCCGGCAAACTTCACCGGCACCCCGGCGATCCGGGATCTCAGAATTGACGAGCGGAGCGGACGATTTTCGGCTTCACTCATTCTCCCCGGCATGCAGGGGGCAAAAAACAGTTTCAGAGCCACCGGCCGAATTTTCGATATTACCAGGGTTCCGGTGCTGAGCCGCCAGATCAAACCCGGTGAGACCATCGAAAGCGTAGACATTCACTGGATCAAGCAACGGCGCAACATCCTCCAGAACAATGCCCTGACCGACCTGGATAAAATCATCGGCCAGACCCCCAGGCGATGGATACGTGAAGGAACCATTATTCGCGCCGGCGATCTCGAACAACCGACAATCATCAAGAAGGGTGATTCCGTCGCCATCACCTTTATTGCTGGAAATCTGATGATTACCTCTCAGGGCAGAGCCCTGGAAAATGGTGCGGTGGGAGCTCCGATCCGGGTCATGAACATCCAGAGTAAGCGGTCCATCGACACCATCGTAACCGGGTTCGGCTCGGTCAAGGTCTTGCCTCGCGGGAAGTCTATCGCAAATTCCCAGTCAAGCCAGCAAGCCGCAATTCAATAGCGTTTTTTGAGGAGAGAGAGAAATGAACCCCCGTTCCAAGACCTTTATCCGCACCACCGGTGTCCTGGCCGTCATGGTTGCGCTGAGCGGCTGTAACGCCTTTTCCCGCCTTGTGGATACCGGCGACAAACCACAGCTTTCGGCGATTGAGAACCCTCTTAACAAGCCTGATTATGAAGAAGTTACCATGCCCATGCCGGCAACAATCCCACCCCAGCATAACAGCAGTTCATTATGGCGGGCGGGTGCAAAAACCTTTTTCAAAGACAACCGCGCAGCCCAAGTCGGTGATCTTATAACGGTCGTTATCAGCATAACGGATTCAGCAACGACCAGTAATGCAACGACACGAACGCGAACCAATTCCGACTCGGTCAGCGCCACCGCCCTGCTCGGCTATGAAGGCGCACTGGCGCAAATATTCCCTGAGGAAATTGCCGCGGATAATCCGCAGCTTGAAACCTCCAGCGCATTAAGCAATGTCGGCAATGGCGGTGTCACCCGTTCAGAAGCGATCAGCCTGACCGTCGCCGCCGTCGTTACCCAGGTCTTGCCAAACGGCAATCTGGTGATCAGCGGCACCCAGGAAATCAACATTAATTATGACGTTCGCGAACTCAAGGTTGACGGCGTTGTCCGCCGCGAAGACATCACAACCAGCAACCAGATAGCCCTTACACAAATCGCTGAAGCGCGGGTCGCCTATGGCGGACGCGGCATTATCGAGGACGTTCAGCAGCCCCGTTACGGTTCGCAAATCCTCGACGTGCTGATGCCCTTCTAGCATCCAAACAATTCAATCCGTCTGCTGCTCTCTCCTCCTTCCCACCCCAGCAGACGCAAAAGGCCGATGCTTGCAAAAAGCATCGGCCTTTTATTTCTTCGGCACGGGTAAAGTCAGCAGGCAAGGTCAGTCGTCGCGGTGGGTTTTTTCCATTCGCTCGTGACGTTCCTGGGCCTCGATACTGAGGGTGGCAATCGGTCGCGCCTCCAGCCTTTTAAGACTGATAGGTTCGTCGGTTTCCTCGCAATAGCCATAGGAACCATCCTCGATCCGTTCCAGGGCCTCGTCAATTTTCGAAATCAGTTTACGCTCACGGTCCCGGGTCCGGAGTTCCAGGGCGCGATCGGTCTCAAGAGAGGCGCGATCAGCGATATCCGGTTCCCGCGGACTGTCTTCCTGGAGATGGTGAAGGGTTTCATTCGATTCCCTCAGTAATTCGTCCCGCCAGTTTTCCAGCTTGAGCCGAAAATATTCCAGCTGCATGGGATTCATGAAGGGCTCTTTTTTAGTCGGATGATATTCAGGCGGTAGTAGTGGTCTCATTCCCCGCTCCCAAACAGATTATTGATTATTTTGCGCGGAGTATATGTATCTCAAACCACGGGCTCAACAGTGACGTTTGTCACAGCAGGAAAAATATATTTTCAAGGGCGGCGGATTATCGGAAGGAAATTGAAAACAGGCTTTGATTTCAAAGGCATACGAAAAAGTGAGGAGGATTGAAAAAAGCCTATTTTCTCTCGAGTTTAGCCAATTCGACCTCGGCGCGAAGCTCAATCTCGTCAAGAACTTCCATTAACTGAGGGTCATCCACATTTTCGCGCTTGGCTCTGACCAGCTTCGAAAGGTTCCCCAGGGATTCTTCCGAGATACTCCCATCAAGCAAGCCGTGACGAAGCTCGTCCAGTTGATCAAGCATGGCGCCGCCTCGCTGGCAGGCTTTACGGCGCTCGCTGGTCGAATCACCGACTTCCTGCGCCGCAAGAACCGCGTCAACCGGACTGATCGGCGTGGCGCCACCGACAGGGGCGGCGGCGGCGGCCTGACCCAGTTCTCTGATAATTTCTCGACCATCTTCATCCAGCAGGACGGCGTGCCGACCGGTGTTCTTTCCGGCCTCACCATCTCCGATGTCGGTCAGGTAGTGGCCCTGTTTGATAACGGGCTGACCCGTCCGATTTTCAAGGTGCCCCTGGCAACCTTCTCGAACCCCAACGGCCTGGGCCAGAATACGGGCAATATCTTCTCGCCAACCGATAAATCCGGCGATCCGCTGCTCAATACCGCGGGTGACGGCCCGGCCGGAAAGATCGCCCAGAGCGCTCTTGAGGCCTCGACCGTCGATATCGCCGAGGAATTCACCAAGATGATCATCACCCAGAGGGCCTTTTCGGCCAACTCGAAGGTGATTACCACGGCCGATGAGATGCTCGACGAACTGGTCCGCATTAAACGCTAACTTAATCTTAAGCTCTTGTAATCAATGGATAACCCCCGGTGTGGCCTGTGCTGCACCGGGGATTGTCTTTTTTGGCAGTCGCTGGGTATTGATTAAGAACCGCGCTATTATTACGGGCTAAAATTAACTTTTCTTATTAGTTATTTGTTAAGCACAAATCATCTAAAGTTTTTATGGAGATACTCCCCTGTTTTGGTGTTTTTCATAGGTTGCCTCCGCCTTTCCGGCTGGGCACCGGCCAAAATCACCGCCAGGATATAGGATAGCGGACATGGAAAACCGAGTGAATAAGCGTCCTACCCGCCCCCTCAGCGTCGAGGGGGGACCTATGTCTATGGACGACCTGCCGCCGCCCAACACAAAACGCTGGGTCATCAAGCGCAAAGCCGATGTTGTCGCCGGGGTCCGTCCCGGCCTTATCAGTCTTGAGGAGGCTTGTTCCCGTTACACATTATCGGCCGAGGAATTTCTCTCCTGGCAACGCTTGATCGACAGGCACGGTCTGCGGGGCTTACGCACCACCCGCCTGCAAAAATATCGCCATTCGGATAAGCCCCAGGGATTCTGAGCGGCTCCAGCCACCAATCCACCCCCCATCTCCATATCTTTTCCGGCTCTGATTCCAGGCTAAGGCGAAAATCCTGAGTCACAGGATAGGAAATAATTTATCTAAATTTTTATCTTTATGACTTGAAGCTTGAACTTCTTGGAATCAAAACATAAATTATCCACAGCTGGGTAAAATTTTCCCTTCAAGTCGGCATTTTTTGCCGGGCGTTAACCACTTTTTCATCTCCATAAGGCTAGCTTGCCCTCTGATATTGCATCTGAATGTAGCGATCCGGCCTTCACCCAAGCATTGGCCGGGAACCTTTCTTATAAAAGGGGACCAATAAAGTGAGCGCCTTAGCACAGACCTTGAATAATTTGGGAACCGGCCGGGTTGCCGCTATCGGCGGCGTCGGAATCGGTCTGATTGCGTTCTTTATTTTCATGTCCAGCCGTTTGGGGTCACCAGGCGGCATGGTTACCGGACAGGATAATCTGGCCAAAGCCGCGCCATAGGCTCATCGACTTGTGGCTCAGCCATCTGTGGCCTTGCCATTTATCTTCCTGCGACGTCTTTTTATGAATTTCTCTGGGTATGGGAACCGCACTGCCCGGGAAGGTCAGTGCTGATAAGGATCAGGCGCTCTTTTTCTCAGCCTTGTTTTCGACGTTCTCATCAGGATCGCGCAGAACGTATCCCCGACCCCAGACGGTCTCAATATAATTAATGCCGTCGGTCGCCGAGGAGAGTTTCTTTCGCAGTTTACAGACAAAGACGTCGATAATCTTCAACTCAGGCTCGTCCATTCCTCCGTAGAGGTGATTGAGGAACATTTCTTTCGTCAGGGTCGTGCCCTTGCGAAGGGAAAGCAGCTCCAGAATGCCATATTCCTTACCTGTCAGATGGATTGACTGACCACCCACTTCGACGGTTCTGGCGTTGAGATTAACCGCCAGTTTTCCGGTTCTGATGACGGATTCGGCATGGCCGTGGGAACGCCGCACAATCGCATGAATTCTGGCGATTAGCTCATCCTTGTCGAAGGGCTTTGTCAGGTAATCATCGGCGCCGAAACCAAGGCCTTTAACCTTGTTATCGGGCTCAATCAGTCCAGAAAGAATAAGAATGGGGGTTTCGACCTTGGCCGAACGCAGGCGACGCAAGACCTCATAGCCATCCATATCAGGAAGCATCAGGTCGAGAATAATGATGTCGTAATCGTATAGTTTGCCGATTTCGACCCCGTCTTCGCCAAGGTCGGTCAAATCAATCGTGAAGCCCTCGGACTTGAGCATAAGCTCAATACTTTTGGCGACCGATTGGTCATCTTCAACTAGGAGGATACGCATTTTACCTCTCTGCAACCCAGTATTAAAATTGTTAACCATTTACGGCGGGGAGTAAAGAAAGAAGTTAACTAAGAATGTCTTTCATAAGGCCGTTAAGTTTGGAGTGTTTTTCATTTGAGACAAGGATTTGTTAACCAACAATAAAACCTTTGCCTTCATAATCAGGGTCAGAAATGAACCATCTTCGCGGTCAGACGGCTGAGCGAAAAGGGGAATGCATTGTCTTTTCCGATCAATAATTTAATTTCGGATCTATCCCAGGTTGCCGAATACAGGCTCTACGGGCGTGTTACGGCTGTACAGGGCCTTCTTATCGAGGTTGGCGGTGTCGAACGAAACCTTTCCATCGGCAGCAGGTGCAACGTGGTTTCAGCCACCGGGCGCAGGGTCCCCTGTGAGGTTATCGGTTTCAGGAATAACCGGGCCTTGCTGCTTCCTTTCCAGCCCATGGAAGGAATCGGCTTGGGATGTCGCGCCGAGGTAGGCGATACCGAACCCTCGCTTTATCCGTCAAATGGCTGGCTCGGACGGGTTATCAACGCCATGGGCGAGCCCATTGATGGTGGCCCACCCCTGCCCAGCGGGCCTGATGGCTACAGCCTTCGCAATATTCCCCCTCCGGCAAACAGTCGAAACCGTGTCCAGGGCAAGGTCGACCTTGGTGTTCGTTCGATCAACAGCTTTCTTACCTGTTGTCGCGGCCAGCGTATGGGGATTTTTGCCGGTTCCGGCGTTGGCAAGTCGATGCTGCTGTCGATGATGGCGCGTAATACGACGAGTGATGTTTCGGTAATCGGCCTGGTTGGCGAGCGCGGGCGCGAAGTTCAGGAATTCATCGAAGACAACCTTGGCCCGGAAGGGCTCGCCCGCAGCGTCGTTGTCGTCTCGACCTCGGATGAGGCGCCTCTTCTCAGGCGGCAGGCGGCAAACGTCACGCTTACAGTGGCCGAATATTTCCGCGACCAGGGACACGACGTGCTTTGCATGATTGACAGTATTACCCGTTTTGCCATGGCCCAGCGTGAAATTGGCCTTTCCGCCGGCGAACCGCCGACGACAAAAGGCTATACACCGACAGTTTTTTCCGAATTGCCGAAGCTTCTAGAACGTGCCGGGCCCGGTGTCGGTCAGGGCAGCATCACCGGCCTGTTTACGGTTCTTGTTGAGGGTGATGACCATAATGAGCCCGTCGCCGATGCCCTGAGGGCCATTCTTGACGGCCATATCGTCCTCGACCGCTCGATTGCCGAGAGAGGGCGTTATCCGGCGGTTGATATCCTGCGGAGCGTTTCCAGGACGATGCCGGACTGTAATTCAGATGATGAAAACGCCTATGTAGAAAAGGCAAAAAAACTTATTGCCGCCTACGAGGATATGGCCGACATGATCCGCCTTGGGGCCTATCGGCAGGGCAGTGACGCTAAAACAGATGAGGCTATAGTCTATTATCCGAAACTTGAGTCCTTTCTGGCCCAAAACAAGGATGAGAAATGCGATCTTGCGACGGGATATGCTCAACTATCAGAAATTCTTCTTGGTGAATCGGCGCAACAGCAGACATTGCCCGAGGCGTCATGAGGGGAATGGTCAATCTGATCAGGATGCACCGATGGCGTCTTGATGAAAAAAGTCGGGAAATTGTCGAGTACGAGGAACTGGTGGATGGCTTTATCCACCAGGGTGAACTGCTTGAAGAAGAGCTGAAAAGCGAACAGGAAGCGGCTAGGGAAAATACAATGGCCAGCCTGACCTATGGGGAATATGCAAACTCAATTATTCAGCGCCGGGAAAAACTGACGAGCTCCATTACCCAGGTCGAACAACAGATCCAGCATGCCAAAGAAGATCTCCGGTTGATATTCCAGGAATTGAAAAGATACGAAATTCTGAAAAAAAACCAGGACGAGGCGGAGCTGGAAAAAGCCAACAAGTTGGAACAATCCACTCTTGACGAACTTGGGCTTGAGTTGTTCCGGCGCCGGGATCAGCACTAAAGCTGAAAATGCTCTCCCCTAGCCTCTCCGGCCGATACAGATGAATTGCGCAACAGTTATGAAATGCGCCTGGCCCACACTATTGAGGAGCTGATTGAGCGCTCGGTCGGGTTGCCGATAGGCTGCATCCGCGTCTTCATGACGCCTTCCTGAAGCTCAGAGGTAATCAGGCCCAATCTTTGAAGGGGGGCGGCAAAATCACTCTCTTGATGTTCTCTTAAAATTTGCATCAGCTGGTTGCGGGTCAAAACCAGTTCACTGACCATCGTCATAAGGTTTTCAAGCACATCGACACTGACGCGAATACTCGACGAAGCAACGGAAGTCTCCTTGGGCGCGCCTTCCTTTTTTGCCGGTTCTTCAGCCTTGGCCGCTGGTTTTGTTTCAGCTGCAGGGGCGGGAACAGGAGCAGCACTCGCGGCCTTGGCGGCTATTGCGGCCTCGGACCGGCCGAGAACATCTTCCCGGGTGCTTTCGACGACGGATACAACGTCCTCAACGGTCGGCCCCCACACGCCTGATTCAACAAGGGCCTCCTGAAGACAGAAAATAGCGGCGTCGAAATGCTCGTCGGAAACGCCCTTATCGGCAAGAGACGCATGGGCCGTCGCCATATCCTTGCCGTCGTAATTATCCGGACCGCCCAACACCTTGATCATGAAAGCCGTTTGTTTGGCGCGCAGAACGTCCATGTCGACAGCGGCGAAGAAATCTTTCAACAGGTCATTGGCGAGAACCTTTTCATAGAAAAGGTCAACAACCGCTCTAATCGGCTCTTCACCCTCCAGTTGGTCGAAAAGACTCCCCATTCCCTCCGATGCCTGTCCTGCGGGAATATCGGCAATCTCGGCCATGCCGCCAAGGGCCTCGCCCCCGGCAGGGGCGGGTTTGGCAGCAGCCGGCGCTTCGGCAGCAGGCGGAGCGGCGGCGGCGCCTTCTTCCGGTGGCGCTTCCCCGGACGCCAGAGCGTTAAGCTTATCTTTAAGCTCGGAATCATCCCCTCGGGCTCTGATTCGGTTGCTTCGAGGACGGAGAGGATTTCCTTGATCTTGTCGAGCGCCGCCAGAACCAGATCGATGGCATAGGGGGTAACGTCCAATTCGCCGTCTCTGATCTTACCGAGGACATTTTCTCCGGCATGAGCCAATGATTCCAGGCGCGGCAGCCCTAAAAATCCACAGGTACCCTTGATCGTATGAACAAGACGAAAAATATTACCGAGAAGATCCGGATCGTTCGGATTTTCTTCCAGCTTAACCAGATCGTTATCGAGCGAATCAAGACTTTCACTGGTTTCGGTAAGAAATTCGCTTAACAGATCATCCATATTTGGTGTCCCCACAGACGAATTGAATTAAGACAAGTTAGCTTTAAGGGTATAGCCCATCCAGGCAGGCAAAACATCAATTAGATCAAATCCTTCCGCCGCACCCCCTGAAAATCTGACAGAAAAGACTTAAGAAGCTGTAAAGCTCTCTAATCGCATTTGGCGGAAATAAAGGAAAAAAAACCACGTTTCATTTCATGGGCGTAACAAAAAAGCAAACCGCACAGTCCCTTCCATTGATTCTATGGCCATTTGCGCATCTATCACCCTTCCAAGTGAGCCCGCATAATAGGCCAGAATTGTCCTAGGTTCCAACTTATTGAGATCGCAACTGCCTTTTAGGGCGGCCAGGGCCTCGGAATCGAATTTTACTCTCTCCCCCGTCGCCGTTATCTCCGCCAGCGGGCCGCCATCTCTCTCGACCACCCTCACCACCACAGTGCCACCGAAAGGAAGGGCCTCAACGGCGAGCAATATCAGGTTAAGCATCAGTTTTGATGCTTTCCGACCCACTATTGACTGTGGATTTAAATCATCATCCCGCCAGACAAGAGTGACTTTACCGTCCCTTAAATACGCCAGGGCAAGAGCGCGAAGTGGCGAAAGATCCTGAAGTTTATCCAGGCCATCCCCGCGACCGAGAGCGGAACGGAGATATTGCAGACGAACCGCCACTTCCTTGCCGCAATCAGAGACCATAGCCATGGCTTCCTGATCGAGGGGTAAATCACCGCCGCCGGCAACAAGTTCAAGCCCGTTATTTATGGCGCTGATCGGGCTGATGAGATCATGGCACAGGCGGGAACAGAGGGTTTCCACCAGATTCAGATCAAAGACAGACGTCTCAATATGTTTAAAAGTAGATGCGTCACCCTTCGTCATTCACGCCCCCCCGTGATCTACCTGTTCTTAAAGGACGACCATCTAAGAAAAACAGCCCTCAATCGACAGTTTTTACTAAATATTCAATTCGATCAACATGTTACCTGAAAAAACACGGATATTTCCATTTAAATCGGCCATAATCTGGCCCGGATTTGTTTGCCGGGCGGGAAAAAAGAGACGTTCTTGGCGATTTTAGCGTTTTTTGAACTCTTTGATTGACAGTTTGTATTGGATAAAGAAAATGCAGCGTCTCTGAAAAATCGATTTTTAACTCTCGAGTTTTGAGCTCGTCGCGCAACATTAAAAAGCGCATCGGTCGCCATATTCATTAAAGCTTAAGCCTATAAAGTCTAAGTAAGACCCTTATCAGGAAACCCCCGAGGCTATGGAAAAAACAACCAAGAAGAAAAAGGCCGGTCGAAGCGCCGTTATCCGCCACCCGAAAGGGCGGCGGGTCAGACAAACGGCTTTCGCCGAAGTTGATGCGCTTCTCGAGGACAAGCCCCGCACCAGAGACAGTCTGATCGAATTTCTTCATCTCATTCAGGACAAATACAATTGCCTGACCGAATCCCATCTTGCCGCCCTCGCCCATGAGTTGAAGGTCTCCTTCGCCGAGGTTTACGAAGTCGCCACCTTCTATGCCCATTTCGACGTTGTTAAGGATTCCGCCCCGCCGCTTCCACCTTTGACAATCCGGGTCTGCGACAGCCTTAGCTGCGAAATGCAAGGAGCCCAGGCCCTTCTCGTCGATCTTCTCGAAAAAGCCGGAAAGGACATTCGAGTCCTGCCCGCCCCCTGCATGGGCCGGTGCGACCATGCTCCGGTGGCTGAAATCGGGCACTATCATGCTGAAAAGGCGACAACGGCCAAAGTTCTTGAGGCTGCAAAGAATGGCCAGATCGGCCCCGAAATTCCCACCTATACGGATTTCCGGCAATATCGGGAAGACGGCGGGTACAGCCTGCTCTGGGACTGCCTGACCGACGCCTATTCAGCGGATGAAATTATCGACACACTCTCTCAATCCGACCTTCGCGGCATGGGCGGCGCCGGTTTTCCCGCCGGTCAAAAATGGAGCTTTGTTCTCAAAGAGCCCGGCCCCCGGCTAATGACCATCAATGCCGACGAAGGAGAGCCCGGCACCTTCAAGGATAAATTCTATCTTGAAACCGATCCCCACCGCTTTCTCGAGGGGATGCTGATTGCTGCCTGGGCGGTCGAGGCGACGGACGTTTATATTTACCTGCGCGACGAATATCCCGGCGCACGTAAAATTCTTCAGACAGAAATCGCCAAGCTTGAGGCCGCCGGACTGAGTGAGCGCGTCAATATCCACCTGCGGCGTGGCGCCGGGGCCTATATCTGCGGTGAAGAATCGGCCATGCTTGAAAGCATCGAAGGCAAGCGCGGCCTTCCCCGCCATCGTCCTCCCTATATTTCAACCGTCGGCCTGTTCGGACGTCCCACCCTTAACCACAATGTCGAGACCGTTTTCTGGGTCAGGGACATCATCGAAAAGGGGGCTCACATATTCGCCAACCAGGGGGCCCACGACCGCAAGGGGCTGCGCAGCTATTCAGTTTCCGGGCGTGTCAAGAAGCCCGGCGTCAAGCTCGCCCCGGCCGGCACCACGATGAATGAGCTCATCGAAGAGTTCTGTGGCGGCATGGAGGACGGCCATACTTTCAAGGCCTATCTTCCCGGCGGCGCCTCGGGCGGTATTCTGCCCGCTAACATGGCCGATATCCCCCTTGATTTCGGCACCCTGGAGGAGCATGGCTGTTTCATCGGCTCGGCGGCCGTTATTGTACTCTCCGATAAGGACAATATGCGCGATGTGGCGTTGAACCTGCTGCGCTTTTTCGAATATGAAAGCTGTGGTCAGTGCACGCCCTGCCGTGTCGGCACCGAAAAAGCCGTCAAGATGATGACCCCGAAAAAATGGGATACACCCCTGCTCACGGAACTCTGCGACACCATGACCAGCGCCTCTATTTGCGGCCTTGGACAGGCGGCGGGGAATCCCATATTAAGTGTGATCAAGCATTTCCCGGAGGATTTCGAATGAGTGAGTCCATCGTTTTCACACTCGATGGAAAAGAAGTCGCCGCTACAGGCGACGAGACCATCTGGGAAGTCGCCAAGCGGGAAAATATTCTCCTGCCCCATCTCTGTCATTCCGGCGAGAAAGGCTATCGTTCCGACGGCAACTGTCGCGCCTGCATGGTCGATATCGAAGGCGAAAGAGTGCTTTCCGCCTCCTGCATTCGAAAGCCCACACCGGGCATGAAGGTCAAGACAAGTTCAGAGCGCGCCGAAAAAGCCCGCGACATGGTTGTCGAACTTCTCATGGCTGATCAGCCGCCGCGCGAGGCGACCCATGACGACCAGTCCCATTTCTGGAAAATGGCCGATCTGACCGGAATTGAAAATAGCCGCTTTCCGGCCAAGGAAAGCATGCCCGAACCCGATGCCAGCCACTCGGCCATGTTGGTCAGCCTAGATGCCTGTATCCACTGCAATCTCTGTGTGCGCGCCTGTCGCGAGGTTCAGGTTAATGACGTCATCGGGATGGCGTTCAGAGGCGGCAGCTCTAAAATAATTTTCGATTTTGACGACGAAATGGGGGCCAGCACCTGTGTCGCCTGCGGCGAATGTGTCCAGGCCTGCCCCACCGGGGCGCTCATGGAAAAGAGCCGCGTCGATGAAAACGGAATCGGCTCGCTTAAGCCGGACCAATCCGTCGACAGCCTGTGTCCTTATTGTGGCGTCGGCTGCCAACTCACCTTCAACGTCAAGGACGATAAACTTCTTTCCGTCGATGGACGCGACGGCCCGGCCAATGAGAACCGTCTGTGTGTTAAGGGACGTTTCGGTTTCGATTACATCCACCACCCAGAACGCCTGACCGTACCGCTGATCCGCAAGGACGGCGTTGCCAAGGATCCAGAGGAAAAACTCGACCCGGCCAATCCTCTTACCCATTTCCGCGAGGCAACCTGGGAAGAGGCCTTGAAAAAGGCCGCCTCAGGTCTGAAAAATATTCGCGATGAGAACGGCCCTCAGGCGCTGGCCGGTTTTGGCTGCGCCAAGGGTTCGAATGAAGAGGCCTATCTTTTCCAGAAACTTGTGCGCACCGGTTTTCACACCAACAACGTCGATCACTGTACCCGGCTCTGCCATGCCTCGTCGGTCACCGCCCTTCTTGAGGGCACCGGCTCGGGCGCTGTCAGCGCACCGGTTTCCGAATGCGAAAATTCCGACGTTATCGTCGTTATCGGCGCACGACCGGCCCAGAACCACCCCGTCGCCGCCACCTACATCAAGAATGCGGTGAAAAAAGGCGCGACCCTCATCGTTATGGACCCGCGCAGTCAGGCCTTGTCGCGCCACGCCGATCATATGGTCCAGTTCAAGCCGGGAAGCGACGTCGCGCTTTTAAACGCGGTTATCAACGTCATCATTACCGACGGGCTCTTTGATCCCAAATACGTCGAGGAACATACTGAAGGGTTTGAAGCATTGAAGGAGCATGTCGCTCCCTTCACGCCCGAGGAAATGGAGTCGATCTGCGGCGTCCGCGCCATCAAGATCCGCCGGGTCGCCCACCTCTACGCCAAATCCAAGGCATCGATGATTTTCTGGGGCATGGGCGTTTCCCAGCACGTACACGGCACCGACAATGCCCGCTGCCTGATCGCCCTGGCCCTGCTGACCGGGAATATCGGTCGGCCCGGCACCGGCCTGCATCCCCTGCGCGGCCAGAACAACGTCCAGGGGGCGTCCGATGTCGGCCTGATCCCGATGGTTTTTCCGGATTACCAACCGATCGACGACCCCAAGGTGCATGCCTTTTTCGAGGATTTCTGGAAAACCGAGCTTAATTCGGAAATTGGCCTGACCGTGGTCGAAATCATGGGAGCCATCGACGACAAGGATATCAAGGGGCTCTACGTCATGGGTGAGAATCCCGCCATGTCCGACCCCGATGCCGGTCATGCCCGCAAGGCCATGGCCAAACTCGACCATCTCGTCGTCCAGGATATTTTCCTCACCGAAACAGCCTATCTTGCCGATGTGGTTCTCCCCGCCTCGGCCTTTCCCGAGAAAGACGGATCATTTACCAATACCGATCGCCGGGTTCAACTTGCCCGTCAGGCCGTTAATCCGCCGGGTGACGCCCGCCAGGACTGGTGGATCATCCAGGAAATCGCCAAGGGAATCGGCCTTGACTGGACTTATACCCATCCTCGCGATATTTACGCCGAGCTGCGCCAGTGCATGCCGTCGATTACCGGCATCTCCTGGGAGCGGCTGGAAAATGAAGGGGCGGTAACCTATCCCTGCGAATCGGAAGACGATCCGGGGCAACCCCTTATCTTCACCGAAAGCTTTCTCACCCCGTCGGGTCTCGGCAAGTTTGTCGCCACCGACGTTCTCCCACCCGACGAAACACCGGACAATGACTTTCCGATGGTGCTCACCACGGGACGGTTGCTGGAACACTGGCACACCGGCTCAATGACCCGGCGCGCCACCGTGTTGGACGAAATCGAACCCGAGGCCTACGCCCACGTCTCGCCCGGCGACATGGGCCAGTACGATCTTAAACCCGGTGATAAGGTCGCGGTTACGTCACGCCGCGGAAAACTGGAACTTAAAGTCCGGGCGGACAGACAGGTCCCGCCGGGCATGATCTTTATCCCCTTCTGCTTCCGCGAAGCCCCGGCCAATATACTGACCAATCCGGCGCTCGATCCGGCGGCGAAGATTCCCGAACTTAAATATTGCGCGGCCAAGCTGGAAAAACTCAGTGCCGCCTGATCGTTCAAATATATTTTGACGCAAAAAGGGGGAGGCTTTTGGGCCTCCCCCTTTTTTATACTTGAACACTCTCCGCCAGGAGAGCGGGGATCAGGTCATTTCATCTTCAAGCTCTTCAGCCGTCATGTGGTGCTTGGGATGAACCGGCCCGATGAGATAATTGGCGACAAATGCAATCGCCAGCAACGTCGCCATGCAATACATGGTGGTATCGTAGAGCGAACTCGACGGATCAACGGTGCCCGCCGGCATGATTTCCATCAGATTGGAAACGGTGACGGTTTTTGCCTTGATCAGAGAATCGAGCTGGTCGATGCCGGCGCCAAACGTCGCCCGGAATGTCTCCGGATTAGCCTTGGCCGCAAGATCGTGAATGGCATTGGTCACTGACTGGCTTCGCAGATAGCCAATTGCCGCCGGCCCGAGAACCCCGGCCGTGCTCCAGGCCGTCAACAGGCGACCGTGGATACCGCCGACGAACTTGGTGCCGAAGATATCCGCCAGATAGGCGGGAATGGTGGCAAAGCCACCGCCATACATGGTGAAGATGACCATGGTGGCGCCATAGAAAGTAACCAGCCACATCACCTGGGGCGACGCGCTGACCGCCTGGGCGGAATAGGGGATCGACAGGTAAAGGGCGATGCCGAGACCGAAGAAGATGTAATAGGTCATCTTGCGGCCGATATAGTCCGACATGCTGGCCCAGAAGAAACGCCCCACCATATTAAAGGCGCTGATCATGATGACGTAAAACGAGGCGAACCCGGCATCAACAATCCACGGAAGCGTAGAGCCGAAAATATCCGTCATCATGGTCTTGGCGACGCCGATGACGCCAATCCCGGCGGTGACGTTGAAACACAGGACAACCCACAGGAAATAAAACTGCGGAGTCTTCAGCGCCTGGTCGATATGGACATGATTCCGGGTGATCATTTTTTTCGCCGCATCGGTTTCGTCGGGCGGTGTCCAGCCCTCGGGAGTCCAGTCCTTGGCTGGAATACGGTAAGAGAAGGCGGCAATGGTGATGACGACGAAATAAATCAAGCCGAGGGAGAAAAAGGCCCCGGCGACACCGGTATCACCGGTGCCGGCAAGATAAACGCCTTCGGGGCCGGGTACGATCATCCGACCGACCTCATTGGCGCCAACGACGACAACTTCCTGCAATTTACCGCCAACCTCAGCCATGCGCCTGCCGGCCTCGGTGACCAGATTGACCGCATCGACGGTGCCGAGATATTGCGGCGCCTCATAGAAAAGCCTTAGGAAATAATTGATTGAGGGCGCACCGATCATAGCGCCGCCGCCAAAGCCCATAATCGCCATGCCCGTAGCCATGCCCCGGCGATCGGGGAACCAGCGGATCAGGGTGCTGACCGGCGAGACATAGCCCAGCCCCAGCCCACAGCCGCCAATCACGCCATAACCGAGATAAATCAGCCACAGCTGATGAGTGAGAATGCCGACGCCGCCGACTAAAAACCCACCGCCCCAGCAACAGGCGGCGACAAAACCGACCATTCGCGGGCCGACTTTTTCCAGCCACTTGCCGGCAAAGGCCGCAGCAAGGCCGAGAAAGACGATGGCGACGGAGAAAATCCACAGAACCTGCTGTAAGTCCCAGTCTCCAGGGGCCGGCGCAACGACACCGATTGCCTTTGTCAGGGGAAGATTAAAGATACTCCAGGCATAGACCGAGCCGATGCAGAGATGAATGGCGATCGAAGCCGGGGGAACCAGCCAGCGGTTGAACCCCGGCTTGGCAATAATGTGTTCTTTAGCAAGATTATGAATAATTTTATCTATGAAACCCGGCACAAAATCTTCCCTTCTATAAAGCTTGCAATAAAACGCGGACAGCAACAAATGCCAGAAAACCGCCCCCCTTGGTCAGGAAACAGGAGAATGGCAAAAGCTGCATTGCCTGTCCAGTTTAGAAGCTCAAATAGAGCCTTTATCCGCTTTTTTTGTTATTTGATGAGGTTTTCGGCGGCCTTCAGGTCTTCAGGGCGGTTGACGTTGAAGAAGGGATCGACAGGTTCGGCTGGAAAATCGGCCACGGCCAGGCGGTAACGGCCGGTCCAGACATCGACCTTGCGAATCTCTTCCTCAACCATGGCGTGGCGCAAATCCTCGGCAAGAGCAACCGGCCAGAGAGCAAAAACCGGGTGCATACGCCCGTTTGAACGGGCACAGGCCATATCGGCCTTATCCTCTTTCACTGCCGCCAATAAGCTGGATACGAGATCATCGGGGAAAAAGGGCGCATCGGTCGCAAAACTGGCCAGCCACCGGCAATCGGGAGCGTGTGTGCGCACCCATTCCATAGCGCTCAGAATACCAGCCAGAGGCCCCGCATAGCCTTCAATAACATCACTCACCACAGGCAGGCCGAAGGCGGAAAACCGGGCTGGATCACCATTGGCGTTAAGGACAAGGGCGCCAACCTGGGACTTGGCGCGTTCGGCGACCCATTCGAGAAGGGGTCGCCCTGCAAGCTCACGTAGGCATTTATCGCCGCCGCCCATTCGGCGCGCCATGCCTCCGGCCAGCAGGACACCCGCCACCGGTTCAGGAAGGGGCATCGCCACGCTTTCCAGGCATTTCCTCAGCCTCAGCCGCCCCCTGCCACAGGGAAACCTGATTGCGGCCCTGCTCCTTGGCCCTGTAGAGGGCCTGATCCGCCTGTTCCATGTTTTCTTTCAGCGAGATATTTCCGTTTACCGGGGCGATACCGAATGAAACCGTAACCGACAGATCAAAAGCATCACCTGTCTTGCCGCCCCCGGAAATTTTCACCGGGGCCCCGGCAATCGTTTCCCGCAACCGGTCCATGATCGTCTGGGCGGTTTTGGTATCGGCATTGGGCAGACAGAACAGAAATTCCTCGCCGCCGTAACGGAACACCATGTCATAGGGGCGCAAACTTTTCAGAAACTGCATGGCGCAGGCCTGTAAAACCTGATCCCCGGCGGCATGGCCATGGGTGTCATTGATTTTCTTGAAAAAATCGAGATCGGCGAGAACGATGCAACAGGGCTCATCGGTACGCAGGCTGCGTTCCCTCTCACGGGTTATCTCAGCCAGCATAACCTGACGGTTATAGAGCCCGGTCAGGGGGTCAAGGTCCGAGCGGGCACTTTGAAAGGCCGAGAGAATACGCCGCCCCATGCTGTAGAAAGCCACAACCTTTTCAGACAGAAGGTTATAGATTTCCTCCGTAATCGCCGTTTTCTGCTGCGCCTTGGCGGAAAGAAAGGCAACATCGTCGTGCATTTCGTCATGTATGGAAATCAAGGTGCGGAAAGCCGGCTGCTGAACCAGATCGTCTTTACGGTGCAAATCCACCCAGGCGCCGAAGGAACAAAGAAATCGCGCCTGATCGGATGCAACGTCGCGCGGTGCGGCGGATTTACAGATCAGGCTTCTGTGAAACCGTTGCAGCCATTCAAGATGATCCTGCATCGCTTTTTCGACCACCCGGAGGACCTCGTCGGAGCCCACCCCGGCGCCCATAGGCCCCAGCTCGGTGTGAACATCTTTCGCCTCGTCCGTCATATCATCTTTCCCCTGCGGGGCGCCGCTCTCCTCTTGGGTTCCCATAGGCCTACTCTCCCCCCGCCGAGGCCTTCGGTGTAACAGAAGTCGGGGGTATAACAGAGGCCGGGCGGGAAGATTTTTCTAAAGTCCCGGAATCATAGACGATCCGCTCAATGCCGGAGAGCGCGACAAAACGCTTGCCCTTGGCCCGCCCGACAAGGGTCAGGCCCGCTTTGCGGGCCAGATCGACACCCCAGGCGGTAAAGCCGGAACGGGAAACCAGAACCGGAATACCCATCTGCACCGTCTTGATCACCATTTCACTGGTCAGGCGGCCGGTGGTGTAGAAAATTTTCCCCTCCGGAGAGATGGCGTTGAGAAACATATAGCCGGCAATCTTGTCGACCGCATTATGGCGGCCGACATCCTCCATATATACCAGGGGACTGTCACCCTCACAGAGAACACAGCCATGAATCGCCCCGGCCTCAAGATAAAGGCTGGGCATGTCGGTAATTTTTTTCGAAAGGGTATAAATCCAGGATGTTTTGAGGATTGCTTCGGTCGGCAGGGCCACCTCGTCAAACCTTTCCATAAGGTCGCCGAAAACGGTTCCCTGGGCGCAGCCCGAGGTCAGGGTCTTTTTTTTGAGCTTTTCCTCAAAATTTGTTTGCCGCCGGGTGCGGACGACCACGACTTCAAGTTCCTCATCGACATCAATGCCGGTGATCTCGTCATCGGGGCGCAGCATATTCTGGTTGAGAAGGTAGCCAACGGCCAGACAGTCGGGGTAATCCCCGATAGTCATCATGGTAACGATTTCCTGCCCATTGAGAAAAAGAGTCAGGGGACGCTCCATGACAACGGAGGTCTCCAGCGGATTTCCGTCCTGATCCTTACCGGCAACCCGACGGGTCAGGCGGGGATCATGTGGATCGGGAGATATAATAAAATCAGACATGATGGAAATATGGACCGTGACTTTTTACCAGACAAGGATGGTATCATAAAAATTATGCCATCCCCATGCCGCAACTCTCTTTAAAGAGGCCGGCGCAAGAGAGAATGGTGAAAATTCAAACGGAGCAAGCCTTAAGACCCGATGACTGATTTCCATGGCGCCTTTTCCTCGGCTTTTATGCTGATTTTTGACCTCGACCCCGATTTGATCGAGATCATCCTGCTATCCCTGAAAGTCACCCTGAGCGGTGTTGGCCTGGCAACCCTCATCGGTTTGCCGCTCGGCGCCTTTGTCGCCCTTTTCAAATTCCCCGGCCGCTTTGGCGTAGTGATTACGCTGAATGCTTTCATGGGCCTGCCGCCGGTGGTGGTTGGTCTGGCTGTCTATCTTTTACTTTCCCGGGCAGGCCCTTTCGGCGTCTTTGGTCTTCTCTTCACGCCAACGGCGATGATCATTGCCCAATGCATACTTGTGACGCCAATCCTGGCGGCGCTTACCCGCCAGGCCGTAGCCGATCTGTGGGCGGAATATGCCGAACAACTCACCTCGCTTGGAGCCAGCCCGGCTCGCGCGGTGCCGACATTGCTGTGGGACGCCCGGCTGACCATTTTAACGGCAATACTGGCGGGGTTCGGCCGGGCCAGCGCCGAGGTTGGCGCGGTCATGATCGTCGGCGGCAATATAGATCACGTATCACGGGTGATGACGACCGCCATTGCTCTTGAGACCAGCAAGGGTAATCTTGCCCTGGCCCTGGGCCTGGGGATGATTCTTATGACCCTGTCCCTGGCGGTGAATGGAAGCGCCTATTTCCTCGGCGATACCGTCAAACGGACTCAAGGGTGAGAACAATGGAAAATAATTCGGCCATTCTGCCTTTGAAGTTGGACCGGGTCTGTTTCGATGCCGGCGGCGCTCGGCTGATCGATAATTTCAGCGCCACCTTCTCCAGCGGCGGGAGGAGCATTTTTCTCGGCCCTAACGGAGCCGGCAAGAGCCTTATCCTTCGCCTCTGTCACGGGCTGATCCGCCCCAAAGAGGGGAAAATCACCTGGCGCAACATCTCTTCTCCAGATGAAAAGGCCGTCAGATCCCGTCAGGCCATGGTTTTTCAACGGCCGATTATGTTGCGCCGGACAGCGGCGGCGAATATCGACTATGCGCTGGCTTTAAGAAAACAGGGCGGAAAGGAGCGTCGTTTTCTTCTCGATGAAGCGCTGGAAAAAGCTGGCCTTGTCGAACAGGCTCAACGTCCGGCACGGGTTCTCTCGGTTGGCGAACAGCAACGCCTCGCCCTGGCCCGCGCCTGGGCCGTGCGACCGGAAGTTCTTTTTCTTGATGAGCCGACGGCCAGTCTCGACCCCGCCGCGACACGCGCTGTTGAGAACATGATTATGGATTTCGATAAAGCCGGAACAAAGATCATCATGACTACCCATGATCTTGGGCAGGCCCACAGGCTGGGCGAGGATATTCTGTTTCTTCACAAGGGCTGCCTGAAGGAAAGAACCCAAGCCGCCGAATTCTTCAAGACCCCTGCCAGTGCCGAGGGAAAAGCTTTTCTTGCAGGCGAACTCCTGTGGTAGGGACGGCGCAGGGATTCCTCACCGGATACCGGCAAGACCCCATCCGGGATATTTGAATTTACACCGGCTTCCATGCTTGAATTGGCTTTAGCGGCATATGGTGGCTTGGCCTAAATTTCTTAAAATTAGTTATGACCATTAAAAAAACCCAGAAAAAGAAATCTGATGTGAAGGGAAAACCCGTCGCAAAGAAAAAGTCCGGTTCAAAATCGGCCGACAGGAATAAAACCCGCAAAACAGCTTCCGAAAGAGATTTTTTCAAGCGAATTTTCTCATCCCTCCCCCTGCTTGTCGGCTATATCGACGAGGACGGAATTATTTGTCAGGCCAGCCCCCGGCATGAGGAATCTTTTGGCCTACCGTTGGATAAAATTATTGGGCAGAAATTCCTTAAAATATTCGGCAAGGAACCCCACGAAATCCTGAAACCTTATTTTCGGGAGGTGCTCTCCGGCAAACCCTGCCATTTTGCAACTGGCATCCAGGGAGAGAAAAAATTCAAGGGGACTTTCGACGTCATGCTTGTTCCCGATGCCACCCCCGATGTTGATAAGAACGGATTCATATACGTCATTAGAGATATAACTCACGAAAAGCAGACTGAAATTGCTCTCAAGCGGGTTAAGAAAGAGCTGGCCAGAGACGTCGACATCAAGTTTACACCTGTGGGTGGAACAATAGAGATCAAATTGGCCAGGGATGACCAGGGAGGCATCAGTATCGAGGTCGCCGATACCGGCATCGGCATCTCGGATAAAGACGTTCCCAAGGCAATGGCGCCGTTCGGTCAGGTCGACAGCGCCCTCAACAGGAAATATGAAGGCACCGGCCTTGGACTGCCCATCGTGAAAAGCTTTGTCGAACTTCACGACGGTCGTTTTGAAATCTCCAGCACCCCTGGAAAGGAAACAATTGCCAGGGTTATTTTCCCCCCTGAGCGCATGTCGGCGCCCAGCTAACAAGGCCAATTAGGGACACTCTGTTTTCCTTATGAAAATTAAGGGTGAATTCATCTTCGACCAGACATACTTACTGTCCTATAAAGGCTCCCCGGACTAAAGATGGCCAAACAACAAACGGAACTCCAATGATCGACCCTTTCGACAGAGACGTGACATATCTGCGGGTCTCGGTCACAGACCGCTGTGACTTTCGCTGTACCTATTGCATGGCCGAAGACATGACCTTTCTTCCCAGAGGCGAGATCCTCTCTCTTGAGGAGCTCGACCGGGTGTGCTCGGCTTTTGTCGTCAAGGGAGTGAAAAAACTGCGGATCACCGGCGGTGAACCCCTGGTCCGCCGTAACATCATGTGGCTGTTCGAGCGCCTGGCCCGCCATATTGATAGCGGAGCACTTGAAGAATTGACCCTGACAACCAACGCCAGTCGTCTTTCCCAGCATGCCAAGGCGCTCTACGATTGCGGCGTACGCCGGGTCAACGTATCCCTGGACACACTCGATCCACGGAAGTTCACCGCCATTACCCGCTGGGGCAAACTGGAAAAAGTGCTTGAGGGTATCGAGGCGGCGCGGAATGCCGGTCTTAGGATCAAAATAAACGCCGTTGCGCTTAAGGGACTGAACGAGGATGAATTCGACCGCATGATCGCCTGGTGCGGCGAAGAAGGCCTCGACATGACGCTGATCGAGGTTATGCCCATGGGCGATATCAGCGATGAGAGAATTTCCCAGTATCTTCCCCTCTCACTGGTTCGCTCAAGGATGGAAAAAAACTGGAAACTGGAAGATATCGATTATCAGAGTGGCGGCCCGGCCCGTTATGTGCGGATCGGGGAAACCGGGCAGCGTCTTGGGTTCATCACCCCGATGACCCATAACTTCTGCGAATCCTGCAACCGGGTCCGCCTTACCTGTACCGGCACCCTGTATATGTGCCTCGGCCAGGAGGATGCCGCCGATCTGCGCACCCCTCTGCGTCAAAGCGAACACGATGCCCCCCTTAACGAGGCAATCGATGCCGCCATCGCGCGCAAGCCAAAGGGTCATGATTTCATCATCGACCGGCGCAACGACGAGCCTGCGCTGACCCGGCACATGAGCCATACCGGCGGCTGACCCGCGTCCTCCCTATCCCCCCCCTGTACAAAATCCGGCCCCTGATGGCATAAGAGCGGGACTGCGCTATACTCCCTTCAAAATCGTAATATCTAAAAGGGAGGCAGGCCTTGGCCGCTTTCAAACCAGGAAAGATTTCCTTCGTTTCTTCCGATGCCAAAGCCGCTAAGACGGCCCGGAAAAAGCTCGAAAAACTGTACGACCACGTTTCTCCTGAAAAAGCCGATGTCATCATCGCTCTTGGGGGCGACGGCACGATGCTGAAAACCCTGCACCAGTTTATGGACAGAGATGTGCCGATTTACGGCATGAACCGGGGCAGCATCGGTTTTCTGATGAACGAATTCTCTGAAAAGGGCCTTCTTGAACGTTTGGAGGTAGCCCGGCCTTCACTTATCCATCCCCTGCGAATGCATGCCCGTACCGTGTCCGGCGAACACATTGAGGCAATCGCCATCAACGAGGTGTCTCTCCTGCGCGAAGGCCGCCAGACGGCGAAAATAAAAATCAGCGTCGATGGAATCGTGCGCCTGGAAGAATTGATGTGCGACGGCATTATGGTCGCCACCCCGGCGGGCAGCTCGGCTTATAATCTTTCTGCCCACGGCCCCATCATTCCACTTGATGCCGGCGTTCTGGCGCTGACCCCGATCAGCGCCTTTCGACCCCGGCGCTGGCGCGGAGCGCTTCTCCCCCAGACGGCGGAAGTAACTTTTGAAGTTCTGGAACCTGAAAAACGGCCGGTCAGTGCGACCGCCGATTTTACCGAGGTCCGCGATGCCGCCGAAATACGTGTTCGTGAAGACCGCAGCATCAAGCTGACCCTGCTTTTCGACCCCGGACATAATCTCGAAGAGCGGATCATCAACGAACAATTCGCGCCATGACCACCTGTCCTCGATGACCAGTTCCAGCCAGCCTCCGAAAGACATCGGTCAGCAGCCGCAAAAAGCCAGCATCGAGATGATCCGCACTCTGGTTGCTTTCGATACGACCAGCTGCAAATCCAATCTGGGGCTCATTGAGTTTATTCGCGACTACCTTTCCAGCCTTGGAATAAAGACCGATCTGGTCTTCGACGAAACCCGTAAAAAAGCTAATTTATTCGCCACCATCGGCCCTGCCGGGGGTGCCGGAATTGTTCTTTCCGGCCACACAGACGTCGTTCCCGTCGATGGTCAGGACTGGGACGATAACCCCTTCGGTGTCGTTGAAAAGAACGGCCGGCTTTACGGCCGGGGCACGGCGGATATGAAATCTTTCATTGCCGTTGTTCTCGCCGCCCTTCCGGGCCTTCTTGAGCTCGATATCAAGACACCGCTTCATCTCGCCTTTTCATACGATGAAGAGGTCGGCTGTATTGGCGTGCGGCGTCTTCTCGACCAGATTGGAAGGATGGATATCAAACCCTATGCCTGTATCGTCGGCGAGCCGACGCAAATGCGGGTCATCACCGGGCATAAGGGAAAGAAAAGCCTGAGCTGTCATGTGCGCGGCCGGGAATGTCATTCCGCCCTGGCGCCCCAGGGGGTCAACGCCGTAGAGGCGGCCGCTGAGGTGATCGCCTTTCTCCGTATTCTGGCCCGGCGATTCCAGCGTGAAGGCCCCTTTGATCCCGCCTTTGAGCCGCCCCACTCTACGGTCCACACCGGTCTGGTTTCCGGCGGAACGGC
Source organism: uncultured Rhodospirillaceae bacterium (assembly GCA_964486105.1). GTDB lineage: Bacteria > Pseudomonadota > Alphaproteobacteria > UBA11136 > UBA11136 > JABJES01. The sequence continues at coordinate 1,328 of CAZAKR010000020.1, read as the reverse complement.
ACTCAACATCGTGCCCAGGGACTGTACCTTCGATTTTGAAATCCGTTCTCTGCCGACCCACGATCCAGAAGCGATTCTCGCCGAGATCAGCGCCTATGCCCAAACGCAGGTCCTTCCCGCCATGCAGGACATTGCCCCGGAAGCCGGTTTTTCATTTATTGAGAATTCAGGCTTTCCCGGCCTCGATACCGACGAGGAAGCCGCTGTGACCCATCTTGCCAAAACCCTGTCGGGGGCCAATAGCACGGGCAAGGTCAGCTTCGGCACCGAAGCCGGACTTTTCAGCGCCGCCGGCATTCCAGCCATCGTTTGCGGGCCGGGAAGCATCGACCAGGCCCATCGGCCCAATGAATATATTGCCCTGGAACAGGTCGTTCTGTGCGAGAATTTCATCCACCGGCTGGGTGAACATCTGGTCGAGCATTCCTCATAAGACAACAAAAAAAGCCCCGCCTGAGCGGAGCTTTTTCAGTTCATTGTTAAACACAGCACAATCAGGTGAGAACAATCACTGCAACGGCAACAGCCTGAGTAGCAGCAGCGGCACTTGTCTCAACCTCAGCGGCCTCTGTTGTTGTCGTTGCAACCGTCTGAACTTCGTATACCTGGGTCGCGACACTGTGAGAACTCTTCTTGCCCCCGGCAATCGCATCAAGCTCTGCAACCGAAAGATCCTGTTTGGTCCTTTCGTTGACGTAATCTTTGGCCTCATCCACCGTAATGTCATAGCCCTTCGATTTGGCGAATTCCGCCATCGCCGCCAGACCGCCGGAAACCGCTTTCGCTTCGTCGAGAAGCGATGCATTTTCCTTCAAATCGGCAACAAAACGCTCAATATCTGCTGCACTCATTTACAAGTTCCCCCTCGTTTTAACTGATAACAACAATGATACATTGTCATAAAATATTGAGGTAAAACAGCTCAAAAAAAGCCCCGCCGGAGCGGGGCTTTTGGAACCAAAGTTTAAACTGATTCAGGTTAAAACGATCACTGCGACTGCAGCAGCAGCAACATCAGCAGCTGCAGCTGCCTCAACCTCTGCCGCGGCCTGAGCCGTTGTCACGACCTGTACGGCTTCAACAGTCTGAGTCGCTACATTGTGATGCCCCTTGCCACCGGCCACCGCATCAAGCTGATCATCGCTCAGGGAGGCATTGGCCTGATCGGCAATATAGGACTTGGCCTCGTCCACCGTAATGTCATAGCCCTTCGATTGGGCGAAACCCGCCATCGCCGCCAGACCGCCGGGAACCGCTTTCGCCTCGTCGAGAAGCGACGCATTTTCCTTCAAATCGGCGACGAAACGCTCAATATCTGCTGCACTCAT
>CAZAKR010000019.1:0-35972 GCA_964486105.1 uncultured Rhodospirillaceae bacterium | reverse complement strand
ACAATGGCATTGTAGAGGTCAGGGGTTCGATTCCCCTCGGCTCCACCAAGTTTCCAAAACGCCGCTGTTGGATCAGGACAGCGGCGTTTTTTGTGGCGTTTTGTGTCGTCTTGTCCGGACATGACCGTGTGCGCCGGCAGCCGGAACTAGCCGGATTTTTGCGTCCAGAACTGGTACATGCCCACGAAGGTGCGGGGATTTTCGGTCTCGTATTGATGCCAGTTGTCGAGGTTCGTCATATCGGGATCGTCGGGAAACCTTTCCCCGTATTTCTGTTTCACCGACATGTCGTCGAATATGAAGCCCAGAAATTTCAGGTCGTTTGTTTCCAGGGCTGCACGGATCCGGGGGATCGTGAACCGATGCTCCTGAACATGGAACAGCAGGTCACGAAGCGTTGAGGTTGCAAAAAAATCTTTCGACTCCCAGAGCTGTGCGATGTCCTCACTTTCAGAATTCCGCGCATGGGCGCGGAACTCCCTGATCCCTTCCAGGGAGGGGTCGGCCCTCTGCCCGGCGGTCTGCTCGCGCAGCCGGACGATATGCTTTCTTGCCGCCTCGCTATAGAGGCCGAGTTTGAAAAAACCGCCGGGCCGGAGCAGTCCGACCAGCACCTTTAATCCGGCCTCAGGGTCGGCCATGTGATGAAGGACGCCGCCGCTTTCAATAATGTCGAATGTCTGGTTGAGAGTGCCGAGTTTGAGAATATCCGCCTGGGCAAAGCGAATATTATGAGCGCCGATTTCTTTCGCCTTGCGGATAGCATAGGCGAGGCTGGTGCGACTGAGATCGACGGCAAGGACATGAGAGTCCTTGAACCTCAAGGCGACGTCAATCGGCTGTTTACCGGTGCCGCAGCCGGCAATAAGAATTTCGGGATGCTTTGCCGCCGGGCCAAGCGACGGCTTGTGGGGCTGGATTTCATCAAGGATCTGGCGGTTGCAGGAAATCGGCACGGGTTTGCTCAACCAGGCCCAACGGGGATAGGGATTGTCTTCATACTGGGCCTGCACGGCCTGGGAAATGTCGTCGTCGATAGGGGTCAGAACATCGATTTTTCCGGATATCTCACTTTCCATTGCCGGTTCATCAATCTGGGTGCGGAGCAGATGTCGCAGGCCAGCCGAAGCCCCTTCCCCGATCCGCGAGGCCCAGTTCACCATCCCGTCGGTTTTGGAAAGCGGTTCATAGGCCGCCAGGAGATAAAGGGATATATCGCTGGGTGCCTGGCCTTGTTCGATCTGTTTGGCGACCCGGGCGCGAATGCTTTCGACCGACGCTTTTTCTTCCGCGGTGACAGCCCAGACATATTCGTTGAGGAAACCCTGATCGGCGAGAGCCGCCGGAAGGGGCTGCAATTCTTCGGCCAGGCCCAAGGCATCTTCACTGTCGCCAAGGGTCTTAAGGAGCCGGCGCCGGGCGGCGGTGAGAAGATCCTCCAGGGCCCGGCTTGAGAGGATGGTCCGGGTAAGAACGGCGACAAGCAGGGGGTTGGCGGCAAAGGTGAGAAAATCAGGGCTGGTAATGTCAAAGGGCTGGCCGGGATGGCGGGACGCTTCGCTCAGCGCCGCCGGCATCTTTGCGTGGAGGGCGCTCTGGGCGAGGGAGTTCAGTTTCGACGTTTCGAGGTGGTCGTCGTGCAGGCAGATAAGGAGGGCGGAGATCAGATCCTCATCTGGTTGCTGGCCGTCTGCGAGGACAACATTTCCCGCCGTTTGGGCAAAGAGAATTCTGGTGGCGGCATTGTCGGGGTCGAGTTTAAGGGCCTCTACGAACTTGGTCAGGGCCTCGTCTGTCCGGCCCATATATTTATAGGCGTTGCCCAAGTTTGAGATCAGAGTTGAATTTTCCGGATCGAGATCAATCGCCCGTTTGTGGATGGCAATTGCTTCGTCCTTTTTGCCCAGGCCCTCCAGGGCAATGGCAAGATTTGCGAGGGTATTGGAATTTTCCGGATCGAGTTCCAACACTTTCTTGTAGCAGGCATAGGCCGCTTCTTCCTGGTTCATATGTTGCAGGGCGACTCCGAGATTGAGATGGGCCTTGGCAAAACCGGGGTTGACCTCAACGGCTTTTCTTAAATTTCTCTCGGCTTTTTCCAGATCACCCAAATTGAGATGCACGATGCCAAGGTTGGCCCAGGCATCCCCGTCCCCGGGGGCCATTTCAACGGCCTTGATGAGGGCGGTCTCGGCCTCTTCAAGCCGCCCCATGGCCTGCAGGGTGATCCCCAGTTGGGCCTGGGCCTGGGCAAAGCCGGGTTCCAGCCGGAGGGCTTGCTTGTAGCCGGCCAGGGCCGCTTCGGGATCGGCCATATCCCTCAGGACGTTTGCGAGATTATAGTGGGTTAGGGCAAAATCAGGCCTAAGGTGGATCGCTTCTCTGAACCGGGCCGCCGCCTCTTCAAGCTCGCCTCTTTCCCGCAGGGCGTTTCCCAGGTTGTTGTAAAAATCGGGCAGATCGGATTTGAGTTCAATCGCCTGTTTGTAAATACTGATCGCTTCATCGAGCTCCCCCCGGGCTCTGAGCGCGGCGCCCAACACGTTCCACGCGAACAGATGATGGGGATGCTGATCGATAAGCCTCCGCGCCGTAGTTTCGGCCTCGCTAAAGCGGCCCTGATTGTAAAAATCGCTCAACTGACGGAGCTCATCCTCGCGGGGGTTTGAGGGTGGCCCCGTCTCAGGTCCCAGCTGTGGCCCCGACTGTGGGAGGGGTGTTTTCAGGGTGCTCGCCGGGGCTGTTTTAGCGGCAGGCCTGGGCTTGTGACGGCTCGGCGATTTTCCGGCTTTTTTCTTTTTTTTCAATATCTTGTTGAGCCTTTTCTGGGCCTCTCCATGGCTGGAATCGGTGGCAAGGAGCGCCCGGTAGGTCGCCTCGGCCTCTCCCCCGCGCCCGGCGCTCTCATGGGCACGCGCCAGGGCGAACAGTTCTTCTGATGATAAATTAGAGGGGGGCAGATCTGACATGTTCTCTCAAAGGGGATTAAGTGGTGCTTAAGCCTAGAGCATTCGCGTCGTTGTTTCCAAGGCTTCTTGAGCCGGTGGAAATTCTATCTTTTAAGAGGCTTCTTGCGGCGGCAAGGCGGATATTTACCGTGGACTTTTGGCCGAACTTCGGGTCTTTAGAAGTTACAGCAACGTAATATTCCACGGCTAACTGCAGGGAACGCCTTTCATGAGCGACGAGTCTGAAGACCTACGCAAGGGACTGACCAACCTTTTTCGCTATATTGAGCGGGTGCGCAAGGAAATTGCCGCCATCAACTCAGACAGTGGCGAGGAAGAACGGTTCAAAAGCATGGGCGAGCAGCTCGACGCCATCGTCAACGCGACCGAAGAGGCGACTCACACGGTCATGGGGCGGGCCGAAGACAACGACAATGCCGTCGAAGAATTGCGCAAGACCGTTACCGATCCCGATCAACTGGCGCTTCTCGACCGCATCAACGCCAATAGTGGCGATGTTTACCAGGCCTGTTCATTCCAGGATATCACCGGCCAGCGTGTCGCCAAGATCGTCAAGTCGATCTCTTATCTTGAAGAGCGGATCAGCGCCCTGATCGAGATATTCGGCAGGGACGAGATCGCCAAGATAGAGGTCGAGGAGCCCGAATTGACCGAAGATGAAAAACTTCTCCACGGCCCGGCTTTGGAGACCGAAGAATCCCTCGCTCAGGACGATATCGACGCCCTGTTCGACTGATTAACGCCTTCTAATAATCAACCTGTAGCCTGACCTGAAAGATCTGCGGATCGTCGTCGCCGGCTGAACTTTCTCCGCCGTGCAGGTTGAGGATGTTGCCTGTGGCGCTGTTGTTGTTGTCGACCAGAATATAATTGCTCATAACCCGGACATAAGCGTTGGGATACCAGTTCAGGGCGACGCTCCAGTTTCGCTCCTGACCGCCGAGGACATCCTCGTCATCAAGATCAAGGACGCTGCGCCGGGCCGCGATTTCCCAGGCCCCGATACCGCCGTCATCCAGGCTATGCTTGGGTTTTAGGCGGCCAAACACGCCTTTTTTTGGATTATACGGGCGGGATTCCCCGGTCAGGAAATAGCTCGCCATGGCGTACCATCCGCTGAAATCGAGATCGGTAAGCCTGTCGCGCCGCACATCGGCCCGCATGTATTCCCCCTGCAGGGAGTAAGGCCCCCAGATTCCGGCCAGCTCAAGGCCCGAGGTTAGCGTATCGTCGACAAAGCCGAGTGATCCGGTGTCGACAAATCGCGCATCGGTAACATGGGATTCGGGGCGGGACCGGTATTGCACCGTATCGTCGTTGGGCATGTGATAGCGCAGGCCGCCACCCAGATGCAGAACCCTGGTCTTTGTCGCAAGGGGCGCCCAGCTGGCCCGGCCCGCCACGTCCCAGCGCTCGTCTCCTTCGGCGTCCGGGTCGCCGGCGATGTCGTCGCCGTAAACCCCCATGGCAAGAGACCAGTTCCGGCCGTTTGTGTCAGCGCCTATACCGATGCCTCTGCCGGGAACAAAGGCATTGGGCAGGCCGCGCTCCATGAAGGTTGTGTATTTCGAGCTGGTCGTGTCTTCAAGGCTGAAAGGTTCCTTGAAATTGCCGACGGTGAGATTGACCGGGGAAAAGCCGGTGTAGCGCAAATAGGCGTCCTTGACGGTGAGTGTGTTGCCGGCGAAATCGAATTGGGTTTTGTAATCCCAGATGTTGAACAGGGTGCCTTTCAGCCCCAGGCGCACCCGTCTGATCTCGGTGCCGCCACCAAGGTTGGATTTGTCTTCCCTGTACCAGGCGGCGTCGGTTTGCAGGCGGCCGAAAATCTGGGCCGAGAAGGCGCCGTCAACGGTTTCAACCTTGATCCCGCCCTTGGTGCTGACCCTGGCCCCGGTTTCCTCGTCCTGTGCCGCCGGGAGTGTCGCCGGGGCCGCCGCTGCCTGGGAAGAAGGGGCAGTTGGCGCGGAAGCGCCGGTTTGCTGGGCGCTGATTTTTTCAAGCCGGTCCTGAACTGCTGCAAGCGCCTGGGTCAAGGCCTCGACCTGGCGTTTCAGATCGTCGATTTCGCCGGCTGCGGCCGGGCCCGAAAGACCGACGAGCAGAAAGGCGGCGAAAACCGTCCCGGCGACAGCCGGTAATTTCAAGATCATTGGTGAGACTCCTTAATCAGACTGTAATCGTATGGAGGGTGGCGCGGGATATTCCGGAGACAGCCCAAATCCTGTGGCTAGGGGGAACCCGGATCGGGCGATGGGGGATTTTCAGCTTTCGATTTTTTCCTGGCGCTCGAAGGCTTTCTCGATCTCTTCCATGTAGGCCCTGTTCTCGGTACTGCCGCCGCCACCCATCGATGAGAGGTCCATCTCAAGGGCTTCCAGCAGCAGTTTTGCGACATCGGCCTTGGCCTCGCTGCAGGCCTGTTCATGAGCGGCCAGAATTTTGTCGCTCAGTCGGCGCATCTTATCCATGTCGGACATCCCTTCTTAGAGGCTTATTTCCTGTTCTCAGGTCCAGTTTAGGCTCTTGGGCGGAGAGATTCACCCCTCACTTTCTTGTGTGGAAGAGAGGCGGCCCGGCCGGAATAGGTTGCATTTAAGTTAAATTGTCATAAGTCATTGATATATATAGATAAAACTTGACACCGGCCAGACTCCAATGGCATCCTGTGAGGATGGAACCCGCTCGTGCATCCGCCCTGACCGCTCTTCGCGCTTCGTCGACCCGTTTAGCCGTGTCGTCGCAGAACGTTGCCAATGCGCGCACCGGGACGGCGCTGAAAGACACGGCGAAGATTCCCGAGGGCGTTTACAAGCCCCTTGCCGTCGCTCAGTCGAGTCTTGAGCTGGGCGGTGTGCGGGTGACTGTCAAAGAGCTCGACAGGGAACCCTTCATCGAACATGACGATGCCAGTGAAACCGGGCTGGCCGCCTTTCCTGCCGTCAATTACGCCGAGGAAGCCGTTAACCAGGCCGTTGCCCTGACCAGTTACAAGGCAGCCGCGGCCATTCTCCGCACACGGGAAGAAATGGACGACGCCCTTCTCGACGTCAAAGCCTGAACCGACTTCATTTTTTCCAAGGATTTGAATTCCCCGATTTGCCGGGGAATGGACCTGTGTGTCCGGTCTGACCTAGGCCTGTGGCGGGCGGCCAATCTTGTCTTCGATCAGTTCCTGTACCTTGCGCTGTTCCCAGTCGCGGGTAAACCAGGGCAGGCGCTCAAAGGTCTGGGCGGCATGAATGCCCAATCCCAGTCCCCAGCCCAGCAGGGGATAAAAGAACCAGGGGTTGCCGGGGCTGGCGAGATCGATGATCAGGAGGGCAAAGTTGACCACGCAATAGATCATGAGGTGGGTATAAAAGGCGCGCATGGACTGGACCCGCTGCCAGGCCCATTGTTCGATTTCCATGCTGTGAGCGGCGTCGCGAACCTCAATGCCGGGCCGCAATTTTACAGGTTCAGTGCTTGTTCCACGCATTGCTCGTTTCCTTTCATCGTTTTCCCCCGATTGCCCAAATGATGTTGTCGGCGCCTAGAGGAGGCCACTGCCCGACGGTCAAATTCCGCAAAGTCCGATGCCGGGACCCGTCAACATGCCCCTTTTTGCCCTCAAAAGTCAATTCCGGCGCTGGACGAGGGCAGGAGAAGTTATTGAAAATGCAAGGCGAATATTTGCCGGGCCGGCGTGTGGGCCCCCTTGAAAACAGCCCGGCGGAACATATATGGTTTGGGAACGGGGCAATAGTTCCGTTTTCCGGGTGCCTGTTGAGGGCCCGGACATGTATCTCGCTCATTATGTCAGGAGGAGGTCGTACCATGACCCGTTTATCTCTTTTTAATAGCCCGCTTCTGCTCGGATTCGATCAATTCGAGCGGGCGCTTGACCATATTTCCAAGGCGTCCAGCGATGGCTATCCCCCCTATAACATCGAACAGATCAATGAAGACGGATTGCAGATCACCCTCGCCGTCGCCGGCTTCTCTGAATCTGAGCTAAGCATTGTGGTTGAGGACAACCAGCTTATTGTCCGTGGCAAGCAGGAAGAGAATACCGAGCGCGTCTTTCTCCATCGCGGCATTGCGGCGCGCCAGTTCCAGCGCAGCTTTGTGCTTGCCGAAGGCATCGAGATCACCGGCGCCAGCCTCGATAACGGCCTGCTCAATATAAAATTCGCCCGTCCCAAGGTGGAAAAACGCACCCGGACCATTGAAATCAATGGCAATGGTGAAAATACAGCCTCCTCCGGCGACAAGGCCGGGAGTAAGGATAGTGCGGTTGAGGTGGACTTTCGCAAGGAAGCCTCGTAAGTCTGGGCGCTAAGAACGAGAAGCAAATGGACAAGGTGCAAAAAACGATGTCTGGATTGGACGATTTAAAGCAAATGTCGCCTCAGGATTTCCTCGCTTTGGGAAGTTTGGGGATCGCCTATATCCGCCCGGTCAGTGAGGCGGGTGCGGCTTTTTATGCCGTCCATACGGCGGACGGATCCCAAGCCGGCCTGTTCGACAATGAAGACGAGGCCATTGCCGCAGTGCTGGAAAACGGCCTGGAGCCGGTTAGCATCCATTAGGCCCCGTTTCTTGCCGGATGCCTTCAGGGGCAGCCAGCCAAGATGTCAGCCTGAAAATTTATGCCAAGCAGACCCAAGGCCGCGTTTCCTCTTCAAAGAGAGGCGCGGCCTTTTGCATTTATCGAGAGCTGTTCGGGGTCGAGGTCAGGCGGCGTTGCTGGCCGGCGCCGTGGTCAGGAGGGTGTGGATTTCCTTGGCTGACTTGAGATGCCTGAGCTTTTCGCAGATGGTTTCATCGCGCAGAAGCCGGGACACCCTGGCCAGGGCTTTGAGATGGTCGGCCCCGGCAGATTCGGGCGCCAGCAGCAGGAAAATAAGGTCCACCGGCTGTTCGTCGATGGCTTCGAAATCGATCGGCTGTTCGAGGCGGGCGAACATGCCATAGAGCCGGTCGAGACCGGGAAGTTTTCCGTGGGGAATGGCGATGCCCATGCCGACGCCGGTGGTGCCGAGCTTTTCCCGTTCAAGAAGAACATCGAAGATCGACATTTCGTCCTGATCGACGAGCGGCGCGATGCGACGGGACAAATCCTGAAGCGCCTGCTTTTTGCTTTTGGCCCGGAGGTCCGGGACAACGTATTCAAGCGGGATAAGTTCGTGCATTTCCATCTTGGGCACCTCGCTAGGGATCAGGCGGCTGTGGTTTCCTTGTTTACCACACTCGCCGTGGGGTCGATCCAGCCGACATTGCCGTCCTGGCGGTGATAAACCATGTTCAGGCCACCATGGGCGCTGTTGTGGAAAAGCAGCGCCGGAAGTTCGGCGAGATCCATGCGCATGACCGCTTCGCTGACCGTCATGGTGGCGACTTCAGTGGTCATTTCGGCAATGATCATCGGCTGGTCCACGGGTTGCAATGGGGAATCGTCTTCTTCCTCTCCCGGCGGCGCAAGAATGTATTGCTGGGCGGCAACCGATTCCTTGGCGGAACGCTCCTTGTGATGATCACGCAGACGCCGTTTATAGCGCCGCAGGCGCTTGGCAAGCTTTTCGCAGGCGAGGTCGAAGGCCGCATAGGGCTCGTCGGCCTCGTCATGGCTCTGGATCAGGATATTGTGTCCGATATGGACGGAAATATCGGTCCGGAACAGCGTTCCTTCGCGGGAAAAATGAACCGTGCCATCAAGGGCATTATCAAAATATTTCGAAACGGTCGAGTTGAGGGCGGATTGAACGTGGGTCGTTAGCGCATCGCCAACGTCAATTTGCTTGCCCTTGACGGAAAGCTGCATAGGTCAGGCCATCTGGTTGTGAACGTGGAGGGTGATAGCGAAACGCAAGGCCATCGTTGTGGCCGTTATTTTACATTTCCCCGGGAAGGAGCGAAAGGTAGTAAGTGCGCGGTTTGAAGTCAAGTGAGCCTCTTTTTGAAGGTTAACGGCCAGGATTTTCAGATGTGGCTGGATTTTTCGCGCCGGCGCTGAATGGAAGAGGGAATCCGCAGGGCTTCACGGTATTTAGCCACCGTGCGGCGGGCGATATCGATCCCTTCCCCTTTGAGAATTTCGACAATTCGGTCATCTGAAAGAATGGCGCCGGCTTTCTCGTCATCAATCAGGGCCTTGATCCGGTGGCGGACCGATTCCGCCGAATGCGCATCATCGCCGATATTGGTGCCGGAAATGGCGGAGGTGAAGAAATACTTCAGCTCATAATTGCCGCGCGGGGTGGCCATGTACTTGTTTGCGGTGACACGGCTGACGGTGCTTTCGTGCATGTCGATGGCCTCGGCGATATTGCGCAGGACGAGCGGTTTTAAGTGCTGGACGCCATGCATGAAAAAGGCATCCTGCTGGCGGACGATTTCAGTAGCAACCTTGAGAATGGTGGTCGCCCTCTGGTGAAGGGATTTTACCAGCCAGTTGGCGGAATTGAAACATTCAGAGATGTATTCCCTCTCGGATTTATCGCCTGAATTTTGGCTAAGCTTGGCGTAATACTGGTTGTTGACCAGAACCCGGGGCAGGGACTCGCTGTTGAGTTCGATGATCCAGCCGCCTTTGGGGGCCTGGCGCATGATAACGTCGGGGGTGATCGGCTGGGCGACGTCATGGTCAAAGGCGTGGGCAGGCTTTGGATTGAGAGCCCTGATCTCTGCCACCATATCGGCAAAGTCCTCTTCATCGACGGCGCAAAGTTTTTTCAGCGCCGTGAAGTCGTGCTTGCCCAGAAGATCGAGGTTGTCGAGCAGCTTTTCAATTGCCGGGTCAAGGCGGTTCATATCCTTGAGCTGCAGGGCGAGGCAATCGGCAAGATTGCGGGCGAAAATACCGGGCGGGTCGAATTCGCGCATTTTTTCCAGCACCGTTTCAACATCCTCGGCACTACAGCCGAGGATATTCCCAATTTCCGCTGTCTCACCGGTGAAATATCCAGATTCATCTATGGTATCAATGAGATGCATGCCGATGACCCGTTCAGCCGGGTCCGAGATGTCCATGGCCAGTTGATCCGAGAGATGCTCGCGCAGGCTCTCTTCGCGCACCAGGGCATGATCGAGCCTGGAATCGTTTTCGGAAAAATCCGGCCGCCCGCCGCTGCCCCAGGCGGCGAGGGATTCGACGCTGGGGCCTTCGCCCGGTCCCTGTCCCGCCTCGCTCGCCCCTTCGGCGGCGCTGTTGCTTGACCAGAGGTTTTCGTAATCGGCGTCTAGGGGGGCGTCCTCACCGGCGGGAATATTTTCAGAATCGGCGTAATCGAGGCTGTCGGGGGCGGCGGTGGAGGCTTCGTCTTTCTCCTCGGCCTTTCCCTCGGCGCCGTCGCCGCGCTGCTGGTGGTCCGGGTCTTCGCGCTCAAGCAGCGGGTTCTTTTCCAGTTCCTCATCAAGGAAGCTGGCAAGCTCGGCGTTGCTGAATTGCAGCAGCTTGATCGCCTGCTGCAATTGCGGCGTCATGACGAGGGATTGACCTTGCCGGATGTCCAGTCTGGGAGTTATTGCCATAGGCCTGTTCTTGAATCCGAGGGTTACAGGCTGAAACGTTCCCCGAGATAGACCCGGCGCACTTCCTTGTGGGAAACAATCTCGGAGGGTTCGCCTTCCATCAGCACCATGCCGTCATGGAGGATATAGGCACGATCCACGATATCTAAAGTTTCACGAACGTTGTGGTCGGTAATCAGCACCCCGATACCCCCGTCTTTGAGGTGGGAAACCAGATCGCGGATTTCGCCGACGGCGATGGGATCGATGCCGGCCAGGGGCTCGTCGAGCAGGATGAAATGGGGATTTGAGGCCAGACAGCGGGCGATTTCGACACGGCGGCGCTCGCCACCCGAAAGGGCAAGAGCAGGAGTGCGGCGCAGATGGGTGATCGAAAATTCAGCCAGAAGTTCGTCCAGCCGGCTTTCCCTTTTATGAGGGGTGTCTTCAACGATTTCGAGAATAGACCTGATGTTGTCTTCGACGCTCAGGCCGCGGAAAATTGAGGCTTCCTGGGGCAGATAACCGATGCCCATACGTGAGCGGCGATACATGGGCAGGCCGGTGATGTCATAGCCGTCCAGCATGATTTTGCCGTAATCGGGAGAGATCAGCCCGGTAATGATATAGAAGGTGGTGGTTTTTCCCGCACCATTGGGGCCGAGGAGGCCGACGGCTTCGCCGCGCTGCACCGAGAGGCCGACGCCGCGCAGGATCGGTCGTTTCTTGAACCGCTTGCCGAGATCGCTGACAACGAGCCCGCTGGTTTCACTGATCAGTTTTGGCTCGAAAGTGTCTTCCAGGGAAGCCGACGGGGCTGGGCCGGCGGCTTTATCGGATGCGCTGGTTGCCGCCGGAGGGCCTGGCGGTGAGGCGGAATAAGGCGGAAAAGGTGGCTTTTCGATCATGGAGTCGGTTTTTCCTGTTGTTTCTTTTCTTTTGTTTTCTCTTCGCCCTGGGTCTTTGGTTTCTTTTTCGGAGAAAAAATGGCCCTGACGCGCCCCTTCTTCTTGCTGCCGGGTGCGGCATTGAGGAGGCGGCTGACGCCTGTATTCAGGTTTACCTGACCATATTCGCCGGTAAGGGTATCTTTGTCTCGGGTAATCTTAACCGAACCATATATTGAGGCGATACCGGTTTCTATTTCGTAAACACCCCTATCGCTGGTGGCGACCTCTGTCGGCGTCTCGATTTCGACGTTGCCGAAGGCCTCCAGACGCTGGATTTTCGTCCCCTCATCCGCCACTTCGTGAAAATAAGCGGTAAGGATATCGGCGCTGAGAAGCTTACCCTCGCTGAGTACCTTTGCATCGCCGCGGGCGACGGCCATTTTCTTGGCTTGCCAGAATTCAAGACTGTCCTGGGCGGTAACCACATTCCCGTCGGCGGTCATTTTCAGATTGCGGCCGGTAAGAACGAGAATGCCTTTATCAATGTTAAAGACGGCGCGGTCGCCCCGGGCGACGGTGGTGGGGTTGGTGATCTTGACGTTGCCGTCGGCATCGAGCCGCCAGATATCGGTGCCGCCCTCGCCGGTGTCGCGATAATGGGCGGTCAGAACCTTGGCATCGACGATCACATCGCCCCGCTTCGCCTGGGCGTTGCCCCGGGCGACATACTGTTTTTTGTCCTGTATCCACTCGATCCCGTCATCGGCGAATATCTCTACCGGTTCTTCTGAATCGCCGGTCAGGCCGTCTAGCCCCTGCGCCGTTGCCGATGTGGTTGTGGCGCCCCCAAGGGCGGTGAAAGCGACAAGGGTTATCAGGAATGTCGTGGTGGCCGTTCTAAGGGTCATTTTTTTCCGCCCAGGGCTTGGGAATAGATAATGAGGTGGCTTTCTCCGGTAAAGACGATGTGGCCGCCCTTGTTGAGAATGAGAAATCCCTGGGCGCGAACCGAGCCGAAGGGCCCCTGGCCGGCAACCGGAGAGCCGCCCGAAGCGGTGCCGGCGGAAATGTCGATGTCGGCGCTTTCGGTGCGAAATTCATAGCCCGTATCGTGGTAGAGATTAACCGCCCCGCGCAAGCCCAGAACATGCGAGCTTTCGCTGTAGACGCCGCTTTTGGCCGTCAGCACGACCCAGGTGCCATCGGCCATGGTTATGTCGGCCTGGGGGGTCTCCAGGGCGATAAGCTCAGGCGAATCCCCGACCTGGGTGGCGGTGGTCGCGGTCAGGGAATAAGGGCGGCTTTCCTCGTCAATGCCGGTAAATCGCGGGTTGTCCATGCGCGGCTGGAGGCTCTCGGCGATATCCATCTTCGACATATCCAGATTGAATCGCTTTTTCGTGTTGATTTGCGGCCAGGTGACGACCAGGGCGACGAGAAGGGCGGCAACGACGGGAAGCAGGAGTTTCATCATACGGATGAAACGTGAGTGGCGGTGCGCCTTTTCCGGCGGCTGGTACTGAAGCGAGGAGGGCAGGGGATGAACGTTTCCCTGCGGCGCCATATCAGGTCCTCCCGATTGGGCTGCAAAACGCGGAAATTCACTCTCTTCATCCCGGCCATCGGCGTCGGGCGTCTGCCTCCAGCCGCTGTCGGGGTGAACGGATTTGGGGATGGGAAACTCTGGTCTTTCGGTCATATGTTGGCTGTCATGTGCCGCCGCCTGGTCAGGCGATTCCCGCCCGCAGGCAATCATGAATATGAAGGATGCCGACAGGACGGTTGTCTTTAAGGGCAAAAAGACTAGTGATCTTATTGCTGTTCATAATCTGGAGCGCTTCGGCGGCAAGACCGCCGGGAGAAATGGTTTTCGGCGCTCCGGTCATCACGGTTTCGGTTTTTTGGGCGAGGAAGTCAGGGTTCATATGACGGCGAAGATCGCCATCGGTAATAATCCCCAGAAGACACCCCTCATCATCGATAACGCCGGCACAGCCGAAATGCTTGTTGGTCATCACCAGCAGCGCCTCGGACATCAACGCGCTGGCGTTAACCAGAGGAAGCTCACTGCCCACATGCATCAAATCGGCGACTTTCAGAAGCCGGGTGCCGAGTTGTCCGCGGGGGTGGAAAACCTGGAAATCGTCACGGGAGAACCCCTTGCGCTCAAGCAGCGCAATGGCCAGCGCATCGCCCAGCGCCAGCATCAGGGTGGTTGAGGTTGTCGGGGCCAGGCCCATGGGACAGGCCTCGCGGTTGGCCGGCAAAAGAAGGAGTGCGTCGGATGTTTCGGCAAGTGAGCTGCCGCTCTCGGCGGTGATGGCGACAAGGGGAATATTGAAACGCCGGGAATAGGCGACGATATCGTTCAGCTCAGAAGTTTCACCCGAATTCGACAGGGCCAGAATAACGTCACCCGATGTAATCATGCCGAGATCGCCGTGGCTCGCCTCGCCGGGATGAATGAATTGCGCCGGGGTGCCGGTGCTGGCCATGGTGGCGGCGATCTTGCGGGCGACATGGCCGCTTTTCCCCATGCCGGTGACGGTAATGCGCCCGGTAACGGCGGAAAAAATATCCAGCGCCGCGATAAACGCCGCATCAAGCGAGCGGGCCAGTTCGGCCAGCGCCCCGGCTTCGGTTTCCAGCACCCGGCGCCCGGAATCGATGTCACTGTTTCCGGTAATGTCGCCGGTTTCCGTCGGGCTGCTTGTTTTGGGTTGCGCTTTCATAGGCCTACGCTCTCGGTTTGCTGTGGGGCGCGTCTAAGTCAGATCGGCCGGCGGCTGTCAGACGCCCTGAAAACTGCCCAAACAGACCCTCCGACTATGCCTTTTGCGGGGGTGAAGGTCAATGAAATGGGGTTTGGGAGAGGCCCTGTCAACTCTGTTTCTCAGTGGGAAAAAATGTCTTCCTCGGGCCAGCCTTTCAGGTCCAGCTCGGCCCGGGTAGGCAGAAATGCGAAGCAGGCCTTGGCGATTTGCTCACGCCCCTCGCGGATCAGCATTTCTTCCAGTTTTTCGCGCAATTGATGGAGATAAAGCACATCGCCGGCGGCATAGGTCATCTGTTCGGATTTCAGCTCGGCCGCTCCCCAGTCGGAGCTTTGCTGCTGTTTGGAGATGTCTATTCCGAGAAGTTCTTCGCAGAGGTTTTTCAGGCCGTGGCGGTCGGTATAGGTGCGGACCAGTTTCGACGCGATCTTGGTGCAATAAACCGGCGCGGTGGAAACCCCGAGATACTTTTTCAAGGTGGCGATGTCGAAGCGGGCAAAATGGAAAAGCTTGGTGACATCGGGGTTTTCGAGCAGTTTTTTGAGGTTCGGCGCGTCGTATTTCTTTTCCGGAAAATGAACAATGTGGCAATGGCCGTCGCCGCCCGAAAGCTGAACCAGGCAGAGCCGGTCGCGGTGGGGATTGAGCCCCATGGTTTCGGTGTCGATAGCCACCATGTCGCCGAAATCGAGATCAGCGGGAATATCGCCCTGATAGACCTCAAGGGTGCGCAGCCCGGTAATCTTGGGGGATGATTTTTTTCCGGCCATGGGCGCCTCATCGTCTTGGCCCTGGCCCGGCGGCGGCCGGGATCAAGGGCGGGGCTAAAATACCGGAAATGGTGCCCAGGAGAAGACTCGAACTTCCACGGCCTTACGGCCACTGACACCTGAAGCCAGCGCGTCTACCAATTCCGCCACCTGGGCATTCCGGTCGGGTTCCGTCGATGACGGGTTCCGTCAATAAAGGGCGGGCGGGCATAAGTCAATCGGACTTGAGCCTTCTGGACAGGCCTTTTCGCCGGGGCCATATCCGCCCTTTGCCTTAAAATATTCCCGAACCATATATCCTCTCACTATATAAGACCTTATAATCCTGACAAGTCGCGTCGGTGGATGAGGCCATATCCCCCCGTTATCGGGCGTAAGGCCCGGGTTTAAGAGGAGAATTCCAGATGACTTTCAGACCGGGAGATTCACCGCGTCAGGTGACGGTGTTCGGCGGTTCGGGGTTTATAGGCCGCCATCTGGTGCGCCGCCTCGCGGCACAGGGAGACATTGTGCGGGTGGCCGTGCGCGATATTCTGTCGGCTGAGTTCCTCAAGCCTTTCGGTGATGTCGGCCAGATCGTTCCCCTGGCCGCTGATATCAATGACCAGGTGGCGGTGGAAACGGCGGTGCGCGATGCCGATTGCGTGGTCAATCTGGTCGGTATTCTGAACGAGACCGGCTTTGGCCCCCGGCGCGCCACTTTCGAATCGGCCCATGTGGCGGGGGCCCGCCAGATCGCAGTTGCTTCGGCCAGGGCAAAGGTCAGGCATCTGGTCCAGGTTTCGGCGATCGGCGCCGACCCTGCCTCGTCTTCCGTATACGCCCGCACCAAGGCCGAGGGCGAGGCCGCTGTCCGGGGCGCTTTCCCGGCGGCGACCATTGTCCGGCCGAGTATCGTTTTCGGCCCCGAGGATGATTTCTTCAATCGGTTCGCGTCCCTGCTTCCCTTTACCGCCTGCCTGCCGGTGCTCGGCGCCGGGTTGCCGCGTCTGGAGTGGCCCGGCGAGGTGGGCGGCCTGCCAAGGCTGGATATTTTTGGCGGCGGTGGGCCACGGTTTCAGCCGGTCTATGTGGGCGATGTGGCCGACGCCATCATGGCTCTCCTCGATCCCTCATCGGCTCAAGCCGACAAACCTTTTGAGGTAAAGGGTAAGGTGTTCGAGCTCGGCGGGCCGCGGGTCTATTCCTTCAAAGAGCTGATGGAGCTTTTGATGGCGGTCACCGGTCGCCGCCGCCTTCTGGCCCCGGTGCCTCTGTGGGCGGCGAGCGCCCTGGCGCTGTTTCTCGGGAGCCTGCCCAAGCCGCTCCTGACCCGGGACCAGGTCCGGCTCCTTCGCCGTGATAATGTCGTCGGCAAACGGGTCTTGAAGCTTTCGACCCTGGGGATCGACCCGGTGGCGGCCGAGATCATCCTGCCGACCTATCTGGCGCGTTTTCGCGAGGGGGGCTCTTTCAAACGAGCCCGAACCCCTCTATAACCCCCCCATCCGAAATTCAATTTTATATACATCTGCAAGGAAAACAGCATGAGTGAACGTATTGTCCTGCGCGTCGGTGAGGCGCTCGTCGCCGGTGGCCCGCCTGGAACAGCAGCCGAACCGGAAGTCATTATCGGTGAGATGGATGGCCCCGTGGGCACCGCCTTTGCCAATCAGCTCGGCGATCAGGCCAAGGGCCACAGCAAGGTGCTGGCTATTCTCAACACCGACATCATGGTGCGGCCGGCAACCCTGATGGTGAGCAAGGTCACCGTCGATAACAGCCGCTATACGAATATTTTGATGGGCACCGTCCAGGGGGCGATCGCCAATGGCGTACTCGACGCCGTGCGCTGCGGCGATATTCCCAAGGAAAAGGCCAACGATCTCGGGATTATCGTCTCGGTCTGGCTTAATCCTTCGGTCGCCACGGATGATAATCTGGACCACAAGAAGCTGTTTGAGATTCATCGCGAAGCCACGGCGCTCGCCATCAAGAAGGCGATGAGCCATGAGCCGTCCATCGACTGGCTGCTGGAAAACCAGGAGCAGATCGTCCACAAATATTATCAGATGGGGCTGGACGGAAAGATCTAGGCGGGCAAGAGGCCGTCCTTGAAATAAATCCAGTAGAGAAGCCCAAGCCCGAGGATCACCCGGTAGGCGGCGAAGGGAGTAAAACTCGCTCGCCGCAGCCAGGCCATCATCACGGCGATCGTGCACATGGCGGCGACGAAGCTTAAGGCGCCGACGATCAGGGCGTCGCGGCCAAGGGCGATATTGCCGCTTTCGGAGAGATCGAGAAAGGCCAGGGTGCCGGCGCCGATGATCGTCGGGATCGACAGCAGCATCGAGAACCGGGCCGCTTCGGGGCGCTCAAACCCCAAGGCGCGGGCCGTCGTCATGGTGATGCCGGCGCGGCTGGTGCCGGGAAGAAGCGAGAGAATCTGCGACAGGCCGATAAGAAAGGCGTTGCCGAAACTCATATGTTCGATCCGCCGCACGGTCATCGTGAAATGGTCGGTGAGGTAGAGGAGGATGCCGAAAATCAGCGTCGTCCAGGCGATGATGACGGGGCTGCGAAAGGCATCCGCCGCGTATTGGTGGAGAAGAAGTCCGCCGGCCACCACCGGCAGGGTGGCGATCATCAGGTTGACCACCAGGCTGACGTCTTTTCCCTTGCGGCCGATCAGCATCCTGAAAAAGCCGATAAACATCATCCACACATCGCGCCAGAAATAGACCATCACGGCGAGCAGGGTTCCAACGTGGAGGGCGATATCGATTGTCAGCCCCTGGTCCGGCCAATCCGTGAATTGCGGCACCAAAATGAGATGGGCCGAAGAACTGATGGGCAGAAATTCAGTGATTCCCTGAACCAGGGCGAGAATAACAATGTGGAAAATCGGCAACAAGACCCCCTCTTTTGATCGCTTATAACATCCTGCTTGCCTATGCCCAATCCCTTTGTCGGGAAAGCTGTGCGGTTCTGGAAATAGATGCCGCTTACCCCTGTCCGCCCCCCCCCGTGCCTGGGTTAGAGCATGTCTTTCCCACGGCAAAGATATGCTCTAGATTAGCGCCGTCATGCGAACTCTCTACCACCTCTGGCTGTCGCCCTTTTCCCGCAAGGTTCGTCTTGTGCTCGATGAAAAGGGCCTGGAATACGACATGGAGGTCGAGCAGGACTGGCAGCGCCGGGAGGAATTCCTGGCCCTTAATCCAGCTGGCAAGGTGCCGGTTTTGATAGAGGAGGACGGCGCTGTCCTGGTCGACAGCAACGCCATATGTGAATATCTGGAAGAGGTCCACCCCTCACCCGCCCTGATCGGCGGGGCACCCCATGAGCGCGCCGAAATCCGCCGGATCGTTGCCTGGTTTGACGGCAAGTTCCACCACGAGGTGAGCGACAATCTGCTTTATGAAAAGGTGATGAAACGGTTTCTCGGCCTCGGGGCGCCGGATTCAGAGGCGATCCGCGCCGGTGGCATGAACCTGCGAACCCATCTCGATTACATCGCCTATCTGACGGCTGAACGGAACTATCTCGCCGGAGACGAGTTCTCGCTGGCTGATATTGCCGCCGCAGCCCAGATTTCAGCTATCGACTATATCGGCGACGTGCCCTGGAAGGCCCATGAAGGGGCCAAGGACTGGTACGCGCGGGTCAAGTCCCGGCCCAGCTTCCGGCCCATTCTCGGGGACCATATCCCCGGCTTTCCGCCGCCCTCTTATTACGCCGATCTGGATTTCTAGGGCCTCGCCCTTTCCGGTCCGGCTTACTTTGGCGCTGACCCGTTAGAGATTTTTTCGAGGTTTTTTTTCGCCGCCCGGGCGAGCGGCGTTCGTGGCACTAAAGCCATGACCTTTTTCCAGTCTTCCAATGCGCCGTCCCTGTCGTCCTGCATGTAACGAATCATTCCGCGCTCAAACAGGGCGTCGGGATTGTCGGGTGAAAGCTTTAACGCTTGGTCGATATCGTTGCGGGCGAGATCAATACCGTCGAGGCGACGATAGGCGGTAGAGCGCAGAATATGGGACTCGACCCGGCCGGGGTCGAGTTCAATCGCCCGGTTAAGGTCGTCGAGCGCCGGCCAGTACTCCTTGCGTTCGGCCCTGGCGATGCTGCGGTCGATGAACAAATCCGGGTCGTCCGGCAAAATGGCAAGGGCGGCGGTGAATTTTTCTTCCGCCTCCTCGGGCTGATAGTCCAGCATCCAGGCCTGGCCGGCCTGGCGTAACAATTCGGCCTTTAGAGGATGGGCCGGGTCATCGATTTCGTTGATTAATTCCTCAAGGAGAAGGGCGGCGGCGGAAAAATTCTGAATCGCCAGCAGGGCGGCGGCGAGACAATGCCGGGCCGGAAACTCCTGGCCGGTTTCTTCCTCATTCGTCCAGACGATGGCATTGTCGAAAGCCTTGCGTGGGTTTTTTCGCGCCAGTTTCAGGCAGCCGGTATAGCGCCGTGCCTCGTCGAGAAAGCTCTCTTCAGGCTCGCCCTCCAGGGGCAGGGTGGCGGCAGGCTCAGCGGCGGGATCACCAGCCAGGGCTCCCGAGGCGACAAAAAGACTGAAAAGAAGGGCCGGCAAACGTGTCATGGAACGGTTCCGAATATATCCCGGCCACAGTAGAGTGGAGGCGGGTTGGTGAACAATAAAGGGTCCGATCAAGTCTTTCCAGTCATGACGCAGTTAGAAGAGCATATGAATTCCCTGGCAGGCGAAGAGCCCGCCCGCCCCCGGTGCCTGCTCTGTTTTGGTTACGGCTATACGGCGGGTTTTCTTGGCCGGGCCTGCCTGGAGGCGGGATGGCGGGTGATCGGCACGCGCCGCCCCGGCGAAGCCGGAGAGGGTGATGGTGTTGAAATCCATCCCTTTGACAGGCAGACCCCCTTGGCCGGGAACATCATTGCGGCGGCCACCCATGTTCTTTCTTCGGTGCCGCCCGACGGCGATGGCGATCCGGTGCTTGATGTTCATGGGTCTGACCTGGCGGCGGCGCAGAACCTGCGCTGGCTGGGCTATCTCTCCACCACAGGGGTTTACGGCGATCGCAAGGGGGGCTGGGTGGACGAGGGGTCGAAGCTCAGCCCGACCGGATCGCGCGGCCAGCTGCGGTGCACGGCGGAAGCCGCATGGCTCGCTTTGGGGCGCGATTTTGCCCGGCCCGTGCATATCTTTCGTCTGGCCGGGATTTACGGTCCCGGCCGCAGCGCCCTGGACAGGGTGCGTGGCGGCAGGGCGAAAAGGATCGTCAAGCCGGGTCAGGTTTTTTCCCGTATCCACGTGGCCGATATCGTCCAGGTGCTGCGCGCCTCCATGGACCGCCCGGCGGCGGGGGCTGTCTATAATGTCTGCGATGACATGCCGGCGCCGCCTCAGGATGTCATTACCCATGCCTGCGCCCTGCTGGGCGTCGATCCGCCGCCGGAAACGCCCTTCGAGACGGCGCAGATGAGCGATATGGGGCGCAGTTTCTGGGGCGAGAACAAGCGCGTGCGAAACAGCCGCATCAAGGATGAACTGGGCGTCAGCCTCGCCCATCCCGATTATCGCGCAGGGCTTGCGGCCTTGCTGGCGGCGGAAGAAAGCAAAGGCGGTTAACCGTTCTCTTCGCCCGGTGCGGGTGATGGATTGAGCATCTCGGCGACGGTCAGAAAAATTCGCGACAGGCTGGCCAGATCGGACAGGCGGTGGTCGGCGTGCTTGATGAAGCTCACGGTAACATCCGCAGTTTCGAGACAGGCGGCGAGCTTGAGCGAGGTTTCCGGCGGCACTTCGGAATCCAGCATGCCGTGAAGAAGCCGCACCGGGCAGGTAATGGGAATGGAGTCCCTTAAAAGCAAATTGTCCCGACCGTCCTCGATGAGGGCTTTGGTAATAATATAAGGCTCGCCGTAATCGCTGGGCAGGGCGATCTGGCCGTTTTCTTCCAGGGCGGCGCGGCCTTGATCGTCGAGCTCGTCAAGGATCAGCCGTTCGGTAAAATCCGGGGCGCTGGCAAGGCCGATCAGACCGCCTATCCGTTCCGGCCGGGCAAGGGCGGCTTGCAACATAATCCAGCCGCCCATGCTGGAACCGATCAGCACCAGGGGCCCTTCGGTCACCTCGTCGATGATGGAAAGGGCGTCTGCGGTCCAGGACGAAATAGTGCCCTCGGCGAAGCTGCCCGATGAGGCGCCGTGGCCGCTATAATCGAAACGCCAGAACGCCTGGCCGGTCTGTCGGCACAGGGTCTCGATGGCCACCGCCTTGGTGCCGGTCATGTCCGAGGCAAAGCCGCCGAGAAAGACGATTCCCGGCGATTTCCCGGGCCGTCTGTGATAGGCAAGCCGGCGCCCGTCTCCAAGGGTGAGTATTTCCGGCTGTATGTTCTGTTCGTCGTTTTGCGGGCTGTTGTGCACTGTCATTGATTTCCCCGGGTGTTTTCGTCTCCGGGCTCAGGTAATATCAAAAATATGAATACGAAACCCGAGACTAGCACCCCCCAGGACGGATCGAAACGCTCAAGGCCGACCGTGTTGCAGGTTCTGCCCTCGCTCACTCTTGGCGGCGGCGGGGTCGAGCGCGGCGCCATCGATGTCGCCGTGGCCCTGAAAGCCGCCGGTGGGCACTCGGTGGTCGCCTCGGCTGGTGGCGGCATGGTGCGGGAGTTGGAACGCGAAGGCGTGCCCCATGTCACGCTGCCTCTGGAAAGCAAGAATCCCTTCGTCATCTACGCCAACATCCGGCGGCTCGGGAAGGTGATCGCCGAACACCAGATAGATATCGTTCATGCCCGCTCACGCGCTCCGGCGTGGAGTGCCTTTACCGCCGCGCGCCGCGCCGGCATTCATTTCATGACCAGTTTTCACGGCACTTATTCCGGTTCGGGAAATTTTATCAAGAAGCACTATAATTCCATCATGACCCGTGGCGAGCGGGTCATCGCCATATCGGAATTTATCTGCGATCACATTCAAAATATTTATGCTGTTGAGGCCGAACGCATCCGGGTGATCCCGAGAGGCATCAACCTCGGCCTGTTCGATCCTGCAAAGGTCAGCGCTGAACGGGTCGTCGGGCTGGCCGGGGAATGGCGCCTGTCCGACGGCGTTCCGGTTATTCTGCTCCCCGGCCGTTTGACCCGGTGGAAGGGCCAGGCAGTACTGATCGAGGCCCTGGCCAGACTCGGACGTCACGACATCCGCTGCCTTCTGCTGGGTTCCGATCAGGGCCGCGAGGGCTATCGTGAGGAACTGGAGCAAATGGTGAAACGTCTTGAGCTCGAAGATGTGGTTCATGTCGCCGATCATTGCGCCGACATGCCGGCAGCCTACATGCTGGCCGATGTTGTCGTCTCCGCCTCAACCGAGCCCGAAGCCTTTGGCCGGATTGCCGCCGAGGCGCAGGCGATGGGCTGTCCCGTCATCGCCGCCGATCACGGGGGGGCGCGGGAAACGGTAAAGCCTGGCAAAACGGGCTGGCTGGTTTCCCCCGGCGATTCCGGCGCCCTGGCCGATGCCCTGGCCCAAGCTCTGGCGCTGGGGTCCGACGGGCGGGAAAAACTCGCCGCGAGTGCAAAGGTTCATATCCAGAACAACTTTTCCAAGGATAAAATGTGCAACCGGACCCTCGCCGTCTATGAGGAAGTGATGGGACTTTCCGGTGCGCGGGGTATGATTGGCTTATAGAGTCGGGGTGTTAAAGGTTGAGCCATGGCAGATGATGATATCGACGATATAGATTTCGAAAAGGCTTTCCGCGAGTTCGCCGAGACCGCGAGCCCCGATGCTGACGGCGAGGCCGACCTTCTTGAAGAGTTTGAGGAAGAGGACGCGTGGCAGCTGCCCGATGACGGGGCGGAGCGTATTCTGGTCATAAAGCTCGGCGCGCTCGGCGATTTCATTCAGGCCATGGGGCCGTTCAAGGCCATCCGCAATCATCATCCCGCCGCCCGGCTGGTTCTGCTGACCACCGCGCCCTTCGAATCTTTGGCTCTTAATTGCGGCTATTTCGACAATGTCTGGGTCGATACCCGCCCCCCCTTAAAGGATGTCGGGGCCTTGTGGGACTTGCGCCGCCATCTGAAAAAGGGTCGTTTCCGGCGGGTCTATGATCTTCAGACTTCCGATCGCTCGAGCGCCTATTTCCGCCTTTTCTGGCCGAAAAAGCCCGAATGGTCGGGAATCGCCAAGGGCTGTTCCCACCCCCACGCCAACCCCGACCGGGATAATTTGCACACCATCACCCGTCAGGCCCAGCAGCTTAGCTATGCCGGGATTTCAAAGACACCGCCCCCCGACCTGTCCTGGATGAAAAGCAATATCGACAGGTTGAACCTTCCTTATCCCTTTGTTCTTTTCGTGCCCGGCGGCTCGCCCCATCGCCGGGAGAAACGCTGGCCGGCCAAGGCTTACGGCGAACTCGGCAAGCGGCTTATGAATCGGGGTTTGACACCGATTCTTATCGGCTCCGGCGAGGAAGAGTCCCTGATGGCGGAAATAATGGAGGTCTGCCCCCTGGCCCATAATCTGGCCGGGATGACGACACTTGAAGATATAGGCGAGATGGCGCGGCTGGCCCGTGGCGCTGTCGGTAACGATACCGGGCCAATGCATATTATCGCCGCTATCGGCTGTCAGTGTGTGGTTCTGTTCTCATCAAGCTCGGACCCGGCACTCTGCGCCCCGCTGGGCCGGCGGGTGAAAACTTTCCGCAAGGTCGCCTTGATGAACGTCTATGTGGACGAGGTGGAGAACGCCCTTCGTTCTTCAGATTCCTTCCGTAAGCTAGGGTCGTCTTGACACAACGTTCAATCGTTCTACATTCGCCTCCGGTTATGAAATATCAGAGACAGACGGGTTTCCATGGTTGCTATTACCCTGCCTGACGGCAGCAAAAGAACATTCGACACTTCGGTCACCGGAGCGGAAATTGCCGCCGATATCGGCCCCGGCCTTGCCAAGGCCGCGTTGGCTGTGCGCATCGACGGTCAATTGTCGGATATTACCCTGCCGATTGAAGAAGATTCAGCGGTGGCGATCGTCACGGCCAAGGATGAAGAAGCCCTTGATATGCTGCGCCATGACTGCGCCCATCTCATGGCCGAGGCGGTGAAAGAGCTTTATCCCGAGACCCAGGTCACCATCGGCCCCAACATCGAAGACGGTTTCTTTTACGATTTTTCCCGCGCCGAGCCCTTTACGCCCGAGGATCTGGAAAAGATCGAGACCCGCATGCATGAGATCGTCAAGCGCGACGAGGCGATCACGCGAGAGGTCTGGGACCGGGGCGAGGCGGTGCTTTTCTTCAAGGATCTGGGCGAGCATTACAAGGCCGAGATTATCGAGAGCATTCCCGGCGAAGAGGAGATCACGCTTTATCGTCAGGGCGAGTTTATCGATCTGTGCCGGGGGCCGCATTTAGCCTCGACGGCGAAGATCGGCAAGGCCTTCAAGCTGATGAAGCTGGCCGGGGCCTATTGGCGCGGCGATTCACGAAACGAGATGCTGCAACGGATTTACGGCACCGCCTGGTTCAACGAAAAAGAGCTGAAAGCCTATCTGCATCGCCTTGAAGAGGCGGAAAAGCGTGACCATCGGCGCCTCGGGCGCGAGATGGGGCTGTTCCATTTTCAGGAAGAGGCGGCGGGCAGCACCTTCTGGCACGACAAGGGGTGGACCCTTTATCGCACCATCCAGTCCTATATCCGGACCCGCCTTGAGGCGGCTGATTATACCGAGGTCAACACGCCCCAGCTGGTTGACCGCACCTTGTGGGAAAAGTCGGGGCATTGGGAAAAGTTCCGCGAGAACATGTTCACCGCCGATGCGGAGGAAAAGGTTCTGGCGCTTAAGCCGATGAACTGTCCCTGCCACGTCCAGATTTTCAAGCAGGGCATCAAGAGCTATCGCGACCTGCCCCTGCGCATGGCCGAATTCGGCTGTTGCCATCGCAACGAGCCTTCAGGCGCGCTCCACGGATTGATGCGGGCCCGCGCCTTTACCCAGGACGACGCCCATATTTTCTGCACCGAAGACCAGGTGACCAGTGAGACCAAGGATTTTTGCGACCTGCTTCTTGCCGTTTACAAGGATTTCGGTTTTAGCGAAGTCAGCGTCAAGTTTTCCGACCGCCCCGATGTGCGGGCAGGCGACGACCGGGTCTGGGACAAGGCGGAAGGGGCGCTGAAAGAGGCCGTCGAAGCGGCCGGTCTCGAACACACGCTTAATCCCGGCGAGGGCGCCTTTTACGGGCCGAAGCTCGAATTCGTGCTGAAAGACGCGATCGGTCGCGAATGGCAGTGCGGCACCCTGCAGGTCGATTTCGTCCTGCCCGAGCGTTTGGACGCCGCCTATATCGCCGAAGACGGGGCAAAACACCGGCCGGTCATGCTGCACCGGGCGATTTTGGGGTCGATGGAGCGTTTTATCGGCGTTCTGATCGAACATTTTGCCGGCAAGTTTCCCTTCTGGCTGGCCCCCCTGCAGGTGATGGTCGCCACCATTACCTCGGACGCCGATCAATATGCCGAAAAGGTTCTTGGCGATTTGCGTAAGGCGGGAATCAAGGCTGAAGCCGATCTGCGCAACGAAAAAATCAATTACAAGGTGCGTGAACACTCGCTGGCCAAGGTGCCGGTGATCCTGGTTCTCGGCAAGCGTGAGGCGGAAGAGGAAACGGTCGCCCTGCGCCGGCTTGGCGGCAAGGATCAAGAAGTTCTTGCGCTTGAGGAAGCAGTCAATAGACTAAAGGAAGAAGCGGTGGCTCCGGCCTCCGCCTAGCGCCGCTTATATGTTTTTTATTAGAGGAGAAATTAAATAGCACGACCCCCTGTAACTGCGCCGTCCTCGTCGAAGGGCCCGCGCGTCAACGAGGCGATCGAGTCGACGACCGTTCGCCTGGTCAATCATGATGGTGAAATGTTAGGCGTTAATTCCCTTGCCGATGCTTTGGAAAAGGCAGCTGAGGTGGGGCTTGACCTCGTGGAGGTTTCGCCGAACGCTGATCCTCCGGTCTGCAAAATCCTCGATTACGGCAAATATAAATACCAGGAGCAGAAAAAGCAGAGCGAAGCCCGTAAGAAACAAAAGACCATGGACGTCAAGGAAATCAAGATGCGTCCGAACATCAACAAGCACGATTACGACGTAAAGATGCGTAATGTGGTCAAGTTTCTCGGTGAAGGGGACAAGGTCAAGGTAACGCTCAGATTCCGCGGCCGCGAGATGGTCCATCAGGAAATCGGCATGAGCGTTCTCAACCGGGTTCGCGCCGATGTGGATGATCTGGCCAAGGTCGAGCAGTTTCCCAAGCTCGAAGGCCGCCAGATGATCATGGTCATCGCGCCTAAATAATGTTCTTAAAAAGGGGGTGGAGGCCTTGCTTTTGGGGCCACCCCCCGCTATAACCCGCCTCTTCAACCGGACGGTTGGGCTTGGGCTGTTGGCCCGGGCATGCCCCCCGTCCCTGTTAGCCCATCAACCACTTAAATCAAAGGTGAGGCAAAATGCCCAAGTTAAAGACTAAAAGTGGCGTCAAAAAACGCTTCCGCCTGACCGGTTCCGGCAAGGTTTCTATGCATCCTTCGTTCAAGCGGCATAATCTCCGCAAACGGAGCCAGAAGATGAAGCGCAAGGCACGCGGCTCGACCATTATGGCCGAGGTGGATGCCCGCATCATCAAAAGATTTCTTCACGTCAGGTAAGGAGAGGCACCGCTATGGCTAGAGTCAGCAGAGGCGTGACCGCTCACGCCCGTCACAAGAAAATTCTTAAATTGGCCAAGGGTTACCGCGGCCGCAGCAAGAGCAATTTCCGTGTCGCTATTGAGCGCGTGGAAAAAGCGCTGCAATACGCTTATCGCGATCGCCGTGTCCGCAAGCGGAATTTCCGCAGCCTGTGGATCCAGCGCATCAACGCCGGTGCGCGGGAACATGGTCTGACCTATTCCCAGTTCATGAACGGCATGAAGAAGGCGGGGATCGAAATCGACCGCAAGGTTCTTTCCGATCTCGCCATCCGTGAGCCCGAGGCTTTCGCCGAACTGGCGAAAGAGGCTCAGAGCGCGATCGCCAAAGCCGCCTGAGGGCCGTCTGAGTCCTAGCATTTTTCAGGGTTTTGTGGTGTCTTTCGGGGGCCGGTCGCAAGACGGGCCCCTTTCGCGTCACCCTTTTCGGTTATCCGTTCCGCTAACGACCTCTCAGGCTTGATCATGGACGATCTCGGCAAATTGAAAGAACAGGCTCAGGCCGCTGTTGAAGGGGCAAACGACCCGGCGGCGCTTGAGGGGGTGCGGGTCGATCTTCTCGGCAAAAAAGGGCGCATTACGTCCCTGATGAAGGGGCTTGGCGGATTAGAGCCTGAAGCCCGCAAGGAACAGGGCGCCGCCTTCAATCGTCTTAAAGATGATGTCGCGGCGGCGATTGAGAGCCGCAAGACGGCGCTGGAAGCCGCCGAGCTCGACGCCCGGCTGGCCCAGGAAAAAATTGATGTGACCCTGCCCGTGCGCCCGGAAATGACCGCCGGCGGGCGTATTCATCCGATTTCCCAGACTCTGGACGAGGTGGTGGCGATTTTCGGCGAAATGGGGTTTGCCGTCGCCGAGGGCCCCGACATCGAAGACGATTTCCACAATTTCACGGCTCTCAACATTCCGCCCGAGCATCCGGCCCGGCAGATGCACGATACTTTTTATCTGCCCGGCGAGACGCAAGACGGTGAGCCGAAAGTTCTGCGCACCCATACCTCGCCGGTACAGGTAAGGACCATGCAGGCCGGTAAGCCGCCCTTCAAGATTATTGCGCCGGGGCGCACTTATCGCTGTGATTCAGACATCACCCATACGCCGATGTTTCATCAGGTCGAGGGGCTGGTGGTTGATGAGAAAACCCATATGGGACATCTCAAGGGGTGCATCACCGAATTCTGCCGCGCCTATTTCGAGGTCGATGATCTGCCGCTCAGATTCCGGCCGTCCTTTTTTCCCTTTACCGAGCCCTCGGCCGAGGTCGATATCGGCTGTTCCCGCGATGGCGGCGAGTTGAAGATCGGGGCGGGGAGCGATTGGCTGGAAATTCTCGGCTGCGGCATGGTTCATCCCAATGTCCTCACCGCTTGCGGGATCGATGCGGACAAATATCAGGGCTTTGCCTTCGGCGTCGGTATCGAGCGCATTGCCATGCTCAAATACGGCATTCCCGATTTGCGGACCTTTTTCGACGCTGATTTACGCTGGCTCAGGCATTACGGCTTTCTCCCCCTGGACGTGCCGTCGATGGTCGGGGGGCTGTCGCGATGAAGTTCACTTATTCCTGGCTGAAAGAACATCTTGAGACCGATGCGGCGCTTGACGACATTCTCGAAAAGCTCACGGCACTGGGTATCGAGGTTGAGGAAGTTATCGATCCCGCCGCCCTTCTCGCACCCTTCATGGTCGCTGAAATCGTCGAGGCGGGGCCTCATCCCGACGCCGACCGTTTGCAGGTCTGCACCGTTAATACGGGATCTGAAAAGCTTCAGGTTGTTTGCGGCGCGCCCAATGCCCGGGCGGGGATGAAGGGGGTTTTCGCCCCTGTCGGCACGACCATGCCCAGCGGTGATCTGACCCTCAAGAAAACCAAAATCCGCGGTGTCGAAAGTTCGGGCATGATGTGCTCGGCCCGTGAATTGGGGCTGGGCGAAGATCATGACGGGATTATTGAGCTCGCCGATGATCTCCCCCTTGGCGCGTCCTACGTCGAGGCCGCCGGGCTCAACGATCCGCTGATCGATGTTGCGATTACACCAAACCGCGCCGATTGTCTCGGTGTTTACGGCATTGCCCGTGATCTTGCCGCCGCCGGTATGGGAACCCTCAAGCCGCTGGCACAGGACGAGGTTGAGAGCGCCGGTGGCGCCGGAATTGGCGTCCGTCTCGATTTTGATGCGGACAGCGCCGAT
This sequence comes from uncultured Rhodospirillaceae bacterium, assembly GCA_964486105.1. Taxonomy (GTDB): domain Bacteria; phylum Pseudomonadota; class Alphaproteobacteria; order UBA11136; family UBA11136; genus JABJES01. The sequence continues at coordinate 7,176 of CAZAKR010000019.1, read as the reverse complement.
GCCTGTCCACTGTTCGTGGCGCGGACCATCCGTGGGGTGAAAAACGGCGAAAGCCCCCAATGGCTGAAAGACCGGCTGATTGCTGTGGGGTTGCGCCCGATCTCGGCCCTGGTCGATATCACCAATTTTTTCACCATTGACCGGGCCCGTCCGCTTCACGTTTTCGATGCCGACAAACTGAACGGCGATCTCTCCCTGCGCTTGTCGAAGAAGGGCGAAAAACTGGCTGCTCTTGACGAGGGGGAATACGAACTCGATGACGCCATGACGGTGATCGCCGACGGTAGCGGCGTTTTGAGTCTCGGCGGCATTATCGGCGGCGCTTCCACCGGCTGCGGAGAGGACACCGTTAATGTGGTGCTTGAATGCGCCCTCTTTGATCCCGTGCGCACGGCGACAACGGGCCGTCGTCTGGGTATCGAATCGGATGCCCGATATCGTTTCGAACGCGGCGTTGACGGCCAATCGGTGATGCCCGGGATTGAGGCGGCAACGGCGATGATCCTCGACCTTTGTGGCGGCAAGGCCACAGAGACGGTTATCGCCGGTAAAGCCCCCGCGGATATGGCGGCCATTTCCTTCCGTCCGGCGCGGGTCGCCGGGCTTGGCGGCGTCGAAATGGCAGACGACGAGGCGCGGGATATTCTTGTTGCTCTCGGCTTTGCGGTTGAGGGAACGGGCGCAACCTGGCAGGTGACGCCGCCGTCCTGGCGTGGTGATGTCGAGGGTGAGCCTGATCTGGTCGAGGAAGTCCTGCGGGTCTTTGGCTATGACAATATTCCGGCTCTCAGCCTGTCCCGCGATACGGCCCTGCCGCAACCGGCCTTGAACGCGGCGCAACGACGTCGGGGAGCGGTGCGCCGGTCTCTTGCTTCGCGCGGTCTCATTGAGGCGGTCACCTGGTCTTTTCTCGATAAGAAAACGGCGATGCTTTTCGGTGGCGGCGATGACGCCTTGCAGCTTCTCAATCCGATCAGCAGCGATCTGGATGTTATGCGCCCCTCTGCCCTGCCCAATCTGGCGGCGGCGGCGGGCCGTAATCTGGCGCGCGGGCAAAAGGATTTTGCCCTCTTTGAAATCGGCCAGATCTATAGGGGTAATACGCCGGAAGAACAAATTCTTGTGGCCTCGGGCCTGCGTGCCGGAGCAACCGGCCCCCGCCATTGGAGCGGGCCGGAGCGTCAGGCTGATGCCTTTGACGCCAAGGCCGATGCCCTCGCCGCCCTTGCCGTTGCCGGTGTCGCCACCGACAAGCTTCAGGTCACGGCGCAAGCGCCGGGCTGGTTTCATCCCGGTCGTTCCGGAATGCTTTCGCTGGGGCCGAAAAATATCCTTGCCCATTTCGGCGCCCTTCATCCTAAAATTCTCAGCCATTTTGATATCAAGACGCCGATTGCCGCGTTCGAGATTTTCCTCGACGGGGTGCCTCTGCCCAAAACCCGGGATGGTCGGGCGCGTTCCCTGCTGCGGCCCTCGCCCTTTCAACCTGTGGAGCGGGATTTCGCCTTCGTCGTCGATGGCGATGTCATGGCCGGGGATGTGGCGCGGGCGGCCAGGGGCGTTGAGCGTGATCTCATCACCGATGTCAGCGTTTTTGATGTTTATATCGGCAAAGGCGTCGAAGAGGGAAAGAAATCCCTGGCCCTTGCCGTCACCCTGCAGCCTTTCGAGAAGACCCTGACCGACGATGAAATCGATAAGGTTGGCGACAAGATTGTCGCCGCCGTTGCCAAGGCCACCGGCGGCCGGTTGCGCAGCTGATCGCGGGGGTGAAGGAAAGAGATGACCCAGGGTGATTTTCATAACGATTCCGATGTAAGGCCTCACGCCGTCGATCCGCTGCTGCCGCCGGAGATGGCGATAAAAGCCGAATATATCGGCGCCGCCAAGGCGCGTCTCGATTCCATCAGCCTGCTTGCCCTGGCGGTTCTCGCTGGCGCTTTTATCGCTCTTGGGGCCCTGTTTTCGACGGTCGTCGTTACCGGGGCAGGCGATTTATCTTTCGGCGTCGTGCGCCTGCTGGCCGGTCTGGTCTTTTCCCTGGGTCTTATCCTCGTGGTGATCGGCGGGGCCGAGCTTTTCACCGGTAATAATCTGATGGTGATGGCCGCCGCCGCCCGCAAGATCACCTGGGGCGAGATGCTGCGCGCCTGGGGCATTGTCTATCTCGGTAATCTGATCGGCGCCGTGGGCACGGCGGCTCTGGTTTATCTCGGCGGCCAGTATCTGATGGCCGGCGGCGGTGTCGGCGAAACCGCGCTCGCCATCGCCGAGGCCAAGGCCAATCTGACGTTCCAGCGCGCCTTTTTCCTCGGTGTTTTGTGTAACGTCCTGGTCTGTCTGGCGATCTGGTTGAGTTACAGCGCCCATACGGTGTCGGGAAAAATCCTGTGTATCGTGCCGCCGATTACCGCCTTTGTGGCGGCGGGTTTTGAGCATTCCATCGCCAATATGTATTTCTTCGCCATTGCGCTGATGATCCGCGGCGGCGAAAGCAGCGGCTTCTGGGACGCCATTGGCTGGACGCCTTATGACTATGCCTCGGTCGATCTGGCCGGCGCCTTTATGAATCTTTTGCCGGTGACCCTGGGCAACATGGTCGGCGGCGGGTTGCTGGTCGGCGGTGTTTACTGGTTCGTCTATTTGCGGCGGCGCTAAGGGCCAAGGACTCTCCATGACCGATCTTTCCCATATTCGCAATTTCGCGATCATCGCTCATATCGACCATGGCAAATCGACCCTTGCCGACCGTCTGATCCAGATTTGCGGCGGGTTGACCAATCGTGAAATGCAGGAGCAGGTGCTCGACAGCATGGATATCGAGCGCGAGCGCGGTATCACCATCAAGGCCCAGACCGTGCGCCTGACCTATAAGGCGAAAGACGGCGAGACTTATGTCCTTAACCTTATGGACACCCCCGGCCATGTGGATTTCGCCTATGAGGTCAGCCGTTCGCTTGCCGCCTGCGAAGGCTCGCTGCTGGTGGTCGATGCCAGTCAGGGTGTCGAAGCCCAGACCCTGGCCAATGTCTATCAGGCCATTGAAAACAACCATGAAATCGTGCCGGTCCTCAACAAGGTCGATCTTCCGGCGGCCGAGCCCGAACGGGTGCGGGCCCAGATCGAGGATGTGATCGGCATCGATTCCAGCGAGGCGCTTGAGATTTCCGCCAAAACAGGTCTCGGCGTGGCGGATGTGCTTGAGGCGCTGGTTACACAGCTGCCCCCCCCCGAAGGCGATGCGACCCTGCCCTTAAAGGCGATGCTGGTGGATAGCTGGTATGACCCTTATCTCGGCGTTGTCATTCTTTTGCGCCTGCGTGAGGGGGCGATCAAAAAGGGTATGAAAATCCGCATGATGGCGACCGGCGGCACCTATAACGTCGACCGGGTCGGCGTCTTTACGCCGAAGAATGTCGAGGTCAGCTCGCTCGGTCCCGGCGAGATTGGATTCATCACCGCCGGTATCAAGCATGTGGCCGATTGCCAGGTCGGAGACACTCTGACCGAAGACAAGAACCCGACAGCCGAACCTCTTCCCGGGTTTAAGCCCAGCGTGCCGGTGGTCTTCTGCGGCTTGTTCCCCATTGATGCCGGTGAATACGACGATCTGAAGGAAAGCCTGTCGCGTCTGCGGCTCAACGATTCAAGCTTTGAGTTCGAGGCCGAAACGTCGGCCGCGCTCGGCTTCGGCTTTCGTTGTGGTTTTCTCGGGCTGCTCCATCTGGAGATCGTGCAGGAGCGCCTGGAACGGGAGTTCAACCTTGATCTTATCACCACCGCACCGAGCGTCGTTTATCGTGTTCATCTTACCGACGGCACGATGCTGGAACTGCACAACCCGGCTGATCTTCCCGACCCGGTGAAAATCGACCACATTGAGGAACCCTGGATCAAGGCGACAATTCTGGTGCCCGATGAATTTCTCGGCGCCGTCCTCCAGCTTTGCACCGACAGACGAGGGGAACAGATCGATCTCACCTATGCCGGAAACCGGGCGATGGCGGTCTATCTGCTGCCGCTCAACGAGGTGGTTTTCGATTTTTACGACCGGCTGAAATCTATTTCCAAGGGCTATGCCAGTTTTGATTACGATATGGACGAGTATCGCGAGGGCAATCTGGTCAAGGTCTCGGTGCTGGTCAATGCCGAGCCGGTGGACGCCCTGTCTTTCATCAGCCATGCGGATCGTAGCGAATCCCGTGGCCGCGTGATCTGCGAACGGCTCAAAGAGCTGATTCCGCGCCAGTTGTTCAAGATTCCCGTTCAGGCGGCGATCGGCGGCCGGGTGATCGCCCGTGAAACCATTTCCGCCATGCGCAAGGACGTCACCGCCAAGTGCTATGGCGGCGATATTACCCGCAAGAAGAAGCTTCTCGAAAAGCAGAAAAAGGGTAAGAAGAAGATGCGCCAGTTCGGCAAGGTGGAAATTCCCCAGTCGGCCTTTATCCAGGCTCTCAAAACCGGCGACGACTAGGCCGTCGCCGCCGAAGAGGGGGTTGCAACCAGACCCCGGCCCTTAGGATCCGAAAACCGCTTTACGCCCCTGACGGCTGAACGTGACCAGCACCACGCCGGGTGCGGCAAAAACCATCCATGCCGGCCACAGAAGAATGGTGACGATGCCCGGATCCCAGAGTTCCGGCGACAGATAGCGCTGGATGATGGCCTGAAGGAAATTAAGGGTACCCGGCGCCAGGCCGAACCACAATTCGCCCAAAAGCAGCGTAGCGTAGCTCTCGGAATCCGCATTAAGGCGGAGCTCCATGGCTCCGGCGTAGAGCGCCAGATAAAGAAAAAGAGCGCCAATTGTAAAGGCGACAAGAGAGAGAGGGCCTCTATTCATGGGGCTTTTCCTCGAGTTTGTTGATTTGGCAGTCATCATAAGCCAAGCCTTGAAGCGTGTCGCGGTTTTAGCCATTCGCGGGATAATGGGGGGTGGGGGGCGAGGCAAGCAACAGACGTTGCATGTGCGGCCAAGCCCGGCTATTTTGCCCGCGCTTGTGCCCGCCTCCATATTTCGGCGGCGCAGGCATCCCGTGGAGGGGTGGCCGAGTGGCTGAAGGCGCACGCTTGGAAAGCGTGTAGGCGGGTAACCGTCTCGAGGGTTCGAATCCCTCTCCCTCCGCCATAAACTTAAGGCCCACCTCAGGTGGGCCTTTTGGTTTGTGGGGCAAGGGGGATGCGGTCACGCTTTGTTGAACGCCTGTGAAGCCTTGTTTATTTTCCTGCTATGGCGCGATAGGGTAGCTTTCCAAGAACGTTCATTGGTAAAGCAATACAAGGAAATCCTTATGAAGAATTCAACTAAACTCTTGTCGGCGGCGGTTCTCGCCACGGCATTCACCGGCGCCCTTGCCACCGTGGATGCGGCGGCCGAAGACAAATCCAAAATGGAAAAATGCTTTGGCGTCGCGCTGAAGGGTCAGAACGATTGCGCCGCCGGGCCGGGAACGTCCTGCGCCGGCAGCTCGACCGTGGATTACCAGGGGAATGCCTGGAAGCTCGTGCCCGCAGGCACCTGCGTTAAAATGGGCGGCAGCATGACGGCGAGGGAAGGGCACAAGGCCCCGGTGCCGAAAAGCTGATCCGGTTGGGATTGCAGATGCAATCTTCGGCGAGCAAGGGAGGGGCTTCTCCCTCAACCCATGGTAAGGACCCGATTCCGCCTTCGGTCGGAATCGGGTACAAGCCCGTCCATTATGATTCCATCCTGAAATCCAATGCCGCCATCGACTGGCTGGAGATCCATCCGGAAAATTACATGAGCCCCGGCGGTCCGTTTATGGCCCGGCTGGAGGTTATGGCCGCCCGCTATCCGATTTCGCTTCATGCCGTCGGCTTGTCGCCGGGCTCTCCCGATCCGGTTGACGGCGAGCACCTCAAGCGGCTTAAGGCGCTGGTTGAGCGGTTCCACCCAATGCTGGTTTCCGATCATCTGTCCTGGAGTCGCGAGGGGGATGTATTTCTTCCCGATCTTCTGCCCGTTCCTTACACCAAAGAGGCCCTTAATGCCGTTTGCGACAATGTTTCTCGTATTCAGGATGGTCTGGGGCGGCAGATTCTGATCGAAAACCCGTCCTCATATCTGCGCCCCCAGGGCGAGGATATTGACGAGAGCGCTTTTCTGATTGCCCTGGCCGAACAGACCGGCTGCGGCCTTCTTTTCGACGTTAACAACCTCTATGTCAGCGCCCAGAATACGGGCCTCGATATGGCGGCCTATCTGGCCGCGCTTCCGCCCGAGATCATCGGTGAAATTCATCTGGCCGGACACAAGGTCGAGCCCGCACCTACGGGGAACATTCTGATCGATGATCACGGCTCAAAGGTCAGGCAAGCGGTCTGGGACCTTTATGGCCGCGCCATTGAACGACTCGGCCCGACCCCGACTCTGATCGAGTGGGACACGGATATTCCCGAACTGGAGGTGCTTGTCGCGGAGGCCGCAAAGGCACGGGCAATCATTGAGCAATCCATATCGAGGCGCGGAAATGAACACGCTGCGTGAATTCCAGAACGCATTCCGCTCGGCGGTTCTAAGCCAGCCCGGTGGCCTCGGCGAAGCCGATATCGCGCCGGGAAACATTCCCTTTTCCGCCGCTATGGCGATTTACCGGAACAATGTCTTTGCCAAGCTGACCGATGCCTTGGGCGATCTGTACCCGATTGTTAAACGCCTTGTCGGCGATGAGTTCTTTGCCTATGCGGCGGGGGATTTCTCGCAAGCCCATCTTCCCCGCTCTCCAGTGCTGGCCGGTTACGGGGATGAATTTCCGGGCTTTCTCGATGGATTCGCCGCCGCCCAATCGACGCCCTATCTGGGCGATATGGCGCGGCTTGAACTGGCCCGTCATCAGGCCACCCATGCGGCTGATTGCGAGGCCATGGATACGGGCAATCTGAAAGACATTGCGCCAGAGGCAATCGAATCCGTCAGCTTTGAATTTCATCCCTCCTGCCGCCTGCTTTGCTCAGCCTATCCGGTCAAGGATATCTGGGAGGCCCATAATAAGGATGCCGATATCGATCGGCTTGCTGATCTCCCCGCCGATGGCGCCAAGTTGTTGATCCTGCGGGTAGGCGAAAAGATCGAGATGAGAGAGCTTGATTCCGCAGGCTTTGATTTTGTCACTGCGCTTATGGCTGGAAAGACCCTTGGCGCGGCATTTAAGG
>CAZAKR010000018.1:5165-45385 GCA_964486105.1 uncultured Rhodospirillaceae bacterium | reverse complement strand
GTAATGCGGGGGTCGCAGGTTCGAATCCTGCAGGCGGCACCATTCTTTTCAATGGTTAGCGCGAACGTCTCAAGACACCGTTTCAACCGGTTGCCGCTGAGAGCGGCCATCCCTTCGGCTTCAAAGAAGGCTGTCGATGGCTTCCAGCAGTTCTGCGCGGGAGAACGGTTTTTCCAAAATCTTGTGAGCGCCGAAATGACCGGCAATCCGCAGAAGATCGGTGTTGTCGATTCGCCCGCCGCCTGAAATGGCGATAATCCGGATGTCTGGATAGTCCCGGGTCAGTTCGCGGATGGTCTCAATGCCTTCCTTTTCCGGCATGATAATATCGGTAATCACGATATGGGGGGGCTCTTCCCGGCACAGCTTGATCCCCACATTGCCGTCCACGGCGCTGCGCACGTCATGTCCGGCTTTCTGCAACATCTCAGTGATGGTGTCGCGTACCACCGGCTCGTCATCGATGACGACAATAGAGGCCATTTACGTTAAAACCACGATTTAATACCTAAAAAAAGCACTGTCCAGCGTTTCTTGTCCCTAATCATTGGACAGACTTTAGCGGATAACAAGTATTAATTGTTCTTTAGAGGGCCGCTAAACAGTAACGGCCCTTTTTATCACTCGCCTTTAACTTGTCGTTTTAGCTGAGGCTTGGGCCACGGGCAGGAAGACATGAAAGGTCGTACCCCTGTCCGGGGCGGTATCTACGGTAATCGCCCCCTTATGCCCGGTGACGAACCCATGGACGACGGCAAGTCCCATACCAGATCCCTGGCCAACCTCCTTGGTGGTAAAAAAGGGATCGAAAATATTAGCCAGCTGGTCGCCGCTTATGCCGCCGCCGGTATCCTGAACCGAGAGGCACAGATAATCGCCGGGGGCAATTGTCAGGCCGAAGGACGACAGGCTTTCCTCCAAACTGACCGGGGCCAGCTTCAGGGTAATAACCCCGGTCTGGTCGCCGATGGCGTCACCGGCATTGCTGGCTAGATTAAAAAGTATCTGTTTGATCTGGTTTTCATCGGCAAGAACCGGGGGGCAGGAAACGGCGATGTCCTGTTCTATTTTAATGGCCGAAGGCAGGGCGGCATAAAGCAGCGGTAAACCGTTGGTAAGGGTCTGGGCAAGATCAAGAGGCTGGTATTCCGGCGGCGATTGTCTGGAAAAAGCAACGATCTGGCTGACAATATCCTTGGCGTCCAGCGCCACCCGGCGGAGTTTTTCAATCTTTTCCCTGGCCGGATTGCCCTCGGGGATATCGTCCATGGCGATCTCGGAAAGGCCGAGTATTCCGAAAAGAGCATTATTGAAATGGTGGGCGATGCCGCCGGCCAGCTTGCCCAGGGATTCCATCTTCTGGAATTCACGGGCATGACGCTGGTGGACGGCCTGGGCGGCTTCGATTTCTTTGTGTTCAGCTTGCACCCGCTGCATCGTCCGGAACATCGGCTCCAAAAGGGCGACCCCGGCGAAGATCAGGAAGGAGATAATCAGGGCGATCAGTTCCGGCTGAAGAGGAGGGGGCACCGCGTATTCCCCGGCCACGAGGTGATAGAAGGTCAAGGAGCGGCGAATGGCCATGAGGAGGATCGCAACTGCGATCAGGCTCCAGGCGATGCGTCCGCCAGTCACACGGATCAGCCTCAGCGCCATTATTGCGGCTAGAATCTGAAGAAAAATCGATAGGCCGAGAACGAAAGCTATAGCTATCAAGGTTACGGTTATCCTTGCCGTGTTTCCCTCATGGCGGGAAAAAGCCGTCTCAAAAATTTCAAAAAAGAACAGTTCCAAAATCACTATCCGGGAAAAAGGCCCCCCTGCCAAGGGGGGGTCTGATGAAATAAACCCAGCCAAGTTCACATGTCGGGGCTGACGCCTGCTTCGGTTCCGGCTAATTTGGGATATGTCCGCGCGCCTGACTCTTCTCGTCACCGCCTTGCTGGTTGTTCTGGTCGGGACCATACCGGTGTTTTTCGGCATGCCGGCGCTCCTTGGCGAGGACATGATTCTGGCCGGACCGGACGGTTACATGCGCCTTTTCCGGGTCGAGCAGTGGCTGCGGGGTGGCGACTGGTATGATGCAGTTTCTCATTTTTCGAATGCGCCTTACGGCGAGCTGCTGCACTGGACCCGTCCTTTCGACCTGTTGCTGCTGGCCGGCGCCCTGCCGCTTGCCCCCTTCATCGGACTCAACCAGGGGCTTCTCATCTGGGGCGTGGCGATCAGTCCGGTCCTCGAAATCCTGACCCTGTGGGTTCTGTTCTGGGCGACGCGGCCGCTGCTCTCCAGCGGGTGGTTTCTGCTGATGGCGGTTCTGTTCACCGTGCAGCCGGCCCTGCGCGCCTATTTTCTGATTGCCCGACCGGATCACCACAGCTTGCAGATTTTTCTTTATGGGGCGCTTTTCGCCCTGATGCTGCGGAGCTTTATGGAGAAAACACCGGCCAGCCGATATTTCCTCGCCGGAGGGATCGCAGCCCTCGCCTTGTGGGTCAGCATTGAGGCCCTGGCGCCGATTTTTACCATACTCGCCACCCTTGGTCTGTTGTGGCTCTGGCCACATGGACCGCAATCGGGGGGCGAGGCGGCGCGTCGCGGCTATCTCAGTGCGCTTATCCGCTTTCTCCAGGGAATTGCGCTCGCCCTTCTACCCGCCCTTGCCATTGAGCGGGCGCCGGTTGACTGGTTGAGCGCGGTTTATGACCGCCTATCGATCGTTCATGTGGTTCTTTTTGCCCTCATCACCCTGGCGTGGATTGGAATTGGCCGGGTCGAGGCCAAGCTTGCCGCTGCCGGGCGTGGCGGTCTTTCGTTTCGTCTTGGCCTAACGGCATTAGGCGTTCTTTTGCCGCTTACGGTGATGGGGCTTGTTTTTCCCGGTTTTTTCAAGGGACCGTTCGCCGAGGTCGATCCCCGGGTCATGGGCATCTGGTTTGAGCGGATTTCAGAGGTTCAGCCGTTGCTCGTCGGAGATCTTGAATCTACGGCGCGGCTGTTCTTCATGCTTGGCCCGGCCTTCCTGGCCCTCGGGGCCACCGCCTGGGCGTTCTGGCGCGGTCGTATCGTTCCGCGTCCGGCGGCTTTTTACGTTTTCCTTTCCCTGATGCTCTTTACGATGCTCGGCCTCTATCAGGTGCGCTGGGCCAGTTACGCCGAATTGATTATGGTTCTGCCCTGGACGGTTCTGCTGGCGGCGACCATGGCGTGGGGTGGCGGCTGGCGTTTGAAAAGCGGCGTTTTCGTGCCCCTGCGCACAGGGCTTTTCCTGATCGCGCTGCTGGCCCATTTCATCCTCGGCGTGGCCTGCCTGCAACTGGCGAACGAGCCGGTCGTATCGGAAAAAAAGGAAAATACCTGCCGCTGGGCGGCATTGGCCAATCAACCGGGCGATCCCCTTTTCGACAAGGGCCGGCCGCTCACCCTTTTCAGTTTTACCCATCAGGGGCCGGAAATTCTGTACCGCACCGGGCACAAGGTGGTGGGCACGCCTTATCACCGCAACGCGGCGGCCATCCTCGATACCTATGACGTTCTGAGCGCTTCCGATTTTGAGGCCGCCCACCGCATTCTCAGCCGCCGCGGGGTCGATTATATGGTGCTGTGCACCGACAGGCCGGAGGCTAGGGTCTATCGGGATCTGCCCGGCGATACTTTGTTCGCCCGGCTGGAGGCGGGCAGTCCCCCGCCCTGGCTGCGCCCGGTGCCGCTTACCGGAAGGGCGGGCCTGTCGTTCAGGATGTTTGAAATGGTGAATTAACGGCGGACCTAGCCGAGGATCGATTTCAGCAGCTTGCCGAGCACGCCCAGCATCAGGATAAAGGCGAGGGTGGCGACATAGGGGTCGGAATTATCGCTCTTTCCGGCGTCATCGGCTTTTACCTGCCCAAGATGGTCGTCAGCAATTTTGCCCAGAAGCGGCAGCAGGAAATGAACCAGGCTTTTCCCGATACTCTCGACCTGCTGGTAATTTGCGTCGAATCCGGGCTTGGGATCGAAGCCGCCTTTGACAAGGTGACCGAAGAGATTGCCGAAAACTCTCCCATTCTGGCGCAGGAATTCGGATTGACGACGGCTGAGCTGGCCTATCTCGGTGACCGTCATAAGGCCTATGAAAATTTTGCAAAGCGAACCGGGCTGCCGGCGGCCAAGTCTTTATCGACGACTCTTGTCCAGTCTGAAAAATACGGCACTCCGGTTGGTCAGGCTCTAAAGGTTCTCTCTCAGGAGCGCCGTGACGAGCGCATGTCTCTGGCCGAAAAAAAGGGTGCCTCGCTTCCCGCCAAATTGACGGTGCCGATGATCGTCTTTTTCCTGCCTGTTCTTTTCGAGGTGGTGATTGGTCCGGCGATCATTCAGATCGTGCGGATGGATTAGATTGCCCCCGGCCGGGGCTATTTTTCCTCGTGGTAATCCTCTTCGGCGTTGACGTTCCAGACGCTTTCCTTATCGGCGTGTCCGGCGAGAATATTGTCGATTGCGATCATCGCCGTCAGCATGGAATGGTCCTGGTTGTTGTATCGATGCTGTCCGTTGCGGCCGAGAGCAAAAAAATTCTCAAAGCCCGATAAATAGTCCTGAACTTCTCCGATTCGCGCGTAACTGCCGAAATAGGCGGGATAGGCTTTTTTCTGGCGGATAACGACGCCGTCGCGTACATCTCGGGGAACAAGAAAGCCGAGCTTCTCCATCTCCAAGACAGCAAACGAGATGATGTCCTTATCTGAATCGTTCCACATCTTGTCGGTTTCATTAAGAAAGTATTCAAGCCCGATCCAGATGGCATCGGGATCGCAAACCAGATGCGGGCTCCAGTTATTGAAAATCTGCAGACGGCCGACTTCGACATCTGGCTCTTGTATATAGATCCAGTTGTCGGGCAATTTTTCCTTCAGCTGATCGACCGATATACCGCCAGCAAGGGAAAGACGATCAAGCAAAAGGCCGACGGTTAAAAAGTCCCTGTAGGGGAGGTCTTCTGCAACTTGCCGCACATCGGCGGGCGCTGGTGGCGTTATCCCGGCGATAAGGTCCTTTACGGGCATGGTGGAAAAAAACCACTCGGCCTCAACGCGCGTGGTCTTGCCGCTGTCATCGGCCACCTGCACGGCGAGAATTCTGTCGCCAGAGGTCTCCACGGCGACGATTTTTTTGTTGATCTCAACCTGCCCTCCTTTTTCGCGGATAATTTCGGTTACCCGTTCCCACATATGGCCGGGGCCGAATTTGGGGTAAAGAAAGCGTTCGATAAGACTGGTTTCGGTCGATTTCTGGGCATAGGAGGAATCAATCCCCGCCACCATTTTTTTAAAGGCGTGTTTCAACAGGCCGCTGATCGAAACTCCCTTGATCCTCTGGGCGCCCCAATCGGCTGGAATCTCGGTGCAAGGCACACCCCAAACCTTATGGGTATAGTCGCGGAAAAATGACCCGTAGAGATAACGCCCAAAGCGGTTGATAACGAATTGTTCCAGGGTATCTTCAGGGCGCAATGGAAACAGCCGCGCGCGGATATAGCTCAGACCGGCCAAAGCGGTATTGAAAAAGCCGAGATTCGAGACCGTGGTAAAATTGAAGGACAGGGGGTAATCGAATAATTTGCCGCGAAACAGGATGCGCGAGACCCGTGAGCGCACAAGCATGCAGTTCTCGCTATCGTCAGTCCTGGCCGCGTCCGCCTTAACCTCCCGGTTTTGATTGTGATAGGTAATTTCAACCGGTGTATCAGCAAAATCCACCTCCTCTGCGGAATGGATCGGCAGAATATTCAGCCACCAGTCCATGACCCGGTCCGATTTTGAAAAAAATCGATGGCCGCCAAGGTCAATATGATTGCCCTTGTAATGAAAGGTCCGTGATATGCCGCCGACATTGTCGCTGGCCTCAAACACCAGGGGCGATATATCGCTGCGCTCAAGAAGCTCGAAAGCCGCCGTCAGCCCGGCCGGTCCGCCGCCGATGATAACAGCGCGGGCGGGTGTCGATGCCGGTTTGGGGCCGGGTTTAGAAGAGACGGTCAAGGGCGCTGCCTCCTGATTGAACAATATCCAGACGGGGAAAGAGAGCGATAGCGGCGATGGCGATGGCGACTCCGTAAGGAATTCCTTGCGCCGGCTCTCCTCCTGGCCCAATCCAGGGGAGTCGGCCCAGATAGGGCAGTTCGGGAATTTTCCGCAAAACCAAAACGATCAGGGCAAGGACGCCGCCGATCAGAACCACGGATAAAAGATAAGCCGGCAAGGCCTGCCACCCGATCCAGATAGAAGCGGCAATGAATAATTTAAGGTCGCCGCCGCCAAAAAAACCACCGGCATACAGAAAGATCATCGGAACAAGAAGCGCCAGAGCGGCCCCGTAATGCAGGGCGATGTCGCCAAGACCCCACCCCGCCATCAGACCGGCGGGCAGAAACAGGATGAAAAGTAAAACCGAAACGGCATTGGGGATGTTAAGGGTGCGAATATCGCTGACCATCCCCCAAACCATGAGAAGAGGAAAGGCGGCTAAAATAACCAAGTGCAGAAGATGGGAAAAATAGTCGATGTTTTCTCTCCCCCGTCAATGTTGAGCTTTGTCCGATACCCGCAGGCGATCAGAGCGATGAAATGAGAAAAGTATGAAACCGGCGCAACCCATGAAAAAGTCAGGTGTCTCCACGTAATTTCCCGATCAGCTCATCGAGCGTCATGGGCACCTTTACGACATAGTCCTGAGACATGGCTTTTTTGATGGTCGTGTGATCGATCATCCATTCATCGCCACGCAAATTGGCGATAACCTCATTGCTAAAGGTTTTGTAATGGGTCAGCGCCATGGAATCGTCATCATAGAAATCAGCCAAAATCGCCAGGGCCAACTGTCCCGGCCCACCCCCGTCATAGCCCCATTCAAAACCTGAAGAGGAAAGGTTCAACAGATCCGTCCTGGGGTCTATCTCTTCTCCGTTGGCGGTTACATTGCAACGGTTCTTGTCCCGGTGGCCGCGATAAATCTTGATCATCGCGCGGCTCCTTGTTTACAGGGCCAAACCGGCTCAAACAGCCAGGTCGGGGATATTGAAACAAAACAGCCACCAGCAACAAAGGTCACTGGTGGCCGCTTGTAGCTCCCGCTGTTACTTCCCTCGACAAGAAAATTCAGGCAAACCGGCCAGAACCCGAAGAAGGACAGCGAAAAAAGAACTAGAGGCTATTCGCAACGTTGTTGAACATATTCTCCAGACTGCCGCCAACAAGGGCGATAGCTGCGATAATGGCAACGGCGATACCGGCGGCGATAAGGCCATATTCGATGGCGGTGGCACCAGAGGTGTCATTCCAAAGACCGGTTGAAAAACGCTTAAATTGAGACATCATTTGTCTACACTCCATGACTATTTGCGCTTTGCCCCGGAAGTTTATTGGGGCCGAGACTTCCTAAGAGCGACGGTTGATCCTGCCTGAACCGAGATAGCAAGTCAAGACATGGTGTAATACATCGGAAAGAGAAAGAAAGTGATGACAGTCACAGAGGGCCTGAATTCGGAAAAATCAAATTCTAATAGCCATGTAAATTAAGAATAAAATACTTTTTATTGTGATTATGGTATTTTTACCTGTTTCTACTGGGTGCAAACTTTAAGCAAGGTTCACCAACATTTGTAATCTGGCATGGTCCTTGATGATGAGGGACTTGTTTTTCCTGCCAACGACGCCCTCTCGCGCCAGGTGGCCGATGGCCGAGGCAACGTCGGTACTCTCGGTGCCACTCCAGCTGGCGATCTCTTCATGTTTGGGCACATGCTGGATGACCCAGGTGCCGTTGCCTTCCGGGTTGGGCTCGGACATGCGCAGGAGCTCATAGTAAACCCGTTGGTGGGGGGTCAGCGCGCTAAGCGCCGTAACGCGGGAATTGAGGTTGCGGATGACGCCGGCGAAACGCTTAAGCAGCATCAGGGCGATTTCCGGGCAATCGAGAAGCAATTTGCGGAATTTCTTGCGGCTCAGAGAGGCCAGTATGGTTTCTTCCAGCGCCGACACCGGGGTTCCGGCCATCTATCTCCTCGACAAGGTGACCCTGGTTGAATAGGGGCGGCCAGAGGATAAGGGCGATGAAAATATCTGAAAAAAAGAGAGGCAGGATCCGTCGCTTTATGGAGGCCACCGCTGGTGTCAGCTCGGTGGAATTCGCCCTTCTCACCCCGGTCATCACGGTCATGCTTTTGGGGCTGGTGGATTACGGCCTTGCCATGTTTCACAAGATGGAACTGGTCAGCGCCGTGCGCGCCGGCTCCCAATACGCACTTGTCGACAATGAAGACACCCTGGCCGGAACCAATACCTCATCCATTCAGCAGGCGGTTGTCGATGCGGCGAATATTTCAATTACCACAGGCGATGTTACGGTTACCGTATTTTGCGAATGCAATGAAATCGCCATGGCTTCCTGTGCATCCTCCTGCGCCGGTACGTCGCGGGGCCTGGCCACCGTTTCGGCGACCTATACCTTCAGCGCCTTTTTCGTCTCCGACATCACCATGACCGGCTCGAACACGGTGCGGATAGACTGATGGCGTGCCGGGGAATCCTCGCTTGGCTAAAAGACAGTCGCGGCGCTTCGGCGGTGGAATTCGCCCTTATCGCGCCGGTGTTTCTGATTATGATGCTCGGCCTTATCGAATTCGGGCGCGCCTTCTGGATCAAAAGCACGTTGCAGTTCGCGGTCGAGGAAGCCGGGCGCTATAACATGGTCTATACCTCGAAAACGGAGGCCGAGATTAAGGCCTATGCCGAGGGAATGCTGCCCTCGGTCCTCAGCGGCGCGACGGTGACGGCGACCGAGGAAACAACCGGCAGTGACGAATTCATGTCGATTACCGCCACCTTCGACTTTGATTCCCTGGTTCCGTTGCTGAATATTCCGACCATCACTTTGCAGGCGAAATCACGGGTGCCGGTTGAGATTCCCTGAGGGGGGCGCCTTGAAATTCGGATACAAAAAAGCCGGGGATGTAAATCCCCGGCTTTTGTCGTTCTGGCCTCTGGCTTTTAACGGCGTTCGCCGAATAACCTCAGCAGCATAAGGAAGAGATTGATGAAGTCGAGATAAAGCGACAGCGCTCCCATAAGCGCCTTTTTGCCGGCGGTCTCGGCGCCGTCGCTGGCGGCGTAGATTTCCTTGATCTTCTGGGTGTCATAGGCAGTCAGCCCGGTGAAGATCAAAACGCCGATTACGGAAATGGTAAACTCCATCATCGTTGAGCCGATAAAGATATTGACGATTGAGGCGATGATGATGCCGATCAATCCCATGAACAGGAATGAGCCCCAACCCGAGAGGTCTTTTTTGGTGGTATAGCCGTAAAGGCTCATGGCACCGAAAACGCTGGCTGAGATGAAAAAGACGCGGGTAATTGAGGCGCCTGTAAAGACGATGAAAATCGAGCCCAGCGACAGGCCCATGATCCCGGCAAAAGCCCAGAAGGTAATCTGGGCTGTCGAAAAGCGCATGGTCTGGATTTTAGCCGAGAGGAAAAAGACAAAGCCCAGCGGCGCCAGCATCACCACCCATTTCAGGGGTGAGTTAAAGAGGGCCGAGCCCAGCGAGGTCAATCCGACGATCTGGCCGGCATCGTTGGTAACCACGGAAGCGACCGCCGTCAGCCAGGCGACGATCCCGGTCAGGGCCAGGCCTGAGCCCATATAATTGTAAACCTGGAGCATGTAGCTGCGCAGGCCGGCGTCAACCTGTGCGCCAGCGCTGGCTTGGGTGGTTGCGTAACGGTTGTCGGAGCCTAAGGCCATTCTTAAATCCTCTATATTTTTAATCTGATGGCGAATTGGTTATCGCCTGATGGGAATATGGCACAAATCGGCCAAAAATCAATATTTACCCCGCAAAAACGAGTGTAAATCAGGTGTCGAGCTCGTCTTTCAGCGCCGGATAGCTGTCTTTTTCATCATCCGGCGGGCCCCATGATTTATCCTCTCTCTCGTTTTCCGGCGCCACACCGTCGCTGGCCTTGCGGAAATAACCCTCTTTCATCTTTTCGAAAAACGGGTGGTCGAACTCGATCAGCTTTTCTTCCGATGCTTCGGAACTGGGCAACTGGGCCATTTAGACTCATTCTCCGTCATCTCGATGGGGAGGGCTATTCCTCTCCCGGAAAGTGGTTTTACGAGTATATATTAAAAAAAACGCTAATCACGCGGCATTTCTGCAAGTTTTCAAAGGGGGCAAAAAAACCCTATAGGCCGAACCGGCTGAGGGTGCGCTCGACACTATGGACATATCCGCCGCCGAACAGCCGCACATGGACGAGCAGAGGATAGAGATTATAGATATCCCGCCTTTCCTCGAAGAAACCCGGGGCAATGGGGCGTATTTCGCGGTAACGGCGGAAAAAGGCCTCGCTGAAGGTGGAAAACAGGGTGGAAAAGGCGAGCTCGATCTCACGGTCGGCATAATATATGGCGGGATCGATAAAACCGGCGATGCGCCCGCCCCTGGCCAGGACATTGCCGCCCCACATGTCACCGTGAATCAATGCCGGTTCGCCAGTGTCTCCAATCCACTCCTCAATACGGGCGGCAAACCGGTCAAGGCGATCCATCACCGGGCCGGGAAGGCGGCCCGCCGCCATTGCCTGACGGCCCATATAAAGGAGACGATGGTGGCGAAAGAATTCCGGCCAGGACTCGCTTAAAGGATTGGGCTGTTTGATCCCACCGATCAGCGTGTCCCGCTCAAGGCCGAACTTCTGTGCCGTGATACCGTGCAGATCGGCCAGGAGTTCAGCCGCGTGTTCCTGTGCCGCTTCTCCTATCTCCCCCCCACCCTCAATGTAGTCCATCAGCAGCAGGGTATCGGTGGCGTGAAGAACGGTGGGAACCGGAAGGCGACTGCGCGCTTTCAGGGTTTCCAGCATCCAGCCTTCCAGCGCCAGATCGTTATCCGGGCCGCTGCTTTCGTTTGCGACCTTGGCGACAAGCCGGTTGCCGTCGGATAAATCGATGCGATAGACCTCGCTGACGCAGCCGCCGCCGAGAGGCGTGTGGTGGGTGACGTCCTCGCCGGTGACGGTTTCGATGGTCTGATAAAATTTCGGTTTGCCGGGCACGGCGATTAAAGGTGGTCGCGGCGGATGGCCTCTATCAGGCCCTTTGATGCCGCCTCAATCATGTCGAGAACCCGCTCGAAACCGTCATCGCCGCCGTAATAGGGGTCGGGGACATCATGCAATGCGACCTGGGGGGCGAAATCCATGAACAGCCGCGCCCTTTCGGGGTCAAGGTCGGCCTTGAGCCGCTTGCCGCGGTCGATAATTTCGCGCAGATGCGAGCCGTCCATGGCGAGCAGATAGTCGAAACGTTCATAGTCACTGGCCAGAAGACGCCGGGCGTGGAGGCCGCTCATATCAAAGCCGCGAAGGGCGGCAGTCTCCCGTGAACGGGCATCGGCGGGCTCGCCTTCGTGAAAGTCGGTGATGCCGCAGGAATCCGTCTCAATCGCATGGCCGAGCTTTTGGCCCTCGACCATGTGGCGAAAGACGGCCTCGGCCGTCGGCGAACGGCATATATTCCCTGTGCAGACGAAAAGAACGCGAATCAAGTGGCTCTCCTGAGTAATGGTTTGTGGTGCCTGTTATCGACCAGCAGATTGACCATATATCGCTGAAAGGAGGGCTGGGGGGCCTGCTGAATAAACGGCAGGGGCATTGATGTATCGGGTTCTTGCGCGGCGGTAATAAAATCCGAGGCGCTGGCGATGATGTCCTGCTCAACCTCGTCCAGGTATTCAGTGACTTCGGGCGTATCAGCGTATTTTTCCCGCAGGTCCCGGATCATATGGTTGACGGCGAAACGGGTGACTTCGTGATCAAGGGCACGGATATTTTCGCGCTTTTCCCGGTTCCACAGGGGCACCTTCTGGAGGGTTTCTTCGAGTTCCGCCTGCAGGGATTCCATGGCTGATTGCAGACGCTCCTGTTCTTTTTTGGGCAGTTTGTGGAATTCCGCAGTGCTCAAAACATGGTCGTCGCGCATCGGGCCGAGCGCCATTCCGGCGGGGGTGCGCAAGAGCGAAATATTCTGTTTGCGGGCGCGTTTGTGAATTTCCTCAAAGGCGCGTTCATTCCGTTCCTGGAACTGATCCTCGATGGCTTGTTTGCGGGTGTTGTAATCCTCGCCTTCGAAGACGGCGGGGATGGCGGAGACGAGCTCTTCGACCAGTTGTTTCATGTCGTCGCGCAGAATGGCGCCTCGACCGGGTGGCAACTCCAGGGCCCGGGGCTTGTGGGGTTTGGCAAAATTATTGACGTAACACCAATCCGAAGGCAGCGGCTCTGTGGCCGCTTTTTTCGACAGAAAGTGATGCACCAGGGTGTGACGGCCGGTGCCCTCCGGCCCCAGGGCGAAGATGTTATAGCCCTCGCGGCGGATGCCGATTCCGAAATGGAGGGCCTCGACCGCCCGCTCCTGGCCAATCAGTTCTTCCAAGGGCTTCAGCTCGTCGGTGGTCATGAAGCCGAGCGCTTTTTTATCGCATCGTTGATAAAGGGACTTGGCGGGCAGGGCTTTAACCGGTGGCATGGCTGGACTCCCGTTTTTGTCGGCGCCTCGGCGTCAGAGATCTTTTTCTATGCGCAGCATATCGGCGTCTGAAAAGCCGAAATGGTGGCCGATCTCGTGGATCAGGACATGGCGGATAATTTCCTGCAATTCTTCGCCTGTCTCGCACCAGTAATCGAGGATCGGCCGACGGTAGAGAAAGATCATATCGATATCGGCTGGAATGTCGCTGATACTTTTGTCAGCCATGGCAACGCCGCGATAGAGACCGAGGATATCAAAGGGGCTCTCAATCCGCATTTCACGCTCGGTCTCCGGGTCGGGAAATTCATCGACCCGTAAAATCACCTCTTGCGTGTGACGGCGCAGGACAGGGGGAAGCCGGTCGAGCTCGGCCCGGGCCAGGAGCTCGATCCCGGCCAGATCGGGTGGCGCGGCGAAATTCATCTGTGCCGTCATCGCTCTTCTCTCCGGATTTTCGGGACCCCCGAGGTTCCGGGGACGGGGGTCATGGGAAAACGATACCCATTCGCGGGGCGCGGGCCAAGGGGATAAGAAAACATCAGAGATGACTTGAAGAAGTTATGGTTAATTATTGTTAACCATAACTAATCTTCATCCGCAGGTGACGTTACAGGGCCGTGGCCAGGCAATGGGACAGTTCAATCTTAATCTAGCATTAACTCTATAAACCATTGATAAATAACAGTATAATGCGATTATAGTTGTGGTTTCCGGCCGCTTCTCGCCTCGCGCAGGGCGATGTAGAGGGTGCTGGCGACGATCACCAAAGCCCCGGCCCAGGTCCAGCTGTCGGGGATTTCACCAAACAATATGAAGCCCAAAAAGCCGGCAATGATCAGCCGCAGATAACCGAAAGGCGCCAATGCTGCGGCCTCGCCATCGCGATAGCTGTGGATGTTGGAGGCCTGGCCGCAAACACCGCAGACCGCGATCGCGAAAAGCAGGATCAGGGTTTCCCCGTCCGGCATGCGCCAGACCAGATAGGCGGGCAGCGCCGAAACCACAGTGGTAAGAATGCCGTTATAAAAAAGAATGGTCGGTATCCGCTCGCTGCGCGCCAGGATGCGCAAAAGAATGACGACGCCGGCCACCAGCGCCGCGCCGAGCAAGGCGATAAGGGCCGCCGGATCGACACCGTCTGCGTCGGGCCGCAGGATGATGAGGACGCCGACGAAGCCCAGCGCGGTGACCGCCCAGCGCCACCGGGGCACCGTCTCACCGAGAACCAGAATGGCCAGGGGCAGGATGAAAAAGGTCTTGGTAAAGCCCAGGGTCAGGGCCTCGGCCAGGGGCAGATGGGTGATCGCGTAAACGCCGCAGGAAAGCGCTCCGATGCCGGTGAGCGCCCGGAGCAGATGAAGTTCCGGCCGATGCATGCGAAAGGCCCCCCGGCCCGCTTTGAGGAGAAAAGGCAGGGTCAGTAAAAGGCCGAAAAGACAGCGGAAAAAAACGATCTCGAAGCTCTCGATGTTGTCGCCGGCGACCTTGATTCCGACCGCCATCAGGGCAAAACAAAGATTGGACAGCACTTGCCAGGCCGCCCCCCGCAAATTGGCGGGCTGGGCCGCCCACCAGCCGGACAAGGCCTCAGAGGTGCGTTGGGGAAAAGGGTTCAGGCCGTTCATTTTAAATAGTTTTTTCCTTTTTTCCCATTTCCCCATCATTTCCGTGACCGCCGCCGCCGGAACGCCGTTCGGCCAGCGCCTCCCGGTGGGCGATGAAGAGCGTCGCCAGGGCTATGATCCCCGCCCCGACCCAGGTCCACAGATCGGGCAATTCGCTAAAGACCATATAGCCGATCAGGGCGGCAAAGGGCAGGCGGGCGTAATCAAACGGCATGACCGCCGAGGCGTCGGCGGTAGAGACCGCCCGGGTCATGGCGTAGTTGCCCAATGTGGCGAAGGCGGCGAGAACAAAAAGAAAGACCAGTTCTTGGCTGTCCGGATTACGCCAGACGAACAGCGCCGGGATCAGGGTCAGGGGCGCCATGAAGATGGTCATGTAGGTGACAACCGCCTGTACCGGTTCGGTGCGGGCCAGTTCCTTGACCATCAGATTAGCCGAGGCCATGGTGAGCGCGGAGAAAAGAATAACAGCCGCCCCGAGATCGAAAAGCCCGCTTCCCGGCCGCAGGATAATCAGGGCGCCGAGAAACCCGGCAATCAGCGCCAGGATTCTCCGGGTGTGCATCCTTTCGCCGAAAAAAAGCGCCGCGCCCAGGGTGACGAACAGGGGCACGGTAAAGCCCAGCGCTACGGCTTCGGCCAGCGGCATCAGGGAGAGGCCCATAAACCAGGCGAGCATGGTCACCGCCCCGGTAATTCCACGCAGGGTATAAAAGCCGATGCGCCGGGTTTTCAATATCCCGAGGCCCGAGCGCATCAACCAGGGGGCGAGGATGAGAAAGCCGAAGAAACTGCGGAAAAAAGCGATCTCAAAAGGATGAAGGCTGTTTGCCGAGGCGCGGATCATCGACGCCATGACGGCGAAACAGGCGGCTGAAAGCAACATCCAGCCCGCCCCGCGCAAGGACGCGGGCAAAGAGCCGCCGAAATCGGCAAGGGATCGGGGCAAGAGGGAGAACCGGGCCATTGCTCAAGTGTCGTCTATCGGGCGTCGTTGATCCAGCTTTCAGCCGCGGCCATCTCGGCGGCGTCGAAATAACGGACCTCGCCCTTGAACATCGGCGAGAAAATTTTGGTCAGCCATTTCTCCCATGCCTGGTCGCCGACAAAAGCGATCTGGGCGATGTCGCTCCCGTGTTTCATGTCGAACTTGGCGTCGAGCCACAGGGCGCCGGCCTCCACCCCCTCAATGCCCCTGGCGTCGATCAATACCCGCAGGGGGGCGTTTTCCGTGATGATGGCTTCAAGCAGGGGAATGGTTCCACGATAATCTTCCGTCGTCAGTTTGCCGGTGGCGCGCAGATGGACGAAATCGCCGTCCTGATGTTCGATCGAGAGCATGAGGGGCCTCCTCTGGGTGCAATTTCCAAAAAAGCCCCGACAGTATAGCCCTTTGAAGGGATGTGCTGATAGGACTTGCCCCAAACCGTCTTCGGCGGCATGGTGCCCGCCATGAGAGGATATTTCGGCATCGGCGCCGAGCGCATGAGCAAGGCGATGAATGCGGGCAGTCTGTTCCGCACGGCGCACGCCTTCGGGGCGAGCTTCGTTTTCACCGTCGACGCGATTTTCGAGCGCCGGGAGGTGGAGCTCGCCGATACCTCGAAGGCCTTTTCCCAGCTTCCCTATTATACCTATCCCGACTTGGAAGCGATGGCCCTGCCGAAGGGCTGCGCCCTGGTCGGTATTGAGCTGACGGAGGACGCCGTTGATCTGCCCAGTTTCCGCCACCCGGAATCCTGCGCCTATGTGTTGGGGCCTGAGCGCGGCTCCCTGTCGCCGGAAATGACGGCGGCCTGTGACTTCGTGATAAAAATCCCCACCGCCTTTTGCGTCAATGTGGCGGTCGCCGGAGCCATCGTCATGTACGACCGGATGATTAACCTCGGCCGCTTTCCCTTGCGACCGGTGATGCCGGGAGCCAAGCCGACTCCACTGCCCGACCACGCCCACGGCGAACCGGTGCTGCGGCGCCTGAAACGGCCTCACAAAAAAGGGGAAAAGGGAGTGAAATAGGGGGGCGCGCCGGGTTAAACTCACCCCGCGGGGTAGGGGGAAAGAGCCATTGTTTATCAAGAAAGTAACCTACACCAGATGAAAACCACCTTTAAATCCTTCGAGAACACCGCCTTAAAAGCAGCCCTTTTCGCCTTTGCCCTTTTACTGCCGCTATTGCCGGGCGATTCGTCATGGGCCGGTGAGCCGGCGCATTTCGGCACCTATTCCGACTGGAATGTTTTTACCTTCGATGACGGCGAGGGCAAGGTCTGTTACCTCGCCAGCCAACCGGTGAAATCCACCGGCAAATACACCAAGCGCGGCGAGGTGCACTTTCTGGTCACCCATTACGCAAAGCGCAAGGGGGCGGCCGTAATCAACGTCATCGCCGGCTATACCTATAAGGTAGACAGCGATGTGCTGGTCAAGATCGGCGGCAGTGAATTCGAGCTTTTCACCGATGGCGACAAGGCCTGGGCCTTTAACGAGGCCGCCGACCGGGCCTTTGTGATCGCCATGAAACGGGGCCTGAAAATGACCGTGAAGGGCATGTCTTCGCGGGGCACCCAAACGACGGATGTCTTTTCCCTGACCGGTTTTTCCTCGGCCTTTAAAGCGGCGTCGAAGGCCTGCGGCAAATAATCCCGCCCCCCTGGCGAACGATTTGGGTTGTTCGGGCGGCGTTCCCCCCTATATCACTCTTCTGATGAACGATTTATCTGCAACTGACTCCAATCCCCTGCCCTCACTGGTTGGCATGACCCGTGACGAGATGGCGCTCGCCCTGTCGGATATGGGTGCGCCCGGCTTTCGCGCCAAGCAGCTCTGGCATTGGGTTTATTACCAGGGGGCCCGTGACTTCGACCAGATGACGACCCTGTCAAAAGCTTTTAGGGCCGAACTTCCCGAACATTTTACGTTGGCGCGGCCCAAAACGGCGACATTACAGGAATCGACCGACGGGACACGGAAATGGCTGTTGCGTCTCGATGACGGCAATGAAGTTGAATCTGTGCATATTCCAGAAAAAGACCGTGGGGCCTTATGCGTGTCTTCCCAAATCGGCTGTACCCTGAATTGCCAGTTCTGTCATACCGGCACCCAGACCATGGTGCGCAACCTGACACCTTCTGAGATTGTCGGCCAGGTGATGCTGGCCCGTGATGAGCTGGGCGAGTGGCCGTCGCCCAAGGAGGGGCGGCTGCTCTCCAATATCGTCATGATGGGCATGGGCGAGCCCTTGTATAATTTCGACAATGTGGCGGCGGCGATAAAGATCATCATGGACCATGAAGGCATCGCCATTTCGAAACGCCGCATTACGCTTTCGACCGCCGGCGTGGTGCCGATGATCGAGCGCTGCGGGGAAGAGCTCGGGGTTAACCTGGCGGTGTCACTCCACGCGGTGCGCGACGATCTGCGGGACCAATTGGTGCCCATCAACCGCAAATATCCGATCACCGAATTGCTCAAAGCCTGCAACGACTATCCCGCTTCCAGCAACGCCCGGCGCATTACATTCGAATACGCGATGCTTAAAGGCGTTAACGACAGCCCGGCGGACGCCCGCGAACTGGTGCGGCTCTTAAAAGGGTTGCCGGCCAAGGTTAATCTGATCCCGTTTAATCCCTGGCCCGGCGCGCCGTTTGAGTGTTCGGGCAAAAGGGCGATCAAGGCGTTCGCCGACATTGTTAATGACGCCGGTTATTCCTCGCCGGTGCGCGTCACCCGCGGCCAGGATATCATGGCCGCCTGCGGCCAGCTTAAATCGGAAAGCCAAAGGGTGAGAGCCTCTCAGCGCCGGGACGGCGCGGCGCCTGGTGCGGGATAAGGCGGCCTTTTAGCTTACTAGACTTGCCGCCGGGCGCACTTTGCCTATACTGCGCCGCTTACCATTCTCTTTTTATCTGACGGACGGATTTTACCCATGAGCGCGGCAAAAAAAGGAAGCGTCAAAAAAGTCGTTCTCGCCTATTCCGGCGGGCTGGACACCAGTGTCATCCTGCGCTGGCTCGAGGATGTCTATGGCTGCGAGGTGGTGACGTTCACCGCCGATCTCGGCCAGGGCGAAGAGCTCGGCCCGGCCAAGGAAAAGGCCGAGCAGATGGGGGTAAAGGAAATCTTCATCGAGGATCTGCGCGACGAGTTTGTCCGCGATTACGTCTATCCGATGTTCCGGGCCAATGCGGTTTACGAGGGCGTTTATCTGCTCGGCACCTCAATCGCCCGGCCCCTGATCGCCAAGCGGCAGATCGAAATCGCCCATGAAGTGGGGGCCGATGCGGTGGCCCATGGGGCGACGGGAAAGGGCAACGACCAGTTGCGGTTTGAGCTCGGCTATTACGCCCTTGATCCCGATATCAAGGTGATCGCCCCGTGGCGGGAATGGGATCTCAATTCGCGGGAAAAGCTGATCGAATACGCCGAAACTCACAAGATCTCCGTGCCCCTGGACAAGCGCGGCGAGGCCCCGTACTCCACCGACGCCAATCTGTTGCACATCTCGTATGAGGGCAAGGTGCTGGAAGACCCCTGGGTGGGCCCCGACGAAGACATGTTTACCCGCTCGGTATCGCCCGAGGCGGCACCCGATCAGCCGACTTTTGTCGAGATCGAGTTTAAGTCCGGCGACCCGGTGGCGGTTGACGGGAAAAAGCTCGGCCCCGCGGCGCTCCTCACCCGGCTCAACGATCTCGCCGGGGCCAACGGCATCGGCCGCGACGATATTGTCGAGAACCGCTATGTGGGCATGAAGTCCCGGGGCGTTTACGAAACGCCCGGCGGCACCATTCTGCTCGCCGCCCATCGCGGTATCGAGAGCCTGACCCTGGACCGGGGCGCGGCCCATCTCAAAGACGAGCTGATGCCGCGCTATGCCGAGCTGGTTTATAACGGCTTCTGGTTTTCCCCTGAGCGCGAGATGCTGCAAAAGTTGATCGACGAAAGCCAGCAGAACGTTACCGGCACGGTGCGGCTCAAACTGTACAAGGGGCGGGCCTCTGTCGAGGGGCGCAAATCGCCCTTCAGCCTTTACAGTTCGGCCCATGCCACGTTTGAAGAAGATGAGGTGTACGACCAGAAGGATGCCGGCGGCTTCATCAAGCTCAATGCGCTCCGCCTGCGGCTGATGAAGAAACTGCGGAACGATTAGGCAGACGGTTCGTTTTATTCTGTGTTTAAAGCGGGGGCATCACGCCCCCGTTTTTTTGTGCTCACACCGGCAGCGGCGAGACGCCGAGCGCCCATTGGTGGCCGAGGATGAGGGCGGCGTAGAGGGCCAGCGCCCCGGCGATTTCCCAGACACCGATTTCCTTTAATGCCAGTTTATTGCGCCCGGAAAGAATGGCGGCAAAGGGGATGAGGGACGTTGTGGCGGCCAGGGCTTCGAACCGTGCTCCTTGAGTTTTCTTGTGCTTGGAATCAAGGCGCACCATGCCGACCAGGGCGAGGATGGTGACGGTGCCGAAAAGAATAAGATCGGCCTGGTTTCCGTTAGCCGCCATATGGGAGAGCCCCCACAGGGCAAAGGCCCACATGAGGGGATGGCGGGTAATGCGTAAGATTCCCAGCGTCTCAATCGCCGATTTTGACAGTTTGCCGTCTGAGAGCACCGTCGCGTGGGAGGTCGAAATCCCGGCGACGAAAAAAAGGCAGGCAAAGGGCATGATGGCAAGCGGCACATAGCGCAGCTCCCCCGGCGGCGACCAGATCTGCGCATAGGGCGCGCCGGCAAAGGCGATCATCAGCCAGACCAGCGCGACAATCGAGACGATGGAGAAAAGAAAAAAATAAAAGGTCCGGCCAAAGGCTTTGATCAGGATGCCGCGCATCGGTTCGGTGGCCAGCCCGATATGGCTGATGATGAAGAAAAGGGCGGCGAAGACCAGATTTGTTTCCTGCTCGAACATGATCTGTTTACTCTCTGCGCCGCCCTTCTTCAGTGTCGCCAAATATGTAAATCGCCGTGTTATGCGGGCTCGTCGATGCCCTTCTGGCGACAGGTGGCGGTCAGCGTGTTGACCAGGAGGCAGGCGATGGTCATCGGCCCGACACCGCCGGGAACCGGGGTGATGGCGCCGGCGACCTTGGCCGCACTTTCAAACTCAACATCACCGACGAGGCGGGTTTTGCCCTCGCCCCTTTCCGGGGCGTCGATGCGGTTGATGCCGACATCAATGACCGTGGCGCCGGGTTTCACCCAATCGCCCTTGATCATTTCCGGGCGGCCAACGGCGGCAACCAGAATATCGGCTTCGCGGCAGACGGCGGGAAGGTCCTTGGTCCGCGAATGGGCGACGGTGACGGTGCAGCTTTCCTTGATGAGGAGCGCCGCCATCGGCTTGCCGACAATGTTGGAACGCCCGACGACAACGGCGTTAAGACCGGAAAGGTCGCCCAATGTGTCTTTGAGCATCAGCGAACAGCCGAGCGGCGTGCAGGGAACCAGCGCGTCCATGCCCGACCACAATCGGCCGATATTGACGGCGTGAAAACCATCGACGTCTTTTGCCGGCTCAATGGTGTCGAGAACCTTTTGGCTGTCGATGTGATCGGGGAGCGGCAATTGCACGAGGATGCCGTTGACCGCATCATCCTTGTTGAGCTTGTCGACCAGCGCCAGAAGATCGGCCTCGGACGTGGTGACGTCGAGCTTGTGCTCGAAAGACTGAAAGCCGACTTCAACGGTCTGCTTGGCCTTGTTGCGGACATAGACCTGGCTCGCCGGGTCTTCGCCGACCAGCACCACGGCCAGGCCGGGGGTGAGCCCGTGTTGCTCTTTCAGGATCGCCGCCTTGCGGGCGACGCCGGCGCGGACTTTTTCGGCGAAAGCCTTGCCGTCGATAATTTTTGCCTCAGACATTCTTTTCCCTCATCCATTGCTCAAATTGTTCTGCCAGGGCGATTGGGTCCCCGGCGATTTCAATCACCTTGCGGCGATTGGATGCGCCGCGGGTGATCGTGATGCTGGTTTTCGCCACCCGCCACGTCTTGGCGAGAAGCCGGATCAAAGCGGCGTTGGCCTTGCCGTTTTCGGGCATGGCGGTAACACCGGCCTTGAGGATCGGCGCATCGTTTTCATCCAGATCAACCCCGCCGAAACGGTCGGATGATGCACGGGGGGTCAAACGGAGCGCGAACTTAAGCCCCCGCGACGTTTTTGTGAAGGGGAAAGAGAGGGTCGGGGCTGATTTGTCTTCAGCCAAAGTAGTAGAAAAGGGTGTTTTTCAGGAATATCAGCAGCAGAATGAGGATGACCGGTGAAATATCGAGCCCGCCGAGATCGGGGATATAGCGGCGAATCGGCCGCAGGGCCGGCTCGGTGATGCGATAGAGGAAATCACCGATCATGTAGACAAAGCGGTTTGAGGTGTTAACCACGTTAAAGCTGACCAGCCAGCTCAACACCACCGAGGCGATGAGCAGCCAGATATAAAGGCTGATGACGGTGGCGATAAGGGAAACGAGAGGATTAACCACGGGATAAGCCCTTTTTGTTGCCGGAGCGGGAATGATACAGCGCATTGAAACCTAGCCTCCCTCGCCGCCCGGTTCAAGGCGGCTTGAGCGGTATGGCACGGCGGCGGGGGCCGGGGATGTTTCAGGGGGTGGCGCTGGAATCCTTGACATAAGCGGGGGGGCCGACACATTATCCGCCCGCATTGCCCGGGATATTCCCGCGGGCTATGCCCGGGGCCGTAGCTCAGTTGGGAGAGCGCCACGTTCGCAACGTGGAGGTCAGGGGTTCGATTCCCCTCGGCTCCACCAAACCTTTCAGGTTTTTGTCGTTATCAAGCCGTTGAGTTTGTGGGTCCGGCGGTTCGATTCCGTCAGGTCAAAACAGCGGCCGCTTCGGCGACGATAACGGCGGTTGTGTACGAATGCGCCGCTTCGACCGTGTTGGTGGCCGTATGGGTGACATTCACATTGGTCGTGGCAGCCGCGGCGCTTGATGAAGTGCTGACCGTGGATTGCTGAGAACGGTGATGGTGGCCCTTGCCGGCGGCGACCTGGTCGATCTGTTCGTCGGTAAGGTCCCGCTTGGCTTGTTCGGAGATATAGGCTTTCGCGTCCTCTGTCGAAATGTCATAGCCCTTCGATTCGGCGTAATCGACGACATGGGCCAAGCCGGTTGAGCCTGCCTTCAGCACGTCCAGCATTTCGGCATTGTCCTTGATGTCGGCGATGAAGCGTTCGATATCGGCCTGGCTCATGTTTCTATTGTTTCTATCTCCCCCCTATGGGCCAGCGACAAGCCCGCCCTGCCTGAAAACCTAATCATGGGCGGGGAGAGGGAGTCCAGAAAAACCACTCAGGCTTTAAACACCTGTTGGGTTTCGTGGCCCTTGCGCAAAAGGTCGATGACGTTGCCTTTGTGAATTTGCGTGGTGTCGGCGGGTGCGGGGATAAGCGTGCCCTGGCGGCGTTTTTCCTCGCGGATCTGGCGATAGATATCGTCCCAGCGGGCGAACATTGCCGCCTCTTCCTGGCGTGGCATCCAGCGCCTTTTGAAGGCGCAGGCGAGGGTGGTCAAGGCGCTGGTCATGCCGTTGCGAAAGGCCGATTGGAGCCGGGTCTCGTGGCTGTCGGGGTGAAAACTCTCGATGATCCGGCGCAGACCGGCCCACACGCTGCGCCCGACAACCCGGTGCTTGGCTTTATAAAAACCCATGAGCAGGCGGATTTTCCACACCATCAGGGCGAAGCGGCTCAATTCCGGGCAATAGCTCTGGGAGGGGACGAGCGCCAGACTGTCGAGAATATGGCGGAAATAGGCCCGGTCCAGGTGGATTTGTCCGGAATCGTACAGGCTGTGGAACAGCTCGGTGCCAGGCAGGGCCATGTAATAGCCCGCCGACAGATCGGTCACGCCGGCTTCGGCCAGACGGTCGATAAAGGCGAGATTTTCGGCCAGAGATTCCGGGCTGTCATGGGGAAAGCCGATGACCAGGAAAATCGCCGCGTTGAGGTCGGCGGCCGCTGCCGCGCGGATGCTCTCAAACAGGTTTTCCGCCTTCATCTTTTTCTTGATCAGGCGGCGCGTCGTGTCGGACCCGGATTCCGGCGCATAGGCCATGCTGACCATGCCTGAACGGGCCATCAGTTCGGCCACCTGCCCGTCGATGGCTTCCGAGCGGGTGCCGGTGGGAAGCTGCCAGGAGATGTCGAGGCCGCGATCGAGGATTTCAGTGCAGAAGGCGACGATCCAGTCTTTTTTGACAATGGCGGTGAGGTCCTGGAAGGGGAAATTACCGGCCCCATAGGTTTCTACGTACCCGGCAATTTCATCGACCACCCGTTTGGGGTCGCGGGGTATCCAGCGCGGCGTCCACATATTGGGCGCCGAACAATAGGTGCACTGATAGGGACAGCCCCGGGTGGCGAGGATGGGAATGGTGGTCTGGGAGGAATACATGCCGCCGACGAAGCGATGGGCGTGATAGGTCTCGATGTCGAAGAGATGCCAGGCCGGTGGGGCGATGGAATCGATGTCGGTGCGCCGCAGGCGGCGGGGGTTGACGATGATCTCGTCGCCGTGACGCCAGGCAATGCCGGCAATGGCTTCAAGGGAAGACCGGCTTTCCAGGGCCTCATCAAGCTCGAGGATGGTCTCCTCTCCCTCGCCGAGAACGAGGATATCGGCGGCTGAGGTTTTGAGCGAGAATTCCGGCATCGCAGTAACATGTTCGCCGCCAAGGATCACCGGCAGATCCGGCCGCGCCGTCTTGATGTGCTCCACCAGCTGCACCACGGCGGGCCATTCATGGGTAAAGACGACGGTAATGCCGACGCAGGTCGCCGCGGCGGGAATTTGTAGAACGATTTCCTCAATCGTCAGGCCGAGAAGATAACCCTTGTAATAGGCAGTGTGAGTATCGGGGCCCGCACCGACCGCATCGATGACGCAGAGGGGCCGTCCCCCGGTCTCCAGGGCGGCGGCGATATAGGCGAGCCCTAAGGGAAGGGTGATCGAGGTCGTCGCGAAGCGGAAGGATTCGACGGCCGGTGGCCGTATGAGACAGAACATAGGTTTGGTTTCCGGCCGGAAAAGGGTGTTCAGGCGCTCGAGGATTTCTTGGCAATAAGATCCTCAATATGCTCCATCAAGACGGGCAGATCGAGAGGTTTGCGTATCGCCAGATCGGCGCCGAGTTGCTGGGCGTAGGTTAAATAGGAATCCTGATAGCCGGTTATGGCGATGATCCCGATATTGGGAAAATCACGCTTTATGTCGATGATCGTGGAAATGCCTTCCTTCTCGGGCATGACGATATCGGTGATGGCGATATCGATTTTAGTCGCCCCAAGAATTGCCAGACCTTCGGCGCCGTCGGCGGCGCCATGGGGCGTATGCCCCACACTTTCGATCAGGGTAATGATGGTGTTCCTGAGGTCTTCGTCGTCGTCGATAACCAGAATATCAGCCATGGCCCCCCCGGTTTCCCCTTATAGCCCTATACGACACGGCCCCTAATCATTCAGGGCAAGGTTCTATTCAACACTAAAGCCGTGTTTATGTCCAAGTGGATGATATTGCCGTCAAAAAAGCCGGATCGAAAATAAGGGAATGTTTACAAGGCCTGGAATAGACTATGATTGTTTTTCCAGAGGAATAAATCTCCGCCGGAGATGAGAGGGTTGGCAGAGGGCTTTTTAAGCGGCCCTGGCCAGGGAATGGGAACAGACCAGGGAATAGGGGCGTTATGGACATTACCACGCTTCTCGGGCTGGTTATCGGCATCACGGTTGTCGCCCTTGCGGTGATGACCGGCTCCGACATGTGGATTTTCATCAATATCCCCGGCTTTCTGATCGTTGTCGGGGGCACCTTTGCCGCGACCCTGATCAAGTTTCCCCTGTCCACTGTCTTTGTCGCTCTCTGGCTCGGCATCAAGGCCGCCTTCGTCAACGAGAAAAGCCAGCCGAGGGAGCTTCTCGACACGATTCTCGAATGCGCCAAGGTGATGCGTAAAGAAGGCCCGATGGCGCTTGACCAGATCGATGCCAGGAATGAATTTCTCGGCAAGGGAATTCAGTTCCTTGTCGACGGCTATGATTTCGATGTGATGCGCAAGGCGATGACCGGCGAGATGGAGCTGACGATCCGCCGCCACGAACAGGGCGAGAAAATTTTCCGCGGGATCGGCGAATCGGCGCCTGCCTTCGGCATGATCGGGACGCTGGTTGGTCTGGTGCAGATGTTGAGCAACATGGAGGACCCCCAGTCGATCGGCCCGGCCATGGCAATCGCCCTTCTCACCACCCTTTACGGCGCCTTGATCGCCAATCTGATCGCCCTGCCGATCGCCGACAAGCTGGCCTCGAAAACCGAACAGGAGCGGGTCAGCAAGTCACTCATTCTTGAGGGCATACTTGAAGTCCATGATCGTCAGAATCCCAATGTGATTGAGGAATTGCTGGAGGTTTATCTCCCCGAATCCCAGCGTTCCAAGCCGATGGACGAGGAAGAACCGCCCATCGAAGAGGAATAGGCGCGATGGCGGAAAACCCAAAAAAAAGCGGCGGCGCGCCACCCTGGATGGTCACCTTCGCTGATTTGATGGCCTTGCTGTTGACCATGTTCGTCCTGCTTCTCTCATTTTCGACGATGGATGTGGAGCGCTATAAGAAAATCGCCGGGGCGATGAGCGACTCTTTCGGTTTGAGCGCCTTGAGCCGGCTTTCCGGCATGGTTGAGGTGGAAGGTTTTTTCACCGGTAAGCATATCAAACAGGTCACGCCCAAGCCTGTGGTTTCAATTGATCTGCCGGAAGTGATCGGCCAAACCCCGATGGAGATCGAGGCGCCCGAGGCATTACCGGAAGACATAGCCGAGGACCAGGCGGCGGCCATGGAAGTTCAGGAAAACCTGCGCCGGGTCATGGCCAGCGAAATTGAAGGCGAACAGATCAGCGTCGAGGAATCCGGCGACCAGACAGTTATTACCTTTACCGATGAAATCGCCTTTCCGGCGGGCAGCGAACAGCTGGCTGAAACTTTCCTGCCAATTATGGACAAGCTGATCTCCGTTCTCACGGAGGCCGAGGGACAGATTATCGTCGCCGGGCACACCGACGACCGGCCGATCAAGACCACCCGCTTTCGTTCCAACTGGGACCTTTCGACCGCCAGGGCGGTCTCGGTTGTGCATCAGATATTAAAGTCGGGAAAGATCGCACCCGACCGCGTGACCGCCGAGGGCTATGCCGATAGCCGTCCCCTGGTCGATAACGATTCACCTGAAAACCGGGCGCTTAACCGGCGGGTTGAAATCTCAATCCGCAAGCGTTAGGCGGGGGCTGAGAATCAAGCCTGTTCTTCTCTTTCCAATCGCGGTAAGAAATCGCCTTTCAGGCATGAATTGAGTAAGTTGTCCCTGTCGTCGGGGGGCGATTTATGGCCGCAGTCAAGTTGCAGGAGAACCAGGCTGGTGCAAGAGCCTTTATCAACACGCCCGAGCGCAACCGGATTGCCCTGCTGTAGCCGTGTTCTGCCCGTCGCCGGGCTTGAAATTCCGGCGGGGCGCAAGGCCGATCTCCTTGCCGTCCATGATCTCCTGCCCGAACGTTACCCCCATTTTCTCGAAAGCGCGGCCACCGGCACCCCCCAGGCCCGGTATAATATCCTTTTCGCCTTTCCCGGCGAGACTCTGCGCCTGGATGCCGACGGCCGCATCGAGGGGCCGCATGGGGAAGGGGAAGATAATGATTTTCTCAATGCTTTCGACCGCTGGTGGCGCTCCCAGGAGTTGCCTGCTCGCAAGAGAGATGAAAATTTACCGCCCTTTACCGGTGGCTGGTTTGTCTATCTCGGCTATGAGCTGGCGGGGCAGGTCGAGCCGAGCCTGAACCTGCCCAAAGCCCCCGGCGACATGCCGGTAGCTTTTGCCACCCGCTTTCCGGCAGCGATTATTTTCGACCATGAGGCGGATGAAGTGATCCTGATGGCGGAGAGTGGAAGCGAAAGCCTTCTCGGCGATATGGAAGCGGATTTGCGCCGGGCCTGTAAGCAAGCGCCCGCTCCCCTGGTGGTCGAAGACAATTGTCTTGCCGGTGAATTGGAGGAAGATGCGCCCGAGCGTCACTTAAACGGGGCGCGCCAATGCATCGATTACGTTTTTGCCGGGGATGTTTTCCAGGTCAATCTGTCGCGCTTGTGGAAGGGAACGCTGCGCCCCGATATCAGCCATAGCGAGCTTTATGACCGTCTGCGCAGGCGCAATCCCGCACCCTTTGCCGGCATGGCGACGCTGGGCTCTACGGCGATCGTCAGCTCATCGCCCGAACGCCTGATCGAGGTCTGCGGCAATTTGGTTCAGACCCGGCCGATTGCCGGCACAAGGCCGCGCGGGGCCAGCGGCATTACCGATGTCGCCCTGTCGTCGGAACT
This sequence comes from uncultured Rhodospirillaceae bacterium, assembly GCA_964486105.1. Lineage (GTDB taxonomy): Bacteria > Pseudomonadota > Alphaproteobacteria > UBA11136 > UBA11136 > JABJES01. Next base: position 17,802 of record CAZAKR010000018.1, on the reverse strand, counting down.
GATCGGCCATCCAAAGGAGCGCGCCGAGCACATCATGCTGGTCGATCTGGAGCGTAACGATATCTCACGGGTCTGCGTGCCCGGATCGGTGCGCGTCAACGAGATGATGGTGGTGGAATCCTATGCCCATGTGCATCACATCGTCTCCAACGTGCGCGGCGAGCTGGTCGGCGCGATTACACCGGGGGAGGTGGTGCGCGCGGTGTTTCCCGGCGGCACCATCACCGGCTGTCCCAAGGTCCGGTGCATGGAAATTCTCGCCGAGCTGGAGGCCGAAGGGCGCGGACCTTATACCGGCTCCATGGGTTATGTGAACCGGGACGGCAGCCTTGATTTAAATATTCTGATCCGCACCATGCTGCGCCAGGGCGACGAAGTAAGGTTTCGCGCCGGGGGCGGAATCGTTGCCGATTCGGATCCTCAAAAAGAGCTGGAGGAAACCCGCGCCAAGGCACGCGGCCTTCTCCGCGCCCTGACTCAGGGTGGCACCAGGAGAGAAGAGTGAACAACAGCAACCCACCTGCAAGCCAAACCGAAGAAGAGCCCGGCGGCGTCGGCCTCCCCGCCCCCTGCGTCTTTGTCAACGGAGAGGCGGTTACCAATGTGCCGGTGGCCGACCGGGGCTTTCAATACGGCGATGGCCTGTTCGAGACGCTGAGTGTGACGAACGGGCGCATCGAATTCTGGGACCGCCACATGGCGCGGTTGGCTGAGGGCTGTGCCCGCCTTGCTCTGCCGGCGCCCGATATCGATGTCCTGGCCAATGAGGTGGAAGTTCTTCTCAACGGCCAGCGTGCCGTCGAGGGTGTCGATGCCGGTGTACTTAAGATCATGGTGACCCGGGGGACGGGCGGGCGCGGCTATCGCATGCCCGATCCCATAGAGGCGACCAGGGTTGTCTCTTTTCATGCCGCACCCGATTATCCCGCCTCTTTTGCCCGTGATGGAATTCGGGTAGTGGTTTGCCAAACCCGGCTGGCGGAGCAAAAGCGCCTCGCCGGGATCAAGCATATGAACCGGCTGGAAAATGTATTGGCGCGGGCCGAGTGGGATGATCCTGCTATTGCCGAGGGGCTGATGTGTGACGAGGCCGGGCGGGTGATCGAGGGGGTGATGACAAACCTTTTCTGCGTCAACGACGGCACTCTCCTGACGCCGGACCTTTCCCGCTGCGGGGTGGCTGGAATCATCCGCGGCCTGGTGATGGAAATCGCCGAGGAAAAGGGTATTCCCTGCCGGCAGGCGGATATTTCCCTGAAAGAAGCTTTGGCCAGTGACGATTTGTTCCTCACCAACAGCGTCATCGGGTTATGGCCGATACGCTACGTAGGGGATCAGAGCTTTGCCATCGGCCCGGTAACGGCAAAAATCCGACTGGCGCTCATGGATCGTCGCAGCGCCGAAACCAAAGCCTGAATTTAAGGAGTTTCGTCCTCAACGCCCAGCGCGTCGATGCGTTCCCTTAAGCCCACGCGGCCTTCCGATTCGACCGGGATAAGCGCGTAAAGCCGTTCCCACAAAGCGCCCGCCCGATTGGGCTCGCCGTTTTGAACGGCGGCCAGGCCTGAGAACCACAGGGCCTCGCCGTTTTCGGGATCAATCGTCAATACCCGCTCAAACATCGCGGCCGCTTCGTCGGGCACCACCATGTCGGAGCTGCCTTCCGGCGTCGCCATGACGGTGATGAAGGTGGCGTGATCGGCAAGCAGCCCTGGGTCGTCGGGGAAATGGCCGCGTCCGCGAAGATAGGCGTCCTGCGCCTCTTGCGGGCGCTCAAGCACCAGATAAGAGCGCGCCAGCATGCGCCAGGCTTGCGGGTCACCGGGCCCGGTTTCAAGTTTCTGGGCAAGCTGGGCGACCATGCCCTCAATCTGGGCAGGGTCGAAAGCGGGACTGGCTGCGGGCTCTGTTTCACGTTCGGCCAGAGGCAGGTCGGGAAGTCCGGGCGAACCAAGCAGGCCGTAAAGCCCAAAAGAGAGAAGCGGCAGACCCAGCACAATCGCCACAGCCGTGCGGTGGCGAAGTGAAACAGGGGTCTTGGCGGCGCCGGTTTGTGCAGTCTGTTTTCTGTCATGACCGGCGTCACGGTCTGCAGCGAGCAGGCGCCGTTCGATCTCGATACGGGCGGCTTCGGCCTCTTGATCGCTGATCAGGCCGCGCTCAAGATCGGCATCGAGCTCGCTGAGCTGATCGCGATAGACCGCCATGTCATGGCCGCCGCGCCCGCCGTTTTCAGCCCCGTCTTTTGATCTGCCGCGGGACAGGCCGGAGAGAAGAAGAAGCACTGCGCCCGAAACAAGAAGGGCAATCAGGGGCCAGAAGAGAAGGCTGGCGGCGGTCATGATTCCCCTCCTTTTTTCTGGTCGCCGTTGAGCAAGGCCTCAAGACGCGCCTGTTCTGCCTTGCTTAGCGGCGGCGGGACCCTTGAGGGGGCGTTATCGCGGCGGCGGGCGTAATAGCGCCACCAGGCGAAAAGGGCGAAAAGCAGAAACAGGAACGGCCCGACCCAGAGCAGCAATGTGGCCAGGGAAAACGGCGGATTCAGAAGAACGAAATCACCGTAGCGTTCGCGCACATAGGCGATGATCTCGCCATCACTGTCGCCCTCCATCAGGCGTTCGCGCACAATGAGGCGCAGGTCACGGGCCAGATCGGCGTCGGAATCGTCAATGGTCTGGTTCTGGCAGACGAGACAGCGCAGGCCCTTGCTGATCTCTCTGGCGCGGGCTTCCAATGCCGGGTCGCTGAGCTCCTCGCCCGGTTCCACCGCCGAGACGGGAGAGGCGAGCAGGACGAAGAAAGAAACAAGAAGAAATTTCAGGTGGAGACGCATCATTTTTCTCCAATCTCTTCGATCAGGGGCAGAATGGTTTTTTCCATGTCCCGGGGCATGACCGGCCCCACATGGCGATAGCGGATACGCCCGGTCTTATCGAGGATAAAGGTTTCGGGCACCCCGTAAACGCCCCATTCGATACTTGCCCGGCCATCGGTGTCGGCGCCGATGCGGGTATAGGGGTTGCCGTTCTCCGTCAGCCAGTCCCGGGCGTCCGCCGGCTTGTCCTTTTTGTTGATGCCGTAAACCGGCGCGATGCCGCTCTCGTTCAGCGCCATCAGTTGCGGATGCTCGGCCAGACAGGGGATGCACCATGAGGCAAAAACATTGACCAGCACGACGCCGCCCTCGGCGGTGAGATCGGCGGTGGAAAGCCCAAAGCCCAGCGGCTCTTCGCCTGGACTGGCGGCGGCAATCGGACCTAAATCAAATTGTGGCGCCGGCTTGTCGATCAAAGCCGAGGGCAGCCTTTCGGGATCGCGGGTCAGCCCGAATGCGAAGGCGATCGCGAGAAGGGCGAAAATCACAACAGGCAGGGCGTGGGTCCAGCGCATGGTGTCGTTCTCCCCTAGGTCCGCCGCCCGGCGGCGCGTTCGGTCGCGCGCCGCGGCGCACCGATGCGATGGCGGCGGTCGGCCAGAGAGATCAGGCCGCCCAGCACCATGATCAGGGAACCGGCCCAGATCCACGGCACCAGGGGGTTAAACCAGATGCGCGTCGTCCACGCCCCCTCCTCACCGGCATCGGAAAGCTGCTGGTCGCCGAGCGCCACGTAAAGATCGCCTTTAAGGGAGGAATGAATGGCGGCTTCCGTCGTCGGCATGGCGGATACGTCATAGATGCGTTTTTCGGGGGTCAGTGTGGCGATCAGGCGGCCGTTCCGGGAAACCTCGATCATGGCCATGTCCATGGTGTAATTGGGCCCGCTTTCGGCCACAACATCGGTCAGTGCAAAGCTGTATCCGGCGGCCTCGACACTCTCGCCGATATGCTGGGCCTGGATGCGCTCCGTGCGCCACATGGAGCCGCCGGTAATGCCGGCGATAATTATGGCCAGACCGGCATGGGCCAAGACCATGCCGTAATAGGCCCGGGGCTGATGGGTGGCGCGGCGCCGGCTTTCGGCAAACGGAATACGGCCGAGCCGCAGGCGCTGGACCAGTTCCATTCCGGTGCCGAAGAAAAGCCATGCCGCCATGCCCATCCCCAGCGCGGCCAGCGGCTGGCCGCCCCGGTCATGGAACAGGATGGCAGCGACACAGGTCAGGGTCAAAACGGCAACGATTGTGAGCCGCCCCAGGGCCTGGCACAAATCACCGCGTTTCCAGGACAGCAGCGGACCGATCACCATCGCCACAACCAGAGGGACGGCGATGGGCAGGAAGGTGGCGTTGAAAAAGGGCGGGCCGACGGAAACCTTGTCCCCGCCCACGGCGTCGAGGAAGAGAGGGTAAAGGGTGCCGATCAGGACCGTGCCGGCAGCACAGGTAAGCAACAGATTGTTGAGCAGCAGAAAGCCTTCCCGCGATACCGGGGAGAATATCCCGCCTGCCTTCAGGGTCGGCGCACGCCAGGCGAACAGGCTCAATGACCCGCCGATGACGATAATCAGCAAGGCCAGAATAAAAACCCCGCGGGTGGGGTCGGTGGCAAAGGCGTGGACCGAGGTCAGGACGCCCGAACGGACCAGAAAAGTGCCGATGAGCGATAGTGAAAAGGTGAGGATGGCGAGCAGCACCGTCCAGCTTTTCATGGCATCGCGTTTTTCGACCACGGTGGCTGAGTGGAGCAGTGCGGTGCCCGCCAGCCACGGGATAAGAGAGGCGTTCTCAACCGGGTCCCAAAACCAGAATCCCCCCCAGCCCAGTTCGTAATAGGCCCACCAGCTCCCCAGCCCGATGCCCAGCGTTAAGGCGCACCAGGCGGCCAGGGTCCAGGGCCGCACCCAGCGCGCCCAGGCCGGGTCGACCCGGCCTTCGATCAGGGCCGCCACGGCGAATGAAAAGGCCATGGAAAAACCGACATAGCCGAGATAGAGGAAGGGCGGATGAAAGGCCAGCCCCGGATCCTGGAGCAGCGGGTTGAGGTCGCGGCCGTCAAGGGGTGCGGGGTCGAGGCGCAGGAAAGGGTTGGAGGTAAAGAGGATGAAAAGAAGGAAGCCGATACTGATCAGGCCCTGAATGGAGAGTACTCTGGTGCGCAGGCCGGGGGGAAGGTTTTTGCCGAAGATAACGACGCAAAGGCCGAACAGGGCGAGGATAAAAACCCAGAGCAGCATCGAGCCTTCATGGTTTCCCCAGACGGCGGAAATTTTATAGAGCAGGGGCAGGGCCGAGTTGGAATTAGCCACCACCACCTTGAGTGAAAAATCCGAGGTAATGAACGAAACCGTCAGGGAGACAAAGGCCAGGGTGACGAACAGGAACTGACCGATTGCGGCGGGTCGCGCCAGGCCGGCCCATCCGAAATCGTCTTGGCCCTGTTCTCGCCGCGCAGCACCGACAAGCGGCAGCGTTCCCTGGACCATCGCCAGAACGAAGGCGAGGATAAGGGCGAAATGTCCTAATTCGGCAACCATCTAAAGAGCGTTCCTTCCCGGGGGCGTGTTACTCACGGAGCGGCGTTCTCGCCGCTTTCCCCGTCATAGCCGTTCTGTCCGGCCTCTTCCTGCCAGTGTCCCGATTTCTTCAGGGCCTCGGCAACCTCGGGCGGCATATAGTTCTCGTCATGCTTGGCCAGAACATTGGTCGCCTGGAAGATTCCGTTCTCGTCCAGCGACCCCTCGGCGATAACGCCCTGGCCCTCGCGGAAAAGATCGGGCAGGACGCCGGCAAAAACCACAGGCACGGTCTGGGTGAGATCGGTAATCCGGAACATTACAGAGATATCCCCCGAAGCCTGAACAACGCTGGCCTCTTCCACCAGACCGCCGATGCGAAAACGCTGGCCGGGCTGCATCTCGCGCTCGAAAATTTCCGTCGGGCTGTAGAAGAAAACGAGATTATCGCGCAGCGCCGAAAGAACGAGCGCGCCGGCGGCAAAGAAAAATCCCATGGCGACCAGGACAATGTAAAGACGCCGCCGCTTGCGGGTCATGGGCCGGCTTTTCTTTTGCGGTGAAGCGGGTTGTGGCGGCGGCGTGTTTCCGTTCCCGCTCATGGAGTTGCTCCCGGCCCATCGCTGTCCGGCCAGTCGTTGGCGGGCTGGGGTGCCGGTCCGGCGGCCCTGGTTTCTTTCATGCCTTCTTTCAGATCGGCCAGCACCCATTGGCGTCGGCGCAGGGAACGCAGGGAAAGGACGAACAAGGCAATCAGCACGACGGTGGTAAGGCCATAGGCGGGCCAGACGAAGGCGGCGTATTCACCCATATGAAACATGTTTGGCATGGCGGTCTCTTACCTCAGATTTCCCGGATATAGGGGCCGGTCTCCCCCTTGCCTTCGGCCTGAATCCGGATCATGCGCAGGGCGCGGATCTTGCGGGCCAGAATTTCGCTGCGCAGACGCAGGATTACAACGGTGACGTAATAGGCGCTAAAGGCAATTGCCATCAAAAGAAGCGGCGTCAGCATCGAGGGGTGAATGGCGGGGCCGTCCATGCGCACGACACTGGCCGGTTGGTGCAGGGTATTCCACCAATCCACCGAAAACTTGATGATCGGCACGTTGATGACACCGACCAGGGCCAGTATCGCCGCCGATTTCGCGCCGCGCTCGGAATCCTCAAAGGCGTTGGCGAGCGCCATATGGCCGAGATAAAGAAAGAACAGGATCAGCATCGAGGTCAGCCGGGCGTCCCACACCCACCAGGCCCCCCACATGGGTTTGCCCCAGAGCGAACCGGTGGCAAGGGCGATAAAGGTGAAACAGGCGCCGACGGGCGATGACGCCTTGGCCGCCAGATCGGCCAGGGGATGTTTCCAGATCAGCGCCACCGCACTGGCCCCGGCCAGACAGACATAAATAAAGAGCGCCATCCAGGCGGCGGGTACATGCACATACATGATGCGTACGCTCTCGCCCTGTTGATAATCCGCCGGCGAAGCGCCAAGGGCAAAGACCAGCCCGGCGACCAGGGCGGCGATCATCACGCCGGTGCTCCAGGGCATGATCACCCTGCTGAGGCGGAGAAAAACATTGGGATTGGCAAAACGGTGCATGGGGCCGCTCAAGGGGTTAGGGGGAAAAGTCGTCTCTGATGTAGGTTATTCAAGCGCCTGACGCAATGCCGCCGCACTGGCGATGATGCCCAGCGGCAGGGCGAGAAGCAACAGGCCACCGAGAATCTGGAGATGGGGGGCGGCGGTCAGCCCGGTCAGGGTGGCTTCGACAGCGCCGACCCCGAAGATCAGAACCGGGGTATAAAGCGGCAGCACCAGAAGGGTCAGCAGAACCCCGCCGCGCCGCGCGCCGATGGTCAGCGCAGCGCCAATGGCGCCGATCAGGCTGAGGATCGGCGTGCCCAGGGCCATGCCCGCCACCAGGGCCCAGAAACCGGCGGTTTCCATATGCAGCATCAGGGCCAGCGCCGGCGCGACGATCAGCAGGGGCAGGCCGGTCATCAGCCAGTTGGCGACGCATTTGGCGAGAACCACGGCCTCAAGGGGCAGCGGCGTGATGGCAATCTGCTCAAGGGAACCGTCCTCGAAATCGGCCTGAAACAGGCGCTCGAGGGAAAGCAGAGTGGCGAGAAGAGCCGACACCCAGACCACACCGGCGCTGATGCGGGCCAGCACGCCGATCTCAGGCCCGATGCCTAGGGGGAAAAGGGTGACGGCGATCAGAAAGAACATGATGGCGATAAACCCATCGCCGCCTTGCCGCCAGGCCAGGGAAAGGTCGCGTTTGACGATGAGCCAGAATCCGGTCATCAGGCGCCTTTCCCCGATGGATTGGACAGGTGAGACTCGTCGGCAGCATCAAAGCCGTGGAGGCCGGACAATCCGGTCGCCGGCGCAAAGCGGTCGAGGTAAAGCGGTTGGGCACGACCCAGCGCCATCTCGGAATGGGTGGCGACGACAACCATGCCGCCGCGCCGTCGATGGCGGGCGATGGCGTGTTCAAGGGCCGCGACCGATTCCCGGTCGAGGGCCACGGTGGGTTCGTCGAGCAGCCAGATTTCAGCCGGCGAGGCAAGGGTGCGGGCGAGATTGAGGCGCCGCTTTTGCCCGGCTGAAAGCAGGCGGCAGGGATAATCAGCCAGATGGTCGAGGCCGAAACTGCCGAGCGCAGAGCGGATAATCCCCGGCGGCGGCCGTCCGCCGACCCGTAACCCGGCCCAGAAGCTTAAGTTTTCGGTCACCGTCATCGACGCCTTTACGCCGTCGAGATGGCCCACATAATGGAGACGGGCGTGATGCTCTTCCGGTTCGTCCTCAACCGGGCTCCCGCACCACAACATGCGGCCGAAACCGGGCCGGGCAAGACCGGCCATAATCCGCAGCAGACTTGATTTTCCGCTGCCGTTGGGGCCAAGCAGGACCAGCGCGTCGCCGCTATCAAGGGCGAAGTCGAGACCGGTGAAAACCGTTCTTCCGCCACGCTGGCAGGTCAGGGATTCACCGCTGAAACGGGTCATTTTGGGCTCTAAACTGGAAAGAGGGAAAGCTTGTCAGGTTCGACACGGTTATCCTTTTCAAGGTGCGGGAGGGTAGTAAAGCCGGTCGCCGCCGTTTCATCAGGGGATTGGCCTACCATATATAGGAATGCGGCGCGAATCGGAAAGACCCCGTTTTCCTTATACGGGGGCTGGACAGGGCACAGAATCAGGATATCTTGAGGCGCCTTTTACCAGAGGAGTAAAGATCCAAGTGAGCGGAGAGAGCGGAAAAACAGGTTCGGCGCGGCGGAAATTAAGCGTTAATGGCCGCGATTATACCTATTACAGCCTTGAGGCAGCCGGCCTTGACGGCCTTGAGCGCCTGCCCTTTTCACTAAAGGTGCTGCTCGAAAACCTGCTGCGCCACGAGGACGGCAAGACGGTGAGCCGCGCCGATATCGAGGCTCTGGCCCTGGGTGTGGCGTCCGGGGCGTCGGGCCGCGAGATTGCCTATCGCCCGGCCCGGGTTCTGATGCAGGATTTTACCGGCGTTCCCGCCGTCGTCGATCTGGCGGCCATGCGCGACGCCATGGCGGCGCGCGGCGGTAATGCAGAGCGCATCAATCCCCTCTCTCCGGTCGATCTGGTCATCGACCATTCGGTGATGGTTGATTATGCGGGCAGCAGTGACGCTTTTGAGAAAAACGTTACGGCTGAGTTTTCCCGCAATGGCGAGCGTTATGCCTTTCTGCGCTGGGGACAGACGGCGTTTGATAATTTCCGCGTCGTCCCGCCGGGCACCGGCATCTGCCATCAGGTCAATCTGGAATATCTGGCCCAGACCGTCTGGACCCGCGAGGAAGACGGCGAGACGATCGCCTATCCCGACACCTGTGTCGGCACCGACAGCCACACGACCATGGTCAACGGCCTGGGGGTTTTGGGCTGGGGCGTCGGCGGCATCGAGGCCGAAGCCGCCATGCTCGGCCAGCCGATCTCGATGCTGGCGCCTGATGTCGTCGGCTTTCGCCTTGAAGGCACTTTGAGAGAGGGCACAACGGCGACCGATCTGGTGCTGCGCGTGACCGAAATGCTGCGCGCCCATGGGGTGGTCGGCAAGTTCGTCGAATTTTTCGGCCCCGGCCTCGATCATCTCTCGCTCCCCGACCGGGCGACTTTGGCCAATATGGCGCCGGAATACGGCGCCACCTGCGGCTTTTTCCCCATCGATTCCGAGACCCTGCGTTTTCTCGCCTTCTCCGGCCGCGAGCCCGAGCGGGTGGCCCTGGTCGAAGCCTATGCCAAGGCTCAGGGCATGTGGCGGGACGCCTCGAGCGTTGATCCCGTGTTCGGCCAGTCCCTGTCCCTGGATATGGGAGAGGTCGAGCCTTCTCTGGCCGGGCCCAAGCGGCCCCAGGACCGGATCGCGCTGGCACAAGCCGCCCAATCATTTGCTGAAATTTTGCCGACGCTTCAAGGCGATGGCGGCGGCAAGCGGACCCAGACGGTCGAGGGCGCGGATCATGATCTGCGCGACGGCGATGTGGTGATCGCGGCGATTACCAGCTGTACCAACACTTCGAATCCCAGCGTCATGATCGCCGCCGGCCTTGTGGCAAAGAAAGCCGCGGCGTTGGGTCTTGCCGTCAAGCCATGGGTCAAGACGTCCCTGGCGCCGGGCAGTCTGGTGGTTGCCGATTATCTTGAAGCCGCCGGTGTCCAGGACGATCTCGACAAGCTCGGCTTTAACATCGTCGGCTATGGCTGTACCACCTGTATCGGCAATTCCGGACCCCTGGCCGAAAATATTTCCACCGCCATTGAGGCGCAAGATCTGGCGGTCTGTTCGGTGCTTTCAGGCAATCGCAATTTCGAGGGCCGCATCAGCCCCCAGGTCAAGGCCAACTATCTCGCCTCGCCGCCGCTGGTGGTCGCCTATGCCCTGGCCGGGACGCTGACCCGCGATATTCTCACCGAACCGCTGGGCAAGGGAAGCAACGGCGAGCCGGTTTACCTGAAAGACGTATGGCCGTCGAATGACGAGATCCGGACGGCGCTCGATGCGGCGCTGACGCCGGAAATGTTCCGCCAGCGTTACGCCAATGTTTTTGAAGGCCCGCCCGAGTGGCAGGCGGTCAAGACAACCACCGGCACCACATTCGCCTGGGACGGGGACAGTACGTACGTCAAGAACCCGCCCTATTTCACCGGCGGTGCGACCGGCCCGCGGGAATTCACCGATCTGACCAATGCCCGCGCCCTGGCGCTTCTTGGTGATTCGGTGACCACGGATCATATTTCCCCGGCCGGCGGCATCAAGCCCGACGGTCCGGCGGGGGCCTATCTGGTCGAGCACGGGGTGAAGTCTGCCGACTTTAATTCCTATGGCGCCCGGCGCGGCAATCACGAAGTGATGATGCGCGGCACGTTCGCCAATATCCGTATCCGCAATGAAATGGCGCTGGGAACCGAAGGCGGCTTGACGGCCTATCAGCCCTCGGGCGAAATCATGCCGATCTATGATGCGGCGATGAAATATGCGCAAGACGGCGTGGGGCTTATCGTTGTCGCGGGCCAGGAATACGGCACCGGTTCATCGAGGGATTGGGCGGCCAAGGGGCCGATGCTGCTCGGCGTCAGGGCTGTGATCGCCGAGAGTTACGAGCGCATCCATCGTTCCAATCTCGTCGGCATGGGGGTTCTTCCCCTGCAGTTCGAGAAAGGCGCCAGCCGCAAGACGTTGAAACTCGACGGCACCGAGACGTTTGATCTGACCGGTCTGTCTGGAGGGATCACGCCGGGGATGAAGGTGCGGGCGATTATTCGCCGGGCCGATGGATCAAGCGATGAGATTGATCTGCTGTGCCGGATCGATACGTTGGATGAGGTGGATTACTATCGCCACGGGGGAATCCTGCCTTATGTTCTCGAGAATCTGCTGGCAGAATAGCCCGGCCTACGCCGGTCCTGAAGCTCACCGATATGTGATTGGCAAGTGAGCCCGCCTCTCCTCTATTTTTATTTCATGCAAAATGTATTAAAACATTCTTCACTTGCCCTTTTTCTCGTCGGGGCCGGGTTTTCCCTTGCCGTAGCTTCCAGCCGGGCCGAGAGTCCAATGCCGGTGGTGGTTGAACTGTTCACCTCCCAGGGCTGTTCTTCATGCCCACCGGCCGATGACTTTCTCAACGATCTCTCCCGCCGGGGCGACGTTATCGGGCTCTCTCTCCATGTGGATTATTGGGATTACATCGGCTGGGAGGACCCCTTTGCAACGCCCCAGTCGACCGATCGCCAGCGGCGCTATGCGCCGGTTCTCGCCGAACGTTCCATCTATACCCCGCAAATGGTTATCGACGGGGCGAGCCATGAGGTGGGATCAAGGCGCAAGGCGGTCACCCGGCTTATCGACCGCGCGGCGAAGGCGAAGCGATTGCGGGTGGCGATCGATGCCGGTCTCGACGAAGCGGGTAATTTCATGATTTCGGTTCCCGCTGCAAAATACGATGGCATGGCGGCTGTCTGGCTGATGAGTTTCGATGAAGGTTATGAGACGCCGGTCGAGCGTGGTGAGAATGCCGGAGAGACCCTGCGTAATATCAATGTCGTGCGTGAGATTATGCATGTCGGAGACTGGCGGGGCGAGGCGACGAAAATCGTTATACCTGCAGATGCGCTGAAGGGCGCGGGCCGTGCCGGCTATGTGGTTCTGCTTCAGCCCAAGCCCCTTGGGCCGATTATCGGGGCGGCCAGAATAATGGTGGCAGGGTAAATCCAGCCCTGGCTGCGGGTGCCGCGTTAGCGGCGGCGCGTTCCGGTTACCACCATTCGCTTGACGATTCCCGGACCTAATTCCTTGCGGGCGACGGCCATCAGCTGGTCGGTTACGACCGGGCTCTGGTAATAGCTGATCCGGCCGACCTGATATCGGGTGACGATGCGGCTTAACTCGAGATAAAGCGCATCGTGAAGGGCGGCGGCGCGAAGAGCCATCTTGTCGCCGGCCTTTTTGTTTTCGAGCTCAAAGGTGATTTTGAGCGTGATGTCGAGAAAGACCTTTTTGTTCCGGGCCTGGCGCAGGCGGAACGTGTCGAGGCCGTAAGCCAGGGAGGGATCGGGCGGCAGCATGGCGGTCTGGCTTCCGGTGCCATTATACCCCCCGGCCCCGGCTGCCCGGTCCCCATCGCCATCGGAAAAAAAGCCGCTTTCGCCGCCGAAGGCCTGGGCGGAATCGCCCCCCCCAGCGCCGCCGAAGGCCTGGGC
>CAZAKR010000018.1:0-5065 GCA_964486105.1 uncultured Rhodospirillaceae bacterium | reverse complement strand
CGCCGCCGAAGGCCTGGGCGGAATCGCCCCCCCCAGCGCCGCCGAAGGCCTGGGCTGAATCGCCGCCCCCAGCGCCGCCGAAGGCCTGGGCTGAATCACCGTCCCCCGCGCCGCCGAAAGCCTGGGCCGAGTCGGCCCCTCCATCGGCACCTGAATCTCCGTATTCGTCCCCTCCATCCTGCGTGCCCGATGAAGAGATGCCGTCAAAGGCAACCGCTTTGGACCGTTTGCTGAGCTCTTCTTCATCCAATGCGGGGCGCCCGTCGGGAGAGAGGCCGGAGGTAAGGCCCCCCGCATTGCCGGGTGCTGAATTCCGGGCCGCGAGCTTCTTTTTCTTTTTCTCGGCAGCGGCTTTCTCTGCCAAAACCTCAGAATCGGAAGGCTGGTTGTTGAGCCAGATCGTGGCGCTTAAGGCGACGAGAAACATAAAAGCAAAAAGCCCCCGGACAATCTTGGTCGCGGCGTCGGCTTTTTTTGCCGGCGGCGGTGGGCGACGGCGGCTCTTGCTTTTTTTGTCCGCGTCCGCGGTATCTCCGTCACCGGCTTCCTTGGAGGAAGAAGGTTTTGCCCTGTTGGGTGTTTTTGGCCCGCCCTCACCTTTGGAACTGCTGCTCTCACGTTTGAAAACGACTTTGGTGCGATAACTGTCATTTGCAGAATCGTGAATTTCCTCAACCACCCGGACGGCAGTAAGAAACTGTCCGGCAAGCAGCTTTTGGGCATCATAAATGGCGTCGTCCTTGCGGTCATGAAACGCCTCAATGACCCAGTCACCGCCTCTTTTTGTTTGGACTTCAAATTTCATCGGGAATTTGCCTGTTCCGACCGCAATGCGCGCGCGGGCAACATAAACGCTCCAGCCATTCCGGGAGAGGTTAACTATAAAGGCATATCATTAAAGACATGTTTATTCAAAAAGAAGGGTTATTTAAAAATCGCCGGCCAGGCATAAGCCCATATACAAGTAGCGAGGCCGGGCTCAAAAAAGAACCCGGCCTCGCCTTGCGCTATGGAGAGAAATGAAAATCCAGCTTACGGTTTGATCCGATATCCAGGCTCCGTGAGGGACGGAACCGGAAACATGTCTAAAAGCGGGGGGAACAGGGAAAACCCGCTATGAGAATCAGACATGCGTTTTGCCGGTTTCTATTCTCAAGGACGGTGCTTCAGGTGCGACAGGAAAAACCAAAGCAACCGTCTGAAGTAAAGAGTGCCTAGATTTTCCGCGATCCGCTGTGACGGTAGTCACAGGCTGAAAATACGAGCTCAACAGATTGAAATAATTATAAATATTGGAATTTTCCCGCCCTTCCAAGCGGCACCCTGAGGTGCCTTTTGCAGAGCAGAATTTCAGTCGCCGCGTACTTCCTCGACCATTGCCGCCAGGCGTTCGATGTCCGGGATTTCCAGCTTGTTGCTGGTGCGAATGACGATCTTTTTCTTGGCCAGATCGCTCAACACCCGGGCGACGGTCTCCCTGGTTGTGCTGACGCGGCTGGCAATTTCGCTGTGATGGGGAATAGGGGATATGGCGGCGGTATTGTCCGAATGCAGATTGGCCATGGCTTGCCGCAGAAGTTCAGCATGAACGCGGTTGTTGGCGCCCAGCGTGCTGAGATCCATGATGCGTTCAGTGGCCTGGCGGACGATATGGGAAAGGTGACGCATGACTTTCAGCCCGATGGCCGGGTGGTCGAAAAGAAATTCATGGAATGCTTTGGGTGAAATGATGGCGACGGTTGTCGGGGCCAGGGTGATGACGTTGGCCGAGCGGGGGCCGCCGTCAATGGCCGCCAGTTCACCGAAATAGTTTCCCGCCTCCAAATCGTCGAAGGCTATTTCCCGGCCCGAGAGGGAATAGTTGACGATTCGCACGCTGCCCTCGACGATGAAGAATACGTCGCGGTTTTCATCATGGCGATCGATGACCTGTTCTTCCGGGCCGTAGCTGTGCCAGGAACAGCGCTCCTCAAGAGAACTGATCTGCTTGTCGGCAAGCCCATCGAGAAGGGCTATGCCCTTCAAGGAATGTTTACTCTGTTCCGGCACGGTTTCCCTCTTCCTGCCTGAAAGCCCCTTTCTTGGAGCCCCATCCCGTCGCGGTGGGAAATACTAGCCTAGATACAGATACTTTAAAATACCACGGTGCACAAAGGGCTTTGAAAAGAACCCCCTAAGGCCGACGCCACGGAGGGGGCGTTCCCGCTTCTGCTGTTTCCCATGGTCGGTTTGGGCTAAGATAAGGGGAGGCCGTAAAAGGCAGGGGAGGAATTCCCCCCCCTCTAAAAAAAATCAGCGAGGACAGGAGGAAACAATGCAGATCCCGATGCAAATTACCTTCCGTGATATCGAACAATCGGACGCTGTTGAAACCCGGGTCAGGGAGCAGGCGGAAAAGCTTGAGGAATTTTACAGCCGGATGACCAGCTGCCGGGTTGTCGTTTCCTCGCCCCATCGCCAACACCACAAGGGCAAGCTTTATGCCGTCTCGATCGATATCACCGTTCCCGGCGGCGAGATCGTGGTCAATAAGGAAAAGGGCGACGACCACGCCCATGAGGATGTTTATGTTGCCATCCGGGATTCCTTTAACGCCGCCAAACGGCAATTGGAGGATTTCGCCCGCAAGCAGCGCGGCGACATCAAATCCCACGAGTCTCCACATCACGGCCGGGTTGCCCGACTTTTCCCC
This sequence comes from uncultured Rhodospirillaceae bacterium, assembly GCA_964486105.1. Lineage (GTDB taxonomy): Bacteria > Pseudomonadota > Alphaproteobacteria > UBA11136 > UBA11136 > JABJES01. The sequence continues at coordinate 2,373 of CAZAKR010000018.1, read as the reverse complement.
GAGCAGGATTATGGCTTCATCGCGGCCGCCGATGGGCGGGAAATCTATTTCCACCGCAATAGTCTCGTCGTCGGCGATTTCGATAAGCTGGAAGAGGGGGCCGAGGTGCGCTTTGTCGAAAGCGAGGGGGAAAGCGGACCCCAGGCCAGCACCGTCAAGCTCGTCGGCAAGCATCATATCGTCGAATGACTCTCAGCCCTTCTCTTATGAATTTCTAGCGCTCATAGAGTCCGGTCAGCCGCGCCGTGGCGAGAATGTGAGGGCGCGCCGCCTTTTCCACTTCCGCTACCGTTGCCGCCTCGGGGAGCTCCAGGGCCTGTGTATCCAGGGCGTGAATTCGAAAATTGTAATGGTGCGGCCCATGGCCCTGGGGCGGACAGGGACCGCCGTAGCCGCTGCGCTTGAAATCGGTGACGGCCTGGCGAACCGCTCCCTTCTCGGCCTGATTTGAAAAGCCTTCATCAAGAGCATGGGTGGTGGCGGGGATGTTATAGGCGGCCCAATGGGTCCAGGTGCCCATCGGCGCGTCGGGGTCGTCCAGGATCAGGGCAAAACTCCGGGTTCCTTCCGGCGCTCCCGGCCAGGCAAGGGGAGGCGATATGTCCGATCCCTCGCAGGTGTATTTTGCCGGGATGATGCCGCCCTCGTTGAAAGCGGAACTTGTCAGCGTAAAGCTCATGGCGCCCTCCTTCACGCGAATGGCGGTTTTCCCCGAAAGGGCAGGATAACACGAAACAGAGCCTCCGTCGCAGAGGCTTGCATCCTGATCTTGAAAGGCCGATCGTTATTGGGCCTCAGGCTGTCCCATGAGGAAAAAGGGGGAAGTTTGCGGCGGCGAGATGGAAAGGCGGATATGAGCGTTTCTTTGCGGATTGATAAATGGCTGTGGCAGGCCCGGTTTTTCAAGAGCCGCACCCTGGCGACCCGGCTTTGCGCTCAGGGTGGAGTGAGCCTTAACGGGCGGCCCGTCAAGGCCCGTCAAACGGTCCGGCCGGGAGACGTTCTGACCTTTCCCAAGGATTCCCAAATACGCGTCATCAAGGTTATGGCCCTGGGGTTTCGCCGCGGCCCTTCCGTGGAGGCGCGGACCCTCTATGAGGATCTCGAGCCTCCCGGGGCGGCGAGTGAGAAATCTTTTTCCATGCCGCCGGGGGTCTCCCGGGACCCCGGCAGCGGCCGTCCGACCAAGGCCGACCGCCGGGCGATTGAACGGCTGACCGGGCGAGGTCGATAAAAGATATTCCATCCATTCCATACCGCGGCCAAAGGTTGAAAAATTCCCCAGAGGACATAGGGTTGCGGGGCTGGGGCGGGTATGATAGGCAGTTTCTTCAAGTCCGCAGCGCCTTGTTGCGGGTTGGCTGACAGGAGAATAAAGCAGAATGACTTACGTCGTTACCGAGGCCTGCATCAAATGCAAGTTCATGGATTGTGTCGAGGTTTGCCCCGTCGATTGTTTCTACGAGGGCGAGAACATGTTGGTCATCCATCCCGATGAATGTATTGACTGTGGCGTTTGCGAACCCGAATGCCCGGCCGAGGCGATCATTCCCGACAGTGAGCCCGGCACCGAGAAGTGGCTACCGGTAAATGCGGAATATGCTGAAAAGTGGCCGAATATCACCCGCATGGGAACACCGCCGGAAGATGCCGAGGAATGGAAGGGCGTCGCCGACAAGTTCGAAAAGCATTTCAGCCCCAATCCACCTAAAAAATAGGCCAAGACGGGCCGTTCTTCTTGGGGCTTCCCATGGAATGCCCCTAATGGAGGGGCGAACCTATTTCCCCTCAGAACGGTTGGTTTAAAACGGTTAACACCCCTGAAATGGTCTTTATTGAGGGTATTTTCCCCTGAATATGTCCGCAGGACTGTTTTAAGGCCCGTTTTTATGTTATATTGCCCTTATCAGAGGCTGTTTAAGGCCCTGATTAAGGGTTATATGCGGAAAAATAGCCTCCGCCCCAATGAAGCCAGTCTGATTATCCCTGATTCTGGGTTGATTCCCGGCGCGGGCTGGTTTGTGTATCACGATGGAAGTATAGGAAGCGAATGGCAAAAGCAGTAAAGGCTAAAGCGAAAGCCAAGGCGAAAAAACCGGTTAAGACAGTCAAAACCAAGGCCAAAACGCCGGCTAAGAAGGTTGTGGCCAAGAAGGCTGTGACTAAAAAGGCCAAGGCGAAAGCCCCGGTTAAGAAAGCTGTGACCAAGAAGTCTGCGGCCAAAAAGCCTGCGGCCAAGAAGGCAGCGGCTAAAAAGCCTGTGACCAAGAAGTCTGCGGCCAAAAAGCCTGCGGCCAAGAAGGCAGCGGCTAAAAAGCCTGTGACCAAGAAGTCTGCGGCCAAAAAGCCTGCGGCCAAGAAGGCAGCGGCTAA
>CAZAKR010000017.1:0-45904 GCA_964486105.1 uncultured Rhodospirillaceae bacterium | reverse complement strand
GCGACGCATTTTCCTTCAAATCGGCGACGAAACGCTCAATATCTGCTGCACTCATAGTAATTCCTCCCCCAATTTCTATTTTTAATAGCGGTCAGTCTGGCACAAAATTATTGGCAAAAACAAGGCAAATAAAAAGCCCCGCCGAAGCGGGGCCTGAATAGTTTCCATAATTCGATAAGTGTTAGGTTAGAACAACGGCGACCTCTGCAACAACGGCAACTGTTGTTGCCGCCTCTGCCGCTTCGGCGGCGATTGTCACAGCGGCGGCGGCCACTTCGACCTCGGCCGCGGCCTGGGCCGTGGTAACGACTTGCGCTGCCTCAAAAGTGGATGTCGCGACACTGTGATGTCCCTTGCCACCGGCAACCGCATCAAGCTGTGAGTCGCTCAGTTCGGCATTGGCCTTAGCGGAGATATAAGTCTTGGCCTCATCAACGCTAATGTCATAGCCCTTCGATTGGGCAAAATCCGCCATCGCCGCAAGACCGCCGGAAACCGCCTTGGCTTCATCGAGAAGCGATGCATTTCCCTTCAAATCCGCAACAAAGCGGTCGATATCTTCCTTGCTCATCCGAAGTTACCCCCCTCAAAATGATAAACGGTGAAAATGCTTACACAAATGCCAGTCTAATAATACTTCTTTTAAGGCCGGGCCTTGCAGAGAGCAGCCAACTCGCCTAGTTAGAGGCCCCATGTCCACCCCAACCGCCCCATCCGCCGGTCCGCGCCTGAAAATCGAAGATTTCGACTTCGATCTGCCCCGGGACTGTATCGCCACACGCCCGGCAAAGCCCCGCGATGCCGCGCGGCTGCTGGTTGTCGATAACGGCCTGGACGATAAATCCATCACCGACCTGCCGGACCTGCTTAATTCCGGCGATCTGCTGGTGTTCAATGACACCCAGGTGATCCCCGCCCAGTTGCAGGGGATGCGGGGAGAAGTGCGTGTCTCTCTTACTCTCCACAAGCGCCAGAGCGATGATTGCTGGCAGGCCTTTGCCCGCCCGGCCAAACGCCTGAAAGCCGGTGATGTAATCGAATTTACTGGCGACTACCGGGCCGAGGTTCTGGGCAAGGACGACCAAGGCATTATCACCCTGCAATTCAGCCTGTCCGGGGCGGCGCTGGACGAAAAGATCAGATCAACCGGCGCCATGCCGCTGCCCCCTTACATCCAGTCGATCCGCCCGCCCGACGAAGCCGACCGAACCGATTACCAAACTCTGCTGGCAAAAACCGAAGGGGCGGTGGCGGCGCCCACGGCGGGGCTTCATTTCACGCCGCAACTTTTAGACAGCCTTGCCGGGTGCAGCATCAATCACCAGACCCTGACGTTGCATGTGGGTGCGGGCACCTTTCTTCCCGTGCGCAGCGACTATGTGGACGAACATAAAATGCATGCCGAATGGGGTGAGCTTTCCTCCACAGCCGCCGAGGCGATCAATGCTGCCCGAAAAGCCGGCGGGCGGATTGTCGCGGTGGGCACCACGTCGTTACGTATTCTCGAAAGCGCGGCGGACGAAGACGGGACTGTCCACGCCTTTTCCGGTGAAACCGATATTTTCATCACGCCGGGCTACAAATTCCGTGCGGTTGATCTGTTGCTGACCAATTTCCACCTGCCGCGCTCGACCCTTTTCATGCTGGTCTGCGCTTTTAGCGGCACGACGGCGATGAAGAATGCCTACGCCCATGCCATTGACGCGGGCTATCGTTTCTATTCCTATGGCGACGCCTGCCTGCTTTATCCGGAGAACATAAATTGAGCGGCCGCCGTTTTCATTTCAGTCATAAAACATCCGACGGCAACGCCCGCCTCGGCCAGCTGGAAACCGCCCATGGCGCCATCCAGACCCCCGCCTTCATGCCGGTGGGCACGGCGGCCACGGTAAAGGCCATGACACCCGATGCGGTTGCCCGCACCGGCGCCGAGATCGTTCTCGCCAACACCTATCACCTGATGCTGCGCCCCGGACCCGAGCGTATTGCCGCACTCGGCGGCCTCCACGAGTTCATGAACTGGCCGGGGCCGATCCTCACCGATTCGGGCGGCTACCAGGTCTGGTCCCTAGCCAAGCTGCGCAAGATCACGGAAGAAGGCGTAACCTTTCAATCCCATATCGACGGCAGCGCCCATGAATTAACACCCGAACGCGCCATTGAGATTCAGGAGTTGCTGGATTCAGACATCACCATGGTGCTGGATGAATGCACCGATTATCCGGCGATGGAAAAGGAGGCCGAAAAATCCATGCAACTCTCCCTGCGTTGGGCCGAGCGTTGCAAGACCGCCTTTCACGCCCGCCCCGGCTATGGCCTTTTCGGCATCGTCCAGGGGGGCATATATCCGAAACTGCGCAGTACTTGCGCTCTCGGCCTGGTCGAGATCGGTTTTGACGGCTACGCCATCGGCGGCCTGTCGGTCGGCGAGCCCCGGGATGAGATGTTCGCCATGCTGGACGCCACCACCGGTCACCTGCCCGTGGACAGGCCGCGCTATCTGATGGGGGTGGGGCGACCGGAAGATATCCTTGGCAGCGTGGCGCGCGGGGTGGACATGTTCGATTGCGTGTTGCCGACCCGCTCGGGACGCACCGGCAAGGCCTTTACCCGGCGCGGCGAGGTCAACATCCGCAATGCCCGCCACGCCGACGACCCGCGCCCTCTCGACGACAACTGCGCCTGCCCGGCCTGTGCGAACTATAGCCGCGCCTATCTCCACCATCTGGTGAAATCAGAGGAAATTCTCGGCTGCACCCTCATGACCTGGCACAATTTGCACTTCTATCAGGATCTGATGAGCGGCATCCGTGAGGCGATTGCCGAAGGCCAGTTCGAAAGTTTTACCTCCAATTTCCTCGACGAGATGTCTAAAGGCGATATCGGCCCCCACTCCATCAAAGTCTAAAGGCCCGGCTTTGGTTGATGCCGGGGGCCAACGGGGATAACGTGCCGCCATGGCAAAGAAACCGACAAAACGCAAAAAGACGACAACCGGGCTGACCCAACTCGGGCGCAAGGCGGCGATCCCCGCCTCGCCTGAGGCGGCTGTATTGGAAAAAGTGCCGAATCCACATCCCGGGACAATCTATCTGGTGCGCCTAAGCTGTCCCGAATTCACGTCCCTGTGTCCGATCACCGGCCAGCCTGATTTCGCCCATCTGGTCATCGACTATGTGCCGGGCAAATGTCTGGTCGAAAGCAAGTCGTGGAAACTGTTCCTCACCTCGTTTCGAAATCACGGCGCCTTTCATGAAGATTGCACCCTTGAAATCGCCAAGCGCCTGAAGGCGGCGATCCGCCCCAAATGGCTGCGTATCGGCGGCTACTGGTACCCTCGCGGCGGCATTCCCATCGATATTTTCTGGCAAACCGGCGCCCCGCCGAAAGGATTATGGCTGCCCGATCCCGGCGTGGCGGCCTATCGCGGCCGGGGATAAGAACGACCCGGATGCCCGCCGCTGGTATAAGCTATGGAATTAAAGGATTGTTCCGATTATCCTCTTGCCGAAATATCACTGATTATTCCCATTAAGGGAGAGGATGCGAAGACATGGTCGATCTGGAAAAAGAATTCAAAGAAGAATTCGGCGAAGAGAACAAGCGTCAGACCCTGCGCTGTCCGATCGAAAAATCTGTCCGCGTCAGCATCGACGGCAAGCCCTATACCGGAAAGACCCTGGATATTTCCGTCCGTGGGGCAGCCGTGTCCCTGGACCTCGATTTAGACGTCGAGAAAAATCCCGAGCCAGGCACCGAATTGATTGTCGATATTGATGATGTTGGCGAAGTTGCCGGTCGCGTGGCGCGGACTACTGACAAGTTCATCGGTATTGAGCTTCACATCGATTCCGACGAAGAAGACCTGATCGCCGCAAATCTGATGATGGCGCTCAACAGCTAGAGTCCCAAGGCGCAATCACCCGCCTCTATTCGTCCTCACCGCTATAAACGCAACCCGCCGTGCAGGTTTCATGGACGACCAGCTTTGTCAGTTGCGGCAGGACGGGTTTCAGGCGAGCCCAGACCCAGCGCGCCAGATTTTCACTGGTCGGATTCTCCAGCCCCTCTATATCGTTGAGATAATGATGGTCGAGCATCTCCCAGACTGGTTTATAGGCCGCTTTAACATCGGCAAAATCCATTACCCAGCCGGTCACATCATCCACCGGCCCGCCGACATGAACCTCGACCCGGAAAGAATGGCCGTGAAGCCGCGAGCATTTATGGCTCTCGGGCAGATTGGGCAGGCGGTGGGCGGCCTCAAAGGTAAAGGCCTTGAAAATTTCCATGGGTCACGCAATCCCTAAAAGCTTGTGAATCTGCAGGCTTAACCGCCAGCGCGGATGAGCCCGGCAATAGGCAACACAAAGTTCCGTATTGCGCTGCTTATCCGGGCCGTCCATGGGCTGCAAGAAAAAAAGTGAAGTCTTAAAACCGGCCAGGCTTTCCGGATCAAGGTCAGCTTGCGGAAAAACCAGCTTCAACTCGTCCCCCGAGCCCTGAACCAGGGGTGCGCCCGCCTTGGGGCTGACCGTCAGCCAGTCGATCCCGTCGGGCGCGGCAAGGGTGCCGTTTGTCTCCACTGCGACCTCGAAACCGATATTATGAAAGGCCGCGATCAATTTCCCATCAAGCTGCAGCAACGGCTCGCCACCGGTGCAAACGACAAGAGGTGCTGCCTCATCCGGGCCATCGGGCCAGGCCGCTTTAACGGCGGCGGCGAGTTCGGCCGGGGTCTCAAATACCCCGCCGCCGGGACCGTCGGTGCCGATAAAGTCAGTGTCGCAGAAATTACATTGGGCGCTCGGCCGGTCTTCATCGCGTCCGGACCACAGGTTGCAGCCGCTAAAACGGCAGAAAACGGCGCTGCGGCCGGTCTGAGCGCCCTCGCCCTGCAATGTGAAATGAATTTCCTTAACGCTGTAGGCCATAACGAGCTGACTTTAGTCCAATTGAGCCAAGGCAGGATCGTCGAGGCCCGCCTCATCGAACCCCTTGGCACGTAAAACACAGGAATCACAAGCACCACAAGGCCGACCGTCCGGGCCGGGGTCATAGCAACTGGTGGTAATCCCGTAATCCACATCAAGGGTCATTCCCCTGGCAATGATCTTTGCCTTGGTGAGGTCGATCAGGGGCGCATGAAGGGTGATCTTTTCCGTATCTTCAACGCCGGACTTGGTGGCGAGATTGGCCAGCTTTTCAAAGGCCGCGATATATTCCGGCCGGCAATCGGGATAACCGCTGTAATCAAGCGCGTTGACACCGATGAAGATGTCATGAGCGCCGATTGTTTCAGCGTAAGCCAGAGCGAAGGAGAGGAAAATAGTGTTGCGGGCCGGCACATAGGTGACGGGAATACCGCCTTCCTCAGCCGAAATCGTCTCCATATCGCGCCCCTTGGGCACGTCGATATCACCGGTCAGCGCCGAACCGCCAAAGGCGCGCAGATCAATCTCCATCTCCACATGAGCGCTTACGCCTTGAGATTGGGCGACCTTGCGGGCCGCACTAACCTCAACCGCATGGCGCTGACCATAGAGGAAGGAGAGCGCATGGCAGGCATAACCCTGGGCGCGGGCCATCGCCAGCACGGTAGCGGAATCGAGCCCGCCGCTTAAAAGTATGACTGCCTTTTTGTCCATCATCTCCAGTGACATCGGTTCCCTGTCCCCTGCTGTCAAGGGTCGGTGGTATCCCATTTTCGCGGGCTTGGGTAAAGTGCCACATGGCTGAAAGTACGATCAGGGAAACAATTGCCGCCAGGGCCCAAGAGTTGGGCTTTGATGCCTTTGCCGTCGCCCAGGCGCAATTACCGGCCGGAACGAAGGAAAACCTCGCCGCTTTCCTCGATCAGGGACGCCACGCAGATATGGGCTGGATGGCCGAGCGTGCGGCCTGGCGCGGCGACCCGCGCGCCCTGTGGGGGGATACCCGCTCAATCCTCATACTTGGCCTCAACTACGGGCCCGAGGGCGATCCCCTGGAAACGCTTGGAGAAAGATCAAAAGGCAATATCAGTGTCTATGCCCGCAACCGGGACTATCACGATCTGGTCAAAAAGCGCCTCAAGGCGCTGGGGCGATGGCTGGTCGGCGAATATGGATGCGAGATCAAGGTTTTTGTCGATACCGCCCCGGTGATGGAAAAACCCCTGGCGCAGATGTCGGGGATCGGCTGGCAGGGCAAACATACCAATCTTGTCTCACGAACATTCGGCTCATGGCTCTTCCTCGGTGAGATTTTCACCACTCTCGATATTCCCACCGATACGCCGGATAGCGACCATTGCGGAGAGTGCCGGGCCTGCCTCGATATCTGTCCCACCGGGGCGCTGCCCGCCCCGTACCGGATCGAACCGGGACGCTGCATTTCCTATCTGACCATCGAGCATAAGGGGCCGATCCCCCGTGACCTGCGCCCCGCCATGGGGAACCACATCTATGGCTGCGACGATTGTCTCAGCATTTGTCCGTGGAATAAATTTGCCCGGCCGACAGAGGTGGAAGCCTTACAGGCCAGAGCCGATTTAACAGCCCCGGCATTGGCAGAACTGGCGAAGCTTGACGATGCCACCTTTCGCACCTTTTTTTCCGCCTCACCGGTCAAAAGGATCGGCCGTGATCGTTTCCTGCGCAACGTGTTGATCGCCATCGGCAACAGTAAAGACCCGGAACTCATCCAAAGCGCCCTGACATGCCTCGGTGATCCCTCTCCCCTGGTACGCGGGGCCGCAGTGTGGGCGTGTTCTCGCCTGCTTGAAGGAAATGACTTCAAAGCACTTTGCGATAAATACCTTGAACATGAATCCGATACCTCTGTCCGGGCTGAATGGTTGGATTCAAATGAGATTGATTATTAGTGGCTTAAATATATATCTTACATTCATCTTTCATTCAGACAGGATCCATTTAAATGGCAATCGTGTTGATTAGACATCAGCGATCCCCCGGTCGCCGGATCTGGTGAATACGAGGAAACAAAAACATTCAATGGGAGGCTTTTCATTATGTGGGTAGACCCAGCTTTTTGTGACTTACGTCTTGGCTTTGAAGTGACCGCATACGTTTACGTACGGTAGCATTTCCAAGGACGACGGGGGGCCTTAGCGAAAGCGGGCCCCTCTTTCCTTCTGACAACAGGCATTCATACCGCCCCGGAAACGAAGTGGGCGGAAGGAAGGATGTGTGCCATGGGTGAAGAAATCGCCTTTTCCGCGACTGATCAGGTCGAAATCAATCCGCTCTATATGTTCCGCTGGGAAGAGGCCCAGGACGCCTATGTCCTTCTCTATCCCGAGGGCATCGTCAAACTCAACGAAACCGCCGGCGAGATACTCCATCATTGCTCGGAAAGCGAGAGCGTCGGCGATCTCATCGAAAAAATGAAAAACCATTACGCCGCCTCTGATCCGGCCACGGCTGAGAAAGTCGAGGACGGCGTATATAAATTTCTGGAGGTTTCCCATGCCAAAGGCTGGATCAGGCGTAAAACTTGACGGCCAGGGCCAGCCCCTATGGCTGTGCCTTGAATTGACCTATCGCTGCCCCCTGCAATGCCCGTGGTGCAGCAATCCGGTGGATTTCGCCGATTACAGCGATGAGCTGACCACCGAGGAATGGAAGCGCGTCCTGCGCGAAGGGCGCGAACTGGGCGCTCTTCAACTCGGCTTTACCGGCGGCGAGCCCCTGATCCGCAAGGATCTGGAAGAGCTGGTCGATTACGCCAACGGACTTGGCTATTACACAAACCTCATCACCTCGGGAATGGGGCTGACCGAAGAACGGTTGCTCGACCTCAAGAAAGCCGGTCTGAAACAAATTCAGCTCAGCATCCAGTCCTGTGACAGCAAAGTTACCAACGAACTCGTCGGCACCGAGGCCCACGACAAGAAACTCGCCGTCGCCAGAGTGATCAAAAAACACGGCTTTCCGATGGTTCTCAATGTGCCGGTGGTGCGCCAGAACGTCGATCTTGTGCCGGGTATTCTCAAGATGGCCGAAGAGCTGAAGGTCGAGTTTCTCGAATTCGCCAATGTCCAGTACTACAATTGGGCGCTTTTAAACCGCAAGGAACTGATCCCAACCAAGGAACAGCTTGATCGTGCCGAAGCGGCCGTTAATGAAACCAGGGCGCGGGTCGGCGATGATATGACCATCTATTTCGTCATCCCCGACTATTACGACGGCAAGCCGAAAGCCTGCATGAACGGCTGGGGCAATATTCACCTGACCATCGCGCCTGACGGCTCCGGTCTGCCCTGCCAGGAATGCCGGGTGCTGGAAGATGTGGAATACAACTCGGTGCGCGATAAACCCCTGGCCTGGATCTGGCACGAATCTCCCGCCTTCAACCTCTATCGGGGCCAGGACTGGATGAAGGAACCCTGTAAGACCTGTGACGACCGGGAACAGGATTTCGGTGGCTGCCGCTGTCAGTCCTATCTGTTGACCGGGGATGCGACGAATACTGACCCGGCCTGTTCACGCTCTCCTTTCCACCATCTGGTTGAGAAGACCGTTGAAGAGGCCAATGCGCCAAACCGGATATATCAGCCCCTTGTCATGCGCCGCGCCAGCCGAAGCGAAAGCGCCGCGATGGGCGGTTGAGGCGAGCCATGCGCCTGCCCCATGATTCCGTAATCGGCACCTTCCTGACCGGCATCCTTGTGACCGTAATCCTGTGGTCAATTGTGCGCTCAATGGTCGGCGGTTAGGCTATGGACATCGACCCGAACGCCCTGCTGGCGGTGGTTTTGCGGATGGTCCATATCGCCGCCGCCATCATCTGGATCGGTCATGTTTACGTGAACATCGTTCACCGGCCTGTCTTTGTCCCTCTCAAGCCGGAAGAGATGCCAGGCAGCGACGATCCCGGCATTGTGGCGCGCGACAAGCTCGAACACGGGATTTTCCGCCATGCTTCGATCGTCACCTGGATCACCGGTGCGCTTCTCCTCTGGCAGAGCGATCGCTTCCTCAGCGCCTTTACCCTTGCCGGCTATGACGCTGTGATCGGCGTCGGTGCCTGGATCGGCACAATCATGATGCTGAATGTCTGGTTTGTGCTCTGGCCCCACCAGAAAAAGGTGCTGGGTTACATTGCCGCCCCCTTCGAGGAACGCGCACGCTGCGCCCGGATCACCTTTCTTTCCTCCCGCACCAACGCGATGCTTTCAGTGCCTCTCCTTTTCTTTATGGTCGCCAGCTCCTTTGGCGCACCGCTCTTCTAGGACCCGAAGAGGCCCGCCATGACCCGTATCTATAATTTCGCCGCCGGACCGTCGGTGATGCCGCAAGCCATTTTAGAGCAGGCCCGCGATGAAATGCTCGATTGGCAAGGACGCGGACTTTCGATTCTGGAGATGCCGTTTACCGGTGACGACTTTAAGTCCATCGCCGGTGAGGCCGAGAGCGACCTGCGTGACCTGCTCGATATTCCCGGTAATTACCGGGTGCTGTTCATGCATGGCGGGGCGACGGCGCAGCTTTCCCTGGTGCCGATGAACCTGCTTGGTGACAAGAAAACCGCCGCCACGGCGGCCTACGCCGATCTCGGCTATTGGTCGCGGCGCGCCATCGACGAGGCGAAGCGCTATTGCGACGTTACTCTGGCCAGTTCGGGTAAAACCCTTGGCTATACCGACATCCCGCCGCCGGAGGACTGGAAAACCGATCTGGGTGACGCCGCCTATTGCCATATTACATCGAATGAGACTGCCGACGGGTTGGAGCTCAACTGGCACCCGGAAACCGGAGATGTGCCGCTGGTCGCCGATATGACGTCGAATTTCCTCACCCGGCCGATCAATGTTTCCGAGTTCGGTCTGATCTATGCCGGGGCGCAGAAAAACATCGGCCCTGCGGGATTATGCCTGGTGCTGATCCGCGATGATCTTTTGGACCGCGCTCACCCCATGACCCCGAAGGTTTTCCAATACGGCATTCAGGCCGAAAACCATAGCCGCTACAACACGCCCCTGACTTACGGCATCTATCTCGCCGGTCTGGTCTTTCGCTGGATCAAGGATCAAGGCGGTATGGCGGCGATGGAGCGGGCAAGCCGGGAGAAAAGCGGCCTTCTCTACGACTTGATCGACAGTTCAAACGGCTTTTACCACTGCAAAATCGCCAATGAAGCCCGCTCCAGGGTCAATGTCTGCTTTCATCTCGGCGAACCCGCCCTAGAAGCAGAATTCATCCGTGAAGCGGGAGAAAACGGGCTTTTCCACCTTTCCGGTCACAAGCGCATTGGGGGTCTGCGCGCCTCGCTCTATAATGCCATGCCTCATGAAAGTGCCGTCGCCCTAGCTTACTTTATGGCCGATTTTTCTGCGCGGCACGGATAAATGAAAGCGAAGAAGGAAAAAGCGCGGAATGAACGCCCTGACAGTTATTTTTCTCGCCGCCTTAGGCATCTCCATCGCACTCCAGTTCTGGCTTGCCCAGAGGCAAATCGCCCATCTGGGCGCTCATCGCGACGCCGTGCCTGCGGAATTCAAGGCCGATATCCCAATTACGGACCACCGCAAGGCCGCCGACTATACCCAGGCCAAGACCCGGCTTAATCTGTACTCCCTGGCCTGGCAGAGCCTGATCCTACTGGCCTGGACTCTCGGTGGCGGCCTGGAGACCCTGGACGGAATATGGCGCGGCTTTGAAATCACGCCCCTGCTTGAAGGCACCGGATTTATTGTCAGTGCGCTGATCATCAGTGATTTTCTCGAAATTCCCTTGGCCCTTTACGCCACCTTCGGGCTGGAACAGCGTTTTGGGTTCAACCGCATGAAACCGGCCACCTTTCTTTCCGACTTTCTTAAATCACTGATCATCGTTCTGGTTATTGCCACCCCCCTGACCGCCCTTATCCTGTGGCTGATGTCGGCGGCAGGTCCCTTATGGTGGATTTATGCCTGGGGTGTTTTCGCCGCTTTTTCCTTTGCCAGCCTGATCCTTTATCCGACCCTGATCGCCCCGCTTTTCAACAAATTCAAACCCCTTTGTGACCCTGACCTCAAAAAACGCATCGACGCCCTGGCAGACAAATGCGGATTCGTCTTTAAGGATATTTTCGTCATGGACGGCTCGAAACGCTCAAGCCACGGCAATGCCTATTTCACCGGACTCGGCGCCAAGAAACGCATCGTCTTCTTCGACACCCTGATCGAGACATTGGAGGGCGACGAGATCGAGGCGGTTCTGGCCCATGAACTGGGCCATTACAAACGCCGCCACGTTCATAAAATGCTCGCCGCCTCCTTAGGCCTGAGCTTTATCGGTTTTCTGATTCTCGGCTGGCTGGCTGGAGAAAGCTGGTTCTATAGCGGCCTTGGCGTCGCCATCCCGTCTAACCATGCGGCGCTGATGCTCTTTGCCTTTGTCGCCCCGGTATTTCTCGTTTTCCTGCGCCCGGTCATTTCCGGCGTTTCCCGGCGCTTTGAGTATCAGGCTGACGATTTCGCCGCCACCTATAGCAGTGGAGCGGCACTGGTCCGGGCACTGGTCAAACTCTATCGCGACAATGCCAGCACCCTGACCCCGGACCCGGTCTATTCCGTCTTTTACCATTCCCATCCGCCGCCGCCCATGCGGGTAGCGCATATTCAGTCACGCAGCGGCTGAAAAAAGGGGAATGCCGGGAAAATCAGGCGTTTTCGTCGATCTTGCGCGCCGTTGACAAAACGCCCTCGACCGCCTCATCGAAAAAGACATCCATTTTTTGCCGCATATCTGGCGACAGGCGAAGCAGTTTCGAGCGGGCATCCTGAGGATTGTCTTCCTCAACGAGAATGCCGCTCTGCAAGGCCGTATCAATATATTTTCCCGCCGTATAGGCGCTTTTGATCGCCTGCATCATCTTCAGGGCGTCAGTCTTTCGCACCGGGCCGCGAACCCGCCAGATCCCGGTCAGCAGATCCCAATAGGCGGCGGAATAGAACTCGGTGTTGTCACCGAAAAGGTGAATCCAGCCGCCACCGATCCTGTCCGTCATGAGGAGATACTGTTGGCGCTGGTCTTCGCTGAATTTTAGCGTCATCGGATAATCCTGTAGCGGTCGCTTGAGGGCAAAAAGGGAAGGTTCAATCCCCCGCTCCTGTATTCAATCTTACACATATTAATACACCCAATCCATCCTTGGTTTTATCATCGGCCAGTTTTTAAACATTTTTTTCCCTGCTCATATTTGAAAAAAGAGTCTGACGATTCAATATATTATGATTTATGCATACAATTTTTAATAAATATTATACGTTTATATTTGACAGCATATTTGCATATAGTTATAAGGGTTTCATGGCTTTGTCAATTAGAGCCGAAGAATTCACATAGATGTTTTTACCGATTTCAAATGGAGGATGTCATGAAAGCACTTCGCAGATTTACTCCCCTCGCCACAGTTGCGGTTCTTCTTAGCGCCTGTAACGCCTACGGACCAAAGGCGCAGGTTGGCGGGCTGGGTGGGGCAGCGGCCGGTGGCCTGATCGCATCCCAGGTAAGCGGCAGCCCCGAAGCCATCGCCGCAGGGGTCATTCTTGGTGGCCTTTTCGGAGGCGCCGTCGGTAATTCACTCGACAACGCCGACCGCCAGTACATGCAACAGGCTTCCCAGCAGAGTTTTGAATACGCCCCATCGGGACAAACCGCCGTGTGGCGCAATCCGGATTCAGGCAATAGCGGGACGATTAAGCCGGTAAACACATATCAGACATCAAGCGGCGGTTATTGCCGCGAATACCAACAGACCGTACAGGTCGGCGGCCAGACCCAACAGGGGTACGGCACTGCCTGCCGGCAGCCCGACGGCACCTGGAAGGTGATGTAAGGAAGTATTGAATATCGTCTCTGGAGGAGCCATGACACTCCGGAGATCTCAGGCCGGACCAGTTTTCCCCTCCCCTGGTCCGGCCTTTCCTCATTCGTTTTTAAGCCAC
Organism: uncultured Rhodospirillaceae bacterium; assembly: GCA_964486105.1. Classification (GTDB taxonomy): domain Bacteria; phylum Pseudomonadota; class Alphaproteobacteria; order UBA11136; family UBA11136; genus JABJES01. The sequence continues at coordinate 32,970 of CAZAKR010000017.1, read as the reverse complement.
GGACCCTTAACCGCCCGCGCAATCGACACAGGTTGCCACCGAGGGGTCATATTCGAGGCGGCGAAGCTGGATTTCCTCGCCACAGGCGACACAATAGCCAAACTCACCCTCTTCGATTCTTTGTAAGGCCGCTTCAATACGGGTCAGATCGGTCTGGCGGCGGCGCTCGGTTTCCAGTTGCATGGCCTGCCCCTGGATCGCATCCATTCGTGACAGTCTGCCGACGGATTGCTGGTCAAGCTCGACCGGTTTCCTGGAAGCCGATGCGGTGCTGGACAAGGCAAGGGTTTCTTCCTTCATCGCCAGGAGGCGGCGCTTAACGTCCTTGAACTTTTTGTCCGCAACCATGATCCCCTCGGCAGAATCTAGGACAGCTTGCGCCCCATTTGTGAAATTGCGGTGATAAAGACAGGCAGAATACCGGATTCTGAGACCGAATGCCCGGCATCGGCGATAATTTCCACATCACAGTTCCCCCAGTTTCGGGACAGGGCAGAGGCCGTATGGGGCGGACACAGCAGATCATAGCGGCCCTGAACGATAATGCCGGGAATATCCTTCAATCTGTGGGCCTGGCGCAGCAACTGGTCCGGTTCGAGAAAAAAACCATGGCGCTGATAATGCCACTCGATATAGGGCGTACCCGGTGTGCCTTCCCTCTTGGCTGCGGCTTCAAGACTTTCCGGCAAAACGCACGGCTCGGGTGCAAGAACTGAGAGGATGCGCTCATAATCATGCCATATCCAGGCCGCCGGTCGATGAACCGCAGGATCGGGATTGGCGATCCGCGCGCCGTAAGCGGTCAGCGGATCATGGCGCTCTTGCTCAGGCAGAAATTCAATAAATTGCCGCCACACATTGGGGTGAAAGAGCCGGGCGGCTTGCCCAAAGGCCCAGTCCCATTCGCCATCGCTACCGAGAAAAACAGCCCTGAGAACAATACCGCCGACCCGTTCAGGGTGGGTCTCTGCGTACGCGATGGCCAGGGTCGCGCCCCAGGACCCACCAACCACCATCCAGCGATCAATACCGAGAGCTTCCCTGATTTTTTCAAGATCGGCGATCTGTTCCTGGGTCGTATTGGCTTCCAGTGAGCCCTTGGGATTACTTAATCCACAGCCGCGCTGGTCAAACAGAATTGCCCGAAACAGTGCCGGATCGAAGAGCTGACGATGACTTTCCTGACAGCCGCTGCCCGGCCCGCCATGGAGAAAGACCACCGGCAAGCCATCGGGCCGCCCGCATTGCTCGACATAAAGGGTATGAACCCCATCGACGGCCAGATTGCGTCGATCAAAAGGCTCAACAGGGGGGAAAAGGGAAGGAGCGTCCGCCATGGCCTCAATCAGCCGAATGAATAAAGGTCGCCTTACCGTTGGAGCCAAATTTTTCCAGCCCCTCGTCAACGGTCGAATACATGGGAAAAACCCTGTTTAGCCGAACCAGCTCAAGAACCGAGAGAACACCGGCGCTAGCCGCGGCAAGGCAAAACCCCGTCCCCTGGCGAAGGGAGCAGTGATAAGCCTCAACCAGACTGGCGACGCCGGAGCTGTCGATATAGTCAACCATGCTCATATCGGCGATCAGGGGGCGACCTTCCGAGATACAGTCAAAAAGGAGCTTGCGGGTCGATGAGGACTGATCGAGGAGAAAGTCTCCCCGCAGACGGATCACGCAGCAATCCGACTCAACCTCTATCGAGCACTTAAGACCACTCATTCCCTTCCAATCCCCCTAAGCCAACCTGAATATCCCGAAACCCTTCTTTGGCTGGACACCCTGCCAATATATCCCGCTGTTGTATAACGGAATATGGCGGTGGTCACATTTTAAAAAATACTGATTTAGGCTTTATTAAAAGTGAAAAAGCCGATGCGGGGAATTGACGCCCCACTCCAAGTGATGGAAACTCCCCCTCCTTGGGCGTAAGCAGCAAAGAAAACAACCGGAGAACAGCGAATGCAATGGCTTGTCTTTGATTCTCGAAAGTGGAAACCAGACGAGACTGATGTCGCCGACCTTTTGGGAAAGGACACCTCGTTCCAGCTGACCGGGTGTTTTGAAGAGCATCCCGGGCATCCGCTCTTCTCGCTCCTCTACTATGTAGATGGACTCATGGCCTTTAATTTCGGCGTCATCGAGATTGATTCCGATGAATACGCCCTTGGCAAATCCCTTCTTGAGGACGACCGCCTTATCTATGCCTTTGGTCCGTTTGATAGCGCCGGTCTCCAGAACTGCCTTATCCATCTCCACAAATACTCTCTCGCCCAATCGACAGCCGGCGACGTGCTGTCGATGATCGGTTTTCTTCAAGGCGCCCGGCAGAAAATGGCCGCCTGCGGAAAACTCGATCCCTGGCGCGCCAAGGTAGATACGGTGGCGGAGATTCTCTCTGAGATTACCGAAGACCTGCATTTTAACCGCGACCAGTCGATTAGCGAATTGATCGCCCCGCTTAATCCGCAAAAAACAAAATAAACGTCCCCACGCCGCCTTTTGCTTGACCCTTGAGCGAAATAACGCAATGGTTTTCCCCAAGCGGCTTATCTAAAAGTCAGCCGCACAAGGGGGGATACACAGCCGTTATGTTTCGCAAGCCTATTGCCAACGAGATTTCTCTCGCCCTGTTCTTCAAGGTGCTGGCCATCCTTGTGCTTTTTTTCGTCTTTTTCGCCCCTTCCAAGCGCCCCGTTGTAACGTCCGACTCGCTCAGCGAGATTTTCTTCGGCAGCACGGACGCACCAACCGGCGCGCAACCAGAAGGAGCGGCCCAACATGATTGATCTCGAGGTCGCCGACCTTTCGCGACTGCAATTCGCCATTACCGCCCTCTACCATTTCCTGTTTGTACCACTGACCCTCGGGCTGTCCCTGCTGCTCGCCATCATGGAAAGCGTCTATGTCATGACGGGCCGGGAAATCTGGCGGAAAATGACGAAATTCTGGGGATTACTGTTCGGCATCAACTTCGCCATGGGGGTGGCCACCGGACTGACAATGGAATTTCAGTTCGGCACCAACTGGGCCTATTTCTCTCATTATGTCGGCGACATCTTCGGCGTCCCCCTGGCGATCGAAGGGATGATGGCCTTTTTCCTCGAATCCACCTTCGTCGGGCTGTTCTTCTTCGGTTGGAACCGGCTCAGCAAGCTTGGCCATCTGATCGTTACCTGGCTGGTCGCCATCGGCTCGCAATTCTCGGCCCTGTGGATTCTGATCGCCAATGGCTGGATGCAAAACCCTGTCGGCGCAAAATTCAACTTTGAAACCATGCGCATGGAAGTGGAATCGTTTGCCGATGTCCTTCTCAATCCCGTGGCCCAGGCAAAATTCGTTCATACGGTTAGCGCCGGATATGTTGTCGGGTCCATGTTCGTCCTTTCGATCAGCGCTTTTTACCTGCTGCGCGGGCGCCATATCGCCTTTGCCAAACGATCAATGACCGTTGCCGCCAGCTTCGGGCTGGCCGCCGCACTCTCGGTGGTGGTTCTGGGTGACGAAAGCGGTTATTACGCCGAGGACTATCAGAAAATGAAGATCGCCACCCTCGAGGCGATGTGGGAGACCGAACCGGCGCCGGCGTCCTTGACCCTGTTCGGCATTCCCGACCAGGAAAAGAAAGAGGTTCTTTACCGCGTCGATATTCCCTTTCTGCTCGGTCTGATCGCGACCCGCTCCTATGACACCGTAATGCCGGGGATCAACGAGCTGGTGTTTAAAGCCAAGGGACGCATTCGAAACGGGCTGATCGCCTATGAAGCCCTGCAAACCCTTAGGCGCGACAAGGAAAATACCGCCGCCAGGGAAACCCTCGAATCCCATATCGACGATCTCGGCCATGCCTTGTTGCTAAAGAGATACCGTGAAGACATCGAAAATGCGACCGATGAGGAAGTTGTCAAAGCCTCTGAAGACACCGTCCCCAATGTGCTGCCCATGTTCTTTTCCTTCCGGACCATGGTTGCGTGCGGCTTTTACTTTATCGCCCTTTTTGCCTTTTCGTTTTATCTCGCCTCACGCCGCATGTTGACCCGCTATCGCTGGTATCTCCATGTCGCCTTGTGGTCCCTGCCTCTGCCCTGGATCGCAGCCGAAACCGGGTGGATCGTCGCCGAATACGGTCGGCAGCCTTGGATTATCTCGGAAATTCTGCCGACTTTCCTTGGCGCTTCCTCGGTACCCGTGGGCCATGTCTGGTTCTCGCTCGCTGGATTTATCATCTTTTATTCTTCACTCTTGATCATCGATATGTTCCTGATGGTTAAATACATCCGCCTCGGGCCGCCCGAGGATGGTGAAAAAGCGTAGGAGCCGCTTATGCCGCTCGATTATGAAACCCTGCGTGTGATCTGGTGGGCCCTGATGGGGATACTGCTGATCGGCTTTGCCGTAATGGATGGCTTCGACCTCGGCATCGCCGCGCTTCTCCCCTATCTGTCGCGCAACGACTCTGAGCGCCGGGTGTTGCTGGAAACCATTGAGCCTGTCTGGGACGGCAATCAGGTCTGGCTGATCCTCGGCGCCGGGGCCTCGTTTGCGGCCTGGCCGCAGCTTTACGCCACCTCTTTTTCAGGTTTCTATCATGCCCTGATCCTGGTCCTCTGGTCCCTGATCCTGCGACCGGTTGGCCTCGCCTATCGCAACAAAATGGCCCAGACGAAATGGCGCCAAAGCTGGGATAGGGCGCTTGTCGTCTCCGGCCTTGTTCCATCACTGGTCTTCGGCGTTGCCTTTGGTAATCTGCTGCTCGGCACACCTTTCCATTTCGACGACACCCTGCGCCCCTTCTATACCGGCAGTTTTTTTGAGCTTCTCAATCCCTTTGCCCTGCTCTGCGGGCTGGTCAGCCTCGCCATGCTCATGATGCATGGCGCGGTCTATGCGGCGCTCAAAACTACCGGAGAGATCGCCAGGCGCGCGACATGTGCGGCGACCCGCGCCGCCCTCGTCCTGATCGTTCTTTTCACCCTGGGTGGACTCTGGATCACCTTTGGCATTGACGGTTATGTCATCGTTTCCGGCGCCGAGCATGGCGGCCCCTCTAACCCCCTGCATAAGACGGTGATCCGCGAAACCGGCGCCTGGATCGCCAATTACGGCGCCTATCCCTTAACCATGCTGGCCCCCGCCCTTGGCTATGCCGGGGCCGTCGGAACGATCCTGTTGATGCGCGCCGGCGCTTTTGGCCTGGCCTTTATTACCAGCGGGGTTGCGGTTGCCGGAATTGTCGCGACGGCGGGACTTTCGCTGTTCCCCTTTATCATGCCGTCCTCAAGCGATCCCTCATCCAGTCTGACGGTCTGGGATTCCTCAAGCAGCCATCTGACCCTGTTCATCATGCTGCTCGCCGCCGCATTTTTCATGCCCATCATCGTCGCCTATACGAGCTGGGTGTTCAGCGTCGTGCGCGGCAAGGTAACGGCCGAGCATCTCGACCACGATTCGAAATATTAGAAAGACACAGGAGGCAATTGCACAATGTGGTATTTTACCTGGGTTCTCGGCCTTGGACTGGCCTGCGCTTTCGCCATCCTCAACGCCATGTGGTTTGAGATCGATGCGGACGATCACAGTTGAAGAAACGACCGAGCCTTCTATCCGCCTGCCTGCTTACCTTTCCCCTCCTTGCTACCTGCCTGCTGATCTCGACGCCGCCCGCTATTGCCGAGGACCTCGACCCTCAGTGTCGCAAGGCGGATAAGGAAATCCGCCAACTTCTCAATGAAATCCGCAGCCTCGGCGTATTGTGGCGCACTCGCGGCGTCACCGGCATGCGTAACCGCGCCACCCAGCTTTGCCTTCAAGGCGGCTTTTCGGCAGCGAGCAAGGAATACGAAAAGGTCAAGGTGAGGCTGCGCGAGGATATCGCCAAAACCAAGGGCGAACAGGCCGAGCAATCGGACAAGTTCTAGGCCATTTCCTGCGGAGCAGGTGGCCTTGCCCGGCACACGAGACGGAGCCGGGCAAGGATTTTTCCACTAAATCTCGGCGGAATGAAAACCGCCATCGGCAATGCCTTCGTCGAAGCGCCTTTAATCGGACTTGACGAAATCAACCAGCCGTTGATGGGTAAACAGAAAATCCTGATCCCCCAAAGCCGCGTGGCAACCGGCGCAATCAAGCTTATTGGGCTTTAGAGATCCGTCGGGCTTGTAGATTGCAAAGCCCCAGCCATCCAGCCTGTGGTCCGCCGGATAGGAATCATCCCAGGAATCCCGCCGCTCCAAAACGGCAACTGCGGCCAATTTGTCGATTTCATAGTGACCATCACTGCCGTCGACGGCTTTTCCATCCGCGTCCTTTTTGGGCTTGTACACCTCCATGACGATGACGGACCCGGCAGAAGCTTTTTGATCCTTTCCATAGCTGGAAATGGCGGCTTCATTGGCATACATCTTCGCCACCTGTTCCTTGCCGTTGCGGTTCATGGTCGCATAATGGGTAAATGATTCCTCATAGCCTTTCGGATATTTCACGTAATCCGGATCACCCCCGGCAGTGACATCAAATGCAAAAAAGGTGCAGACCGCGCCAATAAAAAGCCGTCTTAAATACATTATCTTTCCCCCTGAATTGTTATCGCGACAGGCGCCGCTTTAATAGGTATTGCAGATACCACTTTAGTCAATTAAGCATCCGCGATAAAGAAAAATCTGTCGCCAGGGCCATGCCCAATGGTGTGAGCGAAGTTGCGCGCCGGGATCGCCGGGGGCGGCAAACGAACTGACGATAGACAATAACAGGCGACAATAGGTTTCGGACTGTCTTCAGGCGGCGGGTTATTCCAGCCCGTCTACAGGCAGGGTGCTACCGCTTTCCCAGGCTGCCAGATTCTGGATATAGGGGGGCTCGCCATTATCGAGAAACCAGCTATCCACAGCATAGTCATCACCACTATCTGTTTCCTCGATAACCGCCGCCCAGTGCGGGAGGAAAAGACCGGGGGTGCGCAGGTGCGGTTCTTTCACCCGGTGAAAAGTCAGAAGCCCGAACTTTTCAAGAAGCCGCAGATAGGTTGTGGTGTTGGTCGATTCGTCGATGCAATCCATCTGCCCTTCGATGCTGGTGTAATAGCGCGGCGGCACGAGGGTGACGAAGGACTCGGGGGACGGGGCCCGGGGCGTTTCGGCCTCGTTGCTGTTGGGGTTAAAGCCCTTGTCGCGATAGGTCGGCAGATCCTCGCCGGCGAGGCGCTCAAATTCGGCAATGGCGGCACGTATCCGTGCCCTTTCCTCTCGCGCGTCCGATGGTGCGGGCTCGAACGCCGCCATGACGCTGGTGAAACGCTCACGGCTCAAGGAAAGAGGGCTTTGCGCCGTGCAGGCGAAATTATGACAGACAATCAGTTCGACAACGCCCAGGGGGCCGGGGGCACGGGCTTCCGATATCCCGCCCGCCGACAAGGGGGTGGCAACCAGGGGGAAGAGAAAAAGCGCCGCAAAAGCGCCCATGTATGAACGGCCACATTCCATCGCCGCAGAATGAGTCAAATACGGTTAATAAATCGATAACGGCATGGAGTGGGGGTATTTAATGAGGGTTTTGGTGCGGGCGGCGGGAGTTGAACCCGCATGGGCTTGCGCCCGAGAGATTTTAAGTCTCTTATGTTATTCGAATTTATATAATGATTTCAATTAGTTATGACTCAGGCATATAGCCCATAAAAACTAAACTGGATCAAAGCAGCCTCTCCTGTCTTGGCCCTCTTATGTAATCATGTACTTCTGAGACTTCATAAGAAACATCAACCTAGGTGCCAATCACGTCATCCCATTCCTGTTTTTTTAGAAGGGTAATATCTAAATAATCTCCGATCCCAAGCATTATTTCGTGAGAACGTAGTTTTTCTAAAAACTCAATATCTAATACTGGGGCCGAAAATTTCCCATCACTGTATGAAAATTGCCATTTCCTAATTCCAACCTCCAAAATTGCCCTGACAATACGGACTGTAATCCTTTCCGGATGTATTCTTGATTTCTCTTCCCTCTCCCTTCTCATCGACAAGCGGGAAAAAAATTCACGGTCAACGAGAAACTGAGGGTGTTCATCAGATATAGAATTAGCGATTCCAAAATTTCTCACTTCAGGGTCATTACCAATTTCTTTAAATGAGTTAGAAATTTGCTCATCTAAATTTTCATCATTTATGGCCCTGTCTATGACCGCCTCAACACTCCCGGGAAGAATTATTTCACTGTCATTTGCATTAATAACAACATCACCATTTATCGTTATATTCTTAGTCGATTCACCATCTGAAAGTTTTGATGCAAGCACAAAAACGAGCAGCCCAATAATAACGCCTTCAGTAACTCTAATTGCAGAGTCCTTAAAAAATTTCTTCAGTTCTGGGGTTAGTTGAATTCGAAATGAGCCTGGCCCAACTGCTACGACTTTAATGTGTAGGTCGGATCCTGGCTCGACAATCCCACTAATTATTTCTAATGCGTGAGAAAGAGAATCTAAAGAGTTGGCCAGTGTATGAACTGACAGCGTGTTCTTTTCGACTCCATAATGGAAGACGAAGTCATTTTCGATATCATGGTAATCAAAGTTGAACACAACTTCCCCCAAAAAGCTGGTGCGGACGGCGGGACTTGAACCCGCATGGGCTTGCGCCCGAGAGATTTTCTTACCAACTACGGCTTTCGCCGCCACAACCTGCGTTTGTAGTCTGGACTATCCCTTCACCTTAGCCTAGAGCCGTAGGTGTTGCCCGTCTAGTCTCTACACCTTCCCGTTGCCGGGCTTGGCTCGGGATTAGCATCGGCATTACCCGTTAAGCCTTCCCCGAATTTGAGCAATTCTACTCCTGCCGTTTCCAACAGGGCACTCAAATCAAATTCAAGTCTCTTGTGTATACCAATTCCACCACGTCCGCGGAGGAGTCCGTGATCTTATTTCTATAGAATAAGGAGTGCCCCGTAACAAGTCTCGCAACAATTCCGCGCAACATTGTTGCGAGGGCAACAAACTCTTGTCGAAGTGGAAAGAATAAGAAGAATACGAAAGAACCAGTGCTGAAACCGGCAAATTAATTGGTGTTGGGGAAAAGTTGGCGTGGTGAGTAGCTGGAATTTCACCTTTTAAGTCTCTTGTGTATACCAGTTCCACCACGCCCGCGGATGAGGGAGTTTTAGCCCAGTAAAACTTCCAGGCAAACAATCATCGCTTTGGATTATGGGTTTTTTCGGCCTTCTCGTCACTGAGCAGCCACTGGATCAGGCCCTGTTCTTCTTCCTCTTCATCGACAGAGGCGGTGGCGGCGGGTTGCGCGGCCGGAACCTGTTGGACCGGAACCGGCTGGCCAGTAACTGGCTGGCCGGAAGGCGGCCCATAGGCCGGATAGCCGTAAGCATTGGCATAAGGATAAGCATAGCCGCCATAAGGCGTGGCGCCGTAAGGATTAGCCGGTGTGCGATAGGTCTGACCCTGATAGGTCTGGCCCTGAGGAACCGCCTGGGGGGGGACGACCTGATAGGTACCGTCGGCCTTGAGCCAGATATACCGGCCGTCGGTGGTAATCACCGTCTCGTCGGCAGCCGCCGCCACGGATATAAGGGCGAGGGTGAGAGCGAGGGCTGGAAGAAAAACATTAATTTTCAAGGCGTTACTCCGAAAAACCCCTTGCATACGGGCACCAACAGGGACCGTCCCCGGGGCCTAGAACCTATCGCCCAGCCCGGCCTGGCGCAAGGGGAGAGCGGTTCGGCAAAGACGGCTCAAAGAAAAGTGCTGGAAAGCAGTCGCGCCAAACGGCGCATCGGGGTAAGTTTGCCGTCCTTGACCTGAAAGCCTAGCTCATTCAGCCTGAAAGCCCGCCCATGACATCCCCGCCGATATTCGACGACATCTTTCGCCAGGGCCTGGAGACACTTTTCGCCTGGCGGCGCGATGTGCGGCGATTTCGCACCGACAAGCTGCCGGAGAACCTTCTCGACGGCCTGATCGATCAGGCCTGTCTCGCCCCCTCGGTGGGCAACAGCCAGCCCTGGCGTTTCGTCACCGTCGATGACCCGGCGCGGCGAGCCGACATTCGGGCGGATTTTCTCGCCTGTAACGAGGCCGCATTGAACGACTTTGAGGGTGAACGGGCGAAACTTTATGCGTCACTTAAGCTCGCGGGCCTCGACGACGCCCCGGTACAGCTCGCCGTCTTCGTCGATAAGGCCACCCAATCAGGTTACGGGGTGGGACAAAAGACGATGCCCGAAATGCTGTCCTATTCAGTGGTGACCGCCGTTCATACCCTGTGGCTTGCCGCCCGCGCCCACGGGGTGGGGTTGGGCTGGGTGTCGATCCTCAACCCGGAAGAGATCACCACCATTCTGGAAACCCCGGACGAGTGGTCGCTGGTCGCCTATCTCTGTCTCGGCTATCCCCAGGAAGAACACGAAGACCCGGAACTTGAGCGTCATGGATGGCAGGGGCGCGACACTGCCGCCCGCGAAATCCTTAAGCGATAATCGATATATCTCGCCAAGGCAGGCTCAGGCCTTATCCGCGCTATGGGTCAGATTCGTGATTTTTGAAAACAGGCTTTCGAAATCCGCCGGTTTGGTTTCGAACTCGTCACAACCAGCTTTAAGCGCCTTTTCCCGGTCTTCATCAAAGCTATGAGCCGTAAGGGCGATAATCGGGATATGGCGGGTCTGGGTATTTTCCTTGATGGTGCGCGTCGCCGTCCAGCCATCGACTTCCGGCAGGGTCATATCCATGAGAATAATATTGGGCGTTTCCGACGATGCTTTTTCGATGGCCTGCGCGCCATCGTCGGCAGTCACCACCTCAAAGCCCTTTTTCATCAGTTTGCGCATGAAAATTTCTTGGTTGATCTCGTTATCCTCAACCAGAAGCACCTTGATCATATCAATGATTTCTCCACCCGTGAGACAGAGTGCGCAGTCTATTCCGCCTCGTCTCCGGAGGAAAGGCTTGTTGCCCTTGTGGCCTGAAGACAGATTTCCTCAAGAAAGGCCTGATCGCCGAGTTGTTCCCTGTTGAGAACACCATCATTGCCAAAGCGGGAAAAACCGGCCCCCTCGGAGATCGCCTTGTTGGCAATAAACAGCATGGAGAGGGTATGCCATTTCTTTTCCTCGGCAATAGCGTGCATCAGGGCCTGACCCTGAAATTCAGGCATTCCCAGATCAATAATGACGAGGTCGGGAAGCTCAGCGGCAAGTAAAGCCCGGGCATTGTCCTGACCATCTGCCTGGAGAACCCTGAACCCTGCCGTATCCAGAGCCTTGGCAATCTGGACCCGGCCCTTTTCATCATCCTTGACGAGCAGAATAGTGCCCTGGGTTATTCTCACCTTTGCCGGAATACGCAGGCTGAAGATGCTGCCTTCTCCTTTAGTGCTTTTAACGGTGATTTCCCCCCCATCATGCGGGCGAATGACTGGCTGATCGACAGGCCGAGCCCGGTGCCGCCGTATTTGCGGGTAGTTGAGCTGTCGGCCTGGGTGAAGGATTGAAAGATTTGAGAAACCTGGTCTTCATTCATGCCGATCCCGGTATCGCGCACATCGAAGATAAATTCTTCACCTCCGGCCCCTTTTTCCCTTCTTACCGAGAGACAAATCCGCCCGTCCTCGGTGAATTTCGCCGCATTGCCGATGAGGTTCAGCAGAATCTGACGCATCCGGGTGGAATCGGCGTGGATTTCACCAAGGCCTTCGGGACAGAAGACTTCCATCTCGTTGTTGTTCTTTTTCACCAGCGGTTCGGTTGTGGCGGCGACATTCTCAATCAGATCATCGACGCTGAAGCTTTCAAGGAAAAGGTCCATCCTTCCTGCCTCAATTTTCGAAAGATCGAGAGTGTCGTTAATCAGGCCGAGAAGATGAGTGCCCGAAAAGTGAATTTTTTTCAAATCATCGGCAAAGGACTCCAGGCCCTGTTCCCTGGCCTCTTCAAGAAGGATTTCACTAAAACCCAGGATACCGTTAAGCGGAGTTCGCAACTCATGGCTCATATTGGCCAGAAAATCGGATTTGGCCTGATTGGCCCTCTCGGCGATCCCCTTGGCCTCGCGCAGAGTGTTCTCTGCTTTGACGAACTCAGAGATGTCGCTGACGACTCCGGTAAAGAGGCGACGATTATCCACCGTGAACTCACTGACGGCGAGAAACATCGGGAAACTGGACCCGTCCTTGCGCAGACCGGTGACCCGGCGGCCCCGCCCGATAATCTTTTTCTCGCCGGTGTCCCGATAATGCTTGAGATAGCCGTCATGGCGGCTCTGCTCCGGTTCGGGCATCAGGCAAGAGACATTGCGGCCGATAATCTCAACCTGCGTATATCCGAAGGTCTGCTCGGCAGCGACATTGAGTTCCAGAATCGTCCCGTGCTCATCGATTGTGATGACGGCTTCGACGATGTTGTCGATAATTCCCCTTGTCCGCTTTTCGCTGGCATCGAGGTTGGATATCAGATTGCTGAGCAACCGCGCTCTTTTTACCCGCGCCCAGACCGAAGAGATGAGAAAATCCGGATGACCGGACTTGGTGAGAAAATCATCGCCCCCCGAACTCAGAGCATGCTTTTGTGACGTCAGGCCGGTTTCGGTGGTCAAAAAGGTGATCGGCACATGCAGAAGATCACTGCGCTGACGGATCAGGGTCGCCAACTCAAACCCGTTGCACTCGGGCATGTTGATATCCATCAGGATCAAATCTGGGGTAAAGTCTTCCAGCACCTCAAGAACGGTCCTGGGGTCGGTGACCTTACGGGTTTTCAGGCCCGACTTACCGAGCAAAAGGGCATGATATTCCGCCGATTTCTCCTCATCATCGACGATCATGATGCGGTAGTTTCTGTCATCTTCAAGCTCCGCCAGCCAGGACAGGAATTCCTTCAGTTCGGCAAAATTAACAGGCTTGACGAGATAGGCATCGGCCCCGGCGCGGACGGCAGAGAGCCTTGCCTCGAAATCGTCCCGCACGGTCAGAAAAACCACCGGACAGGCCAGTAGATTTTTGTCACGCAATTGCTGAATGACTTCGATACCGGCGTCGTCCCCGCCGGGGAACATAATATCGACGATAACGATCGTCGGCGAAGAATTCTCCAGGGCCGACTCCAGTTGCGCCGGATCATCGATGGCCTCAACCTCATAGCCGTATTCGGCAAGGTAAAGCCGCATTTTTTCCACAAGGTCCTTGTCGTCCTCGACAATCAGAACGGATCTTCCCTTATCCTCCTCCTCTTTATTTTCTTCCTTTTTCTTGTCTCCGAGCATGGACATCATCGGCAGGGGAACATCGGGACCCGCCGCGATTGCCTCGGCAATCTTTTCCATAAGCAGATGGATATCCCTTTGCCGGTCCGCCGTAAATGATTGCGAACCGTTGACGAGAGAGGCGCAAAGAACCTCCAGCCGACGGGCATTATCGCTGAGCGCGGCAAAACCGAAGGTGGCAGATGAACCCGCCAGCTTGTGGGAAATGGCATTAATTGCCTGGAGAGAATCGGTAATCGCCTGGGTGGAGTTGCCGGCTTTGATCACATCCAATGCCGCGCTCATTTCCGCCAATCTGTCGTCAAGCTTGGAGACAAACGAATCGCGGATAGCCGTCATCTGTTTTTTTAAATCGGAAGAACTCATGGCCATAACAGATAAATGCATTGTTTTTGTCTGACAGGCAAGGCCCCGGAATGGTTAAAAAAACCTTATTTTTCGATCTCTTCCGGGGATGCGCCTAAACTTCGCAGCAGAGACTGGGTATCCGCCACAGCATTGTCCAAGGCTCGCGCATCCATTGCCCTGACAACGAGGCTGACTCCGAACTTTCCCTGATGAAAAAAAGGATAGCTGCCGATTTCAACCTCCCCGTGGGCCTCCTGAATGGCCGAAAGCCCCTCGGCAATTTCACCTTCACCGAGAAAGGCGCTGAGGGTCCGTGATATCACCGGTGGACCGGACTTCAATTGCGGCAATATTCCGTCAAACATCGCCTGCATGATCCTCGGCACCCCGGCCAGGGCAAAAACATTGTCCATGCTGAACCCCGGCGCCCTGCTGACCGGGTTATCGACCAGGCCGGCGCCTTTCGGCAGATCGGCCATGGACAGCCGCGCCTCATTGATGGACTCGCCGTAATGGTCATGCAAAAGGGCGGACGCCGCCCCATGGCGCTCGACCGCGACACCGAAGGCCCGGGCGATGGCAGCGGCGGTGATGTCGTCATGGGTGGGGCCGATCCCGCCGGTGGTAAAGACGTAATCGTATCTCTCCCGGCATAAATTAACCGCCGCGACGATCTCGGCCTCGACATCGGCGACAACGCGCACCTCGGCCAGGCGCAGACCCTTTTCGGTCAGGCGTTTGGCTACATAAGCAAGGTTGGCGTCTTGCGTGCGACCAGAGAGAATCTCGTTGCCGATAATGACCAAGGCGGCGGTAACAATTGCGGGTGGATGATCGGAGGATGAATTCATGGCGATATGTTACGTCACCGCCTGTTGAAAGCGAAGATGCATGTCGATAGTTTACGCCCATGCATTTTACCCCCCCTCTCCTGCGTGGCAGGCTTATCCAGCGCTATAAACGCTTTTTATGTGATATCGAGCTCGAAAACGGCGAGAGCGTAACCGCCCATTGCCCCAATCCCGGCTCCATGCTCAGTCTCGCCGCGCCGGGCTTTGAGGTCTGGCTGTCCCCAGCATCCAACCCGAAACGCAAACTTAAATACACACTGGAACTGGTGCATGCCGGAAATGCGCTGGTCGGGGTCAATACTGCCCGCCCCAACGGGCTGGTCGAGAGCGCTATTGAGTCTGGCAAAATTCCCGAACTGTCCGGCTATGGGAATTTACGCCGTGAAGTCCGATATGGGGAGAAATCACGGATTGATATTCTGCTCAGCGACGAAAACCTTGCCGATTGTTATGTCGAGGTGAAAAGCGTGACACTGAGACGTAACCCCGAGGAAGAGCCGGGAATGGCAGAGTTTCCCGATTCCGTCACAGCGCGGGGAACCAGGCATCTGGGTGAGCTCATCCACATGGTCGAGGCCGGTCATCGCGCCGTCATGCTCTATCTGGTGCAAAGAGGCGATTGCACACGATTTCAGGTCGCCAATGACATTGACCCCGCCTATGGCGAGGCGTTTAAAGCCGCCCGCGCTCAAGGCGTCGAAATATTGTGCTATGCATGCCATATTACGCCTGAGAGAATCGAGTTAGGCGAAACTGTGGCCTTGGCGGAATGAATCCGACAGAATAAGTATAATAAAGAACCTTAACCTCCCCAAGGCCCTCATCAAACCAACATCACAAAGGCGGCAAAAAAATTCTAAACACCGTAAAAATTTATAATGACGTGGAGTTCGCGGCGATGCGCAAGGCCGGATTGCTGGCCGCGAAAATGCTCGATTTCATTACCCCTTATGTAAAGCCCGGCGTGACCACGGCAGAGATCGATCAGTTGTGCCATAAATACGCGCTCGATCACGACGCGATTTCAGCGCCGCTCAACTATCGGGGCTTTCCCAAATCGATCTGCACCTCGGTCAACCATGTGGTTTGTCATGGCATTCCCGGAGACAAGGTTCTCAGCGAAGGCGATATCGTCAATATTGATGTCACCCCTATTGTCGACGAGTGGCATGGCGATTCGAGCCGCATGTATTACGTCGGCAAGGTCGGCGTAAAGGCCCGCAAGCTGGTCGAAACCACCCATGAGGCGTTGATGCGGGGAATTGAGGTTGTGCGCCCCGGCGCGACACTGGGCGACATCGGCCACGCCATCCAGAGCTTCGCTGAATCCCGGCGCTATTCCGTGGTCCGGGACTTTTGCGGCCACGGCATCGGTCGCATATTCCACGACCAGCCCAGCGTCATGCATTTCGGTAAAGCCGGCGAGGGACTTGAGCTGGCCAAGGGCATGATCTTCACCATCGAACCAATGATCAACGCCGGTCGCTTTGACGTAAAGATTCTTGAAGATGGCTGGACCGCGGTGACCAAGGACCGCTCTCTTTCGGCCCAGTTCGAGCACACCATAGGCGTTACCGCCGACGGGGCCGAAATCTTTACCCTTTCGCCTGCGGGGTTACATTGCCCCCCCTATGGCGATGGCTAAACCCCCCGGTAAAAAACCCCATTACCACGGCCATCGACAGCGCCTGCGCAACCGATTCCTCGAATCCGGCAGCGACAGCCTTCCCGATTACGAATTGCTTGAATTGCTGCTGTTCTATTCGATCCCACGGGTTGATGTGAAACCCCTCGCCAAGGCCTTGATCGACAGATTTGGCGACCTTGGCGCCGTGCTCTCGGCACCGTCCGACCAGCTGGCGGAGTTCGAAAAGCTGGGCGTCCCGACCCATGCCCACTTTGCCGCAATCCGTGAGACCGGTCTCCGCCTTGTTCGAAGGCAAGCGAGTGAACGCCCGGTTCTGGGGGCCTGGGACAAACTGCTCGATTATTGTCACGCCGCCATGGCCCATTCCAGGGTTGAAGAATTCCGCCTGCTTTTCCTCGATGCCAAGAACAAGCTGATCGCCGACGAGGTACAGCAGACCGGTACCGTTGACCACACACCCGTCTATCCCCGCGAGGTGGTCAAGCGCGCCCTTGATCTGGGGGCCTCGGCGATCATCATGGTGCACAATCACCCCAGCGGTGATCCAACCCCCAGTAAAGGCGATATCGAGATGACGAAAGAGATCATGGAGGCCGGCGCAAAGCTGGGGATTTCCCTGCACGACCACCTCATCATCGGCCGCGACGGCCATGTGAGCCTCAGGGCCGAAGGGGTGATCTGAGGGCCCACACCCCCTTTTTTGTTTTTTCAGAAATCCCTATCTAGACCGCCCTACTGCCGCGACCTTCGCCGACCATCAATGGAACAGGCGGGCCAATTCGCCTTTGTTTTCCACCAGGAAGTCGAGCGTATAGCGATCCAACACCCCTATGAAGGCGTCGCGGGCCTCGTCGAAGATACCCATCAGCCGGCAGCCCTTCCTGATCGGACAGAACGTGCCCTCGCAATCAACCACCTTAAGGTTGGCCTCGGTCTTCCGCACCAGTTCGCCCACATTGACCGATTCCAGGGGTTTGGCGAGACGTATGCCGCCGCCCTTTCCACGCACTGTATCCACATAGCCGTGCTGGGCCAGATTGTGGACGACTTTCACCAAATGCTGCCGCGAGATTCCGTACGCCGTGGCGATCTCGTTGATCGTCGCCAACTCCTTGTCCTTGGGGGCGAGGTAGATCAAAACACGAAGTGAATATTCGGTAAAACGGGTTAACTGCATGGTCCCACTCAATAGTTTGAATTCCAGAGCTTACGATGAAGTCGCTCCCTCGGAAAGCCATTCCGATCTTCACCTTGTCGATTGACAGGTGGAAAACCTGATCATAACATGCATTTCAAATGCATCTTATGATTCGCGGTGGGATCAGGGCCATGAAACAAGGGACCGACCGGGTCGGGGCCGTTTCCATGATTATTGCAATGGTGAGGTTAAAGGGGGACTGAAAATGGGCGCGCAATCCTACAAGAGTTCAAACCACAAGAACCTCGCACTCATACTTCTGAACAAAAATTTCTGGATTTGGCATTTCCTGATTGTCGTCGTGATCGGCGTCGTTGGATTAATTTATCTTGGGCGCCTGACCTATACAGGGGCACCACCCCTGGTCGATTTCACGTCATCGACCGGAGAAACGGTGATTTCCCGTCAAGAAATCAAACATGGGGAAGAGGTTTTTCACCTCAGGGGCCTGATGAGTTATGGCTCGTTTTGGGGTGACGGAGCCGAACGCGGGCCGGATTTCACCGCCGATGCCCTGCACCGGACCGTCGTCGCCATGCAATCCTTCTATGAAAATGAGGTGAAGGGGGATCAGGCCCTAAGCCAATATGACGAAGATGCAATCAAGGCGAAGGTGAAACGGGAGGTTCGCACCAACACATGGGACGAAGAAGCCGACCTTATTTCCATCAACGCAGCCCAGATTTACGCCTTCGATGAGTTGAACAAACATTACACACGAATGTTCAGCGACCCGGATTATCCGGAATTTTTTATGTCTGGATATATCACCGCCCCGGAAGACATCCGGGCCTTAACAGCCTTTTTTTACTGGGGAGGCTGGGTTGCCGCGGCGAACAGGCCCGGTGAGATCTATAGCTATACCCACAACTGGCCCTATGACCCGGCAGCCGGCAACACGCCGACTTCGGCGACTTATATCTGGAGCGTCATTTCGATACTCGCCCTGTTCTTAGGCATCGGGGCGGTCTTGTACGTGTATGGACAGATGAAAACACTGCAAGGCGATCCGTTCATCAGCAACGGCACGTCGCTCACCACCCACGACCTTGAAAACGAATATGTTCGACCCACCCAGAAAGCGACCTATAAATTTTTCGCCCTCGCAGTAATCCTGTTCGGACTTCAGGTTCTGGCAGGCATCATCGGCGCAACCGATTTCGTCCGCCCATTTGGGCTTTATCTCGGCGACATCATCCCCTTCACCGTTGCCCGGAGCTACCACACGCTGTTTCAGATATTCTGGTTCTTTATGTGCTGGGTTGGCTACACCATTTTTTTCCTGCCCCGGCTTTCGAAAGTCCCGCGCGGACAGAAATTCCTGATCAACCTGCTGTTTATGCTGTGCATCGTCGTTGGCGGCGGATCGCTGGTTGGAATTTATCTCGGACAGACGGGAATATTGACCGGCGAGGCGGCGTACTGGTTTGGCAGCCAGGGATGGGAATTCATGGAGCTCGGTCGTTTGTTCCAGATCATCCTGCTGGTCGCCTTCGCGCTGTGGATACTGATTATTTATCGCGGCGTGAAGCCGTGGATAACAAAGAAGAATTTATGGTCCGTTCCGGCATGGCTTTTATATGGCAGCGCCATAATGGTCGGGTTCCTGTTCTTCGGACTTTTGGTATCGCCGGACACCAATTTTGCCATCGCCGATTACTGGCGCTGGATGGTGGTGCATATGTGGGTTGAGGTCACTTTCGAGGTATTCACAACCGTCATCGTCGCCTACATGCTGGTTCAGATGGGTCTCGTCACCCGGCTGATGGCGGAACGGGTTATTTTTCTCGCCGTGATGCTCTTTCTTATCACCGCGACACTCGGGATTTCCCACAACTTTTACTGGATCGCCAAACCGACGGGGATCATCGCCATTGGAAGCGTTTTCTCAACTCTTCAGGTATTGCCCCTGCTCCTGCTTACCCTAGATGCATGGCAGATGCGCCAGGAAGGGAGCAAGGCCAGCGAATACCAGGCACAGGGGAAACAGACGTTTTTGATGGATGGCGTCTGGCTATTTATTCTGGCCGTTAATTTCTGGAATATTTTTGGCGCCGGCGTATTCGGCTCATTAATCAATCTTCCAATCGTCAACTACTTTGAGCATGCGACCTACCTCACCGGCAATCATGCTCACGCCGCCATGTTTGGGGTAAAAGGAAACATTGCCCTGGGTGGCATGCTGTTTTGCTGCATGCATTTGTTTAAAAAATCGAGCTGGAACCCGAAACTGATCAGAATAGCTTTCTGGTCGCTTAACATCGGCGTCGCGATGATGATGTTCCTCGATCTGTTCCCGGTTGGCGTATATCAACTCGCCCTCGTCCTTCAGGAAGGGCTCTGGTACGCCCGCTCACAGGAAGTCGTACAGGGAGCGGTATTTCAGACCCTGACCTACTTCCGCTCCCTCGGCGGAGCCGTGTTCGTCATTGGCGGCCTGCTGCCCCTCATGTGGTTCATTTTATCGAGAGGATTCCGGCTTCGCCGCGAAGTCGAAATCGAGGACGGCGAATGGTCCGTCTACCAAAAGAACTGGGCCGATCAGGAAGACCCGAAACTATTGGGATAGACCGAACGCGGCCAGTATCGTCAAAACCGCTCAAACCATGGGTCGAAACATAGGAGGAAATGAAAAATGTATTTGAGCAATGAACAAATAAAGGAATTTGGAGATAAAGGGTTCATCGTAATGAAAGGGTTCCTCGACAGGGACGTTATGGACAAGGTCTCTGCCTATATGGACGACATGCGGGATAATGAGCCGCTTGAGGGCGAAGAGGCGAAGTATTACGAGAAAAGCCCGATTACCGGCAAGAATATCCTGGTACGTGTCGAGAATATTCTGGGTGATAGCGATTCCGAAATCGCCAACCTTCTTCTCCCTCCCAAGGCCACTGAATGCCTGACTCAGCTTCTTGGTGAGCCGCCGGTTCTGTTCAAGGAAAAGATGAACTATAAGCTGCCCGGCTGCCGGCCCGATCAGTTACATCAGGACCAGGCCGCCGGTTGGAACGCATATGGTGATTTCTACATCACCATGGGCATTGTGGTGGATCCGAATAGAAAGGAAAACGCCGCTCTGAGCTTCATGAATTCCGGAAATTACGACCGCAAGCTGATGACCGAGGAATGGCAGCCCCTGACGGAAGATGACCCCCCCTACAAGCCCGAGGACGAATACGTGCTGCTTGAGGCCGATCCGGGAGACGTTATATTTTTCGATTCCTTTGTCCCCCACGGATCACCAGCCAACACCAGCAATAAGAGTCGGCGGAACATCTTCCTGACCTTCAACAGAAAGTCCGAAGGCGATAAAAGGACTCAATACTACGAAGATAAATGGGCCAACTATGCGCCAAATCAATCCGGCGACGCCCGTTCGAAAGAATCGTTCCGGGTGTAAAGAGCGAAACAACTCTGCCTTTCCGGCAGATCAGTTATGCACAGAACCGGGGTAGTGGAGCGACCCACTGCCCCGGAACTGTTTTCTCACTTTCTTTTTTTCGGGCCTTTTTTCAGAAACTCATCGTTGAACTCATCAAGCACCCGGCGCGTAAATTGACCGATGGCGACGTATTCGGCTTCCGTCAAATTGGCCAGAGATACCCGCGCCGAAGGACTGACGACCTCAAACCCTTTTCCCGGCAAGAGCACAACACCGGTTTCCTCTGCCAGACGGAAAAGAAAATCCGTTCCTTTATTACCGGCCTTGAACCAGGCGGCGAATTTCTTGCCATACATCTGACCACCAAGTTTCTCAAGATCGATCAGCGAGTAATAATTCACATCGTTGGGTCCGTGGCTGGTCTCTATGCCCATATTTCGCCACAGGGTTTTGAAACGGTCCCGGATCAGGCGTTTCGCCGCATTCTTGTAGCGGTTGTCCCTGTCCAATAATCCGTTCAGCGCAAAGAACGCCATCTGCAATTGCTGGGGCAATGAGAGGCCAGAAGTGTGATTGAGCGCCACACTCCGGCTGTCGGCGACCAGACGATCAATGAACCGCAAATCCCTGGGTTTCATAGTCAGGGACGAATAACGCTCATCGAGCTTTTTCTTTTCCTCTTCCAGCAAGGCGGCAAGAGCATCGTCAAAAACATTGTCGTCATGGAGCGCAATGACACCCAGCCGCCAGCCGGTCGCCCCGAAATATTTAGAGAAGGAATAAACGCACAGCGTATTCCGCGGACAGGTAGCGAACAGCGACACAAAATCGTCGGCAAAGGTCGCATAAACATCGTCGGTAACGATAAACAGATCCGGACGCTTTGTGTTGATCAGGTCGGTCAGTTGGCGATGCACCTCACCCGACATTTTTACCGATGGCGGGTTGCTTGGATTAACCAGACAAAAAATCTTTATTTCCGGATCTTCGAGTTTTTTCAATTCCGAGGCCGGAAACTGCCAGCCACCTTCCTCATCCATGCGGATATCGACGATTTCAAGCTGGTAATCGGCCAGCGGGGGGATTTCCAGATAGGGAGAGAAGATCGGCGTCCCCAGAGCGATTTTCTGGCCGTGACTGATCATCCCGTTTTCGTGCAGTGTCTGGAAAATATAGGTCATCGCGGCGGTACCGCCTTCGGTGGCGAAAACCGAAAAGTCACCGGCATGAGGAGTCTGTCCAAACATTTCCTGAGCGAGATAGGCTTTGACGATTTCTTCTGTGTGCTCAAGCATGCGGGGCGGCACGGGATAGTTACAGCCCAGGAAGGCGCCGACCATTTCACACAAGAAGGCGTCCCGGTCCAGATCCAGCTTGTCCTTCACATAGGAGATGGCGGCGCGGAGAAACTTGATACCCTCCGCATCCTCATGGCCATGAGCATAGGTTTTAAATCTTTGCACCATCCCCTCACATTCAGGCAGGCCTCCAAAACCGCTATCGAGATATGAATATGAGCGTTCAGCTTCCTGCATTGCAAAGTCGCCCAATCTCAGAAATGCACGGCGCGGCAGGGTGGCCAGAAAATTCGGGTTGCCGCGCCCGGCATTCAGCATCATGCGCTGGGAATCCGTAGACGCCGCCACGATCAGCTTGTCCTTAAGCTCAAAGGGGCTCAAATCGGCAAATTTACTGAAATCCTGTTCGGTCATGGTCTTTCCTTCCAGAGCCGGATCACGGGCCAGATTATGGGCCGGGGTTTGTGGTGATAATCCCGACGATTAAAGGCCCCCATAAAGTGAGAAATACATTGGCCACCGCATAGGTCACCGTAAAGGTCACCACCGGCGTCGCGTTACCCGCCTTATCCAGCAGGGCGGCGAATGCCGGGTTGGCACTGCGCCCGCCAACCATGCAGGCAAGCGCCTCAACCGGATTTTTGATCCTCAGAACATAGTAGGAGAAGTAAAAGGTCAGGATCGGCGGGATCAGGGTTACGCCAACGCCGAGGAAAAACAGTGTCATCCCGTATTGCTTCAGCGTAATCAGCGCCTGCGGCCCCGCCGTAATCCCGACAACCCCGACAAAGACAGCCAGGCCAAAGTCGCGGAGGAAGTTGGAGGCGCCGGCCGGCAAGGCGGCAAAGTGCGGATGAACGCTGCGCAACCAGCCGAACAGCAAGCCCGAGAGTAGACAGCCGCCGCCGGTGCCGAGGGTCAAAGGGACGTCGAACAGCCTGACTTCAAGCATGCCGATCAGAATACCGATGGCCATGCCAATGCCGAAAAAAATGAAATCGGTGATCGAGGCTGCGGTGATCTTATAGCCGATCAGGGCCTGCACACGGTCGAGGTCTTTGGAACTGCCGGTGAAATGCAATTCATCCCCGGTGTGGAGTTTAAGTTCCGGCATAAGGGGAAGGTCGCGCCCCATCCGCCTGGCGGAAGTCAGATAGACCCCGTGCCTGGTCGCGACATCGAACTGGTCGTGGAATTCCCCGATTGCCTTGCCGTTGAGATTTTTACTGGTAAGGATAATCTCACGGCTTTCTTCGACCAGCTGAAACCCTTGGGGGGGAACGACCTCCGGTCCAAAGAAATCGCTCGCCTTTTCCATCACCGCGATCTCGCCGGTGACGGCCACGATGTCGCCGGCTTCAACCTTCACATCGTCGGCCAGATCAAGCCGGTCGCCATTGCGCAGAATGGCCTCGACATCGGCATCACAAAGTTCCTTGTCGATGGCGATGGCGGTTTTTCCCGCCGCCCGGCTTTCTTTTGAGACCTGATATATGCGGGTGACTATGCGACGCACGGCGTTGAACTGTCCGGGCTCAAGCTCTGGATGGCCCCCCGACATTTTCGCCGCAAGCTTAACCGCTTCCCGGCGGACATCCCATTTCATCATGGTCGGGAAAAACCAGGTGACCAGCAGGATCGGTCCCAGGGACCCGAAGATGTAGCAAACCGCATAGCCGACGGCGACATTGGCCTCCATCACCTTGATCGCCTCGGCGGAGACGTTGAGCTTGGCGATGGCATCGCCCGCGGTGCCGATAATCGCCGACTGGGTCAGGCCACCCGCGGCCAGACCCGCTGCCGTCCCGCGATCAAGATCAAAGGCCCAGGCCGAGACAAGGACGCAAAGAAGTCCGACAAAACACATGACAAAGGCGGAAACGAGTTGATTGAGGGTGCGTCTGTTGAGGGCATGGAAAAACTGTGGCCCACCCTGGAAACCGACGGCATAGATGAAAAGCGCGAAAAAGATGGTTTTGAGACTGCGGTCTATATGAATGTCGAGCTGGCCGATGAGGACACCGACGATCAATGTCCCGGCGATCCCGCCCAGCACAAAACGGCCAATTTTGAATTTTCCGACGAAATACCCCAAGGCCACCGTGATGAAGAGGGCCAGTATCGGCGCTTTGTCAAAAAGCTGATCGATAAATTCCATGAGGAAGGCTCACTGATCTGCCCTGGGCTAGCGTAAGATCTTAATACCTTGCGTCATAGTAAAGGAAATACAGTTTTTCAAAGATGGCCGTTATCGGCATTGATTCGCGTCAATCCGCACCAGACCGGCTTTTTTCCGCGCCCTTGACCGACAAGACGGTTCCATTCCCTTGTCGCTGGGGTAATATCGCCGGGATTAAGACATTCTATTAAGAGGGCATCATGATTCCACGTTATTCCCGCCCCCGGATGACCGCCATCTGGGAGCCTGAGAACCGTTTTCGCATCTGGCTGGAAATCGAGGCCCATGCCTGCGATGCCCAGGCCGCACTCGGCGTCATTCCGAAATCAGCCGCCAGGGCAGTATGGAAAAAGGGCAAGTTCGAAGTCGCGCGCATCGATGCCATTGAGCGCAAAACCAAGCATGACGTGATCGCCTTTCTGACCAATGTCGCCGAACATGTAGGCCCGCCGGCGCGTTTCCTCCATCAGGGCATGACTTCGTCCGATGTGCTGGATACCTGCCTTTCGGTGCAACTGACCCAGGCCGCCGATATCCTGCTGGCTGATCTCGATGATTTGCTCAGCGCCCTGGAAAAACGCGCCTTTGAACATATGAACACCCTGACCATCGGGCGCAGCCACGGCATTCATGCCGAACCCACCACCTTCGGCCTGAAATTGGCCGGTTTTTACGCCGAATTCGACCGCAACCGGAGGCGCATGAAAGAGGCGCGCAGGGAAATCTCTACCTGTGCCATTTCCGGCGCCATCGGCACCTTTGCCAACATCAATCCCAAGGTCGAAGCCCATGTGGCCAAAAAGATGGGGCTGACCATTGAACCGGTTTCGACCCAGGTTATTCCCCGCGATCGCCATGCGGCGTTTTTCGCCACCCTTGGCGTCATCGCCAGCTCGGTTGAGCGGCTGGCCACCGAGATCAGGCATCTTCAGCGCACCGAAGTCCGTGAAGCGGAGGAATATTTCTCTCCCGGGCAAAAGGGCTCATCGGCCATGCCTCACAAGCGCAATCCGGTGCTGACCGAGAATTTGACCGGCCTGGCACGGATCGTCCGCTCGGCCGTCGTGCCGGCGATGGAAAACGTCGCCCTGTGGCATGAGCGCGACATTTCCCACTCGTCGGTGGAACGGATGATCGGACCCGACGCCACCGTTACCCTGGATTTCGCGCTGGCCCGCGCCACCCAGGTGGTCAAACAGTTGGTGGTGTACCCTGAGCGCATGCTGGAAAATCTGAACAGTCTCGGCGGCCTGCACAATTCCCAGCGGGTGTTGCTGGAGTTGACCCAGAAGGGCATGAGCCGCGAAGACGCCTATGCCGCCGTCCAGCGCAACGCTATGGAATCATGGAAAAAGGGAGTCCCGTTTGCCGGGCTCCTGAAAGCCGACAAAGAGGTTACGGCCTGCCTCAAGGACAAGGAAATCGACGCCCTGTTTAACGACGCCCACCACATCAAGCGGGTTAAAACGGTGTTCAGGCGGGTGTTCGGCAAGACCGAGGCCGGAAAATCCGCCCCGGCCAGGCGCAAGGGGACGGCTAAAAAGCAGGCTGTGAAAAAAGCGAAAAAGGCTAAGAAGTAAGGGCCTAGTCCTCTTCGGCGGCGATCTGTTCCTTGGCCACGATCATCAGGCGGTCGAGCTCTGCCTGTAACAGATGGTCGCTTCTATCGATGCCCTTGGCGGCAAGATCGCCGCGAAGTTTGTCGATGACATCCTGATCCCCGGGGACCTCGAAATCAGCTTCGCAGCATGCCTTGGCATAGGATTCAGCGCCCTCGCCCTCAAGACCGAGCAATTCCGCCGCCCATTGTCCGGCCAGCTTGTTACGCCGCATGCGGACCCGGAACTGAAGATCCTGATCATGAGAGAATTTGGCTTCAAATCCCTTTTCCCGATCATTAAAAGTCGTCATGAGTTCAGGGCCTCCTTCACGGTTTTGTCTGGCGGTTTCTTAACTGCAGTATGGCCATGTGAGCGGCCATGCGCCATCCTTATAGCGCCCTCGCCCCGCAGAGTGAACGCCAAAATTTCACCTCAGGGCACAACTTTTATGGATACGCCGTCATGTGCACCCTGATCCTGCTTTCCCGGCCCGGCCATGAGTGGCCTCTCATCCTCGGCGCCAACCGCGACGAGATGAGTGAGCGCCCCTGGGACCCGCCGGGACGCCACTGGGAAGACCGGCCGGATGTCATCGCCGGGCGCGACAGGCTTGCCGGGGGAAGCTGGCTCGGGGTCAACGAACATGGGCTTATCGCCGGTATCCTCAACCGCCAGGGAAGTCTCGGGCCGCAAACCGGCAAGCGCAGCCGCGGCGAATTGGTGCTTGAAGCCCTGGACCATGCGGATGCCCAGGTGGCCGCCGAGGCCCTTTCAGCCCTCAACCCGACCAGTTATCGCCCGTTTAACCTGATAATTGGGGACAACAGGGATGTTTTCTGGCTTTCACACCAGGATTCGAGCCCTTCAGGGCGGATAAAGGTGGAAAAACCCCCCCCTGGCCTCTCAATGTTCACTGATTTAGAGCGAAATGACATGGAATCACCGCGAATTGCCGCCTTTTTGCCGCTTTTTTCCCAAATACCACCACCTGATCCCGGAGCCGCCCCCGACCAGAATAACTGGGCAGGCTGGGAAACCCTGATGGGGGCGACAACCGGTGGAAATGGGACCGACGACGCCCCGGAAAACGCCATGTCGTTTCGCCGGAAAGATGGCTTCGGCACCCTCTCAAGCTCTCTGATCGCCCTGCCCGGCGCCACCGAAAAAAGCCGAAATCCAGTCTGGCGCTTCGCCCCTGGACCGCCCGACAAGACCCCGTTTAAGGGAATCGAATTTTAAGTGAATTAACCCTCTCCCGGCGTTGTTTTGCAGCGCACAAACTGATATACGGAGAAGGAATTCAGCAAGGACCGTCTCATTTTCCCCGATTTTCCTTCTTTCGTAATTTTTATTCCGGATACATTTCATGGCCCGTCGCAGGCAAATCTACGAAGGCAAGGCAAAGGTTATTTTTGAAGGCCCCGAACCGGGAACGCTGGTCCAGTATTTCAAGGACGACGCGACCGCCTTCAACAACAAGAAAAAAGGCACGATTACCGGCAAGGGCGTGATCAACAACCGCATTTCCGAGTTCATCATGACCCGGCTCGGCGAGATCGGTATTCCAACCCATTTTGTGCGCCGCCTCAACATGCGCGAACAGCTGATCAAGGCGGTCGAGATTGTTCCTTTGGAAGTGATCGTCCGCAACGTGGCGGCAGGCTCGATTTCCGAGCGCCTCGGTTTGGAAGAAGGCACGCCCCTGCCCCGCTCGATTGTCGAATACAGCTACAAAAACGACGATCTCGGTGACCCTTTCGTCTGCGAAGAACATATTACCGCTTTCGGCTGGGCCGCACCCCAGGAACTGGACGAAATAATGTCCTATGCCCTGCGCATCAACGATTTCCTCACCGGTATGTTCGTTTCCGTCGGTCTTAAACTGGTTGATTTCAAACTTGAATTCGGCCGCCTGTGGGAAAACGACGAAATGCGTATAGTCCTGGCCGATGAGATCAGCCCCGATTCCTGTCGCCTGTGGGACATCAAGACCAACGAAAAGCTCGACAAGGACCGGTTCCGCAGAGATCTTGGCAATGTCGAAGAGGCCTATCAGGAAGTCGCCCGCAGGCTGGGAATTCTGCCCGAGAGTGGCCCTGCGGACCTTAAAGGCCCAGATACCATCCAATAATCAGAGGTTGCTAAAGGCTGATGAAAGCCCTGATCCACATTACCCTTAAGAACGGTGTTCTCGATCCACAAGGCAAAGCCATCTCCCATGCTCTTGGGGCGCTGGGCTTTTCCGGCGTCGATGACGTGCGCCAAGGCAAATACATCGAACTTGAAATCGATGAGACCGACCCGGAAAAAGCGCGCGAATCTGTCCAATCCATGTGCGAGAGACTTCTCGCCAACCCGGTGATCGAGGACTATGCGATCGAGCTCGACGGCTAGGATTCTCAACCGATGAAGGCCGCCGTTATCGTCTTTCCCGGTTCCAATTGCGACCGCGATATCGCGGTATCGCTGGAGGCCGCCATGGGCTCGGCCCCGGCTATGGTCTGGCACGGGGATGCCGATATTCCAAAAGTTGATCTTATTGTCGTGCCGGGGGGCTTTTCCTATGGCGATTATCTGCGCTCGGGCGCCATGGCCGCCCATTCGCCGGTGATGGGAGAGGTCAAGGCCCGCGCCGATAAAGGGGTGCCGGTTCTCGGCATCTGCAACGGCTTTCAGATCCTCACCGAATGCGGCCTTCTGCCCGGCGCCCTGATGCGCAACGCTTCGCTGAAATTCGTCTGCCGTGACGTCTATCTCCGCGTCGAGAGCAATGACAGCCTGTTTACCCGCGCCTACGGAAAAGATGACGTAATCCGCATTCCCGTGGCCCATCACGACGGCAATTATTTTTCCGATGAGACCACCATCGACCGTTTGGAGGATAACGGTCAGGTGGCCTTTCGCTATTGCGACGAAAGCGGCGCGATAACCGGGCAAGCCAATCCCAACGGCTCTCTGCGCAATATTGCCGGTGTTTATAATGAAGCGAAGACGGTTCTCGGCATGATGCCGCACCCCGAACGACTCGCTGAGACTTTGCTTGGCGGCACCGATGGTCGGCCGATGTTCGACGGAATTGTGGAGGCCTTGGGATGAGCGCCATTACCCCGGAAATTGTCGCCGAACACGGATTTACCGAGAGTGAATACGCTGAGGTTTTATCCATTCTCGGCCGCCAGCCAAACATCACCGAGCTTGGCATTTTTTCGGTGATGTGGAGCGAGCATTGCTCCTACAAATCCTCGAAAAAATGGTTGAAAACCCTGCCGACAGAGGCCGAGTGGGTAATCTGCGGGCCGGGCGAGAATGCCGGGGTTATCGATATCGGCGACAATCAGGCGGTCATCTTCAAGATGGAAAGCCATAACCACCCCTCGTTCATCGAACCCTATCAGGGAGCGGCCACCGGGGTCGGCGGCATTCTGCGTGATGTTTTCACCATGGGCGCGCGACCGGTCGCCAACATGAATGCGCTGCGGTTCGGCGCGCCTGACCACCCCAAGACCCACCATCTGGTTTCCGGCGTTGTCGCCGGCATCGGCGGTTACGGCAATTGTATCGGCGTACCGACTCTGGGTGGCGAATGCCAGTTCCATCCCTCTTATAACGGCAACAACCTGGTCAACGCGATGACTGTCGGCCTGGCGCCCGCCGACCGCATTTTCTATTCCGCCGCAACCGGTATCGGCAATCCGGTGGTTTATGTAGGCTCAAAAACCGGCCGCGACGGCATCCACGGGGCGACCATGGCCTCGGCTGAATTCGACGATGCGTCGGAAGAAAAACGTCCGACAG
This sequence comes from uncultured Rhodospirillaceae bacterium, assembly GCA_964486105.1. Lineage (GTDB taxonomy): Bacteria > Pseudomonadota > Alphaproteobacteria > UBA11136 > UBA11136 > JABJES01. The sequence continues at coordinate 3,416 of CAZAKR010000017.1, read as the reverse complement.
TACAGGTCGGCGACCCGTTTACGGAAAAGCTGCTGCTTGAGGCCTGCCTGGAGCTGATGGCCACCGATACCATTGTCGCTATTCAGGACATGGGGGCGGCTGGGCTGACCTCGTCGTCTTTTGAAATGGCGTCGAAAGGGGGCACCGGCATCGAGATGAACCTCGACAAGGTGCCGATCCGTGAAATCGGCATGACGCCCTATGAAATCCTGCTCTCGGAAAGCCAGGAGCGGATGCTGATGGTGCTCAAACCGGGCAGTGAGGACACTGCCCGCGCCATTTTCGAGAAATGGGAACTCGATTTCGCCATCGTCGGCAAGCTCACCGATACGGGTCGTATGGTGTTGACCATGGATGGCGAAATTGCCGCCGACCTGCCGATCGCGCCCCTGGTCGCCGCCTCGCCGGAATACGACCGCCCGTGGGCGGAAACCCCCAAACGAGCCGAACTTGCGCCTTCCGACGTCGTCGCCCCGGCCGATATCTCCGCCGCCCTCAAAACCATTCTCGGATCGCCAAACCACGCCTCAAGACGCTGGATCTGGGAGCAGTACGATCACATGGTGATGGGCGATACGGTACAGCGCCCCGGCGGGGACGCTGCTATCGTTCGCGTTCACGGCACCTCGAAGGGGCTGGCCATTACCTCCGACTGCAACCCGCGCTATTGTTTTGCCGACCCGGAAACCGGCGGCGCCCAGGCGGTTGCCGAGGCCTGGCGCAATCTGGTTGCCAGTGGCGCCAAACCACTGGCGATTACCGATAATATGAATTTCGGCAACCCCGAGCGGCCGGAGATCATGGGCCAGTTTGTCGGCGCCATCAAAGGCATGGGGGCGGCCTGTAAGGCCCTTGATTTCCCCGTCGTCTCCGGCAATGTCTCGCTTTACAACGAAACCAACGGCGAGGGCATCCTGCCGACACCGGTGATCGGTGGCGTCGGCCTGATCGCCGACCTGGCCAATCAGGCGGTTCCGGCTTTCACCAAGGCGCAGGAATCCATCATCCTGATCGGAGAGACCAGCGGCTGGCTCGGCGTTTCGGCCTATCTTGAGGTCATCGAGGGCCGCGAGGACGGCGCCCCGCCGCCCCTGGATCTGGCAATTGAGCGCCGCAATGGAGATTTTGTCGCCGACCTGATCGCGACCGGACGGATAAAGACCTGCCACGATCTTTCAGACGGCGGATTGGGGCTGGCGCTCGCCGAAATGGCCATCGCCGGTGGAACCGGGGCGGATATTCCTCTCCCTGATGACCTGGATATTCCTCTTCATGCCTGGCTTTTCGGTGAGGATCAGAGCCGCTATCTCCTCACCTCAAGCGAGCCCGAAGCGATTCTTTCCCAGGCCGCCGCCGCCGGGATTCCAGCCCGGCTTATCGGCGTCACCGGGGGCGATATATTGACAGTGGGCCAGGATATAGCCATATCCCTGTCAGAGCTTAAAGAAACCCATTTATCCTGGTTTCCGGCCTATATGGCCGCGCCGGACGAGAACTGAGGGGAACGCCCCGATGGCCATGTCTGCAGATGAAATAGAGACCCTGATCCAGCAGGCCCTTCCCGGCGCCGAGATTGTTATCGAGGATTTGCGGGGCGACGGCGATCATTATGCGGCAAAGGTCGTCTCACCGGCTTTCCGCGGCCTCAACCGCGTTCAGCAGCACCAGATGGTGTATAAGGCCCTGGGCGGTCGCATGGGCGGGGATTTGCATGCCCTTGCCCTTCAGACCGCCGCGCCTGAAAACGAGTAACTCTTTATCCAAGAAGGATCACTTGATGTCTGACTCCCCCGTTTTTGAGAAAATAAGCGCTGAAATCGCTGGTAGCGACGTTGTTCTCTTCATGAAAGGCAACCCGGTTTTCCCCCAATGCGGTTTTTCCGCCGCCGTGGTTGAGATACTGAGCCGCCTCGGCATCCCGTTTAAGAGCGTTGACGTTCTTGAAGACATGGAAATCCGTGAAGGGATCAAACAGTTCAGCAACTGGCCGACCATTCCCCAGCTTTACGTTAAGGGTGAATTTGTCGGCGGCTGTGACATCATGCGCGAAATGTTTGAAAACGGTGAGTTGTCAGAACTCTTCGCGGCCAAGGGAATCGAAGCGAAAAACGAAACTGCGGCTTAAATACCGGCCACGCGCTCAGACTTGAGTATTTTTCCGATAAATCCCATATTACGGGTGAAAGTGAGGAAGAATCATGGTGATTGATCCAACAACAGGTCTTTCTTCGAGCGAACCTCTCAAGCCCACTGACGAGCCGTCCCGGTCTGAGCACGGCAAACGTCCGGCCGCCAAACGCGGCGAAGGCGAAGCCGCTGGCCTGCGTTCCCATGGCACAGACCCGATCACCACCCGGGAGATCGCGCCGGAGGTTATTGAGCTTCGCGGTAAAATCACCAAACAGGCTGAAACAGCCTCCAGACTTCAAACGGCGGAGCACGCCCTTGAAAACATCCATGAGGGTCTGGTCAAGGCAAAGAGCCTCGCCAGCGCCGGCACCGATAATGACCTTGATAAGGATGCGCGGGCTAAATTGAACATTGATTTCATCGATGCCCGGATTGAAATCGCCCACAGCAACAAGCAAGCTGTTTTCGACGGTGGCAACGCCCTTCAGGCCGCCCTTCCAGGTGAAGATTTCACTGCTGGCGGTCTCGGGATTGAGGCCGTTGACCTTTCCAGCGCCGACGATTCCATACGGGCGCTTGGCGCTCTTGACGCCGCCCTCGAGCGGATCGGTGGGTCGGGCCGAAACGTTTCAGCAACTTTGCGTCAGGTCGAAGAAAAGTCACAGGCCCTTATCGCCGATCTTAATGCGGCCCTTGAAGCCGGCGGGAACAAACCCTTGTCTGCCGATCAGTTGAGTGAAACCCTTGCCGAAAGCGAGCAGCAAATCGCCGAGGAGATGGAACTGGCGCGCCTCAGCCAAAGCCAGCAAAAACCGCAAAACCTTTTAAAGTTTTTCACCTAGCCTCGCCTCTGTGACAGTAGATCAAGATGCTAAAAAACCGGCCCCAACCACGGAGCCGGTTTTTTTATAATATTATTTTCTGGAGAAAATTCGTTTACCCGGAAGAGGACACAGCGACTGTGCAAAAAGAGGCTGTTTTTAAAGATTTAAGCTTGATAAACCCGGCATGCCTGACCATGAATTAAGAATAAATCAAATGACAATATTTATAAATTTAAATGCTGCCCAAGCATTATTGTTTAAATAATTCATAATATATAGACATTAATGTATTCATAATTATTTTTACTGATAACTTTTATAGTTATATCATATAGCATGCATTTTATTAAAGTTGTTTATTCTTTCTTTACTTTAAATATGAACCCATTCTGAATGCGCTATTATATATATTTTAATGTTTCTAAGCTTATGATTGCCCCATCGATGCATTCCAGATAATCC
>CAZAKR010000016.1:0-47154 GCA_964486105.1 uncultured Rhodospirillaceae bacterium | reverse complement strand
AGATCGACATTGCCAAAAAATGGTCGGAAGCGCAAGGGGTGGGGTAGGCGGCTGCTTTGTCGTCTGAGAATAGTGGTCTGTGTCGGGGGCTAAAAAAGAGATAATTGAGTAATTTCATCAAGACGAATAATCCCATTAATCAACCAAACATCAGGGTAGAGAGAATGAGTACCCATGGCGAGCACCATGGGGAGCGGCCTTTATCAGGACGATGGCTTCGGTTTCGCCAGAAGTTTCATGCATACGCTGCAATTAGGTCATTAGATTGAAACTTTTCTTTGGAAGCCCCTGCGCACACACCGATATGACGGATATCGTGACCGGTTAACCTCGAAATATGACTTGCAACAATATTACGATGACACATTTCAAAATCTCTTTCATAGCAAAGTAGGCAGGAAGATTCAGAGATTACTAATTTGGTGGCAATTTCTAGGTCGCTCTGAGCAGTTTCTGTCTTCATATGTGCGAGAAATATCTTTTTAAAAGATTTATAATCCCCAGACTTGGCAGCTATCCGGCCTTCTTTTGGGTCACCCAGCCCCCTCAGGTGCACATAACAAATTTCATTTTCTTCAAGAGATTGAGATAGGGCATTTTTAGAGAACCCCTTTTTTCTTGAGGATGGGAATTCTCTAATATCTATGAGTAGGCTTATTGATGCGAGCTTTAGGGTGGCAATTAAGTCCTGTAGCTCTGCCCCCTCATACCCGATGGTATAAATTTTATTGGCCGATATAACTCTTTTCTTGTTTCCCAAAATTAAACTCCTAATAGGAAATGAGACATTTTTATGAAATCATTAATCTCTTAAAAACAAGATAAGATTCAATAGGTTGTTGTTTAGGTGATCTATTCTTCCATATATGGTGTTATTTAGCATTCATAATTTATAATTCTTTTGGCCTCAAATGGCTAATCAAGAAGGCGTAAGGTTAGTTGTTAGTTAAAGGGGTGTGGGGGCTGAGCCCCCACGAAAAACCTTAAACGCGCAGCGTTGAAACCCCGGTCCTTGGGCCGGGGTTTTATTGTGCCCCCAGCACGAGGATGGTGACCGCACCCCCGGCGATGGCGGCGAAGGTGAGCATCATGCCGGTGACGCGGAATTTCATCGGCGTGTCGGCGCTTTTGGTGCCGTGATAGTGGGAAAGCCGCCCGATGAGGAAGGCGAGGTTGAGGCCGTGGATAAGAAGGCCCCCCGCCCCCATCATTTCAGCGAAGGCGAAAAGCAGGATGGCGATGGGCACGTATTCCCCGCAATTCCCCTGGACCCTGGCGGCGCGTTCAAGCTCCGCGTCGTCGCCGTAGCCGATGGATATTCGTTTCATGCGCCGCATATTGGCGACGCGCACCGAAAGGTGGAGAAAAAAAAGTGCCAGCACGGCGGCATAAACCGGCGTGATGGCAAGGGTGAGTGGGTGTTCCATGTGTCGTTCCCCCAAGGCAGATTGGATCAAGGTGTGTGATTAGACATGAAAAAACCCCCGACGCCAATCGACGCCGGGGGTTCTCGTTTCTTAGAGCCTGAAGATCGCGGATGCGATTAAGCGGCGTCTTCGAGCTTCCATTTGTCGGGCGCGGCATTGACCCGCTTAATCAGATTTTCGCGTTCGGTTTCCAATTCGCCCGGCAGATCGCTGCCGAATCCCTTGAAATACTCGCCGATCTCAGCAGCCTCGCTGAGGGCGGCTTCCTTATCAATGCTCATGATCGAATGGAAAGTGTCCTCGTCGAAATCGAGGCCCTGCCAGTTGAGGTCACCGCGTGTCGGCATGGTGCCAAACGGGCTTTCGACGCCGGAGGTCTTGTTCTGCACCCGGTCGACGATCCATTTCAGCACACGCATGTTTTCGCCAAAACCGGGCCAGACGAATTTACCGTTCTCGTCCTTGCGGAACCAGTTGACGCGGAAGATGCCGGGCTGGTTGGAGATTTTCTTGCCCATATTGAGCCAGTGCGACCAGTATTTGGCCATGTTGTAGCCGCAGAACGGCAGCATGGCCAGCGGGTCGCGGCGGATGGCGGCCTGACCGATAGCCGCGGCGGTGGCTTCCGAACCCATGGTGGCGGCAAGAAAGACGCCGTGGTTCCAATCCTTGGCCTGAAAAACCAGGGGGAAAGTTTTCGACAGACGGCCGCCGAAGATGAAGGCCGAGATCGGCACACCGGCGGGGTCTTCCCAGGCCGGGTCCAGACTCGGGCATTCGGTGGCCGGTGCGGTGAAGCGGGCATTGGGATGGGCGGCCGGGGTATCACTATCCGGCGTCCAATCGTTGCCCTTCCAGTCGATGGCGTGAGCCGGGGGCTCGCCGTCGAATTCTTCCCACCACACATCGCCGTCATCGGTCAGGGCGACATTGGTGAAGATGCAGTTCTTGCCGAGCATCTCCATGGCCGTGGGGTTGGATTTCATCGAGGTGCCGGGGCAGACGCCGAAATAACCGGCTTCCGGGTTGATGGCGCGAAGCTGACCCTGTTCGTCGGGTTTGATCCAGGCGATATCGTCGCCCACCGTGGTGATCTTCCAGCCGTCAAAACCCTCGGGCGGGATCAGCATGGCAAAGTTGGTCTTGCCGCAGGCCGACGGGAAGGCGGCGGAGACATAGGTGCGCTCGCCTTGCGGGCTTTCGACGCCGAGGATCAGCATGTGTTCGGCCAGCCAGCCTTCGTCCCGCGCCATGGTGGATGCTATACGCAGGGCAAAGCATTTCTTGCCCAAGAGCGCGTTGCCGCCATAGCCCGACCCGTAGGACCAGATCTCGCGGTCTTCGGGGAAATGGACGATGTATTTTTCCTTGTTGCAGGGCCAGGGAACGTCTTTCTCGCCCTCGGCCAGCGGTGCGCCGACCGTGTGCAGGCAGGGCACGAAAACGCCGTCGTCACCCAGCACATCGAGGACTTTCGATCCCATGCGGGTCATGATCTTCATGTTCACGGCGGCATAGGCGGAATCGGTGATCTGGACGCCGATATGGGCGATGGGCGAACCCAGCGGGCCCATGGAGAAGGGCACCACATACAAGGTGCGACCGGCCATGCAGCCGTCGAACAGGCCCTTGAGCTTGGCCTTCATCTCAACCGGGTCGGTCCAGTTGTTGGTCGGGCCGGCATCGGCCTCTGATTTGGAGCAGATATAGGTGCGGTCTTCGACCCGGGCGACGTCAGAAGGGTCGGAGCGGCAAAGGTAGGAGTTGGGCCGCTTTTCCGGGTTGAGGCGGATCATCGTGCCGGCCTCGACCATGTCGGCGCACAGCCGGTCATATTCGGCTTGGCTGCCATCGCACCAATGAATGTCTTTGGCTTTGGTCAGGGCGGCGATCTCTTCCACCCAGGCTAACAGTTTGGCGTTCTTCGTTGGTGCTTGACTACTCATAACTTCTCCCTATTCCCAATATAATTTGATCAGATATGTAAACTGGATAAGGGAGAGCCCCGATCCGCATCGCCGTGCGGCTCCGTTTGAAGGAAGCTGCAATTCGGCGTATGCGGGGGCCGGAACAGGATGTGTCGTCCATGTTCCGAAAATCTGTACCTCCCTGGACTTCGCGTCCCGTTATCCGGGCTCATCGTCTTTGGCGTCGAACCTGCTGCGCGAGCGAACTTTGATGTCCGGCGATCTCGGGTTCGAGCATGATTTGGATTGGCCGCAAGATACCTATGAAGCCGGCGTTAGGCAACAATTATTAGAACCCGTTCAAATAAGGGCTAATCCGGCAGGTAAATCGATGGAAAACGGCTATCGGGGCATAAAAACAGCTATAACCCGGCTTTAATCGGTATTTTTGACATAAAACAGCGTGGAGCATGCATATTTAAGGCCAAATTCAGAGCTTTGTGGCAAAATCAACCAGTATAGAGCGGATTTCGCCCTCTTTTTTGGCAATTTTACCGAAGTCGAAGCGTAAACAGGCCTCCTCACGGCGTAAATCGCAGCCCTCAGGGTCGAGGCCGGTCATTTTCCAGGCGCTATCAGCCGCCATTTCTGCCTCTGTCGGTTCGTTTGGCGTCCCGGTTGAGGCGGCTAATCGGGCGATCGCCGCGCCATGGTCGGCGTTCATATGGTCGATCATCTGTGCTTCACCGGCCAAAAGATCGGCCGGCGCGTCTTCCAGTATCAGGGATTTACGGTCAAAGCCGCGCACCTTGCCGAAACCGGCGACCAGATGGGCGCGGGTAATGGCAAGGCGGTAGAGGCGGAAATCGGCAAACCCGGCATAGGGCGCGGCTGAGGGATGGCGGGCGAGAAAGCGGGCCATAAGGCGCGGGTCGTCGCTGGCCTCGGCATGGCCCATGACGCTGACACGGGGCCGGGTCAGGGGGTTTGAAGCAAGGGCGGCATATTCAGAATCGTCTGGGCCCCCGGGGGGTGGGGGCTCTCTGCGCCCGGTAAACAGCAGGGCGATGCGGTTGTCGCCGGCTATGTTGCGGCTGTGATCGGCAAGATCGGAAAGCAAAAGTAAAGGCGTCGCGTCGAGGTCGCAGGCGCATAAAACCAGCGTGTTAAGGGGCCAGCCGGCGAGATCGTCCGTCTCCCCCTTTGGGGCAATGAAGCCCGCCAGCGCGGCCGTGTCGGCGCGACGGATAAGGGAGCGGGCAAGGGCGGAATCTGTATCTTTGGCCATGATGGGTCTGGCTCCGGGTTCTTCCCCAGGGGTTGATGTCTTTGGCGGCTTTCGTTGCCATGGGTTCCAAGGCGGCTTAATCTGCGCCCTAACTTTGCCACAAAGGGAGACGAGGATTAACCCTATGGATAGCTATAGCCTCCATGACTTGTCCCGTCGGCGCGACAGCCTATCCCCCCGCCGCGCCGGCGGGACCGCTTTATCCGCAACCCTTGGGCTTGTGGCCCTTGCCTGTGCCCTGCTTATGGCATCGGGCGCGGCTTTAGCGGTAAATAAATATTATACCCTGGGTGATCTGGTTATCGGCGATGTCTGGGCCGCCGAGACCCCGGGGGATGCAAAGACCGGGGCGGTCTATTTCAAGATCGCCAACGGCGGCACACAGGGAGATTCCCTGATTTCGGTCTCGACACCGGTGGCCGCAAAGGCGGAACTTCACGCCCACCGTATTGTCGGCAACAACATGCAGATGCGGCCGATCATGGGCATCGCCCTGGCCGCCAAGCAGACCTATACCCTCAAGCCCGGCGGCACCCATGTGATGCTGATCGGGCTTAAAAAGCCCTTAAATGACGGCAACCGCTTTCCCATGACCTTGTTGTTCAAATCCGCCGGCAGCATCAAGGTCAATGTCCGGGTCGGCCTGCCGTCAGGGGTCAGCGGCTCGACGAGAAAGCCCAAGGGGCTTGAATCCTATCGCCGTCAGTAATCTCTAAAGCCTCAGGCAATAGAAATACGGGCTGTTATTCCTGATCCAGGCGTCCAGGCGGCCCGGAAGGTGAACCGCCGAAGGCGAGAATTTCAAACCGCATGCCGACCACCAGGGCATCATCCAGATCCCCGTTGGCGCCGGCGCCGGGATTGATCACATATTGCATATCGGGCTGCAGGGTCAGCCAGGGCATGACCCCGAAGCGGTAGGAAAGCTCGATATTGATCTCCTCATCGGGAACTACGCCGCCAGCGGCACGCAGGGAATCCTTGTAAGGATCGCCGTTGATCGCCGTGGCCACGGCAAGGCCGAGCTGGTCTTCGTCACGTCCGGGGAAAAGCCCCGTATAAACAAGACCGCCGCCGACGTAATTCGAGAACTGGTTGACGTCCTCGTCGGCAAAACCAAAGCGGGCAAAGGCGGCCAGACCCTGGTCCCGGTCGCCAGCCTCGCGATAGGGCCAGAACTCACCGAGCACGTAAAAGCCGTCATTGGTGTTGTGGCGGATCGGCCCGCCTCCGTCGGCCTCGAAAACATCATCGAAACCACCGGTGAAGATCCAATAGCCGATACCGATTTTGGTGCCGTTTTCATCCTCATAATCGAGTTCGGTGGCCGACAAAATCCCCGGCCCGTCGAGGCCGAATTTGGTTTCACTGGGTCGTGAGGGATCGTCAGGCACGCCGTTGAAGACGGTGGATTGCAGCGAGATCGTATCGGTAAAGGCGAGGCGCCCCCGGGCACCCAGCGCCGTTGAGGGAAAAATAGAGGGGCCGTTGCGCCCGGCCTGGGAGAAATCGGCGCCGATGCCGTGGGAACCGTTGATAAACAGGCCGGCGGTTTCGATTACGTCGAACTCGGAATTGAGATCGTATTTGCCGAGCTTGACGTTGAGAAAGTCATCCCACAGGGATTGTTCATACCAAAGCTCATAGATCTTCAACTCATCGGGGGCGGCGATGTTGCTGATCCCCTGGGAATCGCCGACTCTCTTGTCGGAAAGGATCGCCTTGCTGTTGGCGATCGCATAGGCGAAGAAGGTCGCTCCCTGCCAGCCCAATGCTTCCTCGGCGTCGAATTCCAGAGTCAGGTCGAGGTTGTCGATATAATCGTATCCGGTGTCGATGCCGCCATCCACATTGCCCCAGATCTCGCCGGTGTAAACCGCTTCGGCCGTAATCCCTTTGCACTCAAGAGGCGAATCCATGCAATTTGCGGCTGCCGTATGGGGGGAAAGTGCGGCTGCCAGAAAAACAAATAAAGCCTGAGTGGTTTTGCTCTTGAGGAGATTTGAATACGCATCCATTTAGTGAGATTCCTGTGTTTAATTTTTTTAATATTGTCTCTGTCGGGTTGCGGGTTTGACTTATCGCCACCCGAGAGGCCTCCTTTTTTAAGGGGCAACTGAAAAGGTCGTCATCATGCCGGCTATTATATGATCATTGACGTGGCAATAGAACATCCATTCGCCCTCTGAATCCGGGATGAAATCGACAGTGATGCTGGAGCCCGGTAGCAATTCGGTGACATCGAGACGGCGGCCATAGGAGAGACCTGTCATACCGTGCCAGTGGGGGGTGTGGAGATCAACCTCGGTTCCAAGGGCCAGAGTGTGCCAGCGTACGCGCTCTCCTTTTCGCATCTCCAGGCTACGCAAATTTCCCCAGAGATAACCGTTGATACCATGCATGAGGTTGCTTTCGGCAAAATCCTCATCCTCGGCAAGCTCGTCTGTGGCATTGGACAGAGAATGGAGGTTTTCTTCGGCGTAGAGGCTGGCGTTCTCGTCGAAGACGGTAAAGAGTGTGACGAATTCCTGCTCAATGTCGCGAGGGGTGGCGTCGGGATTCGCTTTGCCCTTGCCGGTGACGATGATGGCGCCGATCAGTCCGGCATTGGTATCGGCAGGCTCGTCAACATGGGAATGATAGAGCCAGGCGATCGAGGTGGGGTCCGCCGGACCGGGTCCGGCACGCTCGGGCACGCCCCAGCGATAGGTATATGAGCCGCCGGGGGGGATGCCGTCATCCACCTTGTCCTCGCCGGACGTGCTGTCGGCGTAGGGCGAGCCCTCATTGGCCTTGTCGTAAAACACCCCGTGGGGATGAATGGTGAGGGGGCGGGTGGTGGCATTACGGAAATGCACGATCAGGTTATCGCCAACTTCTGCCCGCAGGATGGGGCCCAGAATGCCGAGATGGGCGGGGTGCTCGAGAGGGCGGGAAAAATCCGCATCCGCATAGGCCCGGTAAACGGCTTTGCGGTAGATACGGCCATTTCGTTCGGGGCCTGCCTCAACAAATATCCGCGCCTGCTCGGCAAAGGGCTGGTTGCTCATGGCGTTTGTCGGATAGGAAGGCGCGTAGTCCCAGTCCACCTCTTCGGCCATGACGTAATAAATCCGTTCTGCGGCGGCGGCCTGACCCGAAACGGCAAATAAACTCAGAAAAGCCAGGCTTAAGGCTGCTTTAATGCCAGAGGGAAAAATAAGTGGCCTTTTACGTGAAGAATTGGAGATCGGGGCGGATATCTGGGCTTTTTTGAGTATGCTGGGCCTTGTTTTAAGAGGATATTATAAATGCAAATGCAAATCATTCGCAATCTGGTTATTCGGATCATACTTATCATTCCCTCCATGTAAAGGACGAATGTTGCTGGTCGTGTCGAGATTTAACGAGAGGGGGAAGAGGCGTATGTTCAAGGGTCTAAGGGTCAGTAGCCTTTGTTGGTTGAGCCTGGCGTCACAGGTTCGCGCTCAGGCCCGTTCGTCGAACCGTTTGTAAAAATAGCCCGCGCATGCGCCCAGAAGCAGCCAGAAAAGGCCGGCAGTGACCAAGGTGGCGGTAATAAACTGGCGGGCCAGATCGTCAGGCACATTGCCGCCATGGGTTTCGCTCTGGGGGGCGCCGATCAGATGGGGGGCGACGATCAGCGCCAGTCCGGCAAGGCGCGACAAATGTTCACGGCGCAGTAGAATCAACCCCAACCCTAAGCCTGTGGCGGCGACCGTGGCCAGCCACCAGGTCTGGCGTTCGAAAAGCGGGGCGCTATAGGTGCCCGGCAGTTCCGGTGGCAGGCCGAGTGCGGGGGCGAGATTAAAGACGAGAAAGCCGGCGATACCCAACATCAGACCTTTTTGAACGTCACCGCCGCCACCCAGGGCGAAGGCGGCGCAGAGCAGCAGGGCAAAGCCGGTCGCCATCACAAGGTTGACGAGCAGGGTGATAAATGTGCGTTGAGAGCCGCCAAAGGCGGCCAGGGGGTCGTCGTGGTCTGTGGTCTGCTCTGCGCCTTGGTCGGTGTGATCATGGGAGCCATGATCGTGGCTTGTGGCGTCATCGCCGACCCCAAGCGCGCCGCCTTCATATACTTCGGCCTCGAGGATCAGGGGAACGACATAGGCTGTCTGCACCGCCGTAACCGCCAGTCCAGCAAGCATTCCGGCGAAAACCGCCGCAGCAAAAATTCGTGTCAGCACGGGAACCCTCTTAAAGCTTGAGAGAAAACCCTAGTGGCAGGGAAAGGCGAAAGCGTGCCTTGTATCGTGGGCGGCGTCATGGGCGGCCTGGGCGTTGGCAAGGGCAACGCCGTAAAGCAGAAAGACGCCGAAAAGAGTGGCGAAGATTGCCGGAAAAAGAACAGCCCCTCGATCTGTATGAGCTCTCGAAGCCGTCCGGGCGGTGGTGTTAGCGTGACGCATTGGTGCTTCTCCTAAAAGTGCGGTTTATCCGACCGCGGGTTCATGACGAACACAAATGATGGCAGGTCTCCTGGCTTGCGGCTTGATGCCCTTCCCGCCTTGCCTTCCCGGTTTCCCAGTGGCGTAAATCGAGGGGGGCGCGTCGCTTACAGTTGCGGGAACAGCTACGGATTTGGTTTTTCCGGATGTTGCCGGTTGGGCCGCACCGTATTCCCTTTTCATCCCCCGACGGGGGAACCATCACCGGGCCAATGTAATCTCTGGCTATATTCAAGGCAACCAGAACAGACGGGGCGGGATGATTTTTCCCGCCCCGGTAAATGCCCTTGTTGGTTAGAAGGTTTTTTGCCAGGAGATGGTGAAGAAATGATCAACTTCCATTTGCGGGCCGTCGAGGTCCTGATAGACCGGAAGACCGCCTTCGAGGGCCAGGCGGTGGCCGGCAAAAAGGCCGTCGGGAACGATGAAGTTAAGGCCGAAAATGACATCGGCACGCTGGCCGCCCTGCTGGTCGGGATCGGCGGTGGGCATCGTGTAAGGCGTCGTAAAGGTCGGATCGGCGCCCTCAATATTGCCCCAGCTTTCAAAGGCCAGGCGCGTCGAAGCGCTGACCCAGTCGGTGAGCTTGCGGCCACCCCAGGCACTGGCCAGCAGGCGGTCGCCGAGGCGGTAATCGTTGCTGTTTTCGCCCAAGCGCAGGGTTCCGGTAAGTTGAGCGCCCCATGACCAGGCGCCTTCATAGCCCCGATAGGTGAGGCCGGGGAGAAGATCATAGGTGCCCGAGCCGAGCTGCATGGCATAGGGCAGGTTGTTGTCGCCCAGAGGATCGGTGGGGGTGACGTCACTCTCGTCAATCGACCCGGTGGGGAAACTGACGCCGAAATTAATCAGCAGATTATGGTGGCTCACATCGATGATCCGGTAGAGCCCGGAAAGGCGAAAATCGCCGATGCCTTCGGATTTTGTGCTGAACTGCCGTCCCATGCGGTTGATCATGCGCATCTCTTTCCTGATCACCGGGATCATCGGCATCACGGTGAAATCGTCGGTGACGCCGAACATGCCACCGAACATATGCATTTCGCCGGTCATCCGCAGGGGCGCCATCATATAGTTGGCGAGCACAGTGCCGGTGGAGACGTGTTCGGTGCCCTTGGCCAAGCCACCCATAAACATCTGCTTATAGCGATAGGCCAGCATCCATTCGCGTTCTTTGTGCACATGGTCGCCCATGACGCCGACCGGCGCATGGCCGTCGGGCTCGCTCTCCTGAAAGCCCTTGCCGTAAACCTCGATGACCAGAGGATCGTCGTCGTGTTCGGCCAAGGCGGCGGTCGGGGTCAGGCCGAGGAATAGTCCTGTAGCGAGGGCACAGGAAATCAAAGATAGTCGTAACATGGCGGGTTTCTCCCGTTCTTTCCCGCGTTTTTCAATGCGGGATCATTCATCTGGGCGGCAATGCCACAAAACCGCTTTTCGAAAGCGAAAAGAGGCGGGCGATGCCGGGAAAACTAAAATGTCAGAGAATGAAAACGGGTGGTGCGCGGGGGCCGGCGTGCCATTTAAGAGGACGATGGGGGGGTGCCGAAGATGTTTCGCTGGAGTTGCTTGCGCCGGTTGCAAGAAGCGGCGGCAGGGAAATAGAGGGCAGCACGGCGCAGCCGGGCATGAAGGAAAGAACACAGCAATCGGGACATTTTTCGTGGGCGTGGCTGGGGTCGGAATTGGATGGGTCGGACTTTCCGGCATTGCCGGCCATAGTCCCTTCCGCCATGTGCGCTTCGTGGGACAGGGGGGCTTTCCCGGCAGCCTCGGCCTTGACCGTGGTTGCGGCCAGACCTGAGAGAATCGATACCGCCATGCCGAAAAGGGCAAGGCGGGCACTAAATCTTAAAAGGCGGGGCTTGAGAATCATCTGGGCTCAATTACATTCCGGGGAGGTAATATCAACAGAATTCATATGATATGGCCGTGATCTGGATCAAGTTTTTTATTTTCCGGGCCAGAGAGAACGTGCCGCAGGGCGTATGGCGCAAGCAGCCAGCAGTCGGCATTTTCTCATAAAATCGCCTTATTTGTGATAGTTATGTGACTGTGGAGCCGGGTTTTGGTCCGGCAAACGCAAAATGGAAGGAACTGTCGTGGCTGAAACGAGTGCCGCCAATACGAGTGCCACTAATACGATTGCCCTTGTCGATGACGACGAGAATATCCTGACCTCGGTCTCCATGGCCATGGAGGAGGAGGGTTATGGGGTGCGAAGTTTCACCAATGGCGCCGACGCCCTTTCCGCCCTGACGGCGAAACCGGTCGATCTTATCATTCTCGACATCAAGATGCCGCGCATGGACGGTATGGAAATGCTGGCCCAGCTGCGCCGCCATTCAAATGTTCCGGTCATTTTTCTCACCTCCAAGGATGACGAGGAGGATGAGCTGGAAGGGTTGCGCATGGGGGCGGATGACTACATCAAGAAACCGTTTTCCCAAAAACTGCTGATCGAGCGCGTCCGGGTGCTTTTACGGCGGGCCGAAATTTCCCAGGAAGGCGGCGGCGAAATATCCAAGAAATCAGAGGGGGTCGTTGCCAGAGGCAGCCTGGTTCTCGATCCGACCTGTCATGTCTCGACCTGGAAAGGCACCCCGGCGCCTTTGACCGTAACCGAATTTCTTATTCTCAAATCCCTGGCCATGCGGCCCGGCCACGTCAAGAGCCGGGACCAGTTGATGACAGCCGCTTACGGTGAGCATATTTATGTCGATGACCGCACCATCGACAGCCATATCAAGCGCATACGCAAGAAGTTCAGAAAAATTGACAGTGACTTCGAACAGATCGAAACCCTCTACGGAATCGGCTATCGCTATACCGCCAATTAAGGCGGAAGCCGTTCCCGTTATCCATCGGCGTGGTCTTTTCTCGCCGCTGACCCTGCGTATCCTCGCGGTCAATGTGCTGGCGCTGGCCATTCTCGTCGGCGGTCTCCTCTTTCTCGGCCAGTATCGCCAGAGCCTGATCGACGCCGAATTGGCGGCCCTGAAATCCCAGGGTGAAATTTTCGCCGCCGCCCTCGGCGAAGGGGCGGTAACCCGCGGCAGGGACGATCTGCCTGTATTGCAGGCGACATTCGCCCGCCAGATGATGCGGCGCCTGGTCGAGCCGGTCGATACCCGCGCCCGGCTGTATAATCCGGATGGTCAGCTTGTCGCCGACAGCCGCAATCTTTTTGGCCGTCCGGGGATGGTCGAAAGCCGGGCCCTGCCGCCGCCCGAAGACAATATGGGGAGCGCCTTTTCAAGTCTCGGCCAGCGCATCGACAGGCTTTTCTTTTCCGCCGGCGATCTTGAGCCCTATTACGAGGGCGTGACCGAGCATGCCTCCGACTATAGCGAAGCGATCACGGCGCTGCGCACCGGCGAACCGGCGGTGGCCGCCCGCACATTGGGGGAAAGCGGCATGGTGTTGAGCGCCGCGGTGCCGGTACAGCATTACAAGCAGGTCGTGGCGACGGTTCTTCTCAGCCATGACGGCGCCGAGATCACCCACAGCATGCACGAAGTGCGCCTGGGCATTCTCAAGGTTTTCGGCCTTACCCTGGTGGTGACGGTGCTGATGTCGATTTATCTTGCCGGCACTATTGCCCGGCCGGTCCATCGCCTTTCGGAGGCTGCCGAGGCGGTTCGCCGTCACCACGACCGCGAGGTCGTCATTCCCGACTTTTCCGGCCGCGAGGACGAAATCGGCGATCTGTCGGTTGCCTTGCGCGACATGACGGCCGCCCTGTGGCGGCGGATGGACGCCATAGAGAGTTTCGCCGCCGACGTCGCTCATGAGATCAAGAACCCGTTGACCTCCCTGCGCAGTGCGGTGGAGACCGCCGTTAACGTCAAGGATCCCAAGCGTCAGCGCAAATTGCTGCCGATCATCCTTGAAGACGTGCAGCGCATCGACCGTTTGATCTCGGATATTTCCGACGCCTCACGGATCGATGCCGAACTATCGCGAGCCGAACGCGGAGCGGTCGAGCTTGCCGCCATGCTCAAGGCGCTGGTCGATATGCGTAACGCCGCGGCCGGGGAGGGCGCCGAAGATGCCGGTGCGCCGACTCTTCGCCTTTCCATTGAGGGTAGGGGTCCCTTTGTCGTCGATGGGATCGAATCACGGCTTGTTCGCGTTTTCGATAATCTGTTCGACAATGCGCTGACCTTCAGCCCCTCCGGCGGGATAATCGAGTGCAGGCTCAGCCGCGGGAAAGAGGCCGGCGTGCCCTGTCTGTGGATTGCGATCGAGGACCAGGGGCCGGGGATTCCAGAAGGCGCGGAGAGGGCGATTTTCGATCGCTTTTATTCCGAGCGCCCCGAGGGCGAGAAGTTCGGCGTTCATTCGGGTCTCGGCTTAAGCATTTCACATCAGATTGTAACAGCCCATGACGGCACCCTCAGGGCTGAAAACATTCTTGACGGCAAGGGCAAGGCTAAGGGCGCGCGTTTACTCGTCTGCCTGCCGGCGGCTTGAGAGCAGGGAAAGGGGATAAGGGAAATGACCGCAAGCGAGCGCATTCACGCGACTTGTGTCGCCTTGGCAGAGGGGGCGGTTCTGTTGCGCGGGCCCTCGGGCAGCGGCAAGTCGGATCTCGCCCTGCGCCTGATCGATGACGGGGCCAGCCTTGTCGCCGACGATCAGACCCTGATTGAGCGCAGCGGGGATGGCCTGATGGCTTTCGCGCCGCCGACGATTTGCGGGCAAATGGAAGTTCGCGGCCTCGGCCTCGTTTCCGTGCAATCCCTTGAGAAAGCGCCCCTCGCCCTGGTCGTTGATCTGGTGGATATGACGCCTGAGCGTTTGCCCGACTCCGAAACAGTCGATATCCTCGGTGTCGCACTTCCCCTCTTGCGGCTCCGCGCCTTTGAGGCTTCGGCCCCGGCCAAGCTGCGGCTGGCATTAAGAGAACTCGGCACCGCCAAGGAGAGCGATAGATAATGGGCACCCCCGACACGCCCCGACCTGCCGATACGTCGGCATCCCTTGCCGGGGAACGGATCGTTCTGGTCACCGGCCTGTCGGGTGCGGGCCATAGCTCGGCGTTGAAGGGTTTTGAAGATTTGGGCTATGAGGCGGTGGATAATCTCCCGATCTCGCTTCTCTCCGCTTATGTGCGCCAGGACAGCCTGCTTCCCCGGCCCCTGGCTATCGGCATCGATATCCGCACCCGCGATTTCCAGGTTGATCGGGTGCTTGAAGAGATTGCAGGTCTTAAGTCCAGTCTTGGAGCCGAGGTAGAGCTGTTGTTCCTCGATTGCGACGATGATGTTCTGGTTCGTCGTTTTACCGAGACCAGACGCCGCCACCCCCTTGCCGCCGACCGGCCGTTGGCCGACGGGATTTATCTCGAGCGCCGCTTATTGGCCCGGCTCGGCGAATCTGCCGACATAACGCTGGACACCTCTCTTTTCACCCTCGGCGAGTTTCAGCATCAACTGGCCAGCCATTTCGGGCTTGAGAGCCACCCCGGGGTAGCCGTTACCGTCCTTTCCTTTGGCTTTCCCAAGGGGCTGCCGAGGGAGGCCGATCTGGTCTTCGATGTCCGATTTCTCAAAAATCCCCATTACGAGACACAATTGCGGGAAAAGACGGGCCGCGACCAGGATGTGGCCGATTTCATCATTTCGGATACCGGTTTTTCGGCCTTTTTTGACGGGTTAACCGGGCTCCTGCTGCCGCTTTTGCCGCGTTTTGAACGCGAGGGAAAGAGCTATCTGACCATTGCTATCGGCTGTACCGGCGGTCGTCACAGATCTGTTTTTGTGGCCGAAAAACTGGCTTCATGGTTGCGCGAACAGGAACAACGCGTCAGTCTCCTCCATCGAGATTGCGAGGCCGGGGGATAACGTGCCCCGCCGTGTGCGCGGTCCGGGGACACTTGGTGGGAAAAGGTATCGTTAGGGGATTTTTAGATGATCGGAATGGTTCTTGTGACTCATGGCAGGCTGGCGGCGGAATTTGTCGCCGCCCTTGAGCATGTGGTCGGCCCGCAGCCAAATGTGCGGGCGGTCTGTATCGGACCTGATGACGATATGGAACAGCGGCGTAAGGATATCCTGGAAAACGTCACCAAGGTCGACGACGGCAGCGGTGTCGTTCTGCTCACCGATATGTTCGGGGGAACGCCATCTAATCTGGCGATCTCGATCATGGATAGCGCCAATGTGGAGGTCATCGCCGGGGTCAATCTGCCGATGCTGATCAAGCTGGCCAGTGTGCGCGGTGAAGAGGATATGGCCGCCGCCGTCGCCAGCGCCCAGGAAGCGGGGCGTAAATACATCAATGTTGCTTCCGGCCTGCTGGGGGAAGAAAAAGAGTGAAGGAATTTCGTTCTGGGGACGACTTTGCCAAGGGCGACCCCATTCATCGCCGCACTTTGACCATTACCAACCGTCTTGGGCTGCATGCCCGGGCGGCGGCTAAATTCGTCAAGGCGACCGGGGGCTTTGATGCCGATATCACCGTGTCCAAGGATGGCACGGAGGTTTCCGGCATCTCGATCATGGGTCTGATGATGCTGGCGGCCGCACCAGGGTGCACAATCGAGGTTGGGGCGTCGGGACCCGAGGCCGAGGCCGCCCTGGAGGCGATTGAGGACCTTGTCGCCAGAAAATTTGATGAAGAGTAAGGCGCCGGGCGCAAAGAGCCGGAAAAAAACCGCATCTCAGGCTGCGAAAAAAGAACGCGCCCTGAAGAGGGAAAAAGCCGAGCGTCTCTTCGAGGGGCTTGGCGTCTCGCCGGGTATCGCTATCGGGCCAGCCTATGTTCGCGAAAGCGGCATCGTCGAAGTTACCGAATACGCTATTCCACCGAAGTTGATCGATAAAGAAATCGGTCGTTTTGAAACGGCGGTGAACCAGGCAACGCGCCAGCTGCAAAGTCTTAAGACCAAGGCCAGCACCCTGCCCGCCGCCACCTTTGAAGAGCTGGGCTATCTTCTCGACGCCAATTTGCACATGTTGCGGGGTTCGCGTCTGGTGCGCGGTGTGGAAGCGCGGATCGCCAGGGATAAG
Source organism: uncultured Rhodospirillaceae bacterium (assembly GCA_964486105.1). Classification (GTDB taxonomy): domain Bacteria; phylum Pseudomonadota; class Alphaproteobacteria; order UBA11136; family UBA11136; genus JABJES01. The sequence goes on along the minus strand of CAZAKR010000016.1, from coordinate 31,065 downwards.
GTCAACGCCGAGGCTGCCGTGCAGGCGGAAATCGCCGAAATTTCAAAAGGCTTCGCGGCCATGGACGATGCCTATCTGTCGGCCCGGATGGAAGATATCCGTGAGGTCGGGACGCGCCTGGTGCGCTGCCTGACCAAGACCCCGCCGCTCGCCTTCTCGACCCTGGCCAAGGGTAGTGTTGTCATTGCCGAGGAACTTTCTCCAGCCGACACGGCGCTGCTCGATCCGGAAAAGGTGTCGGCCTTCGCCACCGCACTCGGCGGCCCGGAAAGCCATACCGCCATCATGGCCCGCTCCATGGTCATTCCCGCGGTGCTCGGCGTGCCGGGACTGATTTCCGGCATAAAAAGCGGCGACCAGATTATTGTCGATGGGGGGGCGGGCACCCTGATCGTCAATCCCTCAAGTAGAACCCTTAGCGAATATAAGCAAAAACGCGAGGCCCAGAAACGCGCCCAGCGGCAACTGGCAAAACTTAAAAAACTTCCCGCCCGCACCCGCGACGGCACCGATATCCATCTTCACGCCAATGTCGAGCTGCCCCGCGAGTTGAAGAACGTGCTCGACTGCGGGGCCGAGGGGGTCGGCCTTTTGCGCAGCGAGTTTCTTTACATGAACCGCGACGATCTTCCCGGCGAGGAGGAGCAGTACAAAATATTCCGCGACCTTCTCAAGGCCATGAAAGGCCGGCCGCTAACCGTGCGGACGCTGGATCTGGGTGGCGAAAAACTGGCGAGCGCCCTGGGCGAGCATTTGCTGCCCAGCGCTAATCCGGCGCTCGGTCTGCGTGCCATCCGGCTGGCCCTGAAAATCCCCGAATTGCTGACGGTTCAGGTGGCAGCCGCCCTTCGCGCCGGCGCCTATGGTCCGATCCGTATTCTGGTGCCGATGGTCTCCGGGGTTTCTGAAATTCGCCAGGTGCGCCGCATCGTCAAGAGGGTCGCCCAGCGTCTCAAGCGCCGCAAGGTAAAGATCGCCGATCCCCTGCCGCCGCTCGGCATCATGATCGAGACCCCGGGCGCCGCCCTGTCCGCCGACGCCCTGGCGGGCTTATGCGATTTTTTCGCTATCGGTACCAATGATCTGACAATGTACACCCTGGCCATCGATCGCGGCGACGAACAGGTGGCCCATCTCTATAATCCCCTGCATCCCTCCGTCTTGCGCCTGATCCAGTTTACGGCCGCCGCCGCCGAGCGCAGCGGCATTCCGGTCAGCGTATGCGGCGAAATCGCCGGTGACCCCCGTTATGTCGCGCTTTTGCTGGGGTTGGGTATTCACGAGCTTTCCATGTCGCCGGCGAGCCTGCTGCGGATCAAGCAGCGGATCCGGACCATCGATATGGATGCCGCACAGCGCCTTGCGGCAGCTGTTATGGAACAGACCGATCCCGGCCGCATTACGACCCTGCTCGACGATTTCAGCGCCCTGGCCTGACGGAGAAGCTTGAAAGCGCCCCGGAAAGCGCCAGATAGTTGGTTGTTCCAAGACGATAAAGGTTGCCCGGAGATGCTTTGGGTTGGTATACGGCCAAGCAGAAAAGCAGGATACAGGATCAGGTCATTATCAGGAGAGACCCATGAGTCAGTTTGACGATTACAAGGTTGCCGATATTTCTCTCGCCGAGTGGGGGCGTAAGGAAATCACCATCGCCGAAACCGAAATGCCGGGCCTTATGGCCCTGCGCGAGGAATACGGCAAGGAACAGCCGCTCAAGGGTGCGCGGATCGCCGGTTGTCTTCATATGACGATCCAGACGGCGGTGCTGATGGAAACCCTGGTCGCCCTGGGGGCGACACTGCGCTGGTCGTCCTGCAACATCTTTTCCACCCAGGATCAGGCCGCCGCCGCCATGGCTGCCGCGGGACTTCCCATATTTGCCTGGAAGGGCGAAACGGAAGAGGAAGCCGCCTGGTGTATCGAGCAGACCATCAAAGGCCCCGACGGCTGGACCGCAAACATGATCCTCGACGATGGCGGAGACCTGACCCAGGTCATGCATGACAACCATCCCGATTTGATGGAAGAGGTGAAGGGGATTTCCGAGGAAACCACCACCGGCGTGCTGCGGCTCTACGAGATGGAAAAGGCGGGCAAGCTCGCCGTGCCCTGCATCAACGTCAACGATTCTGTCACCAAGTCGAAATTCGACAATCTTTACGGCTGCCGCGAAAGCCTGATCGACGGCATCAAGCGCGCCACCGATGTCATGGTGGCCGGTAAGGTCGCCGTGGTTTGCGGCTTTGGCGATGTCGGCAAGGGTTGCGCGGTTTCCATGCGCGGCCAGGGTGCGCGGGTTCTGGTCACCGAGATCGACCCCATCTGCGCCCTGCAGGCGTCGATGGAGGGCTATGAAGTGGTGACCATGGAACAAGCCGCGAGCCAGGGCGATATCTTCGTTACCGCCACCGGTAACAAGGATGTCATTACGCTGGATCACATGCGGGAAATGAAGGATCGCGCCATTGTCTGCAACATCGGTCACTTTGATTCCGAGATTCAGATCGCGGCCCTCCAGAACATGACCTGGCATGAAGTCAAGCCGCAGGTCGATGAAGTCGAATTCCCCGGCGGCAAACGGCTGATCATTCTCGCCAAGGGCCGTCTGGTCAATCTCGGCTGCGCCACCGGCCATCCCAGTTTCGTCATGAGCGCATCGTTCACCAATCAGGTGCTGGCCCAGATCGAGTTGTGGAAAAACCACGCTAATTACGACAAGCAGGTTTACGTCCTGCCCAAGGCGCTGGATGAAAAGGTCGCCGCCCTCCATCTCGGCAAGGTCGGCGCCACCCTGACCCGTCTTTCAGACGATCAGGCGGAGTATCTCAGTCTTTCCAAGGACGGTCCGTTCAAGCCCGATCATTACCGCTACTAATCGGGAAATTCCGGCCGGCCTTGTCTTTAAGGCCCCAGCCCGCCTAAACTTGACCAACGTGGCCCTCTTTTATCCGTCCCGTCGGGCCGGTCGTATTTTACGGCCCCGTCGGGCCGACCGTGGGGCGCTTTGTGGGTTGCATTGGGGGCTGTTGATGCGGCGCCTGTTTTTACGCGTTACATGCATATCTGACCGCCGGTTGCCGGCCGTGACCACGGGGTTCGCGGTGACGGTCGGGCTGGCTGTGACTGTTGCCGCCTTTCCTGCTTTTGCCGCCGTGGAAGCCGAATTTCCCCTGTGGGGCTTTTATACCCTCCTCGCCTTTTTTCTGCCGGTGGCCCTGATCGGCGGCGGCTTTGCCCTGGTAAAATTATGGCGCCGTCTGCAGGTGAGCGAACGGTTACGCAGTGAGAGCTCTCATGAAGTTTTGATGTTGCGCTCACTTGTCGATCTATCCCCTGACCCCTGCCTGGTTTTCACAAAGGGCGAGGAAAGGCCGATTGTTCCCGAAGCCCTGGCCCGTCTTCTCGGCCTTGACCGGTCGGCGGATATGGCCGCCCTTGCCGCCTGTTTCGAAGATCAGGATGGAGAGCGTTTTTCGGCCGCCGTCGAGGGATTGAGGAAATCTGGGCTGGCCTTCGATCTTTCAAACGAAGGCCTTGGGATGATGACCCGCCAGGGGCTCGCCCTACGCCTCATTGGCTGCAGCTCAAGTTCCGGAACAGCGCCTGTGGACTGTGTCTGGTTCAGGGACATCAGCCGGGAGAGCGTTCAAATGGACGAATGGGACCGCCTGTTCAATGCCTTGATCGACGAGCGGGACCGGCTGCGCCGGCTTATCGACATTCTCCCCATACCGGTCTGGTGGCGGGATAATGATCTCAATCTTGACTATTGCAATATCGCCTATGGTCACGCGGTGGAGGCCGATCCCGATACGGCGCTGGCCGAAAAGAGGGAAATCGCCTCGGGTCTGATCGGCAGTAGTGGACTGGCCCTGGCCGAGCGGGCGAAGCTGACCCGCCTTGCCCAGTCGGAAAGCCACCCCATAATTATTGACGGTGCGCGCCGTCTTCTCGAATTCAATGAAGTCCCCCTTGGCGAGCTCGGCGGAATCGCCGGATATGCCAGGGATTTCAGCGAAATTGAAGATGTTCACAAGGAACTTGAACGCCACATCGCCGCCCATGCCGAGGTGTTGGAGAACGTCAATGTCGCGATGGCCATCTTCGGCGGCGATAAGCGGCTGAAATTCGCCAATACCGCTTATGCCCGCCTGTGGCGGTTCGACCAGGACTGGTTGGCGGGCGAACCCGATATCGGTGAAATTCTGGAAGCGCTCTATGAGAAGCGGAAACTACCCGAATACGCTGATTTCCGCGCCTTTCGCCAGGGCCAGGCGGCCCTCTTTACCTCTCTGATAGAACCGCGGGAAGAGATGCTTCATTTGCCCGACGGGATGGCCTTGCGGTCGCTTGTCTCGCCTCATCCCTTCGGCGGGCTGATTTTTACTTTCGAGGACGTGACCGACCGTCTGGCCCTTGAGCGGTCTTACAACACCTTGATCGATACTCAGCGTGAGACCCTCAATAATCTTTACGAAGGCATTGCGGTGTTCGGCAATGACGGCCGGTTGAAGTTGAGCAATCCCGCCTATGCGCGGATCTGGGATATTCCCGAAGCGATGCTTGGCAACGAACCGCATATCAATGAAATCGTCGAATTGACGCGGAAGTTCTCCCCCAATAAAACCGCCTGGAAGGAAGCCCGCGCCTGGCTGGTGGGCAATGTGACGAACCCCGAAGCCTCAAGCGGACATTTCCTGCGCGACGACGACGTTATTCTCGAATACGCCACGGTCCCCCTGCCCGACGGCAACGTACTTCTTACCTATCACGATATTACCGACCGTTATCGGGTCGAGCAGGCTCTGCGCGAGCGCGCCGAGGCGATGGAAGCCACCGCCCGGCTGAAATCGGAATTTATCGCCAATGTATCTTATGAATTGCGGACACCACTTAATACGGTTATCGGCTTTGCCGATATTCTGGGGAATCAGTATTTCGGCTCTTTGACCGAGCGTCAGCTTGAATATTGTAAGGGTATTCTCGATTCATCCCAGCATCTCATGACCCTGGTTAACGATATTCTCGATCTTGCCGCGATCGAGGCCGGCTACCTCAAGCTGGAAAGAAAAACCGTTGATGTCCGTTCGATGCTGACAAGCGCCATGAACCTGATCAAGGAGCGGGCCTTTAACCGCGATGTTGAACTGAATTTCGAAAGCGGGGACGATCTGGCGAATATTTATGTCGATGCCCGGCGAATCAAACAGGCGGTCTTCAATCTTCTCAGCAATGCCATCAAGTTTACCCTCTCCGGCGGCAGCGTTACCTTGTCTGCAACGCGTTCCGCCGATGCTTTGCGTATTAGCGTCAGCGATACGGGCATCGGCATGCCCGAAGAAGACTATGAGCGTATCTTCGAGAAATTTGAGCGCGGCGGCGATGGTGAAGCGCGCGGCGGTGGCCCTGGACTGGGCCTTGCCCTGGTCAAGCATTTTGTCGAATTGCATGACGGTCATATCGGCGTCGAGTCGCAGGTTGACGAAGGCACCACCGTCTGGATTTCCCTGCCCGTGGTTGCGGCCCCCCTGGATGCAGATAATGAAAGCGCCGTCGACGAGGTTGCTGCCATCATCTCAGGTGTCTCTGCCGAGAAAGCCGCTCCTTCTTCTCCGCGGCCAAAAAAAGGAACCGTGTCGGCGTGATTTATGGTTATTGTGAAAGTGGAAGTCTGAGGTTAGAAACTTAACGATGACTGCAGAACCATCCATAAGCCCGTCGGAGACAGCGACACCTGCGTCCGTATTGACGCGCCGTCATGCCGGTCTGGATAAAATTGCCGCCCTCGCCGCCGCCCTGGCGAGAACGGCCCGGTGCGGCGATGTGATCACGCTCAGCGGCGGGCTCGGCGCCGGCAAGACAACTTTTGCCCGCTTTTTTATCCGCTCACTTGCAGCCCGAGGCGAGGGCGATGTCGATGAGGAGGTGCCTTCTCCCACCTTCACTCTGGTTCAGGTTTATGAAAGAGAGCCCGCCGCGGTCTGGCATTTTGATCTTTACCGGATTACGCGTCCGGAAGACGCCTATGAGCTGAATATCGAGGAGGCTTTCGAGGCCGGGATTTCATTGATCGAATGGCCCGAGCGACTCGGCGCATTATTGCCCCCCGACCGACTCGATGTTCACCTGGATATGGAACCCGCAGATGAAGAGGCGGCCTCAACGCGATCCCTCACCTTAAGTGCATTTGGCGCCTGGACCCCACGGCTGGAAGAGGTTTGCAAGGATGTCTGAGCGGGCCCGGATTATCGAAAAGTTTCTTGGCGCCCAGGGGCACCAGTCGGCGCGGCGCACACCCCTTGCCGATGATGCGTCATTTCGCCGCTATGAGCGGCTGTTTATTGACGGCGGGGAGGCGGGGGAAAGCATTGTCTTGATGGACGCGCCGCCACCGGCGGAAGATGTGCGCCCCTTTGTGGCCGTTGCCGAACGGCTGAATGCGTTTGGTTTCAGCGCCCCGGAGATCCACGCCGCGGACCCGGAGAACGGCCTTCTTCTGATTGAGGATTTCGGCGAAGGGACCTATACGGAAATTCTTAAATCCGATCCGCAGAAGGAGCGCGAGCTCTATGCCCTTGCCGTCGACTTTCTGATAGCCCTTCATAAGCATCCGGTGGAAAAGACCGGTGCCGGTCTTCCGCCCTATGATGTTGATCGATTGCAGGACGAACACGCCCAGTTCATCAACTGGTATTATCCGGAAATTATCGACGCCGAAATTCCCTCAGCCGGGCGCAAGTCCTATCTCGAATTGTGGCGTCAATTACTGGCTGACCTGCCGTCTCTGCCGCAAGTTCTGGTGTTGCGGGATTTCCATGTCGATAATCTGATGCTGCTTCCCGACCGCGAAGGAATTCGTGCCTGCGGCCTTCTCGATTTTCAGGACGCGGTGGCGGGGTCCTGTGTCTATGATCTGGTCTCGCTGCTTGAAGATGCCCGACGCGACGTGCCGGTCGATATTGTCAGCGAGATGAAGGCCCGCTATCTCGACGCTTTTCCCGAGCTCGACGCGCAAGGGTTTGAGGCCGCCTATGCGGTGTATTCGGCGCAACGAAACTGCAAGATCCTCGGCATTTTCGTGCGTCTTTGCGTGCGCGACCGAAAATGCGGCTATTTCAAATACATCCCCCGTTTGTGGCGGCTCCTCGATGAAGGCCTTCGTCACCCCGCGCTGGCCCCCCTCGACGCATGGATGGCCGAATATTTTCCGGCTGAATACAGGACCGCACCGGATTGCCGGGTTTTGGCATGAGCGATAGCCCCCCCTTCCCCCAGACGGCGATGGTGCTGGCGGCGGGAAAGGGAACCAGGATGCGGCCGCTTACCGAGCGCTTTCCCAAGCCCCTGGTCGAAATTTGCGGGCGCACATTGCTCGACAATATTCTCGATCATCTTGACCGGGCCGGAATTTCCAAGGTGGTCGTCAACGCCCATTACCTGGGCGAACAAATCGTTGCCCATCTGGCGGCCCGCAATTCGCCTGTAAGCGAGACCATCCTTGAGGCCGAATTGCTTGAAACCGGCGGCGGGGTGACCAATGCCCTGCCGCATCTGGGAGATGACCCCTTTTACGTCGTCAACGGCGACGTGCTGTGGCTCGATGGTAAGGAGCCGGCGCTGAAAAGACTGGCCGCCGCCTGGGACGGGGAGAAGATGGACGCTCTGCTGCTTCTCCAGCCGGTCACCCGCGCCATGTGCTATGACGGGGCGGGGGATTTCATGATGGACCCGCTGGGCCTCTTGCGCCGCCGCGACCAGAAAGAAGTTGCGCCTTATGTTTTCGCCGGCGCCCAGCTGCTCCATCCGCGGCTTTTTAAGGACGTTCCCCAAGGGCCTTTTTCACTCAACCTGGTCTATGATCGGGCAATTGAAAGCGGGCGGCTTTACGGTATTGTTCATGACGGCAAGTGGTTCCATATCAGCACCCCCGAGGGCCTGAAAGAAGCCGAAGATTCTTTTTCTCACGATGCCTACGATTTTTACCGCCCCTGATATTGTTGTTCCTGGCTTGTCTTTCCCTGTCCTTCCCTCTGCGGGATGGGGCATTATGAAGAGATGAGCGCCAAGCCGGAAAATTTCAGCCATAAGATTTTCACCATTGCCGGGAATGGCGGTTTCGCCGATGTGCTGGCGGCCGGCCTGATGGCCGATGGACTTACGGCAATTATGGGGGAAGTGACCGGTGCATCAGGCGGCGCTGATGATCCCGCATTTTTATCAAAGCTGACCGTTTTATTGCCCAACCGAAGGGCCGCCCGGGCGTTGGCCGAATCCTTCCTGCGGCGCTCGAAGGGACGACCGATGCTGTTGCCGCGCATGGTGCCGATCGGCGACATTGACGAAGAGGAATTTGATTTCAGTGATGGGCGCGGGCTGGCCGGGGGGGTTGACGGCGAACTGGAGCCGGCCCTGCCGGAGTTGCGCCGCCGGTTGCTTCTCGCCCGGTTGATCCGGGACTGGGAAATAAAACAGAGCCTCATCCCCCGTCGCCCCGACCAGGCGGCGCGGCTGGCCGCAGAACTGGCGCGGTTGATCGATCAGGTGGAAACCGAAGGGGTGGACTTTTCGGCGCTCGAAAATCTGGTGCCCGAGGATTACGCCGGGCACTGGCAAATCTCACTCGATTTTTTTCGCATCATTACCGAGAACTGGGCCAACGTTCTGGCCGCCGAAGGGTGCCTTGATCCGGCTGACCGCCGCAACCGTCTGATAGAGGCTCAGGCGGCGTCCTGGCGGCAAAGCCCCCCTCCCGGCCCGGTTGTCGCGGCGGGCAGTACCGGCAGCATTCCGGCTACCGCCGAATTGCTGGGGGTGGTTGCCTCTCTTCCTCAGGGCGCGGTGATCCTGCCCGGTCTCGACCAAAACATGGATGATGAAAGCTGGGCCGTCCTCGGCAATGAGAGCGAAAATGCGGCGACTCACCCGCAATATGGTATTGCCCGCCTTCTTGCCCGACTCAAGGTCTCCCGGGCCGATGTCAGGGATTGGGAAGATGTCGCCGGGGTGAAGAAGGGTGAGGGAAATCCACCACCAAAAGCCCGGATGGAGCTTCTCTCCCAGCTTATGCGTCCGGCGGAGACCACCATGGACTGGGCCGGGACGCCGGTACCCGGCGATGATGCTCTGGAAGGGCTGTCGCGGATTGAATGTCCCGGTCCCAGGGAAGAAGCCGGGGTGATCGCCCTCTTGCTGCGCCAGGTGCTGGAAACGCCGGAAAAGAAAGCCGCCCTCATTACCCCGGACCGGGGGCTGGCGCGCCGGGTGGCGGCGGAAATGAAACGCTGGGGGGTGGAGATAGACGATTCGGCGGGGAGTGCGCTTTCCCTGACCCCGCCGGGGGTCTTCCTGCGGCTGACGGCGGAAATGGCGGCGACGGCCTGTGAGCCGGTGCCGTTGTTGGCGGCGCTCAAGCATCCTCTGGCTTGTGGCGGCGAAAATGCGGGGGCGTTTAAAGGCCGGGTCAGGAGTCTTGAGGAGGCGCTTTTGCGTGGGGTTCGCCCACAGCAGGGATTCGACGGTTTGCTGGCGGCGCTCAAGGGTGACGACAGGCAAAAAGACCTGGCCGCGTGGCTGCAGCGATTGGCGGCGATGGCGGCCGCCTTTATGGCGGTTTTCTTACAAAGGGAGGCCTCGCTTGAGGCGCTTTTGCGGGCCCATCTCGATTTTGCCGAGGCCCTTGCCGCCGATGGCGAGGCGTCCGGCGCCGATCGTCTGTGGCGGGGCGAGGCCGGTATATCTGCGGCCGATTTTGCCGGCGAACTTTTTGACGCGGCTGATGTTTTCCCGCCCCTTGATCCGGCAAATTATCCGGCCTTTCTCGATGCATTGATGTCGGGCAGGCCGGTGCGTCCGCGCTATGGCCGCAGTAATCGTTTGTTCATCTGGGGGCTGATGGAAGCCCGGATGCAAAAGGTCGATCTGGCGGTGCTCGGCGGGCTGAACGAGGAAAGCTGGCCGGCCCGGATGGCCGCCGATCCCTGGATGAGCCGACCCATGCGCAGCCGTTTCGGCCTCTCTTCCTCCGAGCGCCGGGTCGGGTTGTCGGCCCACGATTTCATTCAGGCCTTTGCGGCAAAGGAAGTGGTGATAACCCGCGCCACCCGGGTCGAAGGGACGCCGACGGTGCCCTCAAGATGGCTCAGCCGTCTCGATGCCCTGCTCGGCGATGATGGGGCGGCAAGGCTCGACGGGGGGAAATACCTGGCCTGGCATGAAAGCCTTGACCGTCCCGGCAAAATGATTGCCGTATCTCCACCCCGCCCGACGCCGCCCCTTGCCGCCCGCCCGCGCCGACTTTCGGTGACCAGGGTAGAGACCTGGATAAGAGATCCTTATGCGATTTATGCCCGCCTTATTCTGAAATTGCGCCGCCTTGATCCGCTGGATGCCGATCCCGGGGCGGCGGAACGGGGTAATTTCATTCATCTGGCGCTCGAACATTTTGTCGCCGCCTATCCCAAAGAGCTGCCCGAAGACGCCATGGAACAGCTTATCGAGCATGGGCGAAAAGCGCTCGGCGCGGCATTGGAGCGCCCCGCCGTGCGGGCCTTCTGGTGGCCGCGCTTCGAGCGCATCGCCCTTTGGTTCGTCGAAGCCGAACGCCTGCGCCGGGGAGAGGGGATTGTTTTTCTGGAGAAAGAGGCCGATGGGATGCTGACTCTTGCTTCCCCCGGCGGCGATTTCATCCTTACCGCGCGGGCCGATCGCATCGACCGCACGGCGGACGGCGAGGGCATTATTGTCGATTACAAGACCGGCGCGCCGCCGACGCTTAAACAGGTGGAAAGCGGGTTCTCACCCCAGCTCCCCCTTGAGGCGGCGATCCTGGCGGCAGGCGGATTTGAGGGCCTGGGTGAAATGCCGGTGTCGCGCCTCGACTACGTAAAGCTTTCCGGCGGCGAGCCGGCTGGGGAACTTAAACCCCTGAAAGCAGACCCCCTGGCTCTGGGTGAGGCGGCGATTGCCGGATTGGTTGCGCGGATCGAAAAATTCGATGATCCGGCGACCCCCTACCTGTCGCGGCCTCATCCCCAGTTCATGAAATATGCAGGCGATTACGATCACCTGGCCCGGGTCATGGAATGGTCGTCGGGCGGCGAGGGGGTCGAATGAGCGCCGGCAAAACAAAAAAAGCGGCGGGGAAACCCCACATCCGTTCGGCCGATCAACGCATTGCCGCGGCGCCGCAGGCCTCGGTCTGGGTTTCGGCCAATGCCGGATCGGGCAAGACCGGGGTGCTGGTCGATCGCGTGGTGCGCCTGTTGCTTGGCGGCACAAGGCCCGAGCGTATCTTGTGCCTGACTTTTACCAACGCCGCGGCGGCGGAAATGGCGAACCGGCTTCACCGCATGCTGGGGGCCTGGGTGCGGCTCGATGACAGGGAGTTGAAAGAGGCGCTGCACGCGCTTCTCGAGCACGAGGTCAAGACAAAGGAACTGGCCCCGGCGCGGCGTCTGTTCGCCGAAACCCTTGATGCGCCCGGCGGCCTTAAAATCCAGACCATTCACGCTTTTTGCCAGTCCCTCCTCGGGCGCTTTCCCCTTGAGGCCGGTCTGGCCCCCCATTTCACCGCCATGGACGAGCGCAGTTCGGCAGAGCTTCTCGATGAGGCGCGACTGCAAATTCTCGCTTGCGCCCATGACGGCGACCACCCGCAACTCGCCCGCGCCCTCGATCATGTTGTGGCGCTCTGCGACGAGACGCGCTTTGGCCGGGTTTTGAAAGAGCTGGCCTATCAGCGTGGCCGTCTCACCCGCCTGCAGGATAAGGACGGTCTGGCCAGTGCGGAAAAGGATGTGCGCCGGGCATTGGGGCTTGATGCCGGGGATACCAGGGACAGCATTGTGGCGGCGGCTTGCGCCAGCGGGGCCTTCGACGAGTTGGGCCTGAACGCCGCAATAGTGGCATTGGAAGCGGGGACGGACAAGGACAAGGGCCGCGCGGAGACAATTCGAAAATGGCTGAAGAACCCGTCGGAGAGGGTGGACATGGTGGCTGGGGAGTACGGAGATATTTTCCTCACCAAGGCCGGAGAGCTGCGCAAGGAAAGCGGGCTGATGACCAAGAAGCCGAGAGAGGCCGACCCCCGTGGCCTCGACGTTCTGCTGGCCGAACAGCAACGGATCATGGAATTGCACGAACGTCTCAAGGCGGTGGCGGTGGCCGAGGCGAGCCTCTCCCTGCTGGTTATCGCCGAGGCCCTTATCGGCCGCTATCAGTCGCTCAAAGAACGTCGCGCCCTGCTCGATTACGATGATCTGATCCTCAAAGCCCGTGGCCTGCTGGAAGCCGATGGCGGCGTTTCCTGGGTCCATTACAAGCTCGATGGCGGCATTGAGCATATTCTGGTCGATGAGGCCCAGGACACCAGCCCCGACCAATGGGCGGTGATCAAGGCCCTGGCGGAAGAGTTTTATGCCGGCATGGGAACCCGGGAAGGTCTGGCGCCGCGCAGCTTTTTTGCCGTCGGTGACGAGAAACAGTCGATCTACAGTTTTCAGGGCGCCGATCTGGCCATGTTCGAGAAGGTGCGGGCCCATTTCGCCGAACGGACAAAGTCGGCCGGTCTCGACTGGCGGCCGGTTTGGCTTAAACAATCCTTTCGCGCCGTGCCGGCACTGCTGGAGGCGGTGGATGGGGTTTTTGCCAATCAGGCAGCGCGCGGCGGGGTCAGCCTCGAAGGGGCTGAAATCCGCCACTATCCGACCCGCATTGGTCAGGCCGGACTGGTCGAGCTGTGGCCGACGGTCAAAGCCGCCGAGAAGCCGGAAGTCGTGGCCTGGGATGCGCCCCTTGACCAGACCCCCGTCGATAGCCCGGAGAACCGGCTGGCCGAACGGATCGCCACCACTATTTCAGGCTGGATCGACAACAAGGAACTTCTTGGCAGCCGCAACCGGCCCATCCGTCCCGGCGATATTCTCATTCTCGTTGCTCGCCGGGGTTCTTTCGTCGAGGAAATGGTGCGTCGCCTGAAGGAAAAGGGGATTGCCGTCGCCGGCACAGACCGCATGGTCCTGACCGAACAGATCGCGGTGATGGACCTTGTGGCGCTGGGCAATTTTCTGCTCCTGCCCGAGGACGATTTGACCTTGGCCGAAGTGCTCAAGGGGCCGCTTTTCGGCTTTGACGAGGATGACCTTTTTTCCCTTTGTTATGGGCGTTCAGGCCGCCTGTGGGGCGAGCTCATCAGGCGGCGCGGCGAGACGCCGCGTTTTGGCGTCGCCGCGGATGAACTCGAAGCGCTGTTGGGGCGCGCCGATTACGTCCCGCCGTTTGAGTTTTTTTCCGCCCTGCTCGGCCCTGCTGGGGGGCGCCATCGGCTGACCGCGCGGCTGGGCTTTGAGGCCAATGACCCGCTGGATGAATTTCTCTCTCTGGCCCTTGAATATGAACGCGCCCATGCGCCTTCGCTCCAGGGGTTTCTTCACTGGCTGGCGGCCGGCGGCACGACGGTCAAGCGGGATCTTGAACAATTCCGCGACGAAGTGCGGGTGATGACCATTCATGGCGCCAAGGGCCTGGAATCCAACATCGTCTTTCTGCCCGACACCTGCCGGGTGCCCGATGCAAAACAGGAATCGGGCCTGCTGTGGGAAAGGGAGGGCGAGGGTGAGGGCGATGCCTTGCCGCCGCCGCCTCTGTGGCCGGTGCGCAAGGCCAACGAAGAGGCAGCCTGTGCGGCGCGGCATGATGAAGCGCAACAGCTTCGCGAAGAAGAATACCGGCGGCTTCTCTATGTGGCGCTGACCCGTGCCCGGGACCGGCTTTATGTCTGTGGCTGGGAAACCCAAAAAGGCCGGGGTGAGGGGTGCTGGTACGACCTGGTCGCCGAGGCGATGGAAGAGGCGGGAAGTGAGGTGGACATGTTCGGCGGCGCCGGTTGGCGTCTGGAAAGCGCCCAGGAAGCCCCTCCCGTTGCCGACAAAATTGCCGCCGCTCTGGCAGAAGCCTCCCAGGCGCCACCCGACTGGGCGCGCCGTCCGGCTCCCCTTGAGGCCGTTCCGCCCTTGCCGCTGGCCCCCTCAAGGCCGCAGGAGGCGGAGCCGGCCAGCCTGTCGCCCCTTGCCGGGGCCGATAAGGGGGCACAGTTCAAGCGCGGCCGGTTGATCCACCGCCTGCTTGAGAGCCTGCCTGAAATGGCGGAAAAGGATCGGGGGGACGCCTGCCGGCGCTACCTTGGCCGCGCCGTTCACCGGCTCAGCGAGGCCGATGGCCGGGAAATTACGCAAGAAACCCTTGCCGTTCTCGCCGATCCCGCCTTTGCCGCACTTTTCGGCCCCGGCAGCCTGGCCGAGGTCAGGATCGCCGGACAGGCCGGGAAGACGGTTATTTCCGGTCAGGTGGACCGGCTCTGCGTGACTAAAGACGAGGTTCTGGTGGTCGACTACAAGACCAACCGGCCGCGGCCGGAAAAAGTTGCGGACGTGGCCCCGGTTTATCTGCGGCAAATGGCCGCGTACCGGGCCGCCCTGCAAGGGATTTATCCAGATAAGCCGGTGCGTTGCGCCCTTTTGTGGACCGACGGGCCGGTGCTGATGGCACTCCCCGGCGGGCTGCTTGACGCCCACGCACCTTGACGCTGTGGGTCGGGCTTCCTAGATTGAGGAAGTCTCTGATTTGGGCCCCTGAACGCTTAAAATGTTAATTCCAGAGGATGATATATGTCGATTCCGACCGAGGTTACTGACGACACGTTTGAAGAACAGGTTCTTAAGGCTCCAGGACCGGTAATTGTGGATTTCTGGGCCGAATGGTGTGGTCCCTGCAAGCAGATCGCACCTCTTCTCAGTGAGCTGGCCGAGGACATGAACGGCAAGTTGACCGTCGCCAAGGTCGATATCGACAGCAATCCCGGCATCCCGACGAAATACGGGGTGCGCGGCATTCCCACCCTGATCCTCTTTAAGGACGGTCAGGTGGCGGCGACCAAGGTCGGCTCTCTGCCCAAAAGCAAGCTCTACGAATGGGTTGAATCTGTACTCTGAGCCGGTTTCGTTGTGCGCGTTAAAAAGAACCCTGCCGGAAACGGCGGGGTTTTTCTTTTGCCGGGAACGGCGGGGTTTTAAGGTGAGCGGTAAGGATCAGGCCGTCTCGCCGTTACATTTATCAGCCAGCCAGACACGGCCGTCAGTGAAGCCAATGAGCGGGTGGAGGCAGCTTTCTTCCTGAAAGAAGGCAGCTCAGAACCTTTTGCTTAAGTTCTGTTCTTGACCCGAAGGGGACTCAATGCGCCAAGTCTCTCAATCTTACCGGACTAGTTTTAGGGTGTTAGACTAGATGGCAGACAAGTAGTATTAGGGGTGCCTGCATACGCATACCTCAAGCTGTGGGATAACATTCGATCTAAATTTGAGTTAGAGCCGTAGTGGATACAATCAACTTCCTAACGGATATTGCTATCCTGCTTGCTGCCGCCGTCGTTGCGGTTCCGCTTTTCCAATCCATGCGTATGGGGGCTGTGCCCGGATTTGTAATCGCTGGCGTGGTCGTCGGTCCCCACGGCTTTGGGCTCATCGGAAACGTGGCAGAAATCGACCAGCTCGCTGAGCTTGGCGTCGTTCTGTTGCTCTTTATCATCGGAATTGAACTCAATCCCGCTCGCCTATGGATGATGCGAAGATTGTTGTTCGGTCTGGGCACTCTTCAAGTGCTCTGCACCAGTGCCGCACTTGTGGTGGCCGCACACTATTTGTTTGGCATTCCTATCAGGGTCGCAGTTCTCATCGGCCCGGCTCTGGCGCTGTCCTCTACGGCCTTTGTCCTTCAGTTGCTTACCGAAAATAAAATGCTGACCTCCGAACAGGGCCGAGCTTCCATTGCCATTCTTTTGCTGCAGGACCTGGCCGTTATCCCGTTACTGGCCCTGGTATCGCTACTCACAATGCCGACCCTGACCTTGGCTAAAGATATCTTGCTCGCCCTGGGGGAGGCGGCCCTTATCATTGGCTTGGTTATTCTTGTCGGTCGCTACCTTCTGCAGCCGATCTTTCACCGCGTGGCCAAGTCACATAATCCAGAGGTGTTTACAGCATCCGCCGTGTTGCTTGTTCTGGGTACCGCAGTATTGATGGAGCACGTCGGGCTGTCGATGGCCATGGGGGCGTTCCTGGCTGGATTGTTGATTGCTGATTCATCTTTTCGCCATCAGGTCATTGCCGAAACACAGCCTTTTCGCGGGCTGCTGCTTGGACTGTTCTTCATGTCGATGGGCATGACCCTGGACCTCGGAAAACTCCTCCAGCAACCGTTATTTCTACTCAGTTTGCTTGCGGCTCTGATTGCCCTGAAAGCCATTGTGATATGGCCCTTGGCACGCTTGTTTGGGCTCGCCGGAAAAAGTGCCCTCACAGTTGCGCTGCTACTCGCACAAAGTGGGGAATTTGCACTTATCGTGTTTACGGTGTCGTTCGGGGCAGGGCTCTTGGATGAAACCTTGTTCCAGCAGCTTCTTTTGGTGGTCATACTCAGCATGCTGGTGACACCGTTTCTGGCCCGGTTGGCGCGAGAAATCAAGGAATCAGATGAAAAAGGACATGCTGTCGCACCGGTCCATGCGGCTGCCGATAAATCTATCCCCACACCTGTTCTCATAATCGGCTTCGGTCGGGTAGGGCATAAGATCGGTCACATCCTCGAATTGGCCAAGGTGCCATTTTCTGCGATCGACAACGACCCGGCCCTTGTTGCGCAAGAACATGCCCAAGGGCATTCCGTGTTCTACGGTGAGGCCGAAAGGCCTGCCGTCTTAAAAGCTATGGGGGCCGAAGGGGCACGCTTAGTAATCATCGCACTGGATGACCACGAGGTAACAGAACAGCTTGTATCCACATTGCGCAACAATTTTCCTGAGTTGGCGGTTCTTGCCCGTGGGCATAATAGGGAGCGTTGCGAGAGGCTCAAAGCCCTTGGCGCGGATGTGGTGGTATCGGAAACGTTGGAGACCAGCATTGAACTTGCGCGTATGGCGTTAACCAAAATCAGTACCCCGGAAGATGAAGTAAACCTTTTTGTCGAGGACTTCCGGCGCAGTTACTATGATCAGCATAAATTCCTGGACCTCCGACAATCCCCTCGCGGTTGATTGGAATGTCCTCTTATGTCCGCTCCTGGCTAGGAACGGAACTCGGATTGCCAAATTTTTGTGACTAGTTTTAATGAGTAAGCAGACTTTAGCAGCTGGGCTTGGGCTTAGTTGCCTGATACGGCCTCTGCTGGGAAATTCTATCTTGCCAGCTCAGGTGGCCTCGCCGTTGCGCTTAAGCGCCGCCCCGACAAGATAGAGCGATCCACAGACGAGAATGCGCCCGGTTTCCCCGCCATCGCGCAGAATAAGCGCCAGGGCGCCGTCCAGATCATCTGCGACGCGGGGCGTGGGGCTGTCGATTTTAGCCGCCGCCGCGGCTTCTTCGGCGCTGAAGCTGGCTTGCTCATCGGGAATCGGGATGGCCGTCAGGGATCGAATATGAGGGGCCATGGGGTTGAGGAACCCCGCCGGGTCCTTGGTGTTAAGCATGCCGAAAACCACATGCAGCGGCCGGTCGTGCCAGGTCATGGCGGCGCGGGCAAGGATATCTCCGGCCGCCGGGTTATGGCCGCCGTCGATCCACAGCTCCCATCCCCTGGGGAGGATATCGGTCAGCCCGCCATGGGCGAGGCGCTGCAGCCGTCCCGGCCATTCCACCGTCGCCAGACCGCGACGGATCGCTGCTTCACCGACATCGAAGTCGGGGAGATTTTCAAGGCACGCCACCGCCGTACCGGCGTTGATATGCTGGTGGGGTCCGGCCAGGCCCGGTGAAGGCAAGTCCAGCGACAACATTTCGCCGCGGAAGGTCAATGCCCCGGAGGGCACCGGGTCCTCAACCGGATCGACCACCCATTGCTGGTCATACTGATACAAGGGGGCGCCGACTTTTTGCGCCCTGGCCTCGATCACCGCCTGGGCTTCGTGGGGCTGGGGGGCGATGACGCCGGTAATTCCGGGCTTAAGGATGCCGGCTTTTTCGGCGGCAATATTGGTGATTCCCGCGCCCAGATACTGAATATGATCGATCGAAACCGGGGTGATGACGGTCAGCTGTGGCTGGGCCAGCACGTTGGTGGCGTCGAGTCGCCCGCCCAGCCCGGTCTCAAGAAGGATTATGTCGGCCCGCACCCGGGACATGGCAAGAAAGGCCGCCGCCGTGGTGATTTCGAAAAAGGTGATGGGCTTGCCGGCGTTGACGGTTTCGCATTCTTCTAAAAGGTCGATGAGATATTCGGTAGAGACGATCTCACCGGCCAGTCGGATGCGCTCGTTAAAACGAACCAGATGGGGCGAGGTATAGACATGCACCTTGTATCCGGCGGCCTCGAGATAGGCCCTAAGAAAAGCCAGTGTCGAGCCCTTGCCGTTGGTTCCGGCCACATGAACCACCGGCGGCAGAGATAGTTCGGGGTGGCCGAGATCGCTGAGCAATCCTTCGATGCGGGCGAGCGTCAGGTCGATGATTTTAGGGTGCAGCGCTGTCAGGCGCTCCAGGACAGTGGCGGTGTCAGTCGGCATCTTGCTTGTCGGTGGCGCGTCGCGTCGGTGCACTCCCGGCACGGGAATTTTTCGCCGTCGATTTCTTCCCCTGAGCGTTTCCGTTGCCGTTCCCCGTGTTTTTGCCGGTTGCCGGTATGGGAACGATGGCGGCGGGAGGATCGCGGCGGCATAGCAGGGAGAGAGTGCGGGCCAGAGTGTCGCGCAGGTCGCGCCGGTGGACGACCATATCGATCATACCGTGTTCGAGAAGGTATTCGGCGCGCTGAAACCCCTCAGGCAGCGTCTCGCGGATGGTTTCCTCGATGACCCTCGCCCCGGCAAAACAGATCACCGCGCCCGGTTCGGCGATCGCGATGTCGCCGAGCATGGCGAAGGAAGCCGAAACCCCGCCGGTGGTTGGGTCGGCCAGGACAACGATGTAGGGCAGGCCTGCTTCTTTTACCTCATCGGCGGCAATGATTGAGCGCGGCATCTGCATCAGCGAGAGAATGCCTTCCTGCATCCGCGCGCCGCCCGAGGAGGGTATGACGATCAAGGGCGATTGCTGTACCACCGCAAGGTGGGCGGCGGCCAATAGCCCCTCACCGACGGCCATGCCCATGGAACCGCCCATATAGGAAAAGTCGAGGACGGCGATGACGGTAGGAATGGAGCCTATCTTGCCGTGGGAAACGACGATGGCATCGTTTCTGCCGGTGCGATTCTGGGCTTCCTTGAGGCGGTCGCCATAGCGCTTGCGGTCCTTGAACTTCAGGGGATCGGCGGTGACCTCGGGCAGTTCGATTTCCTGAAATTTTCCATCGTTGAACAGGAGTTTAAGCCGCTGGTCGACGCTGAGCTTCATGTGATATCCGCAATGGGGGCAAACGTTAAGGCCCTCTTCCAGCTCGCGGTGGAAGATCATCTGCCCGCAATCGGTGCATTTGTTCCATAAATTGTCGGGCACTTCGCGCTTGCCGACCAGGGCCTTGATCTTGGGCCGGACGAAGCTGGTTAGCCAGTTCATGTTTGCGCCTTTCTCACTTTACTTGCCAGGTCGGCGACAAAGCCGAGCACGTTGCCGACCAGATCCGGTCCGGGTTTTCCTTTATCGGTAAGGTTGGCGGCGATGCGGTCGACAAGGGCCGAGCCGACGACAGCGGCATCGGCAAGGCCGGCGATTTCCGCCGCCTGGTCGGGTGTCTTGATGCCGAACCCAACAGCAATTGGCAGGTCCGTATGGCGGCGCAGGCGCGCAATTGCGGCGCCTATATCAGCGCCTTGGGCCGATTTGGTGCCGGTGATCCCGGCGATTGAGACGTAATAGACGAAGCCGCTGGTATGGGCCAGCACGGTCGGCAGACGGTCGTCGTCGGTGGTCGGAGTGGCCAGACGAATGAACGGCAAACCGGCCTGCAGGGCGGGCAGGCATAATTCGGCGTCCTCTTCGGGCGGCAGGTCGACGATAATCACACCGTCGACACCGGCGGCCAGGGCATCGGTGATAAAACTCTCGACGCCATAAACATAGATCGGGTTGTAATAGCCCATGAGGATCAGCGGCGTATCGCTATCGTCTTTTCGAAAGCCGCGCACCTGGGCCAATACTTTTTTCAAAGTCATTCCGGCATTAAGGGCGCGCAGTCCCGCGGCCTGGATCGACGGGCCATCGGCCATGGGGTCGGAAAAGGGCATGCCGAGTTCGATCAGATCCGCCCCGGCCGCTGGCAGGCCCTTGAGCAGGGCGGACGAGGTTTCCCCATCCGGATCACCGGCGGTAAGAAAAGTAATCAGCCCGCCACGGTTCTCGGCCTTCAGTTTGTCAAAGCGCCGGGCGATGCGGTCGCTGCCGATACCGGGCCGGGGCGCGGGGTTGCCAGCCTTGGGATTTCCTGACGGGCTCACAGTTCCACCCCCAGTTTTTCGGCGACCGAAAAGATATCTTTATCGCCGCGCCCGGAGAGACACATGACCAGGAGATGGTCACTGGGCAAATCGCCGGCGATGCGGGCGACATGGGCCATCGCATGACTCGATTCGAGTGCTGGAATAATGCCTTCGAGCCTGGTCATTAACTGGAAGGCGCTGAGCGCTTCGTCATCGGTGGCGGTGGCGATATCGATGCGGCCACTGTCCCTGAGCCAGGAATGCTCCGGCCCGACGCCGGGATAATCGAGTCCGGCCGATATGGAATGGGTTTCCATCACCTGGCCGTCATCGTCCTGAAGCAGATAGCTGCGCGCTCCGTGAAGGACGCCAGGGCTGCCGCCGGCAATCGACGCCGCGTGGCGGCCGGTTTCAACGCCTTCTCCCGCCGCCTCGACGCCGGTCATTTTAACATCCCCATCATCGAGGAAGGGATGAAAAAGCCCCATGGCATTCGATCCGCCGCCGATGCAGGCGACCAGTGAATCAGGCAGACGTCCCTCGGCGGCCAGGATCTGTTCGCGGGCTTCGTCGCCGATCACAGACTGGAAATCGCGGACCATGGCCGGATAGGGGTGAGGCCCGGCAACTGTGCCGATGATGTAAAAGGTGTCGGCGACATTAGCCACCCAGTCGCGCAGGGCCTCGTTGAGCGCATCCTTCAGGGTACTGGTGCCGGAGGTGACGGGCACCACTTCGGCGCCGAGCAGTTTCATGCGGAAAACGTTGGGGCTTTGCCGGGCAATATCGACCTCGCCCATATAGATGGTGCAGGGCAGGTTAAAAAGGGCGCAGACGGTGGCGGTGGCGACCCCGTGCTGACCGGCCCCGGTCTCGGCGATGATGCGGGTCATGCCCATGCGTTTGGCGAGCAGCGCCTGACCGATGCAATTGTTGATCTTGTGGGCGCCGGTGTGATTGAGATCCTCGCGCTTGAGGTAGATCTTCGCGCCCTTGTCTTTTCCCCCGGCCTTTTCGGCGAAATATTCGCTCAAACTCTGGGCAAAATAAAGCGGGCTGGGACGACCGACATACTGGTTCAGGTAATAATGGAACTCTTTCAGGAAGGCGGGATCGGCCTTGGCCTCCTCATAGGCCTTTTCGACATTGAGGATCAGCGGCATCAGGGTCTCGGCGACGTAACGGCCGCCGTATATTCCAAAATGGCCGTCCTCGTCGGGCCCTGCGCGATAGGTGTTGGGCTGGGTCATGATGTCCACATTGTCAACTCGATGCTGAAAAGCAGGCGTTTGCCGCTTTTCGACAGGCGAATGAACCATAGCACGAGAAAAAGGTCAAAGGCTTCAAAGCCTTGCCGCGGCATCAATAAAGGCGCGTATTTTTGCCGGGCTCTTGCGCCCCGGCTCGTCCTCGACCCCTGACGACACATCGACGGCCTTGGCACCGCTTGTTTTCACCGCATCGGCGAGATTTTTAGCCGTCAGCCCGCCTGAGAGCATCCACGGCAGGGGCCAGTCGCGTCCGGCGATCAACTGCCAGTCGAAAGTCAGCGCATTACCGCCGGGCAGGGCTTTTTTCTTGTGCGCCGGTGGTTTGGCGTCGAACAGCAAACGGTCGGCGGCGTCGAAATAGGCGGTGGCGGCCTCGACGTCTTCGGGCCCGGCAATCTTGACCGCCTTCATGACGGGTAGGTTGAACTTTTTACGCACCGCGCGGACCCGGTCGGGGGATTCTTCCCCGTGAAGCTGTAAAAGGTCGAGGGGCAGATGGGCCAGGGCGGCGGCGATGGCTTCGTCCTCGGCATCGACGAAAACCCCGACTTTTTGCGCTGACGGCAATAACTGGGCGGCCAGCCGGGCGGCTTCCTCGGGCGTTACCGCGCGCGGTGACGGGGGGTAGAAGACGAAGCCGATGAAATCGGCTTCACCGGCGGACTGGGCCGCGAGTACGCTGTTGATGCCGCAGATTTTGACTTTCAGGTTCATCAGTTCATCCCTTGGCCCGAGGCGGCGTTTCCGCATTGATTTCCGTGGCGATGGCATCGGCTGCCGCAACCGGGTCGCCAGCTTGGGTGATCGGGCGGCCGATGACCAGATAATCGGCCCCCTGGGCCACCGCTTCTCCCGGGGTCATAACGCGCTGCTGGTCGCCGGATGCGCTCCCCGCAGGGCGGATGCCCGGGACGACGAGGCGGAAGTCCGGACCCAGGCGCGCCCGCAGATCGGCGACTTCATGGGGCGAACAGACGATTCCGTCGGCTCCGGCCTCCCGGGCCAGATCGGCGAGACGGCGAACCTGGTCTGCCGCGGTGCCGGAAATGCCGAGCCCCGGCATGTCGGCGTCATTCAGGCTGGTCAGAACCGTTACCGCCAGGATCAGGGGTTTCGGCGTGCCGAATTTCGCCGCCGATTGGGCCGCCGCTTCGCAGGCGGCGCGGATCATCTCGGAGCCGCCGCTGGCATGGATTGTCATCATCGCCAGCTCGATATGGCCGATGGCGCGGACGGCGCCGGCAACGGTGTTTGGAATATCGTGGAATTTAAGGTCGAGGAAAATCGGCAGCTTCGCCAGGGAGACGGCCATCACGCCGCCGGGGCCGTTGGCGGTGAAGAATTCCTTGCCCAGCTTGACGCCGCCCACATGGCCTTTCAGCGCCGCCGCATTTTTCGTCGCCAATGCGATATCGGGGGTGTCCAGAGCGACAAAAATGCGCTCGCCGCCCTCCGTGACAGGCCCTGAAGTCGTGGTCTCAGCAGCGCTCATGGGGAAATCCTCGTTTTAACGATGTGAGGGGGGAAATACGCTATCCCCGGACTTTAGGCAAGGTTTCCCCAAGCCCCGTCCTGTGGATTTTTCAGGCCGTTTCGGCGCCCGGAAAAAGGTCCTCGGCAGGGTGGAAGGCATCGGTTTGAGGGTCGAGAGCCAGCAGCGATCCTTGCGTAATATCAAAATACCAGCCGTGGAGCGTCAGTTCTCCGGCAGAGACCTTTTCGGCAACCCAGGGGAAGGTCATCAGATTGGCCAGCGAGGATTTGATGCCTTCTTTCTCACAGGCGTCGATTTTTTCCTCCAGCGAGGCGGTGGGCATTTCGGCGAGAACCTTGTCCCGCGCCGCAGTGGCGATGGAGACCCAGTTGCCGATAAAGCCTTCCGGCGCCGCATCGACGGGGGTTTCGACAAGAGCCTTGATGCCGCCGCAACGGGCATGGCCGATAACGATGATGTGGCGGACCTTGAGGTGGCGCACGGCGTAGTCGATGGCGGCGCTGGTGCCGTGGTAATGGCCGTCGTCTTCGCAAGGCGGGACAAGATTGGCGACGTTGCGGACGACGAAAAGATCCCCCGGTGCGGCCTGGGTGATGATGGCGGGATCAACCCGGGAATCCGAGCACGCTATAACGAGGAATTTCGGCGCTTGGCCCTTTTCCACCAGATTACGGAAGGTGTCGCGGTTTTCTTCGAAGTGTTCGCGGCGGAAGGATTTAAACCCGGTAACCAGTCGGTCGATTTCGCGCATCTTTTTCTTTCTTTGAGGCTTATTGGGGCGTCGATAAAGGGTTAAAAGCACCCTTAGCCCGACAGAGGGGGGATTTTAAGGTGATTTACGTAAACTGCAACGGCTCAGAGGCGAAAAAAGCGATAAAAAGCCCTGTTTTTGGCGCTGATCGGTGTAAAAGCCGAAAATAGTCACTTTTTCAATGGTTTAGGCTAGAATTAGCGGCGAGGTGATGATTGGGGCGTTAAATTCCCAAGGAGCCGTGAGGGTCCTGTGCGGTTTGAACGCTCCTTAGAGGATAAGCCCAGGAGGGTGGTCACATGGTTGACGGCGTAAACCCGGCTCAAACAACAGCCGCCGCGCAAGCGGCAGGTGTTTCTGTGTCTAAAAAGTCCCTCAACCTTGATGAAAAGGTGGCCGATACCGATCTGGAAGTGGCCCTTGAGCCTCTCGAAAAGAGTGGTCCCCCGCTGCCCCCCCGCCGCCTGCGCGGCAACAAGCTGAACGTCACCATCTGAGCCGTCTGCCCGGTTAAAAAATCGACGCCGTGTTGGTTTGCCTCCTTGGGATACAAGGAGGTTTTTTAGTCTGGGTTTCTCTTATTTACCCAGGCCTGCCGGTTTGTCCGGCGCCGGGTCCGGCGTGGCGGCGGCAGGTGTGGCGGTGGCGGGAACAGCCGGAAGGATTTCCAGCGCTTCCTTGGCAACAGGCGCCTTCGGGCGGTCTTTGGCAGCGGGTGTTTTTTTCACCTCTTCGGCTGCCGTCGCGGTGAGGTCGCGTTCAAGCTCAGCGATCCGGCGTTTGCGCTGGCGCGCCAGACGCCGCCATCTGCCCTGGGACAGCCAGCAAACCGTACCGCCGGCGATAAACCCGAAAAAAGCGGCGACAAAGATTCCGGCATAGACGGGCAAGGCCAGGGTTAGGGGGAGCGGATAAAAGTCGAGGGTCATCTCCCCCCGGTTGCCGACGGCGAAAACCACGGCGATAACCAGAAGGGGGAAGAGGATGAACCAGGTTAAAATGCGCACGGTCATAAAACCTTGGTTGAAACAGGGGTACGGGGGCGGAAGGTCAGACCTTGCCGTTCAGACGCTCGCGGAGTTCTTTGCCGGTCTTGAAATAGGGAATGTGTTTTTCCTGGACGCGGACGGTTTCGCCGGTCCGCGGGTTGCGACCGATACGGGCATCGCGCCGTTTTACCGAAAAAGCGCCGAAGCCCCGCAGCTCAACCCGGTCGCCGCCTGAAAGGGCGCCCGAGATTTCTTCAAAAATGGTGGCAACGATCCGCTCAACATCGCGGTGAAAGAGGTGCGGATTTTTTTCCGCTATACGGGCAATAAGTTCGGATTTCGTCATAAATCCCCTCCCCCTTAACGCTTAATTTTTAATTTGGACGGCTCACGAAAGACAGGTGCCACAATCGGTGGTGACATCTCTTTCGGCGGGCCTTCCTCCCTCAACCTCACTCAGCGTGCCAGAGGGAGATCAGGCCGTCAAGTCTAACCCTCTCTGAAAACACCGTTTTTCCAAACAGGGAGGACAGGAGGGGTTGCCATATTTCCTCATCCCGCCTGATCTTGAAATCGTGGATGGGGAGGTCGGGTTCAATCGATTCCACACTTTCCAGCCAGGCAATGGCCTCGCGCTCTCCGCCGATCTCGTCAACCAGATTGATCTCCTTGGCTTTGAGCCCGGTAAAGATGCGCCCGTCGGCGATTTTCTTAACCTCCGCCGGTGTCATGGGGCGGCGCTCGACGACCATGGCGATGAACATGTCGAAAATGTTGAGAACCAGCTTTTCCGTCTCTTCACGGACTTCTGGCGTCATCGGCTCAAAGGGTGAAGGCTCGGCCTTCATGGCGCCGCTCTTGATGGCATCGGTCTGGATGCCGATTTTCTCAAGCAGGCCCTCAACGTTGGTGGTCTGCCAGATGACGCCGATAGAACCGGTCAGGGTTCCTTCGCGGGCGAAAATCCGGTCGCCGGCGATTGCCGTCATATAGCCCGCACTGGTGGCGATTTCGTCCATGACGACGACGACAGGCATGTGTTCGCCGACATGGCGCAGGGCGTGGTAAAGGGATTCACCGCCGACAACGGTGCCGCCGGGGCTGTCGATATGAACGATCAGCGCCCGGGTGTTCTCATCTTCGGGTAAATCATAGAGGGCTTTTTCGCGCTCGAGGTCGCCGGCGATGACGCCGCTAATGGTAATCCGGGCGAGGCTGTCACCGTGGCGAAGTTCGCCTTTTTCGCCAACCAGAGCGATCAGCAGGCCAAGCACGGCGAACACCGCCGCCCCGCGCCACAAGAAAAGATGGCGCTTCAGGCGGCGGCGATCGATCAGACTGTCACTTGCCAGTGGCATGTCGTCTCCTTAGACCCTGGGCGGGCGGAAGTCCGTTCGGGGCGGCACTGGGGCCACAGAGAAGCTTTATTAGGCCTCGTCTGTGCCTTCGTCGCTACCCTTTTCCGTCTCTTCAGGCTTTTCCGCCTTTTCGGGTTTGGCCGAGGTGTCCTTTTTGGCTTCCATGGCAGCGCCCAGGATATCACCCAGGCTGGCGCCGGAATCCGAGGAACCATACTGGGCCATGGCCTCTTTTTCCTCGGCCGTTTCCCGTGCCTTGACCGACAGATTGACTTTACGCTCCTTGCGGTCGAGATTGGTTATCTTGGCGTCGATACGCTCACCGATGGCAAAGCGGTCGGTGCGCTGTTCGCTGCGTTCCTTGGAAAGGTCGGCGCGGCGGATATAGCCGCTCAACCCGCCCTCAAGATCAACCACCAGGCCGTTATCCTCGACTGCGGTCACGGTGCAGGTGACGACAGAGCCTTTTTTGATCTCATCCATGGCATGTTCGCCGGGATCTTCGGAAAGCTGTTTGACGCCGAGGCTGACCCGCTCCTTGGCGGTATCGACTTCGAGCACCTTGACCTTGATCATGTCGCCCTTGGTGTAGTCGGCAACGGCTTCTTCGCCGGAACGCGACCAATCGAGGTCGGAAAGGTGAACCATGCCGTCGATATTGCCGGGCAGGCCGACAAAGAGGCCGAATTCGGTGATATTCTTGATCTCGCCTTCAAGCTCGGTGCCGGCGGGATGGGTGTCGGCGAAGTTGACCCAGGGGTTGTCGCCGCACTGTTTAAGGCCGAGGCTGATCCGGCGCTTTTCCGCATCGACGTCAAGAACCATGACTTCGACTTCCTGGCTCGTCGAGATGAGTTTTCCAGGATGGATGTTCTTTTTCGTCCAGCTCATCTCGGAGACGTGGACGAGGCCTTCAATGCCGGGCTCAAGTTCGACGAAGGCGCCGTAATCGGTGATGTTGGTCACCCGACCGGAGAACTTGGTGCCAACCGGGTATTTGGCATCGACGCCTTCCCAGGGATCGGGCTCAAGCTGTTTCATGCCGAGGCTGATGCGCTGGGTTTCAGAATTAAAGCGGATAATCTTGACCTTGACGGTCTGACCAATGGCCAGAACTTCGCTCGGGTGGTTGATGCGCCGCCAGGCGATGTCGGTCACATGCAGAAGGCCGTCGACGCCGCCGAGATCGACGAAGGCGCCGTAATCGGTGATGTTCTTGACCACGCCGTCGAGAATCTGGCCTTCACTGAGTTTGGAAATAAGCTCAGAGCGCTGTTCGGCCCGGGATTCTTCAAGAACCGCGCGTCTTGAGACGACGATATTGCCGCGCTTGCGATCCATCTTGAGAATCTGGAAAGGCTGGGGGGTGTTGAGAAGCGGCGTGATGTCGCGCACCGGACGGATATCGACCTGGCTGCCGGGCAGGAAGGCGACGGCGCCGGAAA
Organism: uncultured Rhodospirillaceae bacterium; assembly: GCA_964486105.1. GTDB lineage: Bacteria > Pseudomonadota > Alphaproteobacteria > UBA11136 > UBA11136 > JABJES01. The sequence goes on along the minus strand of CAZAKR010000016.1, from coordinate 3,361 downwards.
GATCGACGGTAAAGCCGCCCTTGACGCGACCAAAGATAACGCCGGTCACTCGTTCTTCGTCTTCAAAGGACTTTTCAAGCTGGGTCCAGGCTTCTTCACGGCGCGCTTTTTCGCGGCTCAGAAGGGCTTCGCCGCCCTTGTTCTCGATGCGCTCGACGAACACTTCGACGCTGTCGCCGGGCTTGAGGGTGATTTCCTCGCCGGGTGTCGTGAATTCCTTGAGCGGGATATGTCCCTCGGCCTTGAGGCCAACATCCACCAGGACCATATCGTTGGCAATCTGGATCACCCGTCCGGTGATCACGGAGCCTTCGATGGTCGTGCTGGCGCTGAAGGTTTCGTCCAGAAGCTCGGCAAAATTCTCTTTAGGGGCAAAACCTTCGGGCATGGTGAAGGTGTCTTGAGCTGTCGTCGATGCAGACATGTTTATTCCTACAATCAAAAGCGTAAAACCGTATCAAATCCCACACGGGTGACGGGTTCACGTTGCTGTGGGCCACCGCTTCCCCGTTGGCCCGGGTTAATAAAAACCGCCCGGCCCTTATGAGGAGCGGTGACGGCGTATTGCTTCGGTTCTGCTGGAAGGGCGTCAGGTCGCCGGTTTAAGGCTTCTCGACACGAGATATGAAAGGGCGGCGGAAAACACGGATTCCGCATCCATTTCCGTTGTGTCTATATGGAAAGCATCTTCCGCTTTCGCCAACGGTGCAACGTCACGCTGGCTATCGCGGGCGTCACGGTCCTTCATATCCTGCAGAACGCGGGCATGTATACTCTCGATACCGCGTTGCCGCAACTCTTTAAGACGCCTTTGCGCGCGCACCTCTATTCCGGCGGTAATGAACAGTTTGTAAGGTGTCGCCGGAAAAACCACCGTACCGATGTCGCGGCCGTCGATTACCGCCCCTTTTGCGCCGGTTGGCGGGTGTTGGGCGAAATTATGCTGAAAATCGAGAAGAGCGGCGCGAACCGACGGGATCGCCGCCACTTTCGAGGCTGCCTGGGCGGTTTCATCGGCCCGTAACCCGGCATTGTCGAGATCGTCGGGCGTCAGCGCCTGGGCCCCTTTCAGGGCGTTTTCGGGGTTTTCGGGGTCTTCTCCGGCCGATAAAACCTTCCAGCCGGTGGCGCGATAGAGCAGGCCGGTGTCGAGATAGGCGAAGCCGTAGGTTTCGGCAAGCCGCCGGGCAAGGGTTCCCTTGCCGGCCGCCGCCGGGCCGTCAATGGCGATCACCGGTATCATGGGCTCGTCTGTTCCTCTGTAATATTTGCCCCGAGCCCGTTCATGGCCTTGGCAAAGCCGGGAAAACTGGTGTCGATGGTCGCCCCATCGGTGATTTCGACGGGATTGTCGGCCGCCCCCCCCAGAACCAGAAAAGACATGGCGATGCGGTGATCGAGGTGGCTTTCGACCTTTGCGCCGCCGGGAACGGCGCCCTTGCCGTGGATTGTCAGCCCGTCGTCGAGTTCTTCCACATCGACGCCACAGGCGGCAAGTCCCTTCGCCATGACGGCCAGGCGGTCGCTTTCCTTGACCCTGAGCTCACCCAGGCCGCCCATGGTGGTCGTTCCCCGGGCGAAGGCGGCGGCTACCGCCAGCACCGGGTATTCGTCGATCATCGCCGGCGCCCGCTCCGGCGGCACCGTGACCCCCGTCAGGCTGGAGGCGCGGCAGGTGATATCGGCCACCGGCTCGCCGTCCTGCTCTCGAAGGGGGCTGAAGGCGATATCGGCGCCCATCTCGCGCAATGTGTCGAAAAGTCCGGTTCTTAAGGGGTTGACGCAAACCCCTTCCAGGGTGATCTCGGAGCCGGGACAGATCAGGGCGGCGACAAGGGGAAAGGCGGCTGAGCTGGGATCGGCGGGGACATGCACCGGGCGGCCCGAAAGCTCGCTCTCGCCCCGCAGCATGATCCGTCGGGCGTTGTCATCGTCGGTTTCAATGTGCAGATCAGCCCCGAAATGGATCAGCATGCGTTCCGTGTGGTCGCGGCAGGGCGCGGGTTCGATAATTGTCGTCTCTCCGGGGGCGTTAAGCGCCGCCAGCAGGATCGCCGATTTGACCTGGGCCGAGGGGACGGGAAGGGTATAGGTCAGGGGCAGAGGGCTCGACGCCCCTTTCAGGGTCAGCGGCAGCAATCCGCCGTCACGGGCCTTAAAGGCCGCCCCCATCTGGCTTAAGGGCTCAATGATGCGGGCCATCGGCCGTTGGTTCAAGGAGGCGTCGCCGCTGACGATCGTGGTAAAGGGGTGGCTGGCGAGGAGGCCTAAGAGAAGCCGCGCACCGGTGCCGGAATTGCCCATATCGAGCACATCGGCCGGCGCCTTGAGGCCGCCAATGCCGCAGCCCTCGACCAGCCAGTCGTCGCCGTCACGCTTTATGCCGGCGCCCAGTTGTTCCAGGGCGCTGGCGGTTGCCAGCACGTCGGCGCTTTCAAGCAGGCCGGAGATCAGCGTCAAACCATTGGAAACCGCGCCCAGCATCAGGGCGCGGTGGGAAATCGACTTATCCCCGGGGGGGTGAAACCGGCCGCTCAAGGCGTCCGCGCGGGTGGCGCGCGTGAGTGTCAAAATCGTTCCCTTCCCATGGCAAGGGGCTGTTGCAGGGTCATTATCGTTCTCTCTAGCACAACTCGATCTTTCCTCACCAGAAAAGGGTTTTTATCGATTAAGCGCATTTTCGTTTTGACAGGTGGCGGCGATCATGGCAATTGGCGTTTAAGGCGTTTTTTTATTGAGGAGCTATTCTTTGGAAAGGCCACCTTAAGGAAGAAATACAGACCCGATTGGAGGCGTTGCCAGTGTCTAAACCCGAATGGGGACAGAAGCGAGATTGCCAGGGTTGTGGCGCCCGTTTCTATGATCTGAAAAAAGATCCCATCATCTGCCCGAAATGCGGTGAAACCCTTGATCCCGAACCGGGGTTGAAATCACGCCGCTCCCGTCCGCCGGCAGCCGAAAAGGCTGCTGCGCCGGCAGCCGAGGAAACGGCCACGGCCACATCTGAGGCCGAAGGCGGGGTCCCGGAAGATCAGGATGCTTCATTGAAGGCCAATGAAGGCGATGATATCGACGATGAAGAGGATGACGAGGATGATCCTCTCGCCGCCGCCGCGGAGCTGAACGCCGACGATGACGATTTGTCCGAAGTGGTCGGGAAAGTCGAAGTCGAGACCAAGGAGTAAGGCCGACGCAGCAAGGCCGGGTTATTTTTAGCTTGCCTCCTTCGTTGCGCATACCTATTTTCCCGCCCACACCAAGCGGCCTTCCGCTTGGCCCACATATGGGGCCGTAGCTCAGTTGGGAGAGCGCTACAATGGCATTGTAGAGGTCAGGGGTTCGATTCCCCTCGGCTCCACCA
>CAZAKR010000015.1:0-48537 GCA_964486105.1 uncultured Rhodospirillaceae bacterium | reverse complement strand
CGATCCTCCCGTTCCTATCATAAGGGGTGGACCAATTCAGTGGGGGAGGATCAATTGAGCGAGGCCGGGTCGAAATTTCGAGAAAATCAGATAAGGGTAGGTTCGTCCTCGGCGAGATCGGGCCGAATGAAATTTTTGGCGAAATGTCCCTTATTGATGATGCCCCCCGCATGGCGACGGCCACCGCAATCAAGGAAACGGTCTGCTACATCATTCCGCGCCAGATCTTCGAGGAAAAGATGGGGGCCGCCGACCCGTTTCTCCGCGCCCTGCTTCGCATCTTCGTCAGTTCCATTCGTTCCATCTCTCCGCCACGGCAAGAGGAAGACTTTTTGCAAACGTCCAAGGGCGAGGCAATCGGCAAGAAGGACGAGGAATATATTGAATAAGGGGTTTGTGGCTGTGGCGACGCGGCTTACAGGGTTGGAATTCAGATTTCCTGAATGGCCTTGGACTTGATCACCCCGAGAAGGCTTGTCACCTCTCCCTGATCGTCACTCAGAGGCATGATCACGCTGCGGTAAATGATGTCGCGGCCGTCCCCAAGAGTAAAGGAATCGGATGTGCCAAGGGGCTGGCGTTGCTTTAAGGCGGCACCGAAAAGATACATCATCCGGTCCCAGACAGCCGGAGGGAAACAATCCGCGGCACTCTGTCCGCTGGGGTTGCAGCCACAAAAATCGGCGATTGCATCACCGCCATAGGTAACGACGGAGCTTTCGGGTGAGTCGCCAAGATCAACCAGGAAGACGAATGGCCAGAGATCGCGCAACTGATCCGGGTCCACATCGGCCTTGGCGGGAAAATTATTTTTACCGCGGATCTGGTCCCAATAATGCAGGGCAAAGGCAATATCCCGGCGTTCAGGGGTCTCGTCGGAACCAAAATTAGACCGGTCTTTACGAACAGCCTGAGCCATGTGACATACCTCTATTGTGAACCCAATACTTTAGTTAATTTTACAAAAGAAAACCAGAAAATTAACGTTTTGGTAATAACTCACCGGGCCGGCAAAAAAGAGGAATCTGTTGAGGCCAGAGGTTTTTTCCTTGGAAATCAGCTAAAAAAAGGCGACCGATTATTTCCTTTGTATCGATTCCAGGTAGTGGGTGAGCACAAGAAGCCTCATGTAAGCCGCCGGCACATCATAAGTTCCTTCTTCTGCCCGAAACTTTTTGCCCAATGCGGGCATCTGAACGGTGCCATGGGCGATGACGGATTTTTCGCCCGAGATCGTGTTGTAGACCTCCCAAAAGGGAAAAACACCGCCATTCCGCTTGGATATTTCGGTTAAATCCGCCGGTTTGGAGATCAGAATCTCGACCATGCGGCCGTCCCCTTTACCGGTCTCGCCGTGACAGGCGGCGCAATTGTGTTCGTATTCTTCTCGTCCGCTGTTCATCACCTCTTGGATTTCGGCGAAGGCCGTTCCTGGTCCAAGGGTGACGGCGAGAAGAAAAAAGGTGGAGAGGGAAAAGGATCTGCCGAGTCTGGGAAGAAGTTTCATTTTCTTATCTCTTTTTTACGTGTCGAAATTTCGGGTGAAAGGCGTCGTATTTTCCACGGCTGCAAGTGTAACGCCTGCGCTCCGTGCGGGATATGAGATGGATCAACAAGTTAAAATTTTACGCCCGTTTTGCATAGGGGGAGCTTTCCATATAGGCCTTTATTCCGGCATCGGTTTCGACCCTTTCCCGATCAAGAAAGTCAGCAACGGCTTTTGCAAAATGGGGGTCGGCCAGCCAATGAGCACTATAGGTCGGGGTGGGAAGATAGCCCCGCTGGATCTTGTGGCGCCCCTGGGCCCCGGCCTCGACCCGGTCCAGTTTTAGCGCTATGGCATAGTCGATGGCGCGGTAGTAACACAGTTCAAAATGAAGAAAATCATGATGTTCGGCACAGCCCCAGTAGCGGCCAAAGAGACAATCATCGCCGAGGAAATTGAGGGCGCAGGCGACATGTTGTCCTGTTTCGTCCTCGGCCATAACCAGGACGATCTTTTCACCCATTGATCCGCCGATAAGCGAGAAAAAGTCCCTGGTCAGGTAGGGATAGGCCCATTTACGGGCGATGGTGTCGCAATAAAACCGGTAAAAGGAATCCCAGTGATTTTGACAAATTTCGGTGCCGGTCAGGGCGGTGATTTTGATCTTGGAGCGCGCTACTTTTTGCCGTTCCTTGCGGATTGCCTTGCGCTTGCGTGAGGAGAGGGCATTGAGAAAATCGTCAAAGCTTTCATAGCCCTGGTTCGTCCAGTGAAACTGGCAACCGGTCCGGCCCAAAAACCCAGCTTTTTTCAGGCCCTGCCACTGGTCGGGGGGGAGAAAATTTATATGCAGGGAAGACACGCCCAACTGTCTGGCCGCGGCGGTCAGCCCCGCCATGAGAGCGGCTTCCCCCGTTGGACTGGATTTGGCCGTCAGCAGACGCCGCCCGCCGGCGGGGGTAAAGGGCACGCCGACCAGAAGTTTCGGGTAATAACGGCCTCCCGCCTGCTCATAGGCTTCGGCCCAGCCGAAATCGAACACGTATTCGCCGTGGGAATGGGATTTGAGATACATCGGCGCACAGGCCTCAACGCCGCCGCTTGCGTTCTCTATTACAAGATGGCGGGGGGCCCAGCCTGTTTCGGGGGTAGCCGAACCACTTTCTTCTAAAGCCGAAAGGAAGGCATGGCTGGTAAAGGGGGTGGCGCTGCCGGCACAGGCATCCCAGTCTTTGGGCGCGATGTCGCCTATGGCTCCGACTAGCCGGATTGTCGATAATTCCTCGTTGAGATCGCTGCCATCCGGCATCAAACCAGCCCCTGATCCAAGCCCAAGTCCATTTCACATAGATGAGACCTGCCGGGGGTCAAAACAAGGAGGGCGGCTTACCCTACCTCAAACACACCCTCAATCTCGACACTGACGCCCAGCGGCAGGGAGGAACAGCCCACAGCCGCTCTGGCGTGCTTTCCAGCCTCGCCGAAGATTTCAACCATCAGGTCGGAAGCGCCGTTGACGATTTTGGGATGGTCGGTGAAATCAGGCGTGCAGTTGACGAATCCGCCCAGCCGCACACAGCGGCTCACCCGGTCGAGATCGCCATCACAGGCGGCTTTAAGCTGGGCGATAAGGTTGAGGGCGCAGAGCCGGGCAGCCGCCAGACCGTCATCGAGGGATAAGTTTTCACCCAGACGCCCCTTATACATGAGGGTGCCGTTCCACATGGTGATCTGGCCAGAAATAAAGACCAGATTGCCGGTGATCACATAAGGCACATAATTGGCTGCCGGTGCGGCGGCCTCGGGTAATTCGATCCCCAGCTCGCTAAGGCGGGCCTCTGTCTTTCCGGCCATCAAGTTTGTCCTCCCCATATATTCGAACACTCGCCGCGGGACTGCCTATCTTACGCCGCCTGGAAGCGTCGTTCCAGTTGCGATGAAGCCGGTTAGCCGGGGAGCCGCAGGCGCTTGAGGGTCACGATCATCGCCCCGGCAGAGGTCCGGGCGAATGTCGGACAGGAGGTTCCGGCAAGGGGAAAGGTGACGATAATGGTCAGGGGTTCAAGGGCCTCGGCGAGGCTATTACCCCCGGCAATCCGCGCCGTGAGGGGGGGCGGAAAATCCAGCGACATCTTGATACTGACAAGATCGGCAGCCGGATCGTGGACGTAAGTGCCATTAGAGATCAGATTGTCGCCGCCCAGGCACAGTACTTTGCGGCCATCGAGTACCAGCAGACAGTCGGTCTTAAAGCCGCGCCCGGTCAGTTCAAGTATGTAAAACCCAGTCCACATGACACTTAAAACCCTTTATCTGCCCAAATAACACTACATATTGTAACGTTTGTTTCCTTTAACGCAACATAAGGCATTTTAGGAAAAAGTCCGGGAAAGCCGTGGGCCCATCGTCCCAAAGACAGGGTAAGCCCCTGTTTTTAGAGGCTTTTTTTAATTCTTCACGGGGGAATTCAAATGAGCCAGTAGGAAAAAGAATGGGGGGGCTCCGCCGTCGCCGCCCCCGAGTTTAGGGAGGACAATGTAACGGGTGCTAGCTACACCCGCTCGTGGCACCACAGGTCACACATTTGAGACATGTCCCATTGCGGACCAGGGTGAAGTTACCGCATTCGCCGCAGGCGTCACCTTCGTATCCCTTGAGCCGCGCCTCACGGACGCGGTCATGGGAGTCTCCGGTATCCTGGTGAATGACGGTACTGACGGCGACGGCTTCGGCGGTGCCACCTCCGGTCAGGGCTGAGGAAGACGCAGCGGCGGTTGCCGTGGCCCCATTGGCGACGGAATCCTGCTGGCCTTCCTGTGTGGCGTTGTTCCAGACATAAAGATTGTTGCGCACGTAACCGGTACTGGCGATTCGCCGCAGGGACTCGATGGCGGGCACGGAGGAATCATTTTTTTCCAACATCCCTTCCTTGGCCCCCGTGCCCATGCTGTCGGGCATCATCTCGCTGGGGTCGACATGGGCGAGATCGTTGCGGTCGAGATAGGAAACCGCCAGTTCACGGAAAATATAGTCGAGCACCGAGGTCGCCATCTTGATGGCTTCGTTACCCTCGACCATGCCCGAAGGCTCAAAGCGGGTGAAGGTAAAGGAATCGACATATTCCTCCAGCGGCACGCCGTATTGCAGACCGATGGATATGGCGATAGCGAAATTGTTCATCAATGAGCGGAAGGCCGCGCCCTCCTTGTGCATGTCGATGAAAATCTCGCCGATATGGCCGTCCTCGTATTCACCGGTGCGTAAATACACCTTGTGGCCGCCAACGACGGCCTTCTGGGTATAGCCCTTGCGGCGGGTAGGCAGTCGCCGGCGCTCGGCGGAAATCACCCGTTCGACCACCCGCTCGACGATCTGTGTCGTGCGATTGGCAGCCGATGCCGGGAAAGCCTCAACCGAGGATTCTTCGTCGCCTTCGTATAGCTCTTCCTCGTCGATCAGCGCCGAGGATAACGGCTGCGACAGTTTCGAGCCGTCGCGGTAGAGGGCGTTGGCCTTCAGACCCAGATGCCAGGACAGCATATAGGCTTCTTTGCAATCCTCGATGCTGGCATCGTTGGGCATATTGATGGTTTTGGAAATGGCGCCGGAGATAAAGGGCTGGCTGGCGGCCATCATGCGGATATGGCTGTCGACCGAAAGCAGGCGCTTGCCAAGCCGGCCACAGGTACTGGCGCAGTCGAAAACCGCCAGATGCTCGTCCTTCATGTGCGGCGCCCCCTCAAGGGTCATCGCTCCACAGCAGTGGATATTGGCGGCATCGATATCTTTTCGCTCAAAGCCCAGGGCCTTGAGAATATCGAAGCTGGGGTTGTCGAGGTCCGCGGCATCCAGGCCGAGGGTTTCGGTGCAGAATTTTTCGCCCAGGGTCCACTTGTTGAAGACGAACTTGATGTCGAAGGCGCTTTCCAGCGCTGATTCCAGCGTTTCCAGGGTTGCTTCGTCAAAGCCCTTTTCGCTCAAGGTTTCATGATTGATGCCGGGCGCCCCCTCAAGGCTGCCGTGACCGACGGCGTAAAGGGACATATCCTCGATCTCGTTTTCAGAGTAGCCCAGGGTCTTAAGCGAGGTGCGCACGGTGCGGTTGATGATTTTGAAATAACCACCGCCGGCGAGCTTCTTGAACTTGACCAGAGCGTAATCGGGCTCAATGCCGGTTGTGTCGCAATCCATCACCAGACCGATGGTGCCGGTCGGCGCGACAACCGACACCTGAGCATTGCGATAGCCGTTCTTGCGGCCAAGCTCCAGCGCGTGATCCCATGATTTTGCGGCGGCCTCGCTGAGACCGGGGAAGGGGCAATGATTGGCATGCAGGGGCACCGGCTTGACCGACAGCCCCTCATAGCCTTCGGATTGACCATGGGCAGCCAGGCGATGGTTGTTGACGACCCGCAGCATTTCCTCGCGGTTGGAATCGATGCTGGGAAAAGCGCCCATCTCGCCCGCCATCTCCGCCGACGTCTCATAGGCCGTTCCCGTCATCAGCGCGCTGATGGCGGCGCAGGTGGCGCGTCCCTCATCGCTGTCATAGGGAATGCCAGAGGCCATGAGGAGCCCGCCGATATTGGCGAAGCCGAGGCCAAGCGTCCGGTATTCGTAGGAGAGTTGGGCGATCAGCCGCGCGGGAAACTGTGCCATCAGCACTGAAATTTCCAGTGTGATTGTCCACAGGCGGGTTGCATGTTGGAAGCCATTGATATCAAAGCTGCCATCCGCGCGGCGGAACGTTAGGAGATTCAGGGAAGCAAGGTTACAGGCCGTGTCGTCCAGAAACATATATTCCGAACAGGGGTTAGAGGCGTTAATACGGCCGGAATTGGGGCAGGTGTGCCAGTCGTTGATGGTGGTGTCGAACTGGAGACCGGGATCGGCGCAGGCCCAGGCGGCATAACCGATCTGGTCCCAAAGTTCACGGGCGTGGAGGGTTTTGTAAACTTCTCCGTCGGTGCGCCGGGTGAGATCCCATTCGCCGTCGTTTTCCACCGCTTTGAGGAATTCGTCGGTGACCCGTACGGAATTGTTCGAATTCTGTCCGGCGACCGTGAGATAGGCCTCTGAATCCCAATCCGTATCATAGGTGTCGAAATCGATCTCGGTATAGCCCTGGCCGGCAAACTGGATAATACGCCCGATCATGTTTTCCGGCACCATCGCCTTGCGCGCCGCGATAGCCGCCTTTTTCAGGGCCGGATTCTTCTTTATGTCGAAACGGCTGTCTTCACTCTCTTCGGAATCGACGGGGCCGGTGTGACAAGCTTTGAGAACCGCGTTGAGGTGCTTTTGGAGGATTTTCGAACCGGTCACCATTGAGGCGACTTTCTGCTCTTCGGTTACCTTCCAGCTGATGTATTCCTCAATATCCGGGTGGTCGATATCGATGCAGACCATCTTGGCGGCGCGCCGCGTCGTGCCGCCTGATTTGATCGCTCCGGCCGCGCGATCGCCGATTTTGAGAAAACTCATCAAGCCAGACGACTTGCCGCCGCCGGACAGGGATTCGCCTGCACCGCGCAGGGATGAGAAATTGCTGCCCGTCCCCGAACCGTATTTAAACAGACGCGCCTCACGCACCCAAAGGTCCATGATACCGCCTTCATTGACCAGATCGTCGTCGACGCTCTGGATAAAGCAGGCATGAGGCTGGGGGTTTTCATAGGCCGAGCTTGAGGCCACCAGTTCGCCGCTCTGGAAATCCACGTAGTGGTGCCCCTGAGAGGGGCCGTCGACGCCATAGGCCCAGTGCAGTCCGGTGTTGAACCATTGGGGCGAGTTGGGGGCGCCCATCTGCATGCACATCATGTTGCGCATTTCGTCGAAATAGGCCTGGGCGTCTTCTTCGGTGTCGAAATAGCCGCCGCGCCAGCCCCAATAAGTCCAGGTGCCGCAAAGACGGTCAAAGACCTGACGGGCGCTCGTCTCGCCGGTGGTTTTGCTGCCGCGCTTGGCCTCATGGCGCCACAGCCACTGAGGGATGTCATCTTCCTCGAAGGCGATCAGCTCTTCGGGAATGCCGGCCTTGCGGAAATATTTCTGGGCGAGAACGTCGCAGGCCACCTGCGACCAATGGGCGGGAACCTCGAATCCTTCAAGCTTGAAGACGACGGAACCGTCGGGATTACGGATTTCACTAGATGCCTTACGGAATTCGATGCCGTCGTAGGCTGCTTTACCCTTTTTGGTGAATCGGCGTTCGATTCGCATCTTTACGTATCCCCCTTCAACCTGAACTTTAAAAAACGTTTCTTTTTTCGGTCTTTTTACAGCCCGACCGATCAGCGGGGCTTGCGCCTCTTGATTTTTTAGAGGCGCCGAGGGGATTCAGCCATATTTTCAGCGAGTCCCCCCTCAACATATTGTGACTGCTTAAATACCAAGCCACGACATATACGAAATCTTTCCACAAAACCGCCTCTCTTGGCAACCAGATTTTGTGGGGTGCTAACAAAAAATTCACAATATAGGGTATATGTTGAGGATTCCTTGGCACTGGGCAGGATTTTTCAAGCCCCCGTGGAATGGGGGAAATACTCCAAAAAATCGTGGAAAAGCAAGGTGCTGGGACGATATGAGTAGTATCTTCGTCCTACCGGGGGGCTGGACTGGACGCAGCGCAAATGCCATATTCCTCGGATATCGGGGCCCTTTGGCGGCCTCTTTTTAAGACCGTCGGCAACAGGCAAGATATAGAACAGATGATCCTCGGTACCCTTCTCTACACCCTGATTTACGGGAAACGTGTCGGCACTGACCAGTTCGGCAACAGATATTACCGCCGCAAGGGTGGGCCCCGGGTGGTCAATAACGGTCGCGAGCGCCGCTGGGTTCTCTACAAGGGCAAGGCGGAGGCCAGTTCCGTACCCCCGGCCTGGCACGGCTGGCTTCACCATATTGTCGAAGACCCGCCGGTCGATGTGCCGCTGAGAAAACCCGTTTACGAGAAACCGCACCTTCCCAACCTTACGGGAACTGCCGATTCCTATCGTCCGCCCGGCCACATATTGCGCGGCGGGGCGCGTGAAGAAGCGACAGGGGATTATGAGCCCTGGCGCCCTGAATGAAAAAAAGGAAGCCTTCATGAAGGATAGCGTTAAAGAGCCGTTGGTCGGGGCGACGGTATTGATCGTCATTGCCCTCTACGCCTCATTTGTATCGAGCCGGTCGCAAATCGAAACGGCTACCGGCTATGAACTTACGGCCACCTTTGACAAGATCGACGGTCTTGTTCGTGGCGCCGATGTCAGTCTCGCCGGGCTTAAGGTCGGCACCGTTGTCGATGATTCCATCGATTCCCATTACCGGGCGAGCGTCACCATACGCGTTAACGACGATGTCAAACTGCCCACCGATACCTCGGCGGCGATCCATACGGACGGTTTGTTCGGTTCGAAATACATCAATCTCGAACCCGGCGGCGCCGAAAAATATATTTCGCCGGGCGGCGTCATCAAAATTACCCAAGGGGCGATGGTGGTCAGCGACCTGCTTAATCAGATTATCGCCCAGGGTCAGGCCGAGGTGAAAAAAAGGGCCGATAGGGATGCTGAGGAAACATCTTCCACCAGTAATGAAGGCACCGGTGGGGAATAAGGGCGCCGGGAAATCGGCGCGTTTCAGGATTTAAGAGGAAACAGGAATATGCACAGGAATCTTGTAGAAGCGATAATGGGCGCTGTCGTCTTGCTGGTGGCCGGGTTCTTCGTCGTTTTTGTCTACGAAACCGCCCAGGTCAAGGCCATTGAGGGGTATCAGGTCACGGCCATCTTTTACAAGGTCGGCGGGTTGCAGAACGGCAGCGATGTCCGGGTGAATGGCATCAAGGTCGGCACCGTAATCAGCGAGGAGCTCGATCCAGAGACCTATAACGCCGTGGTCAACATGTCGATCCGTTCCGATGTCAAACTGCCCGTCGATACCGTTGCCGCTATCGGCAGTGAAGGTATTCTCGGCGGTAAATATATCCGCATCGATCCTGGCACGGAAAAGACCTTTATCGCTGCTGGCGGCAAGGTGGAAAAGACCGATGACTACAGGTCGCTTGAGGATCAGGTCGGTGAGATTATCTTCCTTGCTTCCGGCGGTTCGGATAAATCCGAATAGGGAAGGATATGACTCCCGCCCGCCATGACATCCCGGCTCAGGGGCCTTCAGCTTTCGCAAATGGAGGAGCAGGGTGAAGCGGAACGTCATTCCTCTTGCCGGTTCGGGTAAAGGCAATATCTGGCATACGCCGGAAGGCGAACCGGTGTCTTGTGTCGAGAAGATAAAGGTTCTCAACCAGAATCTAGAAGAAATCCATCAGATGCAGCAGGACGCTCTGGAAGACGCCATTCTCATGGGCTGTGATGAAAGCCAGTTCCGAAAGGTTCTCCACGATCTCACGGATTCACTCAAGAATCCTTATCCCAAGAAATAACGCCCTCATGATTCCTTCTTCGTCAGATGCCGGAAAGCAGCGCCGCGCCCAGTTGCCCTTGGCGTTCCTGTTGATGCTTTTTGCCGGGCTTATGGCAGCCTTTACAAGCGGGGGACAGGCGCGCGCAGAGGATATCATCGGCGAAGTGGCGCTGCTTCAGGGTCTCGACAAGGTCACGGCCCGCATCTCTACTTTCCGGGCCCCCATCGATACGGTTGTCCGCTTCGGCACTTTGGAAATCGTCACCCGGGCCTGTCATAAGCGCCCGCCTGAAGAACCGCCGGAAAGCGCGGCCTTTCTTCATATCCGCGACGTCAAGCCCGGCGAGGTTCCGGAAACCCTTTTTCAGGGATGGATGTTTGCCTCTTCGCCGGCACTCTCGGCCCTAGAGCACCCGGTTTACGATGTCTGGGTTGTTGATTGCCTTAAAAAGGGGATGTCGGTGCCTGAGATATCCGGGTAGAAGACGGCTTCTTCAACCAGCGCCTCGGCGAGGCGGATATGATATTCCTGCCTTGAAATTTCCTCTGTCCCGAATTGCCGTAGATGATCGGTAACAAACTGGGTGTCGAGCAAGCGGTAACCGCCTCTCTTCAAATGAGCGATCAGCGCCACCAGCGCCACCTTGCTGGCATTGGAGACTTTCGAGAACATGCTTTCGCCGAAAAAGGCGGCGCCGAGGGAAATACCGTAAAGCCCGCCGACGAGTTCACCTTCCTGCCAGCACTCAACGCTGTGGGCGTTTCCCTGTTCATGAAGTGCCGTATAGAGACGAATAATTTCGCTATTGATCCAGGTGCTGGGGCGAAGTTCAGAGGCATCGGCGCAGCATTCTATGGTTTGGCTAAAAGCAGTGTCGCAGGTCAACTCGAAGGGCGCTTTTTTCAGAATCCGGCGCAGGCTTTTCGGGGTTGAAAAGGTCTCCAGGGGAATGACCCCTCTCATTTCCGGATCGACCCAGAAAATCTCGGGATCATTACGATCCTCCGACATCGGAAAAATACCGGCGCGATAGGCGCGGAGAAGAATCTCTGTCGTCAGTTCAGACATCTATCCCTGCATGCCGCTCGCTCGTTATGGCGCCTTGGCGATGATCGCAGTGACTGGTTGAGGCCTGCTCAGATTCCCAGCAGATTTTCCAGCCAGTGGATATCGTAATCGCCATTGATGAAATCGGGCTCGGTGATCAGGCGCTGGTGAAGCGGAATGGTGGTTTCGATCCCGCCAATGACGAATTCCTCCAAAGCCCGACGAAGCCGCATCAGGCATTCATTGCGGCTGCGCCCGCGAACGACCAGCTTGGCGATCATGCTGTCGTAATGAGAGGGCACCTCATAGCCGGAATAGAGGCCCGAATCGACCCGTACATCAAGGCCGCCCGGCGCGTGGTAATCGGTAATCCGGCCCGGCGAGGGGATAAAGGTTTCCGGACTTTCGGCATTGATCCGGCACTCAATGGCATGGCCGGAGAATTGCAGCTTTCTCTGAACCAGGTCGAGCTTTGCCCCGGCGGCAACCCGGATCTGTTCGCGCACCAGATCGATGCCGCTGATCATTTCCGTGATCGGGTGCTCGACCTGCAGGCGGGTATTCATCTCGATGAAATAGAATTTTCCGTTTTCATACAGGAACTCGATGGTGCCGACGCCGTAATAACCGAGTTTGCGGATCGCCTTGACGACCTTGGCGCCGATCTTGTCGCGGGTGGCGGCGTTGAGCGCCGGCGAGGGCGCTTCTTCAAGAACCTTCTGATGGCGGCGTTGCAGGGAACAGTCACGTTCAGCGAGATGGACCACATTGCCGTGCTGGTCGGCAAGGACCTGAATTTCGATATGGCGGGGGTTGGAGAGAAACTTTTCGAGATAAACCTCGTCATTGCCGAAATGCGCCATGGCTTCCGCCTTGGCAAGGGAAACGGCTGAACGCAGACCATCCGCGTTGCGGGCCACTTTCATGCCCTTGCCGCCGCCGCCGCCGGATGCCTTGACCAGAACCGGATAACCGATGGACTTTGCAATAGTCAGGGCTTCGTCGATATCGGTAATCGCCTCATCGGTGCCCGGAACGACGGGCAGACCGAGTTCCTTGATCTTCGCCTTGGCCGATATCTTGTCACCCATCAGGCGCATGTGCTCGGCGCTGGGGCCAATAAAGGTGATTCCATGCTCGCTCACCATATCGGCGAAATGGGCATTTTCCGACAGGAACCCGACACCGGGGTGAATGGCGTCGGCATTGGTAATATTGGCCGCCGTCAGAATGGCGGGAATGTTGAGATAGCTATCCTTGGAAGGGGCGGCGCCAATGCAGACGCTTTCATCGGCAAGACGCACATGCATGGCATCGGCATCGGCCGTGGAATGGACGGCAACCGTATGGATGCCCATCTCTCTGCACGCCCGGTGAATGCGTAAGGCAATTTCGCCACGGTTGGCGATTAGAATTTTTTCAAACATCCCTGAGTCTTCCGGAGCAATATTATTCGATAATCATCAGGGCTTCACCGAATTCAACCGGATCGCCGTTCTCGACCAGAATTTCCGTGACCTTGCCATCTCGCGGAGCCAGCACGGGGTTCATGGTTTTCATGGCCTCGACAATAATAAGTGTCTGGCCCTCACGAACTTTGTCGCCGACCTTTACGAAAGGCGGCGACCCGGGCTCGGAAGCGACGTAGGCGGTGCCGACCATGGGCGAGGTAATCGCGCCTGGATGCTCGGACTTTGCGGAAGTCGCTTTTTCAGCATGTTCTTCTGTTGCAGCCGCTTGTTTCCCGGTTGCGCCCACCTGGACATAACTTGTCTCAGGCAGGCCTGAATTGCGGGCAACACGAATGCGCTGGCCCTCGGACTCGAATTCGATTTCCGTTAAATCGGTTTCTTCCAGGAGTTTCGAGAGCTTGCGGATAAGATCGCCGTCTATATCGAATTTCGCCATTATGAAGCTTTTTTCTTATCAAGGATGGATGACAGTGCCTGTAAGGCCAGGGTATATCCCTGACCACGGAGCCCACATATCATACCGCAGGCTGCCTGGCTGACAAATGAGTGATGGCGGAAGGACTCGCGCTGAAAGAGATTCGAAAGGTGAACCTCGATCACCGGTAGTTCGACCGCCAGAAGGGCATCGAGAATTGCCACCGATGTATGGGAGTACGCCCCGGCATTGATAATGATGCCGGCGGCATTGCCGCGGGCAGACTGGATCGCGTCCACCATCTCGCCCTCGCTGTTGGACTGACGGAAATCGATCCCGAGTTTAAGCTCGTCTCCGGCTTTACGGCACAGGGTTTCAATGTCGGCAAGGCTTTCGCTGCCGTAAATCTCGGGCTCACGGGTACCCAGCAAATTAAGATTGGGGCCGTTGAGAATGAGGATTTTGTCAGCCATCGCGCGACTCCGGGGACAAGGCCAGGGTTGGTTATTACAACCGGCTCTGGATACTCAGATAATGTTCACAAGGGTTATATCACGCGGAGACTGTGTTGCAACGCACCATCAGCTTTTGCCGCTATTGCCGTTGCGAAGTTCGGAGACAATTTCCCGAATGCTTTCAACCGGCACGGCACCGGGAATCAATTGGTCATTGATAATGTACGCCGGTGTACCCTCAATGCCCAGAGATTTGGCCAGGGCCCGTATTCGGGCGAGATCGGCGTCGAGAAGGGGGTCTTCAATGTCCTTTTCGAGCTGCGATACGTTCAGGCCGGCATCGGCAGCGACGTCCATCACCGACCAATCGTCGAGCTTGCCGGGGTAATTCATCAGGGCATTTTGGAAAATTTCATATTTTTCCTGTTTGCGGGCGGCAAGAGCGGCCTTGGCGGCAATGACGGAGCCCGGCCCGAGAATGGGATATTCTTTGTGAATAAAGCGGATATTCCCATCCTCACTTATCATTGCCATAAGGTCGGCATGAGATTTTTTGCAATAGGGGCAATTGTAGTCATAAAACTCGGCAATCATGACATCGCCATCGGGGTTGCCGGTAACCGGTGAACCGGGATCGTCAAAAATCTCCGCTGCACGGGCTTTCAGATTCATCTGTTGCTTTTCCGCTTCGGCCTGCTGTTCCCGCGCCATCAGGGTGCGCAGGGCCTCGCCGACGATTTCCGGTTTTTCGCGCAACAATTCCCTGACGATCCGGCGGACGGATTCTTCACCTGTCTCGAGGTGCGCCGTTTCTACCCCCGGCCGGTCTGCACGATAGTTTTGCGCGGCAAAAAATACAGCGGCAAAAAGAAACACCAGCAGGGAGGTGAAGGCGATACGGCGAAGGAGAAGATGTGACATAAGGGCTCCGGTTCAGGCAGTGAAAGAAATGTGGTGAGGGCTCAGTTCTTTGCGGCGAGAAGAATGTCCTGGGCGCGCACCCAGCTCGGCGATCCCTTGGGAAGGTTTTTCTCGGCTCGCTCGGCTTGTTGCCGGGCGTCGGTTTTATTGCCGACGATCAGAAACTTTTCAGCCAGGGAGAGCGAAGCCAGGCCGATATGGCCTTCCTTGCCATAGGCAATGCCGAGGAATTGCCATCCGGTCGCATTCTGCTTCTCTTGTTTGACGGCCTTGACCAGATTGGCGATTGCCGCCTTGTTGAAAGCGGGGGTGTTCTGGGCAAGCTCGGCCTGGGCGAGAGCAATCCGCAACAGGGCGCTCTGGGGGAAAATATCCACAGACTTTTGATAGGGTCCGATGGCCTCGGCCGTATGGCCGTTTTCAAACAGCATCTGCCCTTTTAGTTCATAGAAAAAAGGATCATTGGGGTGCTCTTTGATCAATCCGTTGATCAAGGCCAGAGCCTTGGGGAGATCGGGCTTGAGGTAATAGGCAATCGCGCGGGCATAGCGGGCCTCCAGGCTGGTGTCCTTTTCGGGGTATATCCGCAGGGTCTGTTTAAAGGTTTGCAGAAACCCGACCAGCTTGGCCCGCATGCGGGCATGTTCTTCTTCGAACAGGGGGTTGGACGGCGCGCCTGAAAAGGGCGAGACCTCCAAATGATGGCGGACATTATCGAGGCGGTCCTTGGTCAGGGGGTGAGACAGCATGTAGGGATCAACCCGGCCTGAGTAGATTTCCTCGTTTTTGGCAAGAATTCCGAGAAACTGGTCAAGCCCCCTCGACGATTGCTGGGTTTGATCGAGATAGCTCAAGGCGGCCTGATCGGCAGCGGCTTCCTGGCCGCGGGTGTATTTGAGGAAATTACGCGTCGCGACATCCTGGCCCCCGGCCATGACGGCGCCGCCCGCCTGTCCGCTTTGGCCTCTTCCCCCGCCCGCCGCAATCACCCCGGCGCCGAGAATCATGGCGATGATGGATTCGGCCTGGGCGGCGCGGATGGCGTCTTCCATGCGGGCAAGGTGACCGCCGGCGATATGTCCGGTTTCATGGGCGATAACGCCGACCACTTGGGCATAATTCTCGCTGCGCATAAGAAGGCCGGTGGTTATGAAAATATTCTGGCCGCCGGAGACAAAGGCGTTCAGTTCCTTGTCGTTGACGATATAGAGGGAAACGGCTTTCTGGTTGAGTCCGGCGGCGATGAAAATTGGCGTTGACCAGGCGAGAATGCTATTTTCTATCTCGGCGTCCCGAATGATGCCGCCTGCGGTCGCAGGCATGGCGGGCATCACCAGCGCAAGCGCGGAGAGGGCGGCGACAAGACGTCTGAAAAACGGTTTTTTCATGCTATCTGTTTACTCTTAGTGTCACTTCTTAACTAGGTGGGATTTTCCCCATCGTCAATCTGGCCCGCAATTGTGGCTTTTTTTAGAACGGTCTAGTCATGCCTCTCAAAGCCTCCCGGCGGGGTGATATTTCCTCCTTCATGGTCATGGACATGCTCCGTGCGGCCAATGAACGGGCGGTTTCAGGCGAGGATGTTTTTCATCTTGAACTTGGCGAGCCCAGCGCTGGCGCGCCTTTAAAGGTGCTTGAGGCGGCCCGGAACATTATAGGCACGGCGATGCCCGGCTATACCGAATCCCTCGGCCTGCCGGACTTGCGGGAACGAATTTCGGCCTATTACCATGACCGTGAGAAGATAGCGGTTCCGGCACAGCGTATTGCCATAACGACCGGCTCGTCAGGGGCGTTTATTCTCGCCTTTCTTGCCGCTTTCGATGTCGGTGACCGGGTCGCCCTGGCGGTGCCGGGTTATCCCGCTTACCGTAATATCCTCACAGCTCTGGGGGTAGAGCCGGTTCTTCTGCCGGTTGGTGCTGAAACCCGCTTTCAGCCGACGGTCGAACTTCTGAAATCCCTGACCCAGCCTGTCGATGGACTGATCATCGCCAGCCCTTCCAATCCCGCCGGAACGATAATTGAGGAACCGGCTCTGGCCGGGCTTTGCGCTTATTGCGAGCAAAAGGGCATTCGGCTCATTTCCGACGAGATCTATCACGGCATTACCTTCGGCCCAAAAGCAGTATCGGCCCTGGCGTTTTCGGCCCAGGCCATCGTTATCAACAGTTTTTCAAAATATTTCGCCATGCCTGGCTGGCGGCTGGGGTGGATGGCGGTGCCTGAAGACCTGACAGGCTCGGTTGAGCGTCTGGCGCAGAATCTTTTCATATCGGCCCCCGGCCTCTCCCAGCACGCGGCCATTGCGGTCTTTGATTGCCTTGATGAGCTGGACGCCAATGTCGTCACCTATGCCCGCAATCGGGAAATTCTGCTTGAAGGTTTGCCGGCGGCGGGTTTTACCAAACTTGCGCCGGCCGACGGGGCTTTTTATCTCTATGCCGATGTTTCCCACCTGACCAATGACAGTCAGTCCTTTTGCGCCCGGATGCTGGCGGAAACCGGGGTGGCGGCAACCACGGGGGTCGATTTTGATCCGCAATCGGGGGGGCGCTTTGTCCGCTTTTCCTACGCCGGGCCGACGACGTCCATGGAAAAGGCTGTTAAGCGCCTAAAAATTTGGGCGCCCGGTTTAGGCAAGGAAGAGGTTCTGAGTTAAGGCGGGCTATTCGACCAGCCGCTGCCACCATCCCTGGGGTTTGTCGCCATCACCATCATCCCCGCCCTTGCCCTTGGCGCTCTTCTCCTTGGCGCTCTTCTCCTTGGCGCCCTTGTCCTTACTTCCGTCGGGGACAGCCGTTTCGGCCTTCGACTTGTCTTTTGCATCATCTTTTGCTTTCCGGGGCCGTCTTGTCGTCGCCTTGCGGGGTTTTTTCTCTTCTTCTCCTGCCGCTTTAGCGGTTTCAGCAGATTCTGAAGTTTCTGTGGATTCCTTGCGATCTGCGGGTTTTCTGGTTCCACGGGAGCGGCGGGTACGCTTTTTCTCCGCCGGCTTGGAATCAGAGGCCTCTTCCGTCTTGGCTTTATCGACATTTGTTTCTGTCGGGGTCTGCGTGGACGGTGACGCTTCCGCGCCCTCTGCCCCACCGGTTTGGGCGCTGCTTCCGGATACGGAATTTTCAGTCCCGCCGGTTTCGGTCGTGGTATTTGACCTGCGGCCACGACGACGACCGCCACGTTTTCCACGGCGCCGCCTCTTCTTTGTCGTCTCGCCCTCGCCTTCCTCTTCCGAAGTTTGATCTCCGGTTCCGGGGGGGGCTTCGGCTTCCGCCTCTTTCGAGGGGGCGGCCTCTTCACTCACGGCTTGTCTGCTGCGGCCACGACGGCGGGGGGAAGCAGCGCGGGAACTTTTCCCTCTGTCCCTGTCACCGGTTTCCGCAGGTTCCTTGGCAAGGGTTCCCTTATCGCCTTCCATCCGGTAGTCGGGCGGGATCAGCGTGTCATCGCGGCTGATAAAGACAGTGATACCGTGACGCGTCTGGATTTCCTCCAGTGTCGCGCGTTTTTGGTTAAGGATATAAAGGGCGATATCGCTTTGCACAAAGACGTTGAGCGTCGTGCTCCGTTTGCGGATGCCTTCTTCCTCAATGGCGCGCAGAACGTGCAGGGCGGTTGATTCGATAGAGCGTATCTGGCCTGTGCCTTCGCAATAAGGACACTGCCGGGTGCTGAATTCGCCAAGACTGGGGCGTAGCCGCTGACGGGACATTTCCAGCAGTCCAAAGGTGCTGATACGGCCGACCTGGATTCGCGCACGATCGTGCTTCAATGCTTCTTTGAGGCGTTTTTCCACCTTGTTCTGGTTTCGCCTCTCATCCATATCGATGAAATCAATGACCACCAGGCCGGCAAGATCGCGCAGGCGCAATTGACGCCCAATTTCGTCGCTGGCTTCGAGGTTTGTCTTGGTCGCGGTTTCCTCAATGTTACGTTCGCGGGTCGATCGTCCGGAATTGACGTCGATGGCGACCAGGGCCTCGGTCTGGTTCATAACCAGATAGCCACCGGATTTAAGGTGAACCGTCGGGTTATGAATGGCGTCGATCTGGGATTCTACCTGGTATCGCTGGAAAAGAGGGATATCCGTTTCTTTATACTGCTGGACCCGTTTGGCGTGGCTCGGCATCAGCATGCGCATGGCGGCCTTGGCGGCGCGATAAGCATCGTCGCTATCGACCAGCACTTCTTCCATTTCACGGGTATAGAGATCGCGGATGGCCCGCTTGATGATGTTTCCCTCTTCATTGATCAGCGCCGGAGCAGAGGATTTCATCGTCAGTTCGCGGATATCGTTCCATAACCTTAAGAGATATTCGTAGTCGCGTTTGATTTCTGCTTTCGTCCGCGCCAGGCCGGCTGTGCGGACGATGACCGCCATGCCCTGGGGAATATCCAGGCTATCGACAATCGTTTTCAGCTTTTTGCGGTCGGCCAGCAGGCTGATTTTGCGGGAAATGCCGCCACCACGCGCCGTGTTGGGCATTAATACGCAATAACGTCCGGCCAGCGACAGCCTTGTCGTTAGGGCCGCGCCCTTGGTGCCGCGCTCTTCCTTGGCGACCTGGACAAGGACGATCTGGTTGCGTTTGATAACTTCCTGAATTTTATAGCGGCGCGTCGAAGAGGAACGCCGGGGGCGGCTTTCCCTGACCGGGGCTTTGGCCCCGGATTGAGGCTGTTCGACATTATCCGCAGGTTCGTTTTCTTCTCTTTTTTCTTCCTTGTTTTCTTCCCCTGAGGGCTCAGACGACGATTCTTCTCCGGCTTTGGCTGTGGCGTCGGCTGTGGCGTCGGCTGTGGCTTTATCTTCGTCTTTATCTGTGCTTTTGGTATTTTTGTCCTCAGGGAGGTCTGGTTTCTCTTCTTTTTCCTCCGCCAAAAGGTCGGCGGCGACTTCTACGGCGAGATTTGAGTAGAGAGCCATTGCGGCAGGGCTATTTTCGCCGCTCTCATCTGCAGGCGTTTTTTCATCTGCGGCAGGAGGCCGGGCATTTTCATCATTTCCATTCGACCCTTCGGGTTCACCGGACCCACTGGGCTCATCTGGTATTTCGTCCCCTTCGGGTTCGTCACCCCGGGAATTAAGCTCTTTAGTCTCACTTTCATCTTCGTCATCGAGCAGGATGGCATCGTCCGCCTGTTGGGCCTGTTTGGCCTCCTCGGCAAGGAGAGCTTCCCGGTCGGCGATGGGAATCCGGTAATAATCCGGGTGAATTTCATTAAAGGCGAGGAAGCCGTGCCGGTTGCCGCCAAAATCAACGAAGGCCGCCTGAAGAGACGGTTCGACACGGATGATTTTGGCAAGATAGACATTGCCTTTGAGGGTTTTTTTGGTGGACGACTCGTAATCGAATTCTTCGAGTCGGTTGCCACTGATGACGGCCACCCTGGTTTCTTCGGGGTGGGACGCATCGATCAACATTCTGGTAGCCATCCGGCTATATACTCCATAAGCGCATAGCACTCCTCCGCTGGTTAAAGCGGGAAATGGGCGCCAATTATATGAAGCCGGATGGGCGGGTACCGTTCCGTCATAGCGTTCCCGGCGCGGGATCTTTCTTCTTCTCAGGGCGCCGTGGGGGCTGCGACGAAAAAACTCTTACAAAAAACAACCTTGGCAGATACGCCTCGGCCGGCTTCAATGTTTCACCAAGACCACATTGCCTCTACCGCCTCTTCGGGCGCGTCGCTCTCGTCCTTTTCTTACATGGACAAGGTCACGCTGCCATCGGCGACGGTGCCATACACGGGATAACCCCAGATGGCCGACCGTGGTCATTACGGTTAACACCATAGTGAGGGAAACCTTTTTCCACAATCAGAATAATCAACAAGGCGAGAAGCCGGGGGAAATTGCCCTCTCCTCCGGGTCGGCGAATAGCGATGATGGCGAAAGCGGAAAGGATATGCTAGAAATCGTATATATTTGTCTCAATAAAGGTTCCGGCCCCAATATGTTGTGCGCCAAAAGGGATAAACGGAGAAATAGATTGGTCCACAGGTTGGCACCATGGCTGATCGGACTGGTTTTCCCTCTTCTTTTCACTGTTTCTGCCTTCGCCCAGCCGAGTGTGGAAAAAATCCGTTTCGGCGATTACGGGTCGCGGACCCGTGTCGTTCTCGATCTCACCGATTCCATTAAATTCAGCCATTTTATTCTTGGTGATCCTTACCGGGTGGTGGTCGATCTGCCGGAAATATCCTGGAAAATACCCGGTATATCCGGTGTCGGTGGGGTGGTCGAACAATACCGCTATGGCCTTTTTAAGCCCGGAACCACCCGTCTGGTCCTCGATGTGAAAACACCCGTTCGGGTAAAGCGGGCCTTTATCCTTGATCCTGAGGCGAATGCGGGACATCGGCTTGTGCTTGATCTGGAGACGATCAGCCGCGCCGAATTCGATAAAAACCTTCGCCAATCCCGCATTGAGCGCCCGAAAGCCCTTTCCCCGGCCAAAGGGCCGGATGAAATGGCCGCCCTGCCTATTGTGCCGTCGCCAAAACCGGCGCCTAAAAAAACCAAGAAGGCGAAAAAAATTATCGTTCTCGATCCCGGCCATGGGGGGGTCGATCCCGGCGCCATCGGCAAGAGTGGCCGTTTCGAAAAACATATCACCCTGTCCATGGCCAGAGAGTTAAAGAAAAAACTCGAAAAAACAGGGCGTTACAAGGTTGTCTTGACGCGAAAGAAGGATATTTTCCTGCGTTTGCGCAACCGTCTGAAAATTGCCCGAAAGGCCGATGCCGACCTCTTTATCTCGCTTCATGCCGACAGCAACAAGAACAAGAAAATCCGGGGGCTTTCCGTCTATACCCTGTCCGAGCGGGCGTCGGATAAAGAGGCCGCTTCCCTGGCAACCAGCGAAAACAAATCCGATGTGATCGCCGGGATCGACCTTTCCCATGAAACCCCGGAAGTTACCGATATTCTAATCGATCTCGCCCAGCGTGAAACCATGAACCTGTCGTCCCACTTCGCCAATACGCTGATC
This sequence comes from uncultured Rhodospirillaceae bacterium, assembly GCA_964486105.1. Taxonomy (GTDB): domain Bacteria; phylum Pseudomonadota; class Alphaproteobacteria; order UBA11136; family UBA11136; genus JABJES01. Next base: position 27,330 of record CAZAKR010000015.1, on the reverse strand, counting down.
CAGGAACTGCGCCGGGAAGTTAAATTGCTTCGCAAGACCCACCGTTTTGCCGGGTTTGCCGTGCTCAAGGCGCCCGATGTGCCGTCGGTCCTTGTCGAGTTGGGTTATCTGTCGAATTCGAGCGAGGAGAAAAGGCTCCGCGACCCGAAATACAGAGCCCGTCTTTCCGCCGCTTTGGTTTCAGGGATAGATAAATATTTCAAATGGAAAGATAACTTGAGCGGCTCGTAATCCGGCCATAATCTGGCCACAAGCTCCGGCTTAAATGTTGTGGTGTCAGGTTTCGGGTGGGGCGGCGCTTCTCCCGAAGGTGTCGGGCGACCCGGTATGGCGGGCAACCCGGAGTGGCGGGCGAATTGGAAAGTAATGCTAAGATTTTTCTCATATCTACTCAGTTTTGTTTTTCTGATTGGGCTTGCCGGTCTGGGCGGCGGTATTTACGTGCTTTACCACTACGGCCGTGGTCTGCCCGATTACACTCAGCTTGCCGATTACGAACCGCCGACGGTGACCAGGGTTCATGCCGGCGACGGCCAGTTGATCGCCGAATACGCTCTCGAAAAAAGAGTCTTCGTGCCGGTTAAGGCCATGCCCAAGCGCGTTATCAAGGCGTTTTTATCGGCCGAGGACAAAAATTTCTTTGAGCATCCCGGAATTGATTTTCTCGGCGTCATGCGGGCGGTGGTGACCAATCTCGCCAATCTCGGCACTAACCGTCGTCCCAAGGGGGCCTCGACCATTACCCAGCAGGTCGCCAAGAATTTCCTCCTCACCAACGAAGTCTCCATTGATCGTAAGGTCAAGGAAGCGATCCTCGCTTTTCGTATTGAGCGCGCCTTTACCAAAGAGCGGATTTTAGAGCTTTACCTTAACGAGATTTACCTCGGATTCGGTTCTTATGGAGTGGCGGCGGCGGCGCTCAATTATTTCAATAAATCTCTGGGCGAGCTGACTCTGAGCGAGGCTGCTTATCTTGCCGCTTTGCCCAAGGCGCCCAATAACTATCACCCGGTGCTCAAACACAGCGCCGCGGTGACCCGGAGAAACTGGGTTATCGACCGGATGCTGGAAGATGGTTTCATCAGTTCGGGCGCCGCCCTGGAAGCCAAGGCATTTCCGCTTCTGGTTCGCCAGCGTGAGGATCTTGCCCTTGCCAAGGCCGAATACTTTCTTGAGGAGGTGCGGCGTAAACTGATTGGAAAATACGGCGCCAACGGCCTTTATGAAGGCGGGCTTTCGGTTCGTACCTCCCTTGCACCGAAATTGCAGGAAATAGCAGACCGGACCCTGCGCAAAGGCCTGACCGATTATGACCGCCGTCACGGTTGGCGCGGCCCCATAGCCCATATTGAGCCCGGTGCCGACTGGCAAAGGCAGATCTCGGCGGTTCCTCCACCGCCGGGTCTCCTCGATTTACATCTGGGCCTGGTCCTTGCCGTTGACGACAAGGGGGCGGATATCGGTTTTGCAAACGGCCCGATTGGTCGCTTGCCCCTGCGCGAGATGAAGTGGGCGCGTCAAGCGCTGAAAGAAGGTAAACGTGGGGGTGCGGTCAAACACCCCGGTGATGCCATCGCCATTGGCGACATAATCGCGGTTGAGCCCATCGCCGGCTACACGCCCAAGGATAAGGCGCCCGTTGCCTATCCGGCGCATACCTACGCCTTGGGGCAAATACCCAAGATCAGCGGCGGCCTGGTGGCGCTCGACCCTCATACCGGCCGTGTGCTGGCGATGTCGGGGGGCTATGACTATGCCATGAGCGAGTTCAACCGGGTTACCCAGGCCAAGCGTCAGCCGGGCTCGGCCTTCAAGCCTTTCGTCTATCTCGCAGCACTTGACGCCGGCTTCACTCCTTCGACGCAGATTCTCGACGCGCCTTTCGTTATCGACCAGGGGCCGGGCCTGCCGAAATGGAAGCCGGCGAACTATACCAAGAAGTTTTATGGTCCCAGTCCGATGCGCTTAGGGATTGAGAAATCCCGGAATCTGATGACCGTGCGGCTTGCCCAGACGATCGGCATGGAAAAGGTGGTCGAGACGGCAACCCGGCTCGGCATCGCCGATAACCTTCCCAACCAGCTCTCGATGGCGCTGGGGGCCGGGGAAACAACCCTGCTAAATATTACCACCGGCTATTCCATGCTGGTCAATGGCGGGAAGAAAATCGTCCCCAACTTTATCGACCGGGTCCAGGACCGCCATGGCCGCACTATCTGGCGTCAGGATGACCGTCCCTGTGAAGGCTGCCGTAATCAGTTCTGGAAGGTTGATAAACCGGTGCCGGTTCTGCCCGACACCCGGCGACAGGTTATTGATTCGGCCAGCGCCTATCAGGTTGTCAGCATGCTTGAAGGGGTTGTCGAACGTGGCACCGGGCGACGGATCAAGGCGGTGGGTAAGCCTCTTGCCGGCAAAACCGGAACCACGAATAAGAGTTTTGACACCTGGTTTGTCGGCTTTTCCCCAGACCTTGCCGTTGGTGTCTATATCGGATTCGACCAGCCGCAGAGCCTCGGGCGGGAAACCGGTTCCAGCGTTGCCGCCCCTGTTTTCCGGGACTTCATGGCCGAAGCCCTTGCCGAAAAGCCGGGAATTCCTTTCCGTGTTCCCCAGGGCGTTCGGCTCGTCAGGGTGAATGCGGAAACCGGCCTGCCGGCCCGGCCGGGTGACAAGCGGGTTATTCTGGAAGCTTTCAAGCCGGGGACGGAGCCGACCGGGCGCGGAGAGGTTATTGGCGGCAACCTGCCCGGCGCTTATCAAGGCACTACAGTTGCGGGTCCTGGGGGATTATATTAATACCCACCCTGCGGGTGCTTTTTTCCGGGCCTATTTTTTATTTTATTTACCAGGAGGTTCTATGCGCGCCGAACTCGAAACGGTGGTTGAAGAAATCAGGCAGTCTTTGGAACTGCTGAGGAGGCATCTTTGACTGGGACAAGGCGAATAAAAGACTTGATGAACTGAACGTTCTGGCGGAAAAGCCCGACCTCTGGGAGGATTCGACGAAAGCCCAGAAAGTGATGCGCGAACGCACCCAGCTTGAATCTTCCATCAAAGGCTTTAGCCAGCTTGAGAGCGAATTGAACGACACCTGCGAACTTCTGGCCATGGCCGTCGAAGAAGGCGATGCCACGATCGAGGCCGAGGCGGAAGAAGCCCTGGCCGATCTGCGCAGTCGGGCGGCCAAGAAACAGCTTGAAGGCCTGCTCTCCGGTGAGGCCGATGGTAACGACTGTTATTTGGAAGTCCATGCCGGGGCCGGGGGTACAGAGGCCCAGGATTGGGCCGAGATGATTTTGCGGATGTATTTACGGTGGTCTGAAGATCACGATTATAAGGTCGAGTGGATTGAGGAAAGCGCAGGCGAAGAGGCGGGACTGAAATCGGCGACAATCAAGGTCAGCGGGCATAATGCTTATGGCTGGCTGAAAACGGAATCCGGGGTGCACCGGCTGGTCAGGATATCTCCTTACGATTCGGCATCCCGCCGTCATACCAGTTTTGCCTCGGTCGGCGTCTTTCCGGTTATCGACGAGTCGATCGATATTGAAATTCTCGATAAGGACATGCGCGTCGATACATATCGCGCCTCCGGCGCGGGGGGACAGCACGTTAACAAGACCGACAGCGCGGTTCGTCTGACCCATATTCCCACCGGTATTGTCGTCCAGTGCCAGAATAGCCGCTCGCAGCACAGAAACCGTTCGGCGGCGCTTGATATGCTGCGGGCACGTCTCTACGAGGTTGAGTTGCAAAAACGCGAAGAGGCGGCCCAGGCGGATCGTGATTCAAAGACCGAAATCGGCTGGGGCCATCAGATCCGCTCTTACGTCCTTCATCCTTATCAAATGGTCAAGGACCTCAGGACCGGCGTTGAGACAGGAAACACCCAGGCCGTGCTTGACGGCGGGATTGATGAATTTCTTGAGGCGACCCTGTCGGGTCAGCTAAAGAGCGATAAAGGTGAGGAGAAGGAGGCGGCGGGTTAGTTGGCCTGATAATAGGTCTAAATGCCCGTTTTCGTCCTGATTGACAGGATCGGGACAAGATCATATCAATCTCAGCCGTGCTATATTTCCCGGTGCTTTTTTGATTACCGAAAAGCCGACGCGCCATGCAGGAGAGGCTCTTTCGTCATGAGTTTTCTTGAACGTTTTAACTCGCTGCGAATGGCGCTGCCCTTTCTTGGTCTGGCTGGTCTGGCGGTGGTGCCCGTATATGCGGTGAACGGTACTGTTATTCTTCTTGTTCTTATCGCTCTGGGCCTGTCGCGGCCATCCACTTTTTTCCCCCGTCTTGGCGGTCAGCTTCTTTCTCCTGTCGGGCTGTTTTTATGCGCCTTTTCTCTTTTGCACCGAAATATTGAAACAGGAATACGGACAGGAAAGAAAACGTAGTGACGCCCATTTCTCAACCTTGCCAAAATAAAACAGGGCTTTTCAATTGGCGCCATCACCCTGTCTTTCTGCTTGTCGCCCTTGCCGGATTGGTTGTTGTTGCGCCATACGCCAGCAACGGAACAGTGGTGCTTTTGGCGGTCGCTTTTTTGAACCTTGACCCTTTGCCGCTTTCGGCCCCCCGGATTTACAACCTGATCAGGACACCTTTCGGCCTCTCTATTGCAGCGCTTGTCGGTTGGAGTTTTATGACCCTCTTCTGGACTCCGGACTTTATGGGCTCAGCTTTTGCCTGGGTAAGGATAACCCTGCTTTTTCTTCTCGGCTTTGCCGTTCTTGTCGTCGTTTCCCGTCTTGGCGAGGATCAGCTTGGCGTGGCGCGGAGGGTATTGGCCTTTGTCGGCCTTGTGCTTCTTGGCCTGTTTGCCGGTGAAATCATCACCCAAGGCGCTGTTGCTTCCCTGCTCAAAGGCAAGCCCATATTCGGCATGGAGCCGGTTTCCCGCGGCACGGCAATTCTGGCCGTTCTGATCTGGCCGGTTGCAATCATCCTGGCGCGTAGCATGTCGTTGCGATTTTTCCGGATTTTTCTGCCCCTTTTGGCCGTGGGGACGGCCTACTTCCTTTGTAAGGAACTTACATTCCTCGCCAGCCAGTTGGCTTTGACATTTGGTTCCGCCTCCTTTGCATTTATTTATTTATTTCGCCGCCGGGCCTTGGCGCTGATCCTTGGAGGATTTGCCCTGATCGTCGTCTCTGCCCCGGTTGTTTCTCTGTATGTTGCAAATCCCGCGACCATGCAGGAAATGGGAATCCATCTTCCAGAACCCCGGGAACATCGTCTCGCGATCTGGAATTTTGTTGCGGATTTAACGGCAGATGCGCCGATTATTGGACACGGCTTTGATTCATCACGATGGATCGGCAGTAATTATGTTGCCGGGTTGATGGCCGAAAATGTGGAAATACCCTATACCAGCGGATTATTGCCGTTGCATCCCCATAACGCCGTGATGCAGATCTGGCTCGAACTCGGCTTGCTCGGAATTCTTTGTCTTCTCGGCATGCTGTTCGGACTCTATCGCACGCTTCTTTCCTACCAGCAGGATCGCCTCGCCTTTGCGGCGGGCGGTGCAATGCTTGTGACATTTATTTCAATTGCCTCGATCAGTTTTGGAATCTGGCAAAACTGGTGGCTGGCAACCGGTTGGCTGGGAGCAGTAACTTTTTATCTCGCTGCCCGCAGAGCCTGAGCTAATAACTCACGCCCCCTTCAGGATCGTCGGCATAAGTTCAGCGTAACGCCGCGCACAAATTCTCGGCGATGATTTCTCCGCCGATTCTGTGGCCCAGCCTATTCCAGTGTCCGCCGATGATGACCTCGTTTCCGTGCAGTTGAACGCCGTTATCGCGGGCGTATTCGCCTAAGCTTTCGGCCAGGGTTATGACGGGTATTTCTTCCCCTTTCGCCATCTCACGCAGACGCCGGTCGGGATAGAGCAAATCCGCTACCCCGATTGATCTGGCGGCGTCCTCCCGCATCGCCGTGTCGGGGAAAACCTGAGCCGGGTTTGAAAGGGTGACGAGCCAGAATTCCACCCCATGGCTTTTCGACAGGCGATTCATTTCACGGATCATTTCTTCACTCACCGCCCACCCGTCCTGCCAGGCAGGGTCTTTGGGGGGGAGATAAAGGTCGGGGTTGAGACCGGCATTAAGCTGTTCGGTTATGCCGACTTGCTTATGACGCCTTCTGCTTTTCGCTTTTACGTAGGCTTGGCGCCCAACCTGAATGAACCGCAAATTGTTGAACAGCCCGTGTTTGATGTCAGCCCAATATTTTTTTGCCATGAAGCGCGACGTTTTCCCGTTGCTGTCGTCAAGGACGAGCCTGCCGTCTTCAAGGATAAAATAGGGCCGGTCCTTGTGGCCGTCGAGCCGGCGACTATTGTTCCAGATATCGTTGCCGGTGAAAAAGGCGAGCACCACCACATCGGGATCGTATTGCCAGACCTTGTCCTGAAGAACCAGAAGCTCCTGCGCCGTTCCATAGCCGTTGACGCCGAAGGAGATAACTTCCGGGCGGATGTCCCTGGCCGTAAGGCATGTGGCCAGTTTTGATTCCATAATCTTCCAGAATGAATCTTCAAGGGCGACTTCGCGGGCCTCGGTAAAAGAATCGCCGAGAACGGCGATGCGAAGCACTCCGGGCGGTTTTTCCAAGGCATGATCAGAATCACGAAAGCCGGCGCGGTTGATCTTCATCACGGTGCGGCTTTCGCCGGCATGTGTGCCGCTTACTCCCGGACGGGGCGACCAGCCATAACGGAAATCGAGCCGATTGAATTCGGGGTATGAAACACCCAATAACCGCAACCCGATCTCGATAAGAACGAGAGAGACCAGAATCGAAACAAAAATGGTAATCAGATTCGCCTTGTTCATCTTTATCAGTCCCGCGAAGAGTCCATGGGTGGCTGTTTAGAGGAGGAAGGCGTTGTTGAGGGCTTCGACCAAATCGTCGCCAAAGGACGGCCCCTTTTGAATTACAGGGACGCTGTCGGGCAAAAACCGGAGGCTCTCATGGTCGCGTGGAAAACTTGTAATCAAAGCCAGCGGCATGTTGCGGGTTTCCGGCATGCTGGAGAGGGCGATGGCGAGATCAATACCGCTGAGGTCGGGCAGCACGGCTGAAATTACAACCAGTTCAGGCTTGGTCTGGATGATCAGGGGGAGGGCGTCAAAGGGAGAGGCCACGTTCGAGACCCGATAACCGCATTGCTGCATTTCCCTCTCGACGAATTTCGTCGCTGTGCCGTCGAGCATGACGAGCAGCACTTCGGTGTTGCGTATTTCGACCTCGCCGACTTCAAAGTTTGTTTTCGGGGGAAGAGTGCGAACGAGCTCGGAAGCGTCCGTATCACGGTTGATCTTGCCCTGGATAATGTCGCCCAGTGTGTCGATATATTCCTCAATATCGTTTATCGCCTGCTCGGTGAGAGGTTCGCAGGCGTCGAGATAGACCTCCAGCCGATGGGCGACGGTACTAACCAGGCGCATGCCGACATTGGCGCCCTGGCCGACGAGGATATGGGCGATCTTGCGGGTCTCGTTGATAAAATCGTCCGAGGGATGCTGATGTGAACGTGTCTGCTCGAGAAGCAGGCGCAATCCCTCCAATGCATCATTTGTTTCGCTGATGAATTCTTCGCGAAGCCCGCCGACGATCTCTTCGAGAGAAGCCGCCTGATTGGAAGTGTTCTCTGAATTCGTCATACCGACTTTCTGTTGGATTGTATTTGTGGTGATTTAAAAGGGTCTGCGGGTTGACTTGGCGGGCGGATATTAAACGACATGGATATTAAGAAATATGAAATATCCGCCTGTACGAAACCTGATTACAGATTGCCCACGGCTTCAAGAACTTCCGCCGCATGGCCCTTTACCTTCACTTTGCGCCAGACATTGCGGATAACGCCCTTGCCATCGATAAGAAATGTCGCTCGTTCGATACCCATATATTTGCGCCCGTACATGTTTTTCTCGACCCAGACATTATAGGACTTGCAGAGTTCCAGATCGACGTCGGAGATCAATGGAAAAGGCAGGTCATATTTGCTCTTGAAATTATCATGGCTTTTGACGCTGTCTTTTGAGGCGCCGACAATGACGGCATTGGCGGCGCTGAAATCGGGGTGACTATCCCTGAAATCGCAGGATTCCTTCGAGCAGCCCGGCGTATTGTCCTTGGGATAGAAATAAAGGATCAGATTTTTCCCCTTAAAGTCCGAAAGGGAAATCGTTCCCTCGCCGTCGCTTGGCAGGGTAAAGGCGGGGGCTTTGTCACCGGGCGCAATCGTCATGGAATCGGGTCCTCTTCGGGTTTTAGGTTCTTTTCGGCCTGTTGAGCCGGGGCAATGATTTGCTGATGGAAGATTTCGGCAATTCTTTCGGCGGATGTTTCAATTTTTGTTTTTAGATCATCAAAGTCAGTGGCGCCACATGTTGAAGCCATTTTCTGGCGTAGCGACGTGCTGGCTTTTTCTTCGGTAAAGGTTTCCTTGAAACACATGCGCAATAGACCCTGAATTCGGTGCCACATTCCGGCGCCTTCGACCAGTTGTTTGCACTCTTGCTTGCCGATAAGGCCTTTTTCGGCGGCAAGGGTGATGGCCGCAATCGTATTTGTCGAGAGAATTCCGGGGTGTTCATGGGCATGTCTGAGCTGAAGATATTGGGCGATGAACTCAATATCGATAATACCGCCCCGGCGAAATTTGATGTCCCAGAACTTGTCGCCGGGAAAATGTTCGGCAATTTTTGCGCGCATATCGGCAACGTCGAATACAAGCCGTTCCGGCTTCCTGGGAAGGGTAAGGACATCGTGGATCGTCTGGTTGATCTGCTCGCCGAGGGTGCCGGGGCCATTGACGACACGGGCGCGGGTGAGGGCCATATGTTCCCATACCCAGGCCGATTCGGTCTGATAGCGGCGAAAAGATTCAAGGCTTGAGGCGATAGGGCCGGATTCGCCGGACGGCCTTAAGCGCATATCCACTTCATAGAGCTCTCCCTCTACCGTATGGGCGCTCATGGCATTGATGATTCGCTGGGACAGACGGGAAAAATAAGTGCGCGGGTCGAGAGACTTTTCACCTGATGAATGATCGTTCTCACCCTGGTCTTCATAAATAAAAATCATGTCGATATCCGAGGCTACGGTCATTTCCCGACTGCCGAGTTTCCCCATGGCGATTACGGCTAATCCCGGTTTTGGCATAACACCGTATTGGCGGGAAAACTCTTCTTCGACCCGGGGCTGAATTTCCTGGAACAGGATATCGCCGATATTTGAAAAATGTGGTGCGGCGGCCTCGGCATCGGTTGTGCCGCGCAACATCTGTACGCCGAGCTGGAATTTCCTGTCCTTCGCCCAACGCCGGGAGATGTCGAGAACGTCCTCAAAATCTTCCGCTAGGTTGAGGGCGCTATGGAGCTCGTCGCGCAACACATCCTGGGGGGGAAGGGGGTCGAAGAATCCCTGCGAGAGGACACCGTCGAGAAGAATCGAACGGCGACTAAGGCGGTCGGCGAGACGAGGAGAGCTGCCCATGATTTCAGCGACCAAATCGAGCAAAGCCGGGTTGGAGTGAAAGAGTGAAAAAACCTGTACGCCGGCGGGAAGGCGGGAGAGAAATTCGTCGAACTTCATAAAGGCGGCATCAGGGTCGGTGGTTTCAGAAAGCGCAGTCAGGAGAGCCGGCATCAATTCGGTCAGAATTTGGCGCGCTCGCTCGCTTCTTGTGGCGTGATATCGCGAATGGTGCCAGTTGCGGATGGTGGGGGCGATGTTTGAGACATCGATGAACCCCATTTTGCTCAGGGTATCGAGTGTTTCGGGGTCGTTCTCGGCGCCGGTAAAAACAAGATTTCCAAGCCCGCCTAGGGACGGCGCTTCTCCAAACAGTTCGCTGTAATGTTTCTCAACGATTTTCAGGTGAGAAAGCAACGCTTCGGCAAATTCATCCGGCTGGTCATAGCCGAGAAAGACGGCTACAGCGTGCCAGCCGTCTTCGTTTTCGGGAATGACATGGGTCTGATGGTCCTCCACCATCTGCAGGCGGTGCTCGACTCTTCTTAAAAAGCGATAGGAGTCGAAGAGCTGATCGCGGGTTTCCGCCTTCACATGGCCGCTCGCAACCAGGGCGTTAAGGGCCGGAAAAGTGCCGCCAACCCGCATCGCGACCTCACGACCGCCCCAGATTAATTGCTGGGTCTGGGCGAAAAACTCGATTTCACGTATTCCGCCGGGTCCCAGCTTGACGTTTTGTCCGGCCACCTTGATGTCTCTCAGCCCTTTATGGGCGTTGATCTGGCGTTTGATCGAATGAATGTCGTCAATGGTGGCGAAATCGAGATGTTTGCGCCACATAAAGGGGGTGAGATATTTTAGGAAACGTTCCCCGGATTCCGCATCGCCGGCGACAATGCGCGCCTTGATCAAGGCCGCCCTTTCCCAGTTCTGGCCGGCTGTTTCATAATAGGTCTCGGCGGCCAGGGTCGAAATGGCGATCGGGGTTGAGCCGGGGTCGGGGCGCAAACGCAAATCAGTGCGAAAGACATAGCCGTCCACTGTGCGTTCATCGATGATTTGAATTAGCCCCTGGGTCAATTTGACGAAACAGTCGCTAAGGGACTTTTTCCCCGTATAGGTGAGCTTGTCGTTCTCAAAAAGGACCATCAGGTCTATATCGCTCGAATAATTGAGCTCCCTGGCCCCGAGTTTTCCCATGCCGATAATGAACAGGCCGGATTCCCGGGCCGGCGTTTCGGGATATTTGAGGCTGAAATCACCCCGTTTGGCGGCTTGGCGCAGAAGGTGATCGAGGGCGATTTTCAGAGTGGTTTCGGCGAAAATACTGAGATTCTCAATGATTTTCTCAACCGGCCAGAGGCTTGCGATATCGGCCAGAGCGATCAACAGGGCCCCTTGACGCTTGGCCCGGCGCAATCCTGTCATCAGCCTTTTTTGGTTGTCTTCGGCTCCAAATTCTTGCTCTAACCCATTTAAAAGATTGGAAAATGTTGAGTCCGGGTCGGACTCTAGAAGGGTCCGGAGAAAGGCGATTTCAGCCAATAGTGATTGACTAAGATAGGGAGAATTGCCAAAAACGGACTCAAGCAACCGTCTTCCCACAATATCTTGAGCAAGATTGTTGGCAAATTCGGCAAGAGCGGGATCAGAGACATGACCGACAGCCTCCTGCCATTTCTCCCACCCAAGCCTGACACGCCCTAAATCCCCGGCTTTCGGCAGAGCGCCCGATTCGGCTATAAAAGGTAAATGAATCATATGAATGTGTGTTGCCTTTATTTGTGCAAGTTGAGGGATGAGACGGTGCGGGTCAAGGCCATGAGATCGTTTTTCCTGTCGTGATTCGACGTACAGCCCGATTTATCCTAGATGTTTTTGGCGCCGCCCTTGCCGGCGCAGCAATTTTGATCGCTCTGCTGGTCTGGCGGATATCGACAGAACCGGTCTCGCTTGCCTTCCTTTCCCCCTATCTCCAGGAAACCCTGAGCGCCGAAGACGGCAGCTTCACGATTGAGATGGACGATACGATCCTCACCTGGGCCGGCTGGGAGAGGACGCTCGATATTAATCTGGTGGGTATTCGCGCCATGGGTCCGCAGGGTGTACTCCTTGCCTCCCTGCCGGAGATTTCTATTTCGTTGAGTCTGAGGGCTCTGGTGCGTGGAATGGCGGCCCCCACCCATATCGAGGTTCTGCGGCCTCATATTAATGTTCTCCTTGACCAGGAGGGTGGTTTTGAATTCGACCTTGGTCGTCTTGATGACGATCAGACGGAGCCATCCAATAGCGAAGAGGAAAATAAAGTTGTCGGTTTGACCGGTGAGATTGTGAGCCGGCGGATTACTGACCTTCTCGCCCCGCTAAATCCCAACCGTTCGATGGGATACTTAAAAAGGGTCAGCATCATAGATTCCTATATTACGGTTGATGACCGCCGACTTGATACCGTCTGGCGCGCCAACGCCACGGATATTATTTTATCGCGTAACGAAAGCGGTATTCTGGGCAATATTTCTCTCAATCTCGAAGGCGATGAAAGCGCGCCGGATGAAATCTCCGATTCCCTCCGCTTTTCTGCGGGCCGTCAGGAGGCCCATTTCGATCTCGACCTTTCCTACGTCACCCAGACCGGCCAGGTGGATATCGGCGCCGTTTTTTCCAAGATTGATCCGCAGATGTTTGCATCGCGCAGTCCGGACCTGGCGCAACTGGGAAATCTCAGATTTCCGCTTAGCGGCACCTTGACCATGACCATGGATATTGATGGAAAAGTCCCCCTGCTCGGGTTTGATCTTTTTGGCGACGAGGGGACGCTTAATCTGCCCTTTTTCTATAAGGACCCGGTCAAATTCACTCAAATTGCCCTGCGCGGCCGCATCGAAGATGATTTCGACCGGCTTTTCCTGGATGACGCTTTTCTTGATTTTGCCGGTGGCAAGCTCAAGGCAAACGGGCTTGCGTCATACAAGGGGGCCGATCTTGTTATCCAGGGGGAGGCGGTCCTGAACGATCTTCCTTTCGATGATTTAAGTATTTACTGGCCAGAGGATTTTTATCCCTTTGAGCGCGAATGGGTGACGACGAACATTTTCGATGGTGTTTTGCCCTTCGTCTCCGCCGACTTTGTTTATATCGCGCCTGGGGGTGAATTGGCGAAAACCGCTTTGTCGTCGATTTCCGGGAATATGGTGTTCGATGGCCTGAGCCTCGATTATTTGTCTACCATGCCGAAGCTGGAAAAAATGAAGGGCACGCTGACCTATACCCGCCAGAGCATGGATATTCTGGTCGAAAGCGGCGCTATTGGAAACCTTGAGCTTAGCGAGGGTGTGGTCAATCTTAAGGATCTCCATACCTTTGATGAAATTGCCGATATAGAGGCCGTTATCCGTGGATCGGCACGGGATCTTCTCGAAGTTGTTTCCAGTGAGCCCCTGAATGCAGATCAGTTTCTTGGCGTCGATCTGGAGCAAGTTGGCGGCGAATCGGCTTCAAGGCTGAAATTCAATTTTCCAATGGGTGAGGGGCTAACCTTCGATGAGGTTGAAGTCGCGGCGGCGTCCCGACTTAAGAACGTCCATCTTCCAGGCCTCATTACGGGTAAGGACCTAACCGAAGGGGACATGACGCTGCGGGTTGATAAAAAGGGCATGGATGTTTCCGGGAAAGCGGTTTTCGAGGGCGTGCCGGCTGAAATTTCCGGGGTCGAAAATTTTCTTTCCACTGCCCCTTTCCTCAGCCGCTATAACGTCAAGGCGACGCTGGATGATGCGGCGCGGGAGCGGCTTGATCTGGATTTCGATCCCTTTCTTACCGGGCCGGTCGATGTGGATCTGATCTGGACTGACCTCGATGGCAAGAAAGGGGATATGTCCATCGCCGCAAACCTTGAAGCGGCAACCCTCGACTTTCCATTGTTAAGCTGGAAAAAACCGGCCGATGCGCCGAGCACGGCCCAGGTCTCTCTTACGATCGTCGAAGGGGTGCTGACCGAAATGCGCGAGTTCTCGGTCAAGGGGGAAAGTCTGGATGTTGCCGGGACGGCTAAATTCACTGCCCAGGGAGAGCCCTTCGATCAAATTGAGTTCACGCGTCTGATTTCGCCGGGCAATGATTTTAATTCCATCATTAACTTCAGGGCGGATGATGGCCTCGACATTGATATACGCGGCAAGAGCCTTAACGTTGCTCATTACTTCGAGGAAAGAGATGAAGAATTCGCGGAGCTTCCTCCCCTCAATATTTCTCTCAATATTGAGAAACTGTTGGTGCTGGAGGATTCTTCGTTTGATGATGTTTCGGGCACATTTGAGCATGGTGAAAAAGTCTGGCGGTCGATTTTTCTCAATGCCCGAATGGCTGAAAGCGGCGCCCTCAATCTCCACATTCTGCCCGATGGGGATATACGCAGGCTGACGCTTTATTCAAATAATGCCGGTGAATTTCTCAGGCGATTTAAAGTTTACCCGAACATGCTAATCGGGGACATGCACCTTTCTGGAACGCTCGGTGATGGGGTCGATACGGAGGCCTTTAAGGGCGAAGTGGAAATTAGCGATTATAAAATTGTCGATGCGCCGGTTCTGGCCAAGATGCTGACTCTGGCGTCGCCGACGGGAATTGTGGAAACCATGAGTGGTGAGGGAATCAATTTCGATATATTCAGTGCGCCGTTCCATTATTCCAATGGGGTCGCCAAAGTGGCCGAAGGTGGCGCTTTTGGCGATTCTATCGGCCTTACCTTCAAAGGCGTGCTTGATTTCAATGACGAGACGGCGGACCTCGTCGGCACCATCATTCCCGCCTATTCGATCAACAGTGTCTGGGGAAAAATCCCCCTGCTTGGTTATTTGTTGACGGGGGAGGAAAAAGGAGGCGGTGTTTTTGCCGCCACTTTCGATGTTGAGGGATCCTTCGACAATCCAGAGATTATCGTTAATCCATTGGCCGCCTTGGCGCCGGGGGTTTTCCGCAAGATATTTGAGCTGTTTGGGGATAAGGACCCGGATGTTTCCGAGGTCGAGGAAGAGCTTTCGGAAAAGGAAAAGGACGAGGACGCAGAGGCGGTTCCAACCCAGCCCGCGCCTATCGGCGTTATTCCCTGATTGTTCAGGCCGGGATTATCCCGGCTGGATGATGGCGTGGCGTTTTTTGCCTGCCGAAAGCTTGATAAATCCCTCGTCATTCAGATCCGAAAGGGTGATCGGCTGCATCTCGTTTGAGATGGTTTCATCGTTGACGCGGCCGCCGCCGCCTTTGATCAGGCGCCGGGCCTCACCGTTGCTGGTGGCAAGTCCGGCACGATGAAAAATTTCAAAGGCCGGGATGCCGGTTTCCAGATCGCTGCGGGATATTTCTATGCTCGGCAGGCTGTTGCCGGCTCCACCCTGCTCGAATGTCGTCTTGGCGGTCTGTGCCGCCTCCTTAGCCGCCTTTTCGCCATGGCAGAGCCAGGTCGCTTCATCGGCCAGGTTTTTTTTCGCCTCGTTGATCTCGGAATCCTTGAGCTTTTCAAGCTTCTCGATTTCGGCGATGGGAAGTTCGGTGAACAGCCGCAGGAATCGTCCGATATCGGCATCCTCTGTGTTGCGCCAGAACTGCCAGTAATCGTAAGGCGAAAGTCGTTCCGGGTTGAGCCACACCGCGCCCTGGGCGGTTTTACCCATTTTGGCGCCCGAGGCAGTGGTGAGCAGAGGCGAAGTCAGGCCGTAAAGATTAAGGCTGTCTATGCGGCGTCCAAGCTCGACGCCGGCGACGATATTGCCCCATTGATCCGATCCGCCGATCTGGACGACACAATCGTGACGCCGGGACAGCTCCAGGAAATCGTAAGCCTGAAGAATCATATAGTTGAATTCGAGAAAGCTCAGATTTTGTTCACGCTCAAGCCTGAGCTTGACCGATTCAAAGCCGAGCATGCGGTTGACGGAAAAATGCCGCCCGAAATCGCGCAGGAAGGGGATATAGGAAATCTCGTCAAGCCAGTCGGCGTTGTTGACCATAATTGCGTCGGTGGGGCCGTCACCGAAGGTTAGAAAATTATCGAAAGTTTTCCTGATACCCGCCATATTCGTGGCGATCTGTTCATCGGTTAGAAGCTGGCGTGAAGAATCCTTGCCCGAAGGGTCGCCAACCTTGGTCGTGCCGCCGCCCATCAGGATAATGGGCTTGTGGCCATGTTGCTGGAAAAGGCGCAGCAGCATGATCGGCACCAGGCTGCCCACATGCAGGCTGTCGGCTGTGCAGTCGAATCCGCAATAGGCGGCAACCGGATCATTTCCGGCCGTCAGTTCGCTAAGCCCTGCCTCGTCGGTGCATTGGTGTATGAACCCGCGTTCGCGGATTGCGGTCATGTAATCTGACGAAGGAGCATTCATTGGGCAGGCCTGTTCTCTTAAAAATCCGGATATGATCGGCATTTAGCATAATCGCGGGAGCCGCACAACGCGGCGGCGATCCGTACAGCCCGCCATTGTCGCAGGGACGACTTGACTCGGCCGCCGGATGCCTGTTGCTTCTGGTTATGAGTTTTCCCTGTCTTTCCCTTCCTGGCGAGGAATATCTCGCCATTGGCCTGATGAGCGGCACTTCGCTTGATGGAATCGATGCCGCCTTTCTGACCTCCGATGGCGGTGAAAATGTCCAGCCCAAGGACTTCCTCAGTTTTCCCTACGAGTCCGGGCTTCGCTCGCGCTTGCGCGATCTCCTGGGGACGCGGCCGGGGGAGCGCGAGGATGATGTGGCGATAGCAACAGCGGAAGTGACCCAGGCCCACGCCAGCGCCGTTGCTGCATTATTGAAAAGTGCAGGGGTTTCTTACCGTGACGTTGATGTCATCGGCTTTCACGGCCAGACGATCAATCATAATCCGGCCCAGGGATGGACCTGGCAAATCGGCGACGGGGCTCTCCTGGCGGCGCAGACGGGGATTAATGTAATCGATGATTTCCGAAGCCGGGACATGGCTAATGGCGGCGAGGGTGCGCCATTGGCGCCGCTTTATCATGCCGCCTTGCTGGAGGACAGGAAAAGGCCCTATTCGGTCCTCAATATTGGCGGTGTGGCTAATTTGACGTGGCTGGGGCCAGGGCCGGGGGCAAGGAATGAGCAGATTATTGCTTTCGATACCGGGCCGGGTAACGCCCTGATGGATGACTGGGCCTATGCCCACACGGGGCGGCTCTTCGATGAAAACGGCGCGTTGGCCGCCGCCGGAACGGTAGACGATTCCACCCTTGCGGGTCTTCTGGCCCATCCCTTTTTCGACCGACCGCCGCCTAAATCCCTCGACCGCAATGATTTTTCCATGGAGGCCGTTGCCGGGCTTTCTCCGCAGGACGGGGCGGCGACGTTATGCGCCTTTACCGTCCGCTCAATTGTCCGCGGGCTTGGCCATCTCCCGGCCCGGCCAAGGGGCTGCATCGTCACCGGAGGGGGGCGTCTCAATCCGGTGCTGATGGCGGCCCTGGCCAAAGAAATGGCGGGAATTGACCTTACCGATGCCGAGGCGGCGGGATGGAACGGTGATGCGCTGGAGGCCCAGGCTTTCGCCTATCTGGCAATCCGCTCGCTTTGTGACCTGCCGATCAGTCTGCCTTCGACGACGGGGGTCCGTCAGCCGACTTGCGGCGGCACCCTCCATAAGGCCCCGGCAAAAAGCTAGGCGGCCTCTTCTTCTTTTGCCATCGCCTGCTGGATATAGGTTTCGATCTCGCTGGTCAGTTCGTCGTGAAGGCCGGTAAAAAAGTGATCGGCCTTTTTGATGATTCGATAATCGATCACGATGTTTTTCTGGTTTGACAGTTTTTGCACCAGCTTGGCGACCGAATCTTCGGGCACGATGGTGTCTTCGGCGCCGTGAAGCATCAGCCCCGAGGATGGGCAGGGGGCGAGAAACGAAAAGTCGTAGGTATTGGCTGGCGGGGCGACCGAAACGAAACCTGAAATTTCAGGCCGCCGCATAAGAAGCTGCATGCCGATCCAGGCGCCGAAGGAGAATCCGGTAACCCAGCAGCCCTTTGCATTGGGATTATATGTCTGCAACCAGTCCAGCGCCGCGGCGGCATCGCACAGCTCGCCTTCGCCGCCGTCATACTCGCCCTGGGAACGTCCGACACCCCTGAAGTTAAAGCGCATGGTCGAGAAACCGCGCTTCACGAAGCTCTGGAAGAGGGTATGGACAACCTTATTGTTCATGCTTCCACCGTGCTGGGGGTGGGGATGCAGCAACAGGGCCACCGGGGCCGTCGGCTCCTTGCCGTGGTTATACCGTGCTTCGATTCGGCCCTCGGGACCGTTGATGATGACTTCCGGCATTGTTTCTCCTTGTGAGTGATTTGCCGTAAAAACCGCTATTTACCTCAAAAAACCCCCTTGGCCGAAGGGGGGGCGACCGATTATCGGGGGCTTTGGGAATAAACCCTTACGAATTACGCGGTTTTAAACTTGACTGTTTTGGTCGGGTATATTATATGCCCTCTAGGAACGGTAGGCGGCGTCTGTTCGTCTCAATTCCTCGGCACTATATCATGTTCGGGTGGAAAATGTTCAAGACTCTTGGCGAAGATATTCAGGTAATTATAGACAGGGACCCGGCTGCCCGGTCGAAGGTTGAGGTTGTCCTCCTTAACCCTGGGTTTCACGCGCTTCTTTTTCATCGTTTTACCCATAATCTGTGGAATATGGGGCTGAAATTCATTGCCCGCCTGTTTTCCACTTTCGCCCGCCTCATTACCGCGGTTGAAATTCATCCCGCAGCCATAATCGGTCGTCGTTTTTTCATTGATCACGGCGCCGGCGTGGTGATCGGTGAAACTTCCGAAATTGGCGATGATGTGACCCTGTATCACGCAGTAACCCTCGGCGGAATCGCCCCCTCCATCAATACCGTCGCCCAGGTCGATCAAAAACGCCATCCGACACTGAAAGATGGGGTCATCATCGGTTCCGGGGCCCAAATTCTCGGTCCGATCACAGTCGGTGAGGAGGCCCGCGTCGGTTCCAATGCCGTTGTTCTCGCCGATGTTGCCCCTGGGGTGACCGTCGTCGGCATTCCGGCCCGGGTGGTTATGTCGCGCAGCGAGACGAAACATGGGGAATTCACCCCTTATGGCACGCCCTGTGGCGATATTCCCGACCCCGTTGCCCGGGCCATGGAGGGTTTGCTTGATCGTGTCGCCACCCTTTCTGCCCGGGTTGAGGAACTCGAATCGCAACTTGAAGGAAAATCAGCACCCGTGTCGCCGGTATCACTGGATTACGACGACGACACCCCATCAACCGAAATACCTAAGGGAGAAAACCCGTGAAACTTAGTACCAAAGGCCGTTATGCGGTTATGGCGATGGTCGATCTCACCAGTCGCAATGAAGGCCGGCCAGTTGCTCTGGCTGAGATTGCAGAGCGTCAGGAAATATCTCTTTCCTACCTTGAGCAACTGTTTGCCCGTCTGCGCAAGGGGGGGCTGGTCAAGAGCGTCCGTGGCCCCGGCGGCGGCTATATGCTGGCCCATTCGCCTGAGCAGACACGCATTTCCGACATCATTCTCGCCGTTGACGAGCCGATCCGCGCGATCCGCTGCACACCGGGCGCACCGGCTGGTTGCCATAGCAACAAGGGGCGTTGTCTGACCCATGAGCTGTGGGAAGAGCTGGGCCATCAGATTCAGATGTATCTCAGCTCCGTCTCCCTGGCCGATGTCTGTGCAAAGCGCATTCTCACCACTGCGACGGGTATGCCGATACCTCAGTTCACAGAGCGTGATGCGTCCGATCGCATCCCCGCTTAAAGCGTAAGAAAAACCTGAAGGTTTTTTAGGCTTATGGCGCAGAACGCGACATATCTCGATTACAATGCCGGCGCCCCGCCGCGACCCCAGATGCTGTCCGTGATGGGGGAGGTTCTGGAGCGACAGGGCAATGCTTCGTCGGTGCATGGTTCCGGTCGTCTGGCCCGCCAGACGGTTGAGACGGCCCGCAGCCAGGTCGCCGCTCTTGCCGGGGCGGAGTCTTCCGCGGTGGTTTTCACCAGTGGCGGAACCGAGGCGAATAATACCGCCCTTGCCGGTTATGCGCCCTCGCGGGTCATTGTCTCGGCCATTGAGCATGATTCGGTTTATCGCGCCGTCCCCGGCGCCATAGAAACGGCGGTTACTTCCCAGGGGCGGATTGATCTGGATGGCCTGCGCAAAACTCTTTCCCGGGCAAGCGGTGGGGAAAAGGGGCCGTTGCTGGTTGCGGTGATGCTGGCCAATAACGAGACAGGCGTTCTTCAGCCGATAGAGGATGTCGTCGCCCTTGCCCGCGAATTCGGGGCCAACATCCACTGTGATGCGGTTCAGGCCGCCGGTCGGGTTGCTCTCGATATCGGGCGCCTCGGCGTCGACAGCCTCAGCCTTTCGGCCCACAAGCTCGGCGGCCCCCAGGGTGTCGGCGCCCTTGTTCTGGGTAAAGGCATATCCAGCGGCAACGGCTATACACCCCTGCTGCGCGGCGGCGGTCAGGAACGCGGCTTGCGCGCCGGCACCGAAAATGTCGCCGCCATAGCCGGATTTGGCAAGGCGGCGGAGCTGGCGATTGGCGATCTGGGCGATATGTCGAGAATTGAAAGCCTGCGTGACGGCCTTGAAATCCGTGTAAAGGAATGTGCTCCCGGGGTTGAAATCTTTGGCGCCGGTGCGGCGCGGCTGGCCAATACGTCCTGTTTCGCCTTGCCGAAGGTTTCCGGCGAAACCCAGGTGATGGCGCTTGATCTGGCCGGTGTCGCGATCAGCGCCGGTGCCGCCTGTTCTTCCGGTCGTGTTGAGCCCTCCCGGGTTCTCGGCGCCATGGGTGTGGCCGAAGAGATGGCCGCCGGGGCCATTCGGGTCAGCCTCGGCTGGGACAGTAAAAAGCAAGATATTGATACTTTTATCGAGAATTGGCGCCGCCTTGTCCCCACATCCAGGACAACGGGTAATGCCGCCGCCGCCTGAATTTGAAACACATGATTGAGAGCTTAAGAAAACAGCAATGACCAAGAACAAACAGATCTATCTTGATTATCAGGCGACGACGCCGATGGACCCGCGGGTGCTCGATGCGATGATGCCTTATTTCACCGAAAAGTTCGGCAACCCCCATTCGCGCAACCATCCCTATGGCTGGGAAGCCGAAGACGCGGTGGAGACGGCGCGCGGCCATATTGCCCATTTGATCGGGGCTGACCCCAAGGAGATCATCTTCACCTCCGGGGCCACTGAATCCAACAATCTGGCGATCAAGGGCGTCGGGCGGTTTTACAAAGACCGCAAGAACCACATCATCACTTGTGTGACCGAGCATAAATGTGTTCTCGAATCCTGCCGCCATCTGGGTCAGGAGGGGTTTGACGTGACCTATCTTCCAGTCGCCGGGAACGGCCTGATCGATCTCGATCAGTTGCGTGACGCGATTACCGACAAAACGGCATTGGTTTCGATCATGGGGGTGAATAACGAGATCGGGGTGATTCAGCCACTGGCGGAAATCGGCCGGATATGCCGGGAAAAGGGCGCCTTTTTCCATTCCGACTGTGCCCAGGCGGTGGGCAAGATCCCCCTCGATGTCAACGAGATGAACATCGATTTGATGAGCATTTCCGGCCACAAATTCTATGGCCCGAAGGGTATCGGCGCCATGTATGTGCGACGCAAGCCGCGGGTGCGCTTAACGCCGCTGTTCAGCGGCGGCGGTCAGGAACGGGGCATGCGCTCGGGCACCCTGCCGACGCCGCTTTGCGTCGGCATCGGCGAGGCCTGTGCCATCGCATCGAAGGAAATGGCGGCAGAAGCCGAGCGTCTGCACGCCCTCAGCACCCGTATGCTTAAGGGCATCACCGATCAGTTGCCCGAGGTTTATGTTAATGGCGATCTCGATAAGCGCATTCCCGGCAACCTCAACATCAGCTTTGCCTACGTTGAGGGCGAGTCCCTGATGATGGGGATCAAGAACCTCTCGGTTTCTTCCGGTTCGGCCTGTACTTCGGCCTCCCTTGAACCGTCTTATGTGTTGCGGGCGCTGGGGGTTACTGAAGACCTGGCCCATACGTCCCTGCGTCTCGGGCTGGGACGTTTTACCACCGAAGAAGAGGTGGACGCGGCAATTGCCGAGATCGTCAGCAACGTACAGAAACTGCGTGCACTGAGCCCGCTGTGGGAAATGGCTCAGGAAGGTATCGACATTAAATCAATCGAATGGGCGGCCCACTGAGGACCGGCCCTGATAAACGGCTAATGAAATCTGCTTGGAGTGAAGATAATGGCTTATAGCAAGGAACTGCTCGAACATTATGAAAAGCCGCGTAATGTCGGCTCGATGGATAAGAACGCGACCGATGTCGGCACCGGCCTGGTTGGCGCGCCGGCCTGCGGCGACGTGATGAAGCTGCAGATCAAGGTCAGCCCCGAGGGCATTATTGAGGATGCCAAATTCAAGACCTTCGGTTGCGGGTCGGCGATTGCCTCGAGTTCGCTGGTCACCGAGTGGGTGAAGGGCAAAAGCCTCGACGAGGCGGCGACCATCAAGAACACCGAGATTGCCGAGCATCTTGCCCTGCCGCCGGTAAAGATCCATTGTTCGGTGTTGGCCGAGGATGCGATCAAGGCGGCGATTGAAGATTACAAGGGTAAGGATGTCGTTGACGGTGAGGCTGGAACAAAAGACGGCCTCGACCAGTCGGCGACCGGTTGATCTAAACTCTGGAATTGGGAGATATAAGGTACATGACCTTGCCACCGATGCTCAATATCACCGCCGCCGCGGCCGAACAGGTCAAGGCGCTGCTGGACAGCAGGGGAAAGCCCTCTGCCGGCATCCGGCTCGGTGTGCGTAGCAAGGGCTGTTCCGGCCTCTCTTATACCCTTGAATATGCCGACGAGAAACAGCCCCATGATGAAACTGTTGAGCTTGACGGCGTAACCCTTTTTATCGATCCCAAGGCGACGATGTTCGTTATTGGCACAGAGATGGACTATGTGGTGGACGACCTTCAATCCGGTTTCGTATTCACAAATCCCAACGAGAAAGGGCGTTGTGGCTGCGGCGAATCCTTCCACGTTTAATTTTTCGTTTTTTTTTGACGGTTGGGCCGGACTCCCGGGATACGATGGTTCCCGAGAGCGCGGTGTTTTGTTTAGGTAGATGATGACGGCAGAGCAGGAAAGAACCGAAATTAATTCAGCCGATGTTCTCCCCTGCTGGTCCTGTAAGGGGCCGGTGGCGGCCATGGCTCTTTTTTGCGAAACCTGTGAGGCGGTTCAGCCCCCGCGTCCGGTTGATGCATTCGCCCGTTTTGGCCTGGAGCCCAGCTTCGATATTGAGATTGCTTCGCTTGAACCGCTTTATTTTAATCTCCAGCGCCGTCTCCATCCTGATCGTTTTGTCTCCAAGGGGCCGAAGGAACGCGCCCTGTCCCAGAGTCAGGCAGCCAGCCTCAACAAGGATTTTGAAACTTTGAAAGATCCCGTCAGCCGCGCCACGGCCCTTCTGGAGAAAGGCGGCCATTTCATTCATCCCGAAGGCTGCAATACGGTCAGCGACCCGGTTTTGTTGATGGAGGTGATGGAGACCCGCGAGGCCCTGGGCGAGGCCGAGACCCCGGAGGAAATTGCGCGTATTGAAAGCCGTGCCCACCGCGATATGGAAACTTGTCTCGAAGAGCTTTCAGGCGCCTTTGCGGCCAATGACCTTGATGTCGCCGACAGGCTGAACACCCGGTTGAAATACCTGGTCAAGCTCGAAGACGAAGTGCGGGCGCGTAAATTTGCGCCGAAAGCCATGGCATGACGGTGCTGCTGCAAATACACGAGCCCGGTGAGACGCCGGTCCCCCATGATGATGAGGCCGGGCTTTGCGTCGGTATTGATCTCGGGACGACGAATTCGGTTGTCGCTATTTCTTCCGATACAAAACCGGAAGCCTTGCGCGATGCAAGCGGCAGGGCTCTCGTCCCTTCCGTGGTGGCCTATGGAGAGACCCCACCGCCGGTAATCGGTGAGGCTGCCCGCCAGGCTCTTCTCGAGACTCCAGAGCTGGTGGTTGGGTCGATCAAGCGTCTGATGGGGCGCGGATTGGCCGATATCAAGGGGCTGGCCGGGGTGCTGCCGTTTGAAATTGCCGAGAATGACGATAAAGGCGGCATGGTCCGCATCAAGGTCGCCGGGCGCGCCCTGACCCCGGTTGAGATTTCGGCCGATATTCTACGGGCCTTGAAACTGCGGGCTGAAACCTCTCTCGGGCAGAGTGTTGATCGTGCCGTGGTGACGGTGCCGGCCTATTTTGACGATGCCGCCCGCACCGCGACGCGTGACGCCGCCCGTCTGGCCGGGCTTGAGGTGTTGCGGCTGGTCAATGAACCGACGGCGGCCGCCCTCGCCTATGGCCTCGACAAGGGAGTCGAGGGGTTGTACGCGGTCTATGATCTGGGCGGCGGCACTTTCGATATTTCCCTGCTCAAGCTGGAAAAGGGCGTCTTTCAGGTTATCACAACCGGTGGTGATGCGGCGCTGGGGGGTGATGATTTCGATCATGCAATCGCCGAACATTTTCTGGCAGAACGCGCCGAAACCCTGGGTGAAAACAGCCTGACCTCCGATGAGACCAAAATTGCCCTGATGACGGCGCGGCTGGCCAAGGAATGCCTCTCAGGACGCGATAGCGGTGACTGGATGATTGAGGCCGGCGGCGAGACGACGACCCATAATCTTGATCTTGCGACCCTTGAGAGCCTGATCGCGCCTCTGGTTGATCGCACCATCGGGATTTGCCGGGGCGTGCTGGCCGATGCCCGGATCGAGGCCGCCGACGTCAATGGTATCGTGCTGGTTGGTGGCTCCACCAGGGTGCCTCTGGTCCGTGGGCGGATCGCTGAATTTTTCGGCCATGAACCGCTTGCCGATATCGACCCCGACGAGGTGGTGGCGCTGGGCGCGGCTCTGCAGGCCGAAGCCCTGACCGTCGGCTCCGATACACTTCTTCTCGATGTGACGCCGCTTTCCCTCGGCCTTGAAACCATGGGCGGGATGGTTGAGAAAGTTATTCCCCGAAACACGCCGATCCCGGTTTCCAAGGCTCAGGAATTCACCACCTACCAGGATGGCCAGGCGGCGATGATGATCCATGTGCTTCAGGGCGAGCGTGAGATGGTGGACCAGAACAGATCCCTGGCGCAGTTTGTTCTCAACGGTATTCCGCCGATGACGGCGGGTGCAGCGCGCATTCGTGTGGCTTTCAATATTGACGCCGACGGCTTGTTGACGGTTTCGGCGCGCGAAGAGACCTCCGGGGTCGAGCAGCATGTAGAGGTCAAGCCTTCTTACGGGTTATCCGAGGACGACATGGCGCGGATGCTGCGTGAAAGCATGGAACATGCCGGTGAAGATATGGTGGCGAGGCTTCTTGCCGAGGCCAGGGTTGAGGCGGGCCGTGCCCTTGGTGCTCTTGAGGCGGCGTTATCCGCCGATGGTGATCTCTGTCCGGATAACGAAAAGGGCGAGATTAGCGCCGGCATCGCCGATCTTAAGACGGCCATGGCCGGCGAGGAGCGGGACGCGATTAATCTCGCAGTCGAAGACCTCGACCGCCTTTCACGCCCGTTTGCCGAAAGGCGCATGGAAAAGGGTATCCGCAAGGCTCTGGCCGGCAAGTCGGTGGATGAGGTGGCTGCGACGGGTTCCGGCGCTTCGCCTTCCGGCGGCGATTGATCTTTTTTTCCAATTGCTGATTGTCAATTTCTGCCCCGCGGGTTACATCTCGTTCAGGGGGGTGGTCTAAAGAAAGAATGTGGAGAACACGACCGCCATGCCTAAAATGACTTTTATCCTTCCCGACGGCTCCCGTCGTGAGGTTGATGCGCCGCTTGGTCTTTCGGTGCTCGATATTGCCCATAAGAACGAGATCGACCTTGAAGGCGCCTGCGAGGGTTCGCTTGCCTGTTCGACCTGTCACGTTATCGTCGATCCTGAATTTTTCGGTCGTCTCAGCGAGGCGACGGAAGATGAAGAGGATATGCTCGATCTTGCCTGGGGGTTGAGCCATACCTCGCGGCTCGGCTGTCAGATCACCATCACGCCGGAACTCGATGGGCTTGTCGTCACTCTGCCGTCGGCGACCCGTAATATGCTCGTCGATTAAGCTTACGGTTTTCCAACAGGAGTATGTCATGGGCCTGCGCTGGACCGATATTCAGGAAATAGCCATCGAACTGGAGGAGCGTCACCCCGAGGTCGATAACGTCAATCTCCGCTTTACCGATTTGCACCGCTGGGTGACCGAACTGCCCGGTTTTGAGGACGATCCCGAGCGTTCCAGCGAGAAGATCCTGGAAGCGATACAAGCCGCCTGGCTCGACGAGCGGGATTGACATCCTTCGTCTGCGGCCCTTTTGTTTCGTTCTTTTACGGGCTTTTACTGGAAATTCCCGCCATCAGGGCCTATGTCATCGTTTATGAATGATCGACCGATAAATAGTCTCGGCTTTGCCAAGCCGCCGCGCCAGACCCGTGTCGTCGTCGCCATGTCCGGCGGTGTCGACAGTTCGGTTACCGCCGCGCTTCTGGCCGAACAGGATTACGACGTGGTTGGCGTCACCCTCCAGCTTTACGACAATGGCGAATCCTGTGCTTCTTCGCGCACCTGTTGCGCCGGTGAGGATATTTATGACGCCCGCCGGGTTGCCGAATCTCTCGGTATTCCCCATTACGTGCTCAATTATGAGAGCAAGTTCCGTGATGAGGTGATCGAGAATTTCGCCGACAGTTATATCCACGGTGAGACGCCGATCCCCTGTGTGCGTTGTAACCAGACGGTGAAATTCCGTGATCTGTTGAAAACCGCCCGTGATCTTGGCGCCGACGCCCTGGCCACCGGCCATTACGTGCGCCGCACCGTTGGTGAAACGGGGCCGGAATTGTGGTGCGCCGACGATCTCTCCCGGGATCAGAGTTATTTCCTCTTTGCCACCACGAGGCCGCAGCTCGATTATCTGCGTTTTCCGCTGGGTGACATGGACAAGGAAACGACCCGCGGATTGGCCCGGCGTTTCCGCCTGCCGGTATCGGAAAAGCCCGACAGTCAGGATATCTGCTTTGTGCCCGATGGCGATTATGCCTCCCTGGTCGCCCGTCTGCGTCCCGGCGCCGACCAGCCCGGCGAGACCGTCCATGTGGATGGCCGGGTGCTCGGGACCCATAAGGGCATCATTCATTACACTGTCGGCCAGCGCCGGGGTCTTGGCATCGGCGGGCAGAAAGACGATGCGGGGGATAGCGGGCCGCTTTACGTGGTGGCGGTAGAGCCCGAGAGCCGGCGTGTGATCGTCGGGCCTCTTGAGGCATTAAAGCGCAATTCCCTGGCCGTCCACGGTCTTAACTGGCTGGGTGAGGGGGCTGCGCCGCCGCCTGAAGGCCGCAAGGTGACGGTCAAGCTGCGATCGGCCCAGTCCCCGGTCGGCGCTTTTGTTTATGGCTCTGGCGGGCAGGGCGAAAAGGAAGCCGATAATGGCGAAGACGCCCGGGTCCGGGTGGTTCTGGATGCGCCGGAGGCCGGAATTGCGCCTGGCCAGGCCTGTGTTTTCTATGACCAGGGGCGGCTTCTCGGCGGCGGCTGGATCAGCCGCGACCAAGCGGCGGCCTGAACCTGTCCGGCAGGCGCCTGCGCCCCCGGCTTTTACCCCTTCCTATGCCCTTTCATCGCCTTGACAGGCTGGGCCGGGGTGGCGTATACGCCAAGGCCCGGAACGGCGCACAAGCGCCGCGTCCCTTGTCTCTGGGGCGGAGTAGCTCAGCTGGTTAGAGCAGCGGAATCATAATCCGCGTGTCGG
>CAZAKR010000014.1:0-60593 GCA_964486105.1 uncultured Rhodospirillaceae bacterium | reverse complement strand
GAAAAGAATGGTGCCGCCTGCAGGATTCGAACCTGCGACCCCCGCATTACGAATGCGATGCTCTACCAACTGAGCTAAGGCGGCAAACAATGGCGTGAACCGGGGGACCATATCGCCATCGGCGCGCCGCTTCAATCCTTTCCGCTTTTCCCGCCGCGATCCCCCTTTGTCCGGCTTTTACAGCCAAATGTGACGAAAAACCTATTTTATAGGGCCTGAAAGCTTATAAGTTTCTTTCTGTTAAGTTTTTTCCTGCCAATATCGAGCAACACCAACACCCGTTTCCCGGCAATAACGACAAGTAACGGCCCCTTTTCCATGCCCTTCCCGCCTTTCCTGATCGCCGTTCTGGTCATTCTCTGCGCCGCCGTCATCGCGGTGCCCCTGTTTAAACGGCTGGGGCTTGGCGCTTTGCCCGGCTATCTCGTCGCCGGGGCGGTGATCGGCCCCGATGGGCTGGGCATTATCAGCGATATAGATGACCCCCGGGCGATTGCCGAACTGGGCATCGTTTTCCTGCTCTTTACCATCGGGCTGGAACTTAGCATGGAGAGGTTACGGGCGATCCCGCGGGGGGTGTACGGGCTCGGAATCGCCCAGATCGTTGTCACCACCGCCCTCATCGCCGCCCTGTTTTCGGTCTATGGGGGGGGGAATCTGGGCCTCGCCATCATTGTCGGCGGCGGACTGGCCTTGTCCTCAACCGCCATCGTCCTCCAGGTTATTTCCGAACACAGCCGCCTGACGACCAAGCTGGGCGAGGTGACCATCCCCATCCTGCTGCTCCAGGATCTCGCCGTCGGCCCGCTGCTTGTTCTGCTTGAAGTTCTGACCAGCAATGGCGGCGGATCGTCCGCCTCGCTCTGGGGGGCGCTCGGTCTGGCGGCGGTCAAGGCGGTGGCGGCGATCGCCTTCATCATGATCGCCGGTCGTCTGGTTCTGCGGCCGGCCTTCCGTATCATTGCCGGCACCCAGAGCACGGCGGTCTTTATCGCCGCCACTCTTCTGGTGGCGCTGGGTACCAGCGCATTGACCGAGATGGCCGGCCTGTCGATGGCGTTTGGAGCCTTTCTTGCCGGGCTGCTGCTCGCCGAAACCGAATATCGTCATCAGGTCGCCGCCGATATCGAGCCTTTCCGGGAGTTGTTCCTCGGCCTCTTTTTTATGACTGTCGGCATGATGATCGATCTCGATCTCATGGTCTCAAAGGGTGGCGAGATCATCGCCCTGGTGGCCCTTCTTATGACCGGCAAGACGCTGATCATCGGCGCTCTTGGCAAAGTCGTCGGCCTGCCCGGCCTGCGCGCCTTGCGTCTGGGGGGGCTGCTCGGGCAGAGCGGCGAATTCGGCTTCATTCTCTTCGGCATAGCCATGACCGCCGGACTTCTCGACGCCGAGATTGGGCAAACCCTTATTCTGGTCATCGCCCTGTCGATGGGGGCGACGCCGCTCTTCATCCGGCTCGGCCGTTTTGCCATCGATATCGCCGAAAGACATTCAGGCTTTGACTCAAGCACCCTTCTCGGGGCGCGGCTTGAGGCGGAAAACCATGTTGTCATTGTCGGGCTGGGCGAGGTCGGAGAGATTGTTCTACGGCTTCTCAGCGCCCATGAAATTCCCTATGTCGCCCTCGACCTCGACCCTCAGCGGGTAAAGGAAATGAGAGCCAAGGGACTGAACGTCTATTACGGCAACGGGTCAGACGCCGACGTCCTGAAGGGGGTTCGCGCCGAACAGTCCCGCGCCATCGTGGTGGCGACACGCGCTCTGGGCGTTGCCGAAGCCGCCGCTGCAGTGCGCCGGCACGCCTTTCCCGATACAAAGCTGTTCGCCCGCAGCAGCAGTGAGCAGAACGCCGTCGATCTGCACCGGCTCGGGGTAACGGCAGTGATCTCGGAAAAAACCGATACCGGCCTGCAACTGGCCGGTGAAGTGCTTGATACGATGGAGCGCCCTTAGGGACTGGGCTGCTCTAATCCCCTTCGCCGTATTTGGCCCAGGCCAGAACGGTAAAAACAACAAGACAGATCACCGTGCCGATCCAGAAAGAAGCGAGATCGCCGGCATTGAGAAAAACCACCACCAAACCGACGATTG
Source organism: uncultured Rhodospirillaceae bacterium (assembly GCA_964486105.1). Lineage (GTDB taxonomy): Bacteria > Pseudomonadota > Alphaproteobacteria > UBA11136 > UBA11136 > JABJES01. Next base: position 58,496 of record CAZAKR010000014.1, on the reverse strand, counting down.
CCAGGATGAGGACCAGCATCGACGCCCACCCCTTCCAGTTGGCCGGCGAAAGCCCCCAACCGACCCGTTTTGGCTTAAACCAATAGTCACTCATACCTGAACTCCCCCTTGTCAAAGATGTTTCTCATTCTGCGCCCTAAACAGTGAACGAACAAGAGTGGAGCCGTATCCCGCACTGACGCTCTGCCGCAGACAAAAAAATCCCCCGCTACAGCGGGGGATTGAAATGTGCTTGGAAACTATATGAGAAGATCGGGTCCGGCTGATTCCCATGGTCCCGGCATCCTTCACTTTCAGGGGGGAATAGAAAGCGAGGGGCGGTCCAGACAACTTCGAAATCGGGGGCTCTGTTGTCACTGACCGATCCGGGGAAAAAGGGAACTAAGCCGGTCCCTGTTCTTTACTCTTAGGAAGAAATAACTCCTTGGTTCTTATTGCTCTGATGATTATTGATAAAACGCTTTAAGGGGCCGCGCCTTGACCTGAATCAATTCCTCGGCATTTTCATGGCGACACGGGGCCAGCCAGGAGAACCCCCGAAAAAACAAAGGAAAAGCCGGGGCCGGGGGCTTTTAAGGCGTCGGCAATGCCGGGCCTGAGGACGACAGGCGGGCCGGACCGCCTTGCCCCGGAACATGCCAGGAAAGAGCGGCAAAGGCGCCGCAATTTTCACACAGCGCCGTCCATTGTGGGGACGCCGATCCACATCCACCGCAGACCCAGGCCGGCTCGGGCGGGCTCATCGCGGCGCGCTCAAACCATTGGCGGGCAGCCGTTAAATCGCCGTGCTGTTGCTCCTCAAGCTCGGCCATCAGCAGGCAGGCCCGGCGCGGCGGATGCTGCTTGGTCTCGACGATCGGGGCGAGGCGGGAGCGCGCTTCACCCCACAGACGGGCATCAAGGGCGGCGCGCGCCAGGGCGATCGCGCTTTCCGGGTGATCGGGGGCGGCATCATAGAGTTTGCGCAAATGTTTGACCCGATCAAGGGAGTCGCCGGCATTCGCCTTAAGGGTCGCGTAAGCCGCCGCCAGTTCAGGGTGGGGAGTGGCTTCCCAGGCCCGGTAGAGAACATTCCCGGCCCGCCGCTTGCGACCGGCCTTATCAAGAAGGGTGGCCAGAAACGTGCTGGCGGGAACCAGAGAAGGGCCCTGTTTATGGGCTTTTTCGGCCCATGCCAGGGCCGCCTCATTCTCTCCGCCGGCGGCCGCGGCGCGGGCAGTTTCAAGCAGCGCGGTGGCGCGTTTCAAAGCGCCTTGAGAAGCGTCGATCGCCTTGGTTTTTAATCCCCTTTGCAAGGCCTCGGCAATTTCGGGCCATTTGCGCTCGGCGATCAGCAGATCGAGTTCAGCCGATAAAAGCCAGGGCGCGCCGCCCTGTATTTTGCGCGCCCGCTCGATCAGGGGCGCCGCTTCCTCACCATCGCCGGCGCGAACGGCAAGGGCGATCAGACCCCGCAGGCCGAGAAAAGCACCGGCTTCGTCCTCGGCCATAGCGGCAAAATAAGTGCGCGCACCGTCATCGTCTCCGGCCAGCTGGGCGGCCTGGGCGGCAAGCAGCAGGGTCAGCGGTGTGTCGTCGAGCAGGGCCAGGCTGTGACGCGCGGCGCGGCGCGCGGCGCGTCCATCGCCGGCCGCCAGGGCCACCATACCGTCGGTCAGGGCGCGAACGCCCCGGCGCTGCCGGCCTTCGCGCAACCGCCCCGAAAGGCGGCCCGGGAAATGACGAATGCCCTGCCACAGGGCAAACAAAAGCGCCGCGATAACGCAGGCAAGGACAAGGGCGAGGCCGAACAGGGCCAGGGATGTCTCGATACGATAGCCCTGCCAGTCGATAACCACATCGCCAGGATGATTGGCAAGCCAGACGGTGCCGGTAATCGCAGCCGCCAGGAGAACAAAGAAAGCGAAAGCGCGGATCATGGCCCCGACTCAGCCCCCGGCCCGGCCCCGGTTACCTGCGCCAGGGCGGCGGCGGAAATCGTTTCCATCGCCTGATCCGTGCTCAGGCGGGCTTCAGCGTCGACCTGCCAGGCGGCAAGCGGCCCCGCCGCCGGTCCTTCAATCGCCTGTGTTTCAGATAGAGCGTTCGACAAATCGCCCTTTTGTAAAAGCGCCTCGGCGCGGGCGAGGTGAGCCTCGGTTGTATCGCCGGCGACATCCGCGCCGACGCGGCGGATCGTCACAAGCCCCTTAAGGCGCGCCCAGCCCCGATCGAGAAGGCTGGAATTCTCCGCCCCGTCAGGACCGGCGATGCGCTCGGCTTCCAGAGCGGCGCTGGCAAGGGCGGGAAAAGAGTCCCGCAACTCATCGATCGTCAGCACACCTTGGGCGGCCGGGGTGGAAAGGGATTCCAGGGTGCTGGAGAGAGTGAAATCGGCGCTAAAAAACCTGCTTCTTACGGCTTTAAGCGCCGCCAGCTCCCTATTGAAGGGAGCCGAAGACGACGCTGCGGCCTGAAGCTGTCCGACGCTGAGGATCAGCGCCGCCATTCCTTCATCGTTGCTGCTCAGATTACGATTGGCGGTTTCCAGGGTGGCGATTCTCTGTTCCATCGCATCAAGGGACGCAATTTCAGCGGAGCGATCTCCGCCAGCGCTCTGGACAAGGCTGTCGATCTTCGCCAGTCGGCTTTCGATGCGGCTAAGACGGGATTCGATCCTGGCAATCTCCGCCGCGTCCAAACCAACCGGGGCGCTGGCGGCGATGGGGGCGGGCTCTTGCGTTTCCTTTTGGGTTTCAGGCTTTGCACTGGATATGGATGATGGCGAGGGGGCTTCTCGCGGGGCAGGCGGGGAAACGGCCCCATCGGACATATATGTTTCATCCGCCGTGCCAGCGCCGAACGTCCCGGCCAGCTGGCGGGTGATATCGGGCTGGATCAGGGACCAGGCGGCAAAGCCCAGGGCGATAAAAAGGACCAACAGAAACAACACCCAGGCGCCGGCACCGCTCCGCCGGGGAGCCGCCGGGGCGCTGCCTGTTTTATCGGGCTGTACTCGCGAGCGGGCTTTCCCGGCTGTCGGACTGGCGGCGGCGGGAGGGATATCTGTCTTGTCGTCCGCACCTTCTTTTGTCGGCGCCTTTTCCGATCCGCTATTCGCCGCCTCGTTCTTGCCCTTGGTCATGGCCTGTTTCCGTCTTCCTTTTTATTGCGTCAGATTGCCCTCGGCCAGATCGGCATCGAGAACAACAAGCAGGGAATCCATCTCGGGGCGGGGGGCGACGCTTATCTTCCGCCATGGAATTTCCTTCAGAATATCGGCCACGGCCCCGCTTAGGGCATAAGCCGTCACATTCCGGCAGGCCCCGCCGAATTCCTCTTGCGCCACCAGCCTAACAAAGGCGGCAGCGGTTCGGGGAGAAAAAAACAGGGCAAGGTCGAGATCGCCCGCCGCCAGCGCAAGCGCCGCCGGACCGGGCAGGCTTTCCGCCTTGTGAGCCTCGTACAGCGCCTGACGGCGCAGGGCGAAGCCGGCCCCTTCGAGAAGCCCGGACAAATCTCCGGCGACTTTTGAACCGGCAGCGTGATAAAGCGGCCCGGCCCCGGGATCGAGACGGGATTTTATCAGTTCCGCAAGATCGGCGACATCGCCGCCGGCGCTTTCCACCTTCGAAAAACCGAGGTCCCTTGCCGCGCGCGCACTCTGGTCGCCGACACAGAACGCCGGCAGGTCGAAGGCCGGGCCATCGGCGGGCAAAATGGCGGCGAGGGCGCGCGCCCCATTGGCGCTGGTGAACACAATTGCCTGAACCCGGTCAAGATCGGGAACCATGTGAGGCTTGGGAACAATGGTCAACAGGGGGGCGAGGACGGGGGCCACGCCCCGTTCCTGCAAAAGATCGCAAAGCTCTTTCGCATCTGCTTGCGGTCGCGTCACCAATGCGCGCAAACCCATAATTACGCCTCTCCGCCCGACATATCTTCGAGGATAAAAAAGTCCGGCCCCGCCGCCTTCAGTAATTCCCGCCCCGCATCCTCGCCAAGCGCCACGGCATCGGCCCTGGAGCCTTCACGGGTCGTGCGCAGAATTTCACTGCCGTCGGGTCTGGCGATAAGTGAGCGCAAGCGCACACGCTCGCCTTCACATTCACAAAGAGCGGCAATCGGTGTCCGGCAGGAACCGTCGAGGACCGCCAGCAACGCCCGCTCGGCGCCGATGCAAAGGGCGGTTTCGTCATGGTTGAGAGGGCTGAGATAATCTTTTGCCCTGGAATCGCCGCTGCGGCATTCAATGCCGATGGCGCCCTGGGCGACGGCGGGCAGCATTTCCTCAACCGGGAGGATCGCGCTTGCCTTGTCTTCAAGGCCCAGGCGCTTAAGCCCGGCAAGCGCCAGCAGGGTGGCGTCAACTTCGCCGGCGGCCAGTTTTTTCAGCCGTGATTGAACGTTGCCGCGAAAGACGACGATTTCCAGATCTGGCCGCCGCGCCCGGATCTGGGCCTGACGGCGCAGGGCCGCGGTACCGACCACGGCGCCGGGGCCAAGATCATCAAGGCCGGTGGCGGAGCTTGAGAAAAAAGCATCCCGGGGGTCTTCGCGCTCGAGCACGCAGGAAATCTCCAACCCTTTGGGCAGAAAGGTCGGCACATCCTTCATCGAGTGGACGGCGATGTCGATCGCCTCCCGGAGCAGCGCCTCTTCTATTTCCTTGGTAAACAGGCCCTTGCCACCGATATCGGCCAGCGGGCGATCGAGGAAACGATCACCGCTGGTCTTGATAACCTCAATCGCAATCGCTCCCTCATTGGCGAGTTCGCGGTGAGCGCCCGCAAGCCGTGCCCGCACTTCCCTGGCCTGGGCCAGGGCCAGGGGCGACCCTCTGGTGCCGATTGTTATGATTGGCGTTTGTGACATCACCCCCGTTATGTAACCCCCTGAGCGCGGAACGAAAAGCGGTTCCTTTCATCTGTCCGCGCGGCGGGGCTGGTTCCGCTTCCACGATATGGGTAGTATGTCCCCCCTAATGAGCGTCTTATTTTGTTTTTCAGCCTGTGTTTTTCAAACCATGCCCATGATTTTTAAGCCATGATTGTTCTCGGCATAGAAACCAGTTGCGATGAAACGGCGGCGGCTATCGTCGATTCCGAGCGCGTTATCCGCGCCGAACGTCTGCTCTCACAAGTTGAGGAGCACAAGCCCTATGGCGGCATCGTTCCGGAAATCGCGGCCCGCAGCCACCTCGACCATGTTGACCGGCTGACCGGCGAGGCGATGGAAGAGGCCGGTTTTTCCTTTGCAGATCTCGACGGGATCGCCGCCACCGGCGGCCCCGGCCTGATCGGTGGGGTCATCGTCGGCGTCATGACGGCCAAGGCAATAGCGGCGGCGGCGGGAAAGCCGTTTCTCGCCGTCAATCATCTTGAGGGGCACGCCCTTGCAGCGCGGCTTTGCGGGGACATCGCCTTTCCCTATCTGCTGCTGCTGGTGTCGGGGGGACATTGCCAGCTACTCGCCGTCGAGGAGGTGGGCCGCTACAAACGGCTCGGCACCACCATCGACGACGCTTGCGGCGAAGCCTTCGACAAGACGGCGAAACTGCTCGGCCTTGGTTATCCCGGCGGCCCGGTGGTTGAGACGGCGGCACAGACAGGCGACCCTGAACGCTTTGACCTGCCGCGCCCGATGAAAGGACGGTCAGGGTGTGACTTTTCCTTTTCCGGCCTGAAAACGGCGGTGAAAAGAGCAGCTGACAATCTTGATGATATCTCGAAAAGCGACCGCGCCGATCTTTGCGCTTCTTTTCAATCCGCCGTCGGCGATGTGCTCGTTGACCGCACCGCCAACGCCATAAGCATTTTCTTCGATCTCTATCCCGATTCAATTTTACCCGGCCGTCTGGTGGTCGGTGGCGGTGTCGCCGCCAATACCTATCTGCGTGGGCGGCTTGACGAGCTCGCCGGGGCGGAAGGGTTTAAGCTGTTCGCGCCGCCGCAAAAGCTGTGCACCGATAACGCCGCGATGATCGCCTGGGCCGGGATTGAGCGTCTTGGGCGCGGCCTTTACGACGGCCTCGACTTTGCGCCGCGGCCGCGCTGGCCGCTGGATTCCCTGGCCGTCGCGGCGGAGGCCGGATGATGGCATCGGCGATTGAACGCATTGCCGTCATCGGCGGCGGGGCCTGGGGAACCGCACTGGCGCTTGTGGCGCGGCGCGCCGGGAGGAGCGTGACCATCTGGGCCTATGAAAAAGAGACCGTTGAGGCTATCAACAAGACCCATAAAAATCCCGACTATCTGCCCGCTATCACCCTCGACCCGGAAATTACCGCCTCCAGCGACATTCAGGCGGTGACGGCCGGGGCGCAAGCGGTTTTCCTCGTTACCCCGGCCCAGAAGCTGCGCAATTGCCTGGCGGCACTCGCTCCCTCCTGGCCGGCCGGTGCGCCAGGCGTCGTTTGCGCCAAGGGGATTGAGGAAGGCAGCGGCAAGCTGATGAGTGAGGTATTGGCAGAGAGCGTGCCCGGCGCAAAGCTGGCAGTCCTTTCCGGGCCGACTTTTGCCGCCGAAGTCGCTGCCGATCTGCCGACCGCCGTGACCCTGGCCTGTAGTGAAGAGGATCTTGGCCGGCGCCTTGTCGCCGCCATCGGCAGCCGCCATTTCAGACCCTATCTGTCCACCGACGTGATTGCGGCTGAAATAGGCGGCGCGGTCAAAAATGTTCTGGCGATCGCCACCGGCATCGTGCTCGGCCGGGGTCTTGGCGAAAACGCCCGGGCCGCTCTGATCACCAGGGGGCTGGCCGAGATGGTTCGTCTCGGCACCGCCAAAGGGGCGACGCCCGTGGCCCTGACCGGTCTTGCCGGGTTCGGCGATTTGTGCCTGACCTGCACCAGCGAGCAATCCCGCAACATGTCCCTCGGCCGCAGGCTCGGCGAGGGCGTCTCCCTTAACGACATTATGGCCGGACGAAAAAGTGTCGCCGAAGGAGTTTACTCGAGCGCTTCAGTTCTCGAGCTGGGCAACCGTCTGGGTGTCGAAATGCCGATCTGCTCAGCTGTCAACGCGGTGCTCCATAAGGGCGCGGATATAGACGAAACCATTTCATCGCTTCTGGCGCGCCCCTTCACCTGTGAGACCGATATTTAGAAACAAGAAACTAGGAAAAACAAACAGGGGAAAACATGCTGTACATTATTACCTGCGTCGACAAACCCGGCACCGCCGATCTGCGTGGTGAAAACCGCGCCGAACATCTTGAGCGATTAAAATCGCTTGGCCCACGCCTGCATATGGCCGGGCCAACCCTGTCGGAGGACGGCGCCGCCTTTACCGGCAGCGTGCTCATTATCGATTTCGACAGCCTCGAGGAAGCCGAAAAATTCGCTTCCCAGGACGCCTATACCAAGGCCGGGGTTTTTGACAGCGTTGTCGTCAAGCGCTGGAAACAGGTTCTGCCCGAGATCAAGGAATAGGCTGCAAAAAAAACCGCCCGGCCAAGAAAGGCCAGGCGGTTTCTCTAAAATCACGAACAAGGGCCTGATTACAGCCCCGACGGATCAGCTTTCTCTCATGAAGTCTTCGATATCGCTGCGCAGCTGCTCGGCCTGGGTGGAAAGTTCCTTCGCAGCATTGAGGACTTCTTCCGCCGAGGACCCGGTCTCCGTCGCCGCCTGGGTGACGCCGGTGATATTGCTCGACACTTCTGCCGTGCCGGCGGAAGCCTGCTGGACGTTACGGGCAATTTCCTGAGTCGCCGCCGTCTGTTCCTCGACCGCCGAAGCAATCGTAGAAGCTATATCGTTGATGTTGCCAATGGTTTGACCTATGCCCTTAATAGCGCCGACGGCCTCGTTGGTGGCCGATTGCATCGAGGAAATCTGGGCGCTGATTTCTTCCGTCGCCTTGGCGGTCTGGTTGGCCAGGGATTTGACCTCGTTGGCGACCACGGCAAAGCCCTTGCCGGCTTCCCCGGCGCGCGCCGCCTCAATGGTGGCGTTGAGCGCCAGAAGATTGGTCTGGCTGGCAATGTCGTTGATCAGTTCAACCACTTCACCGATTTTTTGGGCGGCCTCGGACAGACCTTCGACGGAGGTGTTGGTTTTTGCCGCCTCTTCGACGGCCGACTTTGCAATACTTGAGGATTCGACCACCTGGCGGCCCACTTCTTCAAGTGAAGAAGACAGCTCTTCAGCCGCCGCCGCCACCGTCTGAACGTTAGTCGACGCCTCTTCGGATGCCGCCGCCACGGCGCCGGCCTGGACATTGGTCTGTTCGGCCGTCGCCGACATGGCCTGGGCGGTGTTCTGCAGCTCGGTCGAAGCGGAGGCGACGATGCCGGTCACCTCTTCAACATTTTTCGACATTTTTACCTGGGCGGAGATAACGTTCCAGCTCACCATGGCGCCGATATAGAAGTTGTGATCATCCTTGATCGCAGCAACATTGAGCGAAAGCGTTTCGTCGCCGAGCTTGATGTTGGCCTTGTGGGGCAGGTTCGAGGGATCGCCGAGCAATTTGCGCTGCATTTCCGGGTTCTTGTGGAAGATGTCGATGCAGGTGCCCATGACCTCTTCGGCCTTGATCGGCAGGAGATGCTCAACGCTTTTCAGGGTGTTGACGCTGGTCTAGTTAATGTAAGTGACCTCAAGTGTCTCGGGGTCGCACATCATGATGTTGATCGGCATGACGTCGGCCATGCGTTTGAGACGCTCGCGGTCGGTAACCACCGTCCAGCACAGCATGAGTGAGACTGGCTTACGGCCACCGCCATAGATCGGGGAAACATTGAGCTCCAGCATTTCCTTACCCAGGCGGATGATCGCCTGGTGGCCATTGGGGCCGATATCGCCGAGAATCCGGCGCTGGTGGGCCGGTTGCTTGTGAAAGACATCGATGCACTGGCCGATGATATTGTCGGCTCCGACACCCTGGGGCAAAAGATGTTCGAGGCTGCGCAGCGTTTCAACGCTGGTCTTGTTGGCGTAAGTAATCTTCAACGAAGCCGGATCGCAGGTCAGGACGTTGATCGGAAGTACGTCCATCATCTCCTGAAGATTGCCGCCTGAACCAAGACCGCCTAATTTACCCATTATTGCCTTCATCTTTTCTTCCCTCTTTATGTCCCGTGCGACCGCAAAAGGCGCACCTAAATGAAGTTTTTCCTATGACTCGCAAGCGACATAATAGATGACTAAATTGCTTGGTCTATGGCCGCGCGATTTTCTTTATATAATCTAACTGATTTTAAAAAGCATTCTGTTAAATTTACATTAATGGAGCCGGCATACCATCACAATCATTGTTCCGAATCTGAAACAATTGGGCCTTATCTGTGACTCCACTGCCCTTTTATGCCGCCTCTCACGATCTTCTCCCAGCGGTGCAAAAGCCTGTCGATTTGTCTCTCGCGCCGTGGCACAATCGGTTAAAGAATGAGGGGATCTTGAAGAGTCCCCGCGACCCAGGGGAGGCAAATAGACCATGTCAGACAATAGGATATTCCCGGTTCCCGAGGCCCTGAAAAAAGCCGCATGGCTCGATGAGGATGCCTATAACAGGGAATACGAGCGCTCAATCAACGACCCAGACGGATTCTGGGCCGAACACGGCAAACGCCTCGACTGGATAAAGCCTTTCACCAAGGCCAAAAATACGTCATTTGACGGTGATGTATCGATCAAATGGTTCGAGGACGGGACACTTAACGCCAGCGCCAATTGTCTTGACCGCCATCTGGCAAGCCGCGGCGACCAGACCGCCATCATCTGGGAAGGCGACGACCCTGGAACAAGCGAGCACATCACCTATCGCGATCTCCATGAACGGGTGTGTCGTCTGGCCGGGGCCCTAAAGGCGCACGGTGCAAAAAAAGGCGATTGCATCACCCTCTATATGCCGATGATCCCCGAGGCCGCAATCGCCATGCTCGCCTGTACCCGGATCGGGGCCATTCATTCCGTCGTCTTCGGCGGCTTTTCCCCCGACGCCCTGGCCGGCCGCATTCAGGGCTGCGATTCCAGCATCCTGATCACCGCTGACGAGGGACTGCGCGGCGGCCGCACGGTGCCGCTCAAATCAAATGCCGATACGGCGCTTCAATCCTGCCCCAGCATCGAGACGGTGGTGGTGGTTAAACGCACCGGCGGCGACATTGCCATGCAGGACGGCCGCGATGTCTGGTACCACGACATCTGTGAGCAAGCGCCCAAGGACTGCCCGGCCGAAGAAATGAACGCCGAAGACCCGATGTTCATTCTCTATACCTCGGGCTCGACGGGAAAGCCGAAAGGGGTTCTCCACACCACCGGCGGTTATATGGTTTACGCCGCGCTCACCCACCAGCTGGTTTTCGATTATCACGACGGCGACGTCTATTGGTGCACGGCGGATGTCGGCTGGGTAACCGGCCATAGCTATATCGTCTATGGCCCGCTGGCCAACGGGGCGGTGACGCTGATGTTCGAAGGGGTGCCCAATTATCCCGACGCCTCACGCTTTTGGCAGGTGGTGGACAAGCACAAGGTGAATATCTTTTACACCGCGCCCACCGCCATCCGGGCCCTGATGCGCGAGGGCAACGAAATGGTCGAGAAATGTTCCCGCCAATCCCTGCGCCTGCTCGCCTCGGTTGGCGAGCCGATCAACCCGGAGGCCTGGGAATGGTATTACGAAATAATCGGCGATAAACGCTGTCCGGTCATCGACACCTGGTGGCAGACCGAAACAGGCGGCATCCTGATCACGCCGCTGCCCGGCGCGACGGCGCTCAAACCAGGCTCGGCGACCCGCCCCTTTTTCGGCGTCAAGCCGGTGATCGTCGACAACGACGGCAAGGAACTAGAGGGCGCCTGCGAGGGTAATCTGTGCATGGCTGACGCCTGGCCGGGGATGATGCGCTCGCTCTATCAAGACCATGATCGTTTCATCCAGACCTATTTCTCGACCTATAAGGGGATGTATTTCACCGGCGATGGCTGCCGCCGTGACGAAGACGGCTATTACTGGATTACCGGCCGTGTCGACGACGTCATCAACGTTTCGGGCCACCGCATGGGCACGGCCGAGGTCGAGAGCGCGTTGGTCGCCCACCACAATGTGGCCGAGGCCGCCGTGGTCGGCTTTCCCCACGACATCAAGGGCCAGGGCATTTACGCCTATGTCACCCTGATGGCCGGTTCCGAGCCTTCAGAGGATCTGCGGGCCGAACTGGTTAAATGGGTGCGCAAGGAAATCGGCCCAATCGCCGCCCCCGATGTTATCCAGTGGGCGCCGGGCCTGCCCAAAACCCGCTCGGGCAAAATCATGCGCCGCATCCTGCGCAAGATTGCCGCCAATGAGATCGACACCCTCGGCGATACATCGACCCTGGCCGATCCTTCCGTGGTCGATGATCTGGTGAAGAACAGCCCCCACGACTAGCCCCGGGGCTTGTCGGGGGTTACGGTGTTTCCGGCTCGGGCGGCATGTGCGGCGCCGCCTTGCCGCCGCCGGCACTGGAATTCCAGATACTTTTCAGATAGGCGGCGACCGCCGCGATATCGTCATCGGAAAGAACGATTCCGAAAGCCGGCATCTTGAATTCAGAAGAAGGCAGGGGATGCTTTTTCTCGCCATGTTTCACGATGTTTGAAATGGCGGTTTGCGGGTCCAGCCATCTCCAGCGGCGCTCCCGCAGCGAGGGCACCTTAACGGTGCGTCTGCGTTCACCCGACCCGATCTCGTGGCTCTTGCCCTCAAGATCGTTGCCGTGGCAGATGGCGCAACGCCGTGTGAACAATTCGCCGCCTCTGGCAATTAATTCCGCAGAATCCCCGGATCCATCCGGCGACCCGGCCAGACCCAAACGGGTCGAGGCGAGGATCAGGCCAAGGACAACAAACGTCAAACGGGTGGCCCGCGAAAGCGCGCCCGATCGGTCGCCTTTACCACCGCGCCTTAATGGTTTTGACCCATCGGCCCGCATTATCTGTTCCGCCCTGCATTCAACACCACCCATCCCAGACTGTGGGGCGGATGGCGCCAGGACACAAGGCACAAGTCAGGGCGTCACGAACACCAGTTTGAACGCACCGCGCCGCCGTACTCCCGGCCCAGCCCGGCGGCGATCAGGCGCGCGGCCAGGTCTTCCCCATTATCGGTTGTCACCCGGGCCAGAACCCGACCGGCATATTTACCGTAGCGGATATAGTGAAGAATGACGGGGCGTCCGGCGATCAGGTTTTCGACCATCCGGCGCGCGCTTTGCGCCAATTCGCGTTCCCTGGCGCAGGTGCCGTGTAATTCCGGCGTATCGACACCGGCCAGCCGGACGCTGATATCAACCTCCTGGCCGAGCCAGATCCGGGCCCGCACCTTGAGCGTATCGCCGTCGGTAATTTCAAGCACCCGGGCCGGCACCGGGCCCATCAGGACATCTGTGTTTGAGGTCAGGGGAATAAACGCGGCGGCAAGAAAAACCGACGCCACGAGGGCGGCCGGAAACGATGTCTCATTGTTTGGCCGTGAACTATTCGCCCTCGGGTTGAACAAGCTCTGTGCCTTTCCCCTGAATTGAAAATCTCGGCACACCTAAAAGTCTGCCACAGATCAACAGGTAAAGCGGAATGCCGGGGCATGAAAACACCCCTGGAGAGACTATCGGCTCAATCAGAACATATCAAGAACATGCCGCCGGGGGGCGTATTTGTTCCGGCTGCGGAATGGTTGGGCGGGAAGCGGCTTAAAAATCGATACAGCGGCCCTTGCGTTCCCAGTCGCCAAAACGGGTCGGCTCTAAGCCCTCGGGTCCGCCGCTCTCCCCTCCCTCATCCAGGGGCAGGGATTTTTGCGATAGCGCGGGCTTTGCCAGAGCGCGGCGACGGGTTTTTGGCGCCACAATATGGGCAATAAACACCGGCGCATCAGCACCCGAAGTCTTCATTATTCCTGTTTTGCCCATTTTTAATTTTTTCCGCTCATGTGGCGCCCCGAACCGGATTTAATTTACCACTGCGAACCAGATAACGGAACCGGCCCCGGAACCAGCCCTTTGGAATCAGTTTCGCTTTCGCCGGCGGCGGTTTGTTGTTAAAGGGTTGGCATGTCGCCCGCCCCCCGCCAGAAAAAACCCGCAAAGCCCACGCCGCCTCCCGGCGCCCGCGCCATGGCGCTTGATCTCATCGCCGCTGTTTTGCACAAGGGCCAGATGCTCGATGCCGCATTAAGCGCGGCGGAACGGGAAAAGGACAGCCGGTTCATGGCGCTGGAACCTCGCGACCGGGCCTTTGCCCGTCTCATCACCGCCACGGTTCTGCGTCGCCTCGGCCAGATCGACGCCATCATCGCCACTTATCTCAAACGCCCCCTGGGCAAAAAGGGCGCCCGGGTACACGACATCCTGCGCCTTTCCATCGCCCAGCTCGTTTTTCTCGACACCCCACCCCATGCCGCCGTCGATACCGCCGTCGATCTGACCCGTAGCCTCGGCCGCGCCCCCCTGGCCGGACTGGTCAACGCCGTTTTGCGCAAACTGATCCGGGACGGAAAGACGGGGGGTGGAAAACCGGAGATTGAAAAATCCGATGCGCCGCGCCTCAACACTCCCGACTGGCTATGGGACAGCTGGACCCGCGCCTATGGCGAGGAAACGACGCGGGCAATGGCGGCGGCTCATCTTGCCGACCCGCCGCTTGATTTCACCATCCGCCCGGACCCCGCCGTGGATAATTCCGCTCTGTGGGCCGAGAAACTCGGCGGCGTTGTCCTGGCCACTGGATCGGTGCGCCTGACAAGCGGCGGCCAGATCCGCGAAATGGCGGGGTACAGCGAGGGAGCCTGGTGGGTACAGGACGCCGCCAGCGCCCTGCCGGTGCGTTTGCTGGGTGATGTTCAAGGCAAACGCGTCGCCGACCTTTGCGCCGCGCCCGGCGGTAAAACCGCCCAGCTTGCCGCATCCGGGGCCCGGATTACGGCGGTTGAACGCAGCAAAAAACGCCTCGAGCGAATGGAAGAAAACCTGTCCCGCCTGGGATTTAACATCGAGACGGTCTGTGCCGACGCCGCCACATGGCGACCCGACACACCCTTTGACGCCATCCTGCTGGATGCGCCGTGCACCGCCACCGGTTCTCTGCGCCGTCACCCCGACGTCGCCCGCCTGAAATCGGCCGATGACGTCACCCGCCTGGCCGCCGAACAGGACCGCCTGATCGCCAATGCCGCAGAAATGCTCAGCCCCGGCGGAACCCTGGTCTATTGTACCTGTTCGTTGCAAAAAGAAGAGGGCGAGGAGCGCATTGCTCACGCCCTGAAAACCATCGGCTCCCTGGAACGCAGCCCCATCAGGGCGGAAGAGATCGGCGGCCTGACGGAAGCGATCACCGAAAAAGGCGAGATGCGCACCCTGCCCTGTCATCTGGCCGATCTTGGCGGCCTCGACGGATTTTTCGCCGCCCGCCTGATAAAAAAATAACGCCCATCCTACAACGCCGGGGCTATCCGCCGGCTCTATTCCCCCGGCCTATTTCCGAGATTCCCAGGCCCCGACATCACCGCGTTTGATGATGCAGGCCGCCACCAGATCGGCCAGAGGGGCGGCATAATGGATGTTATCCACGTAAAGCAACTCGTCCCGGCCTTCCTGAACATCGGCGCAGGAGATAAACCGGTCGCCGAGCTTGCCCGCCAAGGCCGCCTCATCGAAAGCGGCAATGCCTTTGGCATAGAGATCTTTATCCTGCTGTTCGCCCTGATAAAAAGGGTTTTTGTCGGAATCATAGCGATATCCCGGCACCGGCTGGAGGACGAAAAGCGGCGTTACTTCAAAACCCGCGGCCAGGGCCTCGATCATCACACGGTTCCTCTGATAGCGGGTAAGCACAACATCCCATGGGCCGGTCATCTCTGGGCCCGTATCTCCGTCGGGAAGGGGGGCTCCGGCACTCTTTTCGGCCCTGCCGGCACGCTGGGTAAACCCTTGCAGACGCTCCATCGCCTTGGCCAGCGGCGTTGCCTGCCAGAACGTCCAGGCGATATCACCGAGGGCACGCGACTGGCTTTGTAAAAGCGTCGGGGTCATCGGCAGGTCTTGAGCGGCGGCGGCGTGGATATCGTTGAAGCCGTCGATAAACACCGCCACATCCGGCACCGCGCCGCGTTGAAGGAGGCGCAGGAACAGCAGCAATTCCTGACTCGAATAATAAAATCCCCGGCCAAAGTTATAGACCGCCACTTTTCGCTCCGTCGCGCCGCGTAATCTTTCCTGGAGAAAGGAAGCGATGGTTTCTTCGTCCCTGACCCCATAACCGAAAGCCGTCGAGCCGCCGAAAACGAAAACGGAAAGCGCCTCTTTTTCCGGCGGCCAGGGGGCCTGGTCCTTGATATGCCGGAAACCCGCCTCGTCAACGGTAACGAAACGTCCGTCAATCGGCGCTTCGGTAAACTGGGTGATGGACTGGTAAACGAACGGCCGCGCCCAGGTCTCATAAAGCAGGTCGTTCAGATCCGCCGAATCCCAGCCCGGATAGCCGGCCTTAAGGCGTTCGCCATAGGTGGCGACAATCGGCAATTCAGCCGAACGGGCCTGAAAATATTTCAAATAGCGCAGGAAAGCATAGGCCCCGGCATTGAGCACGAGCACAAGTGCGATCACGCCCAAAAGCGTGAAGGCGAGATAACGACAGCCGGCGGCGATACGTTCGAACATGTTCCTCAACTGGATAAGCAGGGGCAAACAAACACCACATGCCCCATAATGGCAAGACGGTGTTGACGCCCCTGCGCTCACCGCTTGCGGGAGAAACGGCAAGCTGATAGGAAAATAGCATGGAATCCCCAGTCCGCCTGTCGCCGATACCTGCGAAAATAAACGGGAGTCACGTATAAGGGATGAGTCCACGGGGCCGCCTTCCACGCCTTTTAAGCCGTATCTATTCCGCCCGACCGGTTTTTCGTCCGGTTGGCGGATTTATCTGGGCGATCCGTAATGCGCGGCCACTTGTCTACGGCAACCCGCTCTATCCGCTGTTCCTTGTCGGCCGGGCGCCCCAGAACATAATTTTCACCCCGCCCGACCCCTGGCCCGGCAATGCCGAGCGGGGAAATGCCATCCTCGCTGGTGAATTTCCGTTTTTCGGCGAAACCGCCCATGGCGATGAATCCCTGTGGTCGCCCCGCGGCCTGAGCCCGGCCTGGAGCGAAGGGCTGCACGGGTTTTCCTGGATTAACGACCTTCATGTGATCGGCTCCGACGCCGCAAGGCGGCGCGCCCGCATCCTTGTCGGCGACTGGATCGGGGAACACCGGTTCTGGTCGCCCCTGGCCTGGCGCAGCGATGTCACCGGCGATCGCATCGCCGCCTGGCTCGGCCAGTACGATTTTTTCTGCGCCAGCGCCGAAGAGGATTTTCGCGGGGAAGTCTTTAAAAGCCTGGCCCGTCAGGCCCGCCATCTGGCCCGCACCGCTGGATGGGAAACCC
Organism: uncultured Rhodospirillaceae bacterium; assembly: GCA_964486105.1. Taxonomy (GTDB): domain Bacteria; phylum Pseudomonadota; class Alphaproteobacteria; order UBA11136; family UBA11136; genus JABJES01. The sequence goes on along the minus strand of CAZAKR010000014.1, from coordinate 42,104 downwards.
GCGGCGCACGGCGTTTGCGCGCCATACGCGGCCTGATCTATGCCGGAATCTGCCTGCCCAATGGGCGGCGCTGGCTGGCCAGGGGGTTGCGTTTACTGAGCCGTGAAATCGACCGCCAGATTCTTCCCGACGGCTCTCATTTTGAGCGCTGCCCAAGACTTCAGCTTTCGATTCTGAAATTGTTTATCGACATCCGCGCCTGCCTTGCCGGGGCAAAGGTCGAGGTGCCGCCGACCCTCCAATCGGCAATCGACCGCATGGCGCCGATGCTGCGTTTCTTTCGCCATGGGGACGGCGGCCTGGCGCTTTTCAACGATTCGATGGAGGGCGAAAGCTGGCTGGCCGACATGGTCCTGACCCGCGCCGAAGCCAAGGGCAAACCCCTGTCATCGGCCCCCCATGGCGGGTTTCAGAGGCTCAACCTCAACCGTTGTCTGGTAATTATGGATTCCGGCCCCGCCAGCCTCTTGCCCGGATTTGAGGCGCCACCCGAAGAACATCTCCATGCCGGCGCCCTAGGCTTTGAGATGAGCATCGGCAAGGAGCGCATGATCGTCAATTGCGGCGCCCAGGCCACTGCCGGGACTCCCTGGCAAAAGGCCCTGAAATCCACCGCCGCCCATTCCACCCTGACCATCGAGGATACCAATTCCACCGAGATTCTGGCCAATGGCCGTCTCGGCCGGCGGCGCGCCGTGGCGACCGTCCACCGGGAAGAGGAAAACGGCAATATCCTGATCGAGTCGAGCCATAACGGCTATGAGGAGATATTCGGCGTCATTCATCAGCGACGCCTGTTTCTGGCCAGCGGCGGTGAGGATTTCCGCGGCGAGGACACTCTTTTTCCTTCCGGTAGCGGCGCCCAGATGCAGGAAAACATTTCCTATGCCCTGCGCTTTCATCTCCACCCCACGGTCTCGGCCTCGCTGCTGCACAACCGCCAGGCCGCTCTTCTGCGCCTGCCCTCGGGCGGTGGCTGGAGACTGCGGGTGCAGGGCGGCGAGCTCGCAATCAGCGAGAGCGTCTATCTCGGCCGCGGCGGGGAGGTCAAACGCTGCGAACAGGTGGTGGTGACGGGCACGATCAAGGGCGGGATGAGCGGCGAGATTGCGGTTATCAAATGGGCCTTCAACCGGGTCTAGGAATAATCCTTAAAGCCGCCAGCGGCGGATATCGGCACCCAGGCTTACCTGTTTCCACATATCCTTGATATCGGCGACCAGCCCGCTAGCCCCAAGAAGGGGCGTCAAATCATCCGCTTTCATTTGCCGGTAGAGATCATGAGCGACGGCGCCGAGAACACAAGCGTAGGGGCCGCCCTCTTTAAGCGTGCCGAGATCATTCCCGCATGAAATGTCGAGACCGTAAACCGCCTTTGCCTCTGCCTTGTCGGCCATCGGATCATGGACATGAACCTTATGGCCGAGGGTTTCCAGGCGGCGAACGACGTCGACCACTTTCGAGTTACGCAAATCCGGCACGTTTTCCTTGAAAGTAAGGCCGAGCACCAGAATATCCTGTTTGCCGCCGCCATTCGCGGCAAGATCATCATGGACCGATTGGGCAATGAAATCGCCCATGCCGTCATTGATGCGGCGGCCTGAAAGGATCACCTCCGGGTTGTGTCCGGCGGTTTCGGCGCAATGGGCAAGATAGAACGGATCAACGCCGATACAGTGGCCGCCGACCAGACCGGGACGGAAATCGAGAAAATTCCATTTCGTCTTGGCGGCGTCCAGAACGTCATGGACCGACAAATCGAGGCGGTGGAAAATCTGGGTCACCTCGTTGATGAAAGCGATGTTGATATCGCGCTGGGCATTTTCGATCACCTTGGCCGCCTCGGCGGTGCGGATATCACGGGCCAGAAATACGCCGCCCTTCGTCACCTTGGCGTACAGGGCCTCAAGTTTTGCCGCGACTTCAGCCGTTTGCCCGGCGACCACTTTTGTAATGCGGTCGATGGTGTGTTCCCGGTCCCCGGGATTAACCCGCTCGGGAGAATAGCCGAGGAAAAAATCGCTGCCGCAGACAAGTCCGGAGGCGGCTTCAAGCTCGGCCCCGCAGACATCTTCGGTAACCCCCGGATAGACCGTGCTCTCAAAAACAACGATGGCGCCCTTGCCCATCGCCCCACCGACGGTTCGGCAGGCGGCGCGCAGGGCCGACAAATCGGGAGCGTTTTCGGCGCTGACCGGTGTCGGCACGGTAACGATGTAGATGTCCTGACCGGCTATATCCTTCTCATCGGTGGCAAAATTGAGCGCGGCAGCGGACAGCGCCGAAGCGTCCACCTCGCCGGTGCGGTCATGGCCGCGGCGCAATTCCGCGACCCGGCCTTCATCGAGATCAAAGCCGGTAACGTCTTCTTGGCCGGCAAGGGTTACCGCAAGCGGCAGGCCAACATAACCAAGGCCGATAATGCAGACTTTCAATAATGCCTCCCGAGGAAATGGCGGCGAAATGGAAACGCCCCCTGACTGGTCAAACCGTCTAACCCTCCACGTCTTCTTTGTCAATTCGGGCGCGTGGCGTATAACCGGGGCATGTCCTGGTTGTTTGTTCTGACGCTTTTCCTCGCTGTGCTGGCCGCCGCCTTCCTGGGCAGCGGTTATCTGGTGCAATTCCTGCGTCGCCGCGCCGTTCTCGACCGGCCCAACGCCCGCAGCAGCCACAAGATTCCAACACCCAGGGGTGCAGGCATCGCCGTCATCGGCGTTATTCTCATCGCCTGGCTTATACTCGCCTGGGCTTTTCCCTCCCATATCCCGGAAGGGCTCAATGGGGCCGGCGCGGTGCCGCTTTTCTGCCTCTGCGCCCTGGTTCTGGCCCTGGTTTCGCTGATCGACGATTTAAGGGAAGTGCCGCCATTGGCCCGGCTGGTGGTACAGTTCGCCGTCGTCCTGATCGGTTTTTCCACCCTGCCCGGCGGCGGTGAGGGGCTTGTTTTCCAGGGTCTGCTGCCGCCCCTTATGGACAAGGCATTGAGCGTGATCGCCTGGGTCTGGTTCCTCAATCTGTTCAATTTCATGGATGGAATCGACGGCATTACCGGAATTGAAGCCGGCGCCATCGGGGCGGGGCTCTTTCTGCTCGCCCTGATTGGCGGAACCGACCCCGGCATTGGCGTTTTCGGCCTCACCATTAGCGCCGCCGCCCTTGGTTTTTTATGGTGGAACTGGCCCCCGGCCCGCATTTTCATCGGTGATGTGGGCAGCGCGCCCCTTGGGTTCCTGCTCGGCTGGCTGCTCCTCGGCCTCGCCGTTTCCGGGGCCTGGGCCGCCGCCCTGATCCTGCCCCTGGCCTATCTGGGTGATGCCACCTGGACCCTTTTGCGGCGCTTGATCCGGGGCGAAAAAATCTGGCAGGCCCATGCCCAGCATTTCTATCAGCGTGCCCTGGCCCGGGGCATGAGCCACGGTGATGTGAGCCGGCTTTTCCTGATCGCCAATCTGGGACTTGTCGCCCTTGCCCTGGCCTCAACCGCGCAGGGGTTCCCCGGGGCCCAATGGCTTGCTCTGATCGCCGCCTGCGCCCTTGTTTTCGGCCTTTTCCGCCGCCTCACCGGCGCAACCCTTTAGGCCTGGGGACAAGCTTGGGCTGTGGCGCGTTCAACCTGTCGACGGGGGCGGCAGGTATGGTATGATCGCCGCCTGAGTTTTAGGGAGTCCGATGACGCTTCGTTTCCCCCGTTTCAAACGCATTCACGCCGCCTTTCTCCACGACATCGTCATGGCCGGGGCGTCGTTTTCGCTCGCCCTCTATCTGCGGGTCGGCGAATCGGTGTTCAATTATCCTGAAGGCTTCATTCTCAGCGGGACGATCCTGTTTGTTCTCGTCTGCGCCCCGGTGTTCTGGATGACCGGCATGTATCGGGGTGTCTGGCGCTATGCCTCCCTCAACGATTTGATGACGATCACCCGCGGGGTGACAATCGCCATCCTCGTTTTCCTGCTGGTCCTGTTCCTCGCCACCCGGCTGGAACATTTGCCGCGTTCTTTTTTCGTTATCAACTGGTTCGTCCTTCTCTCTCTGCTCGGCGGTCCGCGCTTCCTTTACCGGGTATTCAAGGACCGGCGGCTGGAAAACGTGCTGGCGCTGGAAGACCATACCCGCGTGCCGGTTTTGCTGGTCAGCGCCGGGGACGCGGCGGAAATGTTCCTGCGCGAAATCAACCGCAACCCCGCCTCGCCTTATCGCGTCGTCGGTATCCTGTCGGAAAAAACGGCGCGGGTCGGCAGGCAGATTCACGGAATCCGGGTTCTTGGAACCCTCGACGATCTGCCCGAGGTTGTGAAAAAACTGAAATCTGAAAATCTGGCCCCGCGCCGTCTCGTCATCACTCAGGACGGATTGGATGGCGTCATTGTCCGCGATCTTCTCGAAGCCGCCGACCGGCTCGGCCTGACCCTCGCCCGGCTGCCCAAGCTGACCGATTTGAAAAGCGGGATCAGCGACAGGCTCGAGATCAAGCCCATCGATATCGAGGATGTGCTGGGCCGCCCCCAGACCATTCTCGACCGCCCGGCCATGCAACGGCTTGTCGAGGGACGGCGGGTCCTTATTACCGGCGCCGGCGGCACCATCGGCAATGAGCTGGTGCGCCAGATCTGTTGTCTTGATCCGGCCCATATCAGTCTTCTCGATAACGGAGAGTTCCAGCTCTATACCATCGACATGGAAACCGCCGAAACCCATCCCGGCCTTTCCCGTAACACCCTGCTGGCCGATGTCCGGGACCGCGAGCGCATGGTCGAGGTGATGGCGCTTGAAGCCCCCGACATTGTTTTCCATGCCGCGGCGCTCAAACATGTGCCGATGGTCGAAGATAATCCGCTGGAAGGAATCCTCACCAACACCATCGGCTCGCGCAACGTCGCCGATGCCTGCGAAAAAATTGGTGTGACGATGATGGTGCAAATCTCCACCGACAAGGCGGTGAACCCGACCAGCATCATGGGGGCGACGAAACGACTCGCCGAAAGCTATTGCCAGGCGATGGATCTGGTCGCCAAAAAACCGAAAACCTCAACCCGCTTCGTTACTGTGCGCTTTGGCAATGTGCTTGGCTCAACCGGCTCGGTTATCCCGCTTTTCGAAAAACAGATCGCCAATGGCGGTCCGGTTACCGTTACCCATCCCGACATGACCCGTTATTTCATGACTGTCCGGGAAGCCGTCGAACTTGTGCTGCAGGCCGCCGCCCTTGGAAAAGAAACCGACGGCAAACTGGCCGAAGACAAAAAAGGCGGAGCGGAGGGGGCGCAAGAAAGCGCCAAGGAAGGCAACAGGGAAGGCAAGATTTTCGTTCTCGACATGGGTGAGCCGGTACGTATTCTCGACCTCGCAACCCAAGTTATCCGCCTTGCCGGCCTGAAACCGGAACAGGATATCGCCATCACCTTTACCGGGGCCAGGCCGGGGGAAAAACTGTTCGAAGAGCTTCTCCACGTTTCTGAAAACCTCGTTCCAACCGCCTGCCAGGGGCTTTTACTGGCGGCGCCCCGGATCGTCGATCACAAGGTTCTCGCCCGCTCCCTGGACAAACTGGAAGAGCTGGCACGGAGCGGCAAGGTTGAAAAGGCGCTGGCCGAGCTGGCCCGGCTGGTGCCCGAATATCACAGCGAAACGCCACAGGCCCGGAACGATGCCGAAAGCGCTTGAGCCCCTCCATTCATCCCCATCCCCGCAACACACAAATCTGAAAATCATACAGGCAATTCCATGAGCAATACTGACAAGGCAGCCATTACCCGCGCCCTTATATCCGTTTCCGATAAAACAGACCTTCTCACTCTGGGCCGGTTTCTCGACGAGCGGGGCATCGAAATTCTTTCCACCGGCGGTTCGGCCAAGGCCCTCCGCGATGGCGGGGTAAGCGTTACGGACGTTGCCGAACACACCGGCTTTCCCGAAATCATGGATGGCCGGGTAAAAACCCTGCACCCCCTCATCCATGGCGGCCTGCTGGCGCGGCGCGACGATAATGATCATCTCAAAGCCATGGCCGATCACGGCATCGCGCCGATCGATCTTGTGGTGATCAATCTCTATCCCTTCGAAGAAACCGTCGCCTCGGGCGCGGGGGCGGCCGACGTGATTGAAAATATCGATATCGGCGGCCCGTCCATGGTGCGCTCGGCGGCAAAAAATCACGCCTTCGTGACGATTGTCACCGACCCTGCCGATTACCAATCGGTCATCGCCGATATCAAGGAAAATGACGGCGCCACTTCTCTCGAGCTTCGCCGTCGTTTGGCGGCCAAGGCCTTTACCCGCACGGCGGCCTATGATTCGGCGATCAGCACCTGGTTCAACACGCAAGAGGGCGACACTTTCCCCAGCTGCCTGACCCTTGCCGGAACGCGCGCACAGATCCTGCGTTATGGCGAGAACCCCCATCAGGAAGCGGCCTTTTACAAAAGTGCCGAGGCGCGGCCCGGCATTGCCACGGCGACCCAGATCCAGGGCAAGGAATTATCCTATAACAACCTCAACGATACCGACGCCGCCTTTGAGCTGGTCGCCGAATTCGATCAACCCGCCATCGCCATCATCAAGCATGCCAATCCTTGCGGCGTCGCCATCGGCAAGACACCCTTCGAGGCCTATAAAAAGGCCCTGGCCTGTGACCCGGTCAGCGCATTCGGCGGCATCGTCGCTCTGAACCGGGGCCTCGACGGAGAAACCGCCCAGGCTATCGCCGAGCTTTTTGTCGAGGTCGTGATCGCGCCGGAAATTAGCACTGCCGCACGCGACGCCCTGGCGGCGAAGAAAAACGTCCGGCTTCTTGAAACCGGGGCGATGCCCGACCCGGCGGCCTCAGGCATGACCGTAAAATCTTTGGCCGGGGGTTATCTTTTCCAGTCGAGGGATAAGGGCTGCATCCAAAAGGCCGATCTGAAAACGGTGACCAAGCGCGCACCGAGCGATTCCGAGATGGCCGATCTGCTGTTTGCTTTTCGGGTCTGCAAGCATGTCAAGTCGAACGCCATCGTCTATGTCAAGGACGGGGCCACCGTGGGTATCGGCGCCGGCCAGATGAGCCGCATCGATTCGGCCCGCATCGCGGCGATTAAATCCAACGAAGCGGCGGAAAATGCCGGTGAAACGGCAAGCCGCACGGAAGGTTGCGTTGTCGCGTCCGACGCCTTTTTCCCCTTTGCTGACGGCTTGCTGGCAGCAGCAAGCGCCGGGGCGAGCGCCGTGATCCAGCCCGGCGGGTCTATGCGCGACGATGAGGTGATCAAAGCGGCCGATGAAAAGGGCCTGGCCATGGTCATGACCGGCATGCGTCACTTCCGCCACTAGGGGGCGAAGCGTCCGGTTCTAGCGCACGTCTTTTACCGGCAGCAGAAAAAGCAGCCCGGCGATCAGAAAGATCAGCACCGTCGCCATGCCGGCGCGCTGGCTGTCGAACAAGAGCGTCACCCAGGCGAGAAGGGCCGGGCCGAGAAAGGCGGTGGCCTTGCCGGAAAAAGCGTACAGCCCGAACATTTCTCCATGCATGTCGGCAGGCGCGAGGCGCGCCATCATCGAGCGGCTGGCTGCCTGTACTGGGCCGACGAAGACCCCCAGCGGCAGGGCAAATGCCCAGAACCAGAATTGTCCCTCGGCGACAATAAGCGCCGCCCCGAAAACGATCAGCCCGACCAGCGATATCAGAATTGTCCGTTTCGGTCCGATCCAGTCGTCAACCCAGGCGAAACCGACGGCCCCGAGAGCGGCGGTAAGATTGATCGCAATGCCGAATGTAATCACTTCCCCCAGGGTAAAACCAAAGCTGCCGGCGGCGTAAATTCCGCCGAAAGCAAACAAGGTGTTCATCCCGTCGATATAAAGAAGGCGGGCGAAAAGAAACCGCGCGATATGGGCATAATCACGAATCCGGCGCAGGGTCGAGATAAGCATCTCCAGCCCTTGTCGCGCCGCAATGCGCAGGGGCAGGCGGCTTTCCACATGATCGGGGGTGAACAGAAAAAGCGGCAGCGCAAAGACGCTCATCCACACGGCGACTAGAATCGCAGAGGCCCGCACCGGTTCGGCCGATGCCGGGTCGAGACCAAAGAGTGGCGTATCGGTCTGGACAAAACCAACAAGCGCAATACCCAGGCAAGCCAGACCGCCGATATAACCGAATCCCCACCCCCAACCCGAAATACGCCCCAAACGATCGGCCGGAGCGAGTTCGGGCAAAAGCGCGTTATAGAACACCATGCCGATCTCAAAGCCGATGGTGCCCAAGACAACGAATGTAAGCGCCCATAGGGCATCGTCCGGCTCTGGCCGGGTGAACCACAGACAGGCGCTGGAAACAACCGCCAGCAGGGTAAAGGCGAAGAGCCAGGGCTTGCGCCGCCCGCCCTTATCGGCAATGGCGCCGAAAACCGGTCCGGCAAAGGCGATGACGAGCGCCGCCAGGCTCTGGGCGTGGCCCCAGGCGGCTGTCCCTTCGGTCGGCGAGACAGCTACTCCTTGGGTGAAATAGGCGGCGAAAAGGAACGTGGTGATGACAGTGGGAAAGGCTGAATTAGCCCCGTCAAAAAGGCACCAGGAGAATAAACCGCCGCGTCCTGTACTGCGCCCGGTACTGTGCCCTGTGCCTTTCCTAGTCAATGCCGCTCCCCCGGTTCGCCTTCAAGTCGAAATAATCAGCTTACGACTTTATGGCCAAAACCCCAACCTGACGGCAGGCAACACCCAGCATCGGTAAATCGACAGCCACTTCCGGCGAACAGATTTCACAAACCATGCGCTCCAGGCTCTCGACATTATGGGTATAGCTCCCCGCCCAGGCGTTGATCCGGGAAAGGGCATCTCCCCCCCGGCCTTTTTTTCCGCCCCCCTCTTCCAGCACCCTGCGGGTTATCTCAGACTGGAAGCGCATAAGATCGTCATTGATCGCGGAAAGCGCCTCTCGGTCCCAGGGGCCTTCTATCTCTATTTTTCCTCCCGCTAGACGCAGGGAGTCGATGCCAAAATGCGCCCCGACGGCGAAATAAATCCGCGCCGTCTCTTTCACCGGCAGGGGGATGAGACCCGAAAGCCGCACGATGTCGAGACCGTTGCCCAGAATGTCGAGGGCCGCCACATGGCGGGCCAGATCATCGGGCACCCCCTGGTTCGAGAAAGCAAGGCGGCGCTCGTCGAAAGCCGCCCGGTCGCTTTCGCTCAGCACCTTGTCGAAACAGTTGATAAGGGTGGCTATACCGGACGCAAATTCGGCGCAGGTTTTGGTAATGTTGAGGCTGCGCGGGCAATGGCGCAAAAGCCATAAGGCCCCCCGGGTGATCAGATCCTGGGTGGCGAGATGCATATCGGTCTGCACCGATGCCGGCACCCTGTTATCGAGCGCCTCAATATCGCCCCACAGGGAAAGCATTCCGAAAACATCTCGGGTGATGGAATAGGCCCGGGCGATATCGCCCTCCGAGCGACCGGTTTTTTCTCCCATATCCTGGATAAAGGAAATACCGGCGCGGTTGATAAGGCTGTTGGTCAGCCGGGTGGCGACGATTTCCCGGTTAAGCCGATGGTCCATCAGGATAGGGGCGTGTTTATCCCTCAGGCGCGTGGGGAAATAACGCACCATGTCGCGCATCAAAAGCCCATCGTCGGCAAGGTCCGATTCAAGAAGCCGGTCGTAAAGCTTCAGCTTGGCATAGCCGAGCAGAACCGCAATTTCGGGCCGGGTGAGAGTCTGCCCGCTGGCCCGGCGATCGGCCAAGGTCTCGTCGTCGGGCAGGAATTCAACCTGACGGTTGAGACGGCCCGAACGCTCCAACTCCTGCATCAGGCGGACATAGCGGTCAAACCCGGCGCGTCCGCGGGCCAGGCTTATGGTGATCGCCTGGGTCTGCCAGTAATTATCGCGCAGAACCAGCATCCCCACTTCGTCGGTCATCTCGGCGAGCAGTTTCTCGCGTTTTTTATGGCTGGTCTTTTTTGCCGCGATCAACTGGTCGACGGCGATCTTGATGTTGACCTCGTGATCGGAGCAATCGACGCCGGCGGAATTATCGATGGCGTCGGTATTGATCCGCCCGCCTTCGCCTTCGGCGCCCAAAAGCGCATACTCGACCCTGCCGCGCTGAGTAACACCGAGATTGGCGCCCTCACCGACGACGCGCGCGCGAACATCCCTGGCATTGATGCGCACGCCGTCATTGGCGTGATCGCCGACTTCCGCATCACTTTCGTCGCTGGCCTTGAGATAGGTGCCGATACCGCCGAACCACAACAGATCGACTTGCGATGACAGCATGGCCCGGATCAGTTCGGCCGGCGTTACATTGTCGCGGGTGATGCCGAACAGCTTTTTTACCTGGGGAGAAAGAGCAATAGACTTGGCGCTGCGCTCAAAAATGCCGCCGCCTTTCGAGATCAACTGGGTGCGGTAATCAGACCAGCTTGAGCGCGCCAGGTTGAACAGGCGCTTGCGTTCAACAAAGCTTTTCGCCGCGTCCGGCTCCGGGTCGATGAAAATATGCATGTGGTTAAATGCGCCGACCAGACGGATGTGGCGCGACAGCAACATGCCGTTGCCGAAAACATCGCCCGCCATGTCACCGACGCCGACAGTCGTAAAATCCTGTTTTTGGGTATTAAGGCCGAGCTCACGAAAGTGGCGCTTAACCGATTCCCAGGCGCCCCGCGCGGTGATCCCCATTTTTTTGTGGTCGTAGCCGACGGACCCCCCCGACGCAAATCCATCGCCAAGCCAGAACCCGCGCTCGATGGCGACACCATTGGCGATGTCGGAAAACGTCGCGGTGCCCTTATCGGCGGCAACCACCAGATAGGTGTCGTCGCCGTCGTGACGCATCACCTGTTTAGGCGGCTTGATGCGAGACCCTTTTAAATTATCGGTCAGATCGAGAAGGCCGTTAATGAGAATCTTGTAACATTCGATGCCTTCTTTGAGAAAAACCTCGCGGCCCAGCATCGGGTGGGGCGGGCGCTTGACGACGAAGCCGCCCTTTGAGCCGACCGGCACGATAACCGTGTTTTTCACCATCTGCGCTTTCATCAGGCCGAGAATTTCGGTTCTGAAATCCTCGCGGCGATCCGACCAGCGCAATCCGCCCCGGGCCACCTTGCCGCCGCGCAGATGGATGCCCTCCATGCGCGGGCTGTAAACGAAAATCTCATACATCGGCCGTGGCAGAGGTAAATCGTCCACCGCCAGACTGTCGAGCTTGAAGGACAGATAGGATTTAGGGCCGCCCTCGGCCTTCTCCTGATAGTAGTTGGTGCGCAGGGTGGCGCGGATCAAATTGTAATAACGGCGGATAATCCGGTCTTCATCGAGGTTGGCCACATCCTCCAGTTTCTTTTCAATCCCCACCGAGGCGCGCACCATCTTGCGGGCGGCACTTGTGCCCAGAGAAGGATCACAGCGGGCATGGAAAAGACTGACCAGCATACAGGCGAGTTCGGGATTGCCGATCAGGGCATCCTGCATATAGGTTTCACTGAACGGAATGTTGGCCTGACCGAGATATTTGCAATAGGCCCGAAGAACGACAATTTCGCGCCAGGTTAACCCGGCGCAAAAGACCAGCCGGTTAAAGCCGTCATCCTCGACCTCTCCGGTCCAGATGCGGGCGAAGGCGGCCTCAAACCTTTCCTTTGAGGCGGCAAGATCGACGGCGCTGCTGTCGCTGGTCGTCATGGTGAAATCGTGAATCCAGGCGTCGCAAGAGACCGCGCTCTCCGGGCTGTCTTCAAAGGCCGGTTCAATACCATAGGGAATGTCGCGAACCACCCGCAGGCCCATATTCTCCATCATCGGCAGAACATCGGACGGGGCGATCGGACTTTCATTGAGGTGGGCGATTTTCAGTCGCAGCTCGTGGGCTTCGCCACCTTCGGGGCGATAAAGATTGAGGGCAAATTTTTCGCAGCCTTCGCCCCCGATTTTCTCGATTAAATCGATATCGGAGAGACCGGCATGGGGGGAAAAGTCCTCGCGGTAGGCTGCTGAAAAACCGGCGCCGTATTTACGGTGAAGGGCTAGTGCACTTTTTTCACCCCTCTCCTTTATTAAGACCTGCAGAAGCTGATCGTCCCAGGAGCGACTGGCCTCCACCAGCAGCGACTCAATGGCCTTGGCTTTTTTCGGCGCCCCGTCGGCGGGCTTTAGCTTGAAGGTATAGTGGAGGCGGGCCAGGGGCGCATCGCTGACCTGGGTTGAAAAGCTGTTAATCTCACCATCGAGATTTTCCGCCAGGATCGCCTGAAACCTGTGGGCGATATCGGTGCTATAGCGGTCGTTCGGCACATAGACCAGACAGGAAACAAATTGCTCCAACTGATCGCGACGCAGGAAAAGAGCCACCCGGCGGCGCTCTTCAAGGCGCAGAATGCCGAGAGAAATTTCGAGCAATTCCTGTTCCGATATCTGGAACAATTCATCGCGGGGAAAGGTTTCCAGAATGTGGAGAAACCCCTTGCCGTCATGACCGAATGCCGAAAATCCCGCCTGCTCCATGACCCGGTTCAACTTGCGGCGCAGCAGCGGGATATAACGGGGCGACTGGTTATAGGCCATTGAGCTGAAGAGCCCGAGGAAACGGTGTTCGCCGATCACCCGGCCACGCTTGTCGAATCGCTTTACCCCGATGTAGTCCATGTGTACGCGGCGATGAACCGTGGCGCGGTTATGGGCCTTGGTAACGATCAATAATTCTTTTTTGCGGAACAGGCTCGAACGCCCCGGAGAAAGAGGGGCCTTGTGCCGTGATGTCGATTCCTTCGTCATCCGGCGCATGATGCCGAGATTCATATTACGTGCAGGCTGGAGATAGTCCTTTCCCTTGCGCCTCACCAGATCATAGGTGCGCACCCCGAGAAAAGTAAAATGCTCGTCCCTGATCCATTCAAGAAATTCACGGCCTTCTGTAATTTCTTCCGTCGCCAGGGGCGGCGGGCTGGTCTCAATATCCAGCAGCACGTCGTTGATCCGCGCAATCATCGCCCGCCAGTCCACAACCGCATAGCGGACATCGGCGATGATATTTTTCATCTCCGTTTCGATGGCGGCGATCTCCGGACCCGTCTGCTCGGAAATTTCAATGTGAATGTAGGATTCGGATGAATACCCGTCATCATCCTCTGCCGTGGCCCCGGTCGCAGTATTGCGCGCAACATCCTTAAGGCGGCCGGCGGCGGTTCGCGAAACCCGGATTACGGGATGGACGATGAGATGGACGAGAAAATCATGGCGATTGAGTTCCGCCATCACCGAATCAACGATAAACGGCATGTCGTCGCCGACGATTTCGATAATCGTGCGAACCGGCGCCTTGCCGGGTTTTTTTTCGCCGCCGCTGTTGAACACCCTGATCAGGCTGGTCTTTGGCTTGCGGGTAGCGCTGAATTTAAACAGGGAACAGGCGCTGGCGGCCAGGGCCGACGGGTCGCTTGCCCGTAGATCGTCAAGGGACAGCTGGGCGTAATAGACGCGGGCGAAACGCTCCATCAGGGCGGTGCGGGACGCCCCGGCAAGACCCTTGGTTTGCCGGACTATTCGATCGAGATAATTCGACTTTTCCCTGCGGGCAGCTGGAGACATAAAGCCCTCCTCCCCTCACCCTGAACATTTTCCTGTTGGGACTATTCCAGATAAATCCTTTCCATAAGGTTTATGTTTTATGAAATGTAAGGATTCACCGCTTGTCAGACCCCGCTTCCCGGTTCAATAATAGAGACGATAGAGCGGAAGGTTGTTCCCGGGTTTCTTTAGAACCTATCTTGAAGGACCCCTTGCGTTGTTTCGGGGAATTGTGGCGATTATACCAATTGAGGGGCGCAACATGGGCGAAAGCATCATGCAGGAGACGTTCGGGATGGAAGTCGAAGACGAGCAAGATCACGGCAACGACGTCCTGTCGCGTTTGCCCGAAGAAATCCGCGACGGCCTTGCTCCCGAACAGGTTTCGGCCATCCGCAAGGCGACCCGGGAAGACTGGGGGGGGCACCCGGTCAATATCCGCCTCAACATTCCCCTGCTGTTCAAGCGCGGCTATGTCACCATGGTCGCCGGGGTCTGCAAGCGGGACCCTGAGCGCCGCGAGCAGGACCGGGAAGTTCATCCCCTCCGCACGATCGGCAATATTCTTTTCGTCGGCGGCTGTGCGGCTTTGATCTATCTTGTCGTTATCGCCGCAATTCTATTCTACAGCTCGGCCATAGATTTCTGAGTGACCCTTGGCCGACTTCCGGCCAACCGCTGATTTCACCTATCTGACCGGTCTCTTCCGACCCATCCATGAAAAAAGGCCGCCGGTAAAACCGGCGACCTGTTTTCCAGAAGTCTGGAGCGGGAGACGAGAGTCGAACTCGCGACCCTCACGTTGGCAACGTGATGCTCTACCACTGAGCTACTCCCGCGGAAAGTCGGGCAGATAATAAGGAAAGCCGCGCGTTTTGCAAGCTCCCTTCTTGTCTCCCTTTTTCGCCCCCCCCGCCGGGGGAGAAAACAGCCATTTAGAGGCCCTTTCAGGGCATTTGAGTTCTATAGCCCCGCAATCATCCTAAACTGTTCTAAACTGTGGAATGGCTGTGGAAAGATTGGCCGATCAGCCTTATCTTGTCCCGTGTAACGCACCAAAGACGGGACCCTTACCCGGTATTTAGCCGTGTAAAGCTGCCGTTTTTTATAAATATCGGCCTTTTTTAAGGAAAAAATGGACATGACATCGGTCTCTACTGTTCCCGATGCCCCCGACGGCAACGCGGCGGTTATTGAAGGCTCGACAGCCGGTTTTGTCACCGATGTGATTGAGGCTTCGAAAAAAATCCCCGTTATCGTCGATTTCTGGGCGCCCTGGTGCGGCCCCTGCAAACAGCTCACCCCGGTGCTGGAACGCGCGGTCGCCGTGTCCCAGGGGCGTTTGCGACTGGTCAAGATCAATGTCGATGAAAACCCCGAACTGGCCCAGCAGATGCAGGTTCAGTCCGTTCCCGCCGTTTACGCCTTTTTTGAGGGCCGCCCGGTCGACGGATTTACCGGCGCCGTGACTGAAAGTGAGATCAAAGCCTTTCTCCAGCGCCTCATGGGCCTTTCCGGCGGCAGTAATGATGCCGAAGCCCTGGCCGCCGCCCTGGCCCATGCCAAATCGGCCCTCGAAGGGGGTGACCCGGCGGCAGCGACCGAACTTTACGGGCGCATTCTGGCCGCCGTGCCGGAGAACCCGGAAGCCATGGCCGGTCTCGTCCACTGCTTTGTTTTGACCGGCGATCTCGTCCGGGCACAGGAAATTCTCGATCAGGCAAGCCCGGAGCAACTCAAACATCCAGCCCTCGCCGCCGCCGCGACGGCCCTGACCCTGGCCGAAGAAGGGGCGGGGGGGACAGGCGACATCTCCGCTCTCGAAGAACGGCTCAGCCACAGTCCGGGCGACCATCAGGCCCGTTATGACCTTGCCTGCGCCCTTTACGCCGGGGGCGATCACGCGGCGGCAATCGACGGGCTTCTTGAAATTGTAAGGCGGGCACGGGAATGGGACGATCAGGCGGCGCGCAAGAAACTGCTCATGTTTTTCGAGGCCCTGGGCCCCACCCACCCTCTTGTCGTTGACGGCCGCAAACGGCTTTCGACTCTTTTCTTTTCATAAAAAGGCCAGAAGGCGGCAAAGATATTCCATGATAAAGGAAATGCCCTTTTCTCTGATCTTCGAGAATCTGCCCGATCGGATTCCGATCTTTCCCTTAGAAGAGATTCTGCTGCTGCCCCGCGGCCGTCTGCCGCTTAATATTTTCGAACCGCGCTATCTCGCCATGACCCTGGCCTCACTCAAGGCCGATCGCCTCATCGGCATGATCCAGCCCCAGGAAGGCAAGAACGGGCCCGGCTCAGATCCCGACCAGCCGGGGCTCTATGATATCGGCTGCGCCGGGCGCATCGTCTCCTTTACCGAGACTCTCGACGGCCGGTTTGAAATCACCCTTGAGGGGGTGTGCCGTTTTGAAATTGCCGAAGAGCTCGAAACAACCGACGGGTTTCGTAACATTCGCCCGTCCTGGGACAGGTTCAGGGACGATTTCAGCCCCGAATCAGGGACCGCTATCGACATGGAAAGGCTTGAGGCCTGTGTCCGCCCCTTTCTCAAGCTCCAGGGCATTCAAGCCGAATGGCAGGTTATCTCCACCGCTTCCGACGAAAATCTCATCACTTCCCTGGCCATGGGGTTCCCCTTTGCGGCCAATGAAAAACAGGCCCTTCTGGAGGCTTTGAGTCTTGACGAGCGGGCCGAAATTCTGATCTCCCTTGTCGAAATGGCTCTGATCGAGACCGACAATTCAGACCTCACCCGCCAGTAACCCTTGTCCCCTGTCTTCCCGGAATGCTATGCCGGGGGAAATTACGCGGAGATCCATATGACCGAACACAGTTCCGGCGTTGACCCAAAGCTTCTTGAAATCCTCGTCTGCCCCCTGACCAAGGGGCCGCTGCGCTATGATTCGACAGCCGGTGAGCTTATTTCGGAACAGGCGAAACTCGCCTATCCGATCCGCGACGGGATTCCCATCATGCTGGTCGATGAAGCCCGCCCCCTCGACGACGCCCCGTCGGCTAAAAGCTAAAAACCGCCCGGCCGCCCCGAGCCCCGTAACCAGATGCCCCCAGAAAGCCCCCCACCCGACGACGGCGCACCCCGCCCCGTCGAGATCCGCCTTAATGCTACCGAAAAAACTCTCGAGATCGATTTTGATGACGGGCGCAAGTTTTGCTATCCGGCTGAATTTCTGCGCGCCGAAAGCCCGTCGGCTGAAAACAAGGGCCACGGGCCGGGCCAGGAAACCCTGGTCGGCGGCCGCCGCCATGTCGGAATTCTGCGCATCGAGCCGGTGGGTAATTACGCCATCGAAATCCATTTCGACGACCTTCACAACACCGGCATTTACTCCTGGCGTTATCTATACGAGATCGGGTCGCGTCGACAAGAACTGTGGCAGACCTATCTGGAAAAACTCAGCGACGCCGGGCTGTCCCGCGACCCTTAAGGATCGCCGCCCCTAAAGCGGGCGGCCCTGCATCAAACGGGGCAGGTCGCCGACATTGCCCATGGCGTGGCGCATGAAAATCTTTTTCAACGGCCCGGAACGGTTAACCAGCCCCAGGCCGATATCCCGTGCCAGGCGGATCGGCGCGATATCGTTTGAGAAAAGACGATTCAGACCATCGGTAACCGCCATCAACACCAAGACGTCAAAACGCCGCCAGCCCTGATAGCGCTTCAATACCTCATCAGCACCGATATCGCGCTCAAGGCGATGGGCGTCGGCGACAACTTCGGCCAGCGCCGCCACGTCCCGTAAGCCAAGATTAAGTCCCTGGCCGGAAATGGGATGGATGGCATGGGCGCAATCACCGATCAGCGCCAGGCGCGGCCCGATATAGGACCGGGCGTGCTGAAGGCTTAAGGGATAGGACCAGCGCGGACCGATCACTTTCAGTTCGCCTAAATAATCGCCGAAACGCCGGGCCAGCTCACGGCCGAACCCCTCTTCCCCCAGGCCCATCAGCGCCGGCGCCAGTTTCGTCCGCTCGGTCCAGACAATTGACGAGCGATGCGGATGCGCCGGCGCACTTTCCGTGTCACTGGCGCTCTGCGGGGCCATCGGCAAAACAGCGAACGGCCCGGCGGCAAGAAATCTTTCCTGGGCAATGCCGAGATGGGGTTTTTCATGGGCCACGGTACAGACGATGGCGGTCTGGTTGTACTGCCATTCATCAACCCGAATGCCTGCCATATCTCTTAGGGCCGAGCGACGGCCATCGGCGGCAACCGCCAGACCGGCTGTCAGCTCACGGCCGTCCTTAAGGCGGGCGCGAACCCTTTTCTCACCGAAATCGATGGTTTCCAATTCCGCCGGGGCGAACAGACGCGCCCGGGTGCATCCTTCGAACGCCTTATAGAGGGCATGACGGATGACCCTGTTTTCGACGATATGGCCGAAGGGCTGGTCTCCCACATCCCGGTGGTCGTAATGGAGAAAAAACCCGGATGAGCCGTCAGAAACCCGGATGTCCAAAATCGGACCGGCGGCTTCGGCCATATTGGGCCAGATATCGAGGGCTTCCAGGAGAAGGCGCGAACCAAAGGCAATGGCGCAGGTACGGCCATCGAAATCCGGTTCCAGCGTATGGGCGGGGGTTTGCCTATCGACGATGGCGCAACTCAAGCCGGCCCGGTCCATGGCGATGGCCAGGGTGAGCCCGACCAAACCGCCGCCGATGATCAAAAGGTCAAACTCGTCTTTAGGTTTCGCCATGAAAAAACCACTCAAAAAAGGCCGCTGGGCCGGAACTATAGCAAAAGGGGCGGCGGGGGACTGAAAAATGCACCGGGTTGAGGCCCCGGACCATCAGGCCCAGGCATGCCTATATTTTCACCATATGTCTCTTGGTGGCTACGATATAGGCATTAATCCGCGGCCCTTCTTTTCATTTTGCCTGCGGAATAAATGCAACCTTTTGATAATAAACATTTAACCGCTTTTTTGTGATTCGGCACGCTTCTTGAAATGTCCTTACACGTTTCGCGGTCGGCGTCGGTTCGCCGCCGCTCTGTTGTAACCGCCGAACCAAATTTCCCCCCGGCCTTTACCCGCCGGCCTGCCAAGCAGAGAGGGCGATTTTCGGCAACAAAGGATAGGCACCATGAAGTTGATCCTGGCCATCATTAAACCTTTCAAACTCGATGAGGTGCGGGAAAGTCTTACTGCGCTGGGCGTCCAGGGCCTCACCATCAGCGAGGTCAAGGGGTTCGGACGCCAGAAAGGCCAGACCGAGATTTACCGCGGAGCGGAATACGCTGTCAGTTTTCTGCCCAAGGTCAAAATCGAGGTCGTCGTTCCCGATGATCTTGCCGAACAGGTTATCGAGTCCATCAAGTCAACAGCAAGCACGGGGAAGATCGGCGACGGCAAGATTTTTACAATCGATGTCGCATCGGCCGTCCGTATCCGTACCGGTGAAACCAATTCGGAAGCCCTTTAAGGGCGCCGGTTTTTAGGAGCGCAACATGAAAAGCACCAAGATATTAATGTATTTCCTTCTCGGATTCACGGGCCTCGCCCTTGGCCAGATTGCAGCGGGATATTCCCCGGCCTTCGCCCAGGAGATGGTTGAACTGGAATCCCTCACCGAAATAGTTGCCGAAGAGGCCCCGGCTCTCAGTGCCGGCGATACCGCCTGGATGCTGACGGCAACCGCCCTCGTCCTGCTGATGACCATTCCCGGTCTGGCTCTTTTCTATGGCGGCATGGTGCGGAAGAAAAACGTGCTGTCCATGGTCATGCAGGTCTTTGCCACCTGCTGTCTGATGACGGTGCTGTGGATGGTGGCCGGTTATTCCATCGCCTTTTCCGACGGCGGCGGCATGAATGATTATTTTGGCGGGCTCGATAATTTCATGCTCTCCGGGCTTGGTCTCGACGCCATGTCGGGGACCATCCCGGAAAGCCTGTTCATGGTTTTCCAGATGACCTTCGCCATCATCACCCCGGCACTCATCATCGGCGCTTTTGCCGACCGGATGAAGTTTTCCGCCATGCTTATTTTCCTCGGTTCCTGGATGCTGCTGGTCTATGCGCCGGTCTGTCACTGGGTCTGGGGCGGCGGTTTTCTTTCTGAGGCCGGCGTGCTCGACTTTGCCGGCGGCACTGTTGTTCATATCAACGCCGGCATTGCCGGTCTGGTTGCGGCGATTATGGTCGGCAAACGCACCGGCTATCCCAGTGAGCCCATGCCCCCCCATAACCTGACCCTCAGCGTCATCGGCGCCTCTCTGCTCTGGGTTGGCTGGTTCGGCTTCAACGCCGGTTCCGCCGTTGCCGCGGACAATGCCGCTTCCATGGCCATGGTGGTGACCCAAATCGCCACCGCGGCGGCAGCCCTTTCCTGGATGATCATCGAATGGGTTTTCCGCAACAAGCCCAGCGTTCTCGGCATTGTCTCGGGAGCCGTCGGCGGACTGGTCGCCATTACCCCGGCCTCGGGCTATGTCGATCCCTCCGGCGCGCTCTATATCGGGCTGATCGCCGGGGCGGCCTGTTACTGGGGCGCTGTCGTGCTCAAGACCGCCCTTGGTTATGACGACAGCCTCGACGTTTTCGGCGTCCACGGCATCGGCGGCATCGTCGGCGCCGTACTGACCGGGGTCTTCGCCGTTGAAGCCATCGGCGGCACGCCCGGCCTTCTTGAGGGCAATGGCGGTCAGGTATGGATCCAGGTCTACGGGATCCTCGCCACGATCGTCTATTGCGCTATCGCCACCTTTATCATCCTTACGGTGATCAAGGTCTTCATCGGATTGCGGGTTGACGAGGATGAGGAACGCGAAGGCCTCGACAGCGCTATTCACGGCGAAACCGTCCCCTAAGGGGGATAATAATAGCGGCGCCGCATCTGCCCTGACGCGGCGCTGCTTCTCCCGCACCCCCTGCCCCGACACCACCGGGGGATAGGGGAGCGGCAGAGGCGAGAGAGGCTTTAAAAACCTCCCTCGCCTTTTACCGTTTTATTGTGCACCCTCAGGGCGGCCTGCCCATATATTAGGCGGACTTTCCCATCATCTGATCTTGCCCTGTTTCCCGGTCGCCAGAAAAACCCCCGCTTTTTTCCTGGCTTGCGCCAAAACCCCTTGCTTTGCACCCCTTAGGGCGGCCATGAGCCCTGATGAAAGGGCCCGATCCCACTTGTGGCACGATTCTTGTTCTCTCAAACCCGCTGCCGGACACCGGCGGCGGGATTTTGACATGAATTGGGGCAGTCATTTTTCAGGATTTCGCCCCGATCAGCAAATACGGTGGTGCAATGAAACTCTTTACCTCGACTTTAGGCTTTCTCTTTTTTATCGGCCTTGGCCTCTTCGCGTCCGAGGCCAGCGCCCAGGACATCGCCATGGCGAGCCATGATAGCGGCGACACGGCCTGGATTTTGGCGTCAACAGCCCTTGTCCTGTTCATGACCATTCCCGGCCTTGCCCTTTTTTACGGTGGCCTGGTGCGTTCCCAGAACGTGCTTTCCGTCCTTATGCATTGTTTTATCATTTGCTGTCTGGTCTCGCTGCTGTGGCTCGTCGGCGTTTATAGCCTCGCCTTTTCCGACGGCGGAGAGATGCAGGGATTTATCGGCGGGCTGGATAAGGCGGCGCTGATCGGGGTTGGAAAAGACGCTCTCTCGGGCAGCATTCCCGAATCGGTGTTCTTCATGTTCCAGATGACCTTCGCCATCATTACCCCGGCGCTGATCGTCGGCGCCTATGTGGAGCGGATCCGGTTTTCCGCCATGCTGATTTTCTCCGCCCTGTGGCTGGTCTTTGTTTATGCGCCGGTCTGCCACTGGGTCTGGGGCGGCGGCTGGCTCGGCCAGATGGGAGTGCTTGATTTCGCCGGTGGTCTGGTGGTCCATGTTACGGCCGGAGCGGCGGCAATTGTCATCGCCCTGATGATGCGCCCACGGCGCGGATTTCCCGGCCATGTCACCCCGCCGCACTCACCGGGAATGACCATGACCGGAGCCGCCATGCTGTGGGTCGGCTGGTTCGGTTTTAATGCCGGCAGCGCCCTGGCCGCCGACGGCGGCGCCGGCATGGCGATGCTGGTCACCCATATTTCAGCAGCCACGGCGTCACTGGTCTGGATGGCCATCGAATGGGTCAAATACGGCAAGCCGTCCCTGATTGGCACCGTTACCGGCACCATCGCCGGTCTCGCCACAATTACCCCGGCTTCGGGTTTTGTCGGGCCCCTGGGCGGTCTTATCCTGGGTGCGCTAGCCGGCGCGGTCTGTTTCTATGCCGTGACACTGGTAAAAACCCGGTTCAAAATCGACGATTCACTCGATGTCATGGCGGTCCACGGGATCGGCGGCGCCACCGGGATCTTGCTGGTTTCAGTGCTCGCAACCGAAACCTTCGGCGGCTTGGGACTGGCCGAGGGCATGACCGTCACCAGCCAGCTTTCGATCCAGGTTGTGGGTATTCTGGCAACCCTGGTCTGGTCCGTCGTGATCTCCTACATCATTCTCAAGGCAATTGAGATGACGATCGGAACCTTAAGCGTCAGCGAGGAAGAAGAGGTCGAGGGTCTCGACATCATGGTTCACGGCGAGAAAGCCTACGAACTTTAGGCCCGACACCGCTTTTTCAATTTATTGTGGAACAAGGATGCCCGCTCCCTCCGGGGGGCGGGTTTCCCCTATCGGCCAAGGCCCCGCCAGTCAAAATCCAGACTAGACCGGCTTCAGCCGTCGCTGCAATTTATCGGATTCAAGGGCGACGATCCGCTTAAGGGAGTCGACGAGAAACCGCGCCTCGTGAATATTGTTTTTCAAACAGGCCAGGTGAAGCCCGTTGGCCAGCTCTCGCGTGCCGCACAATTCCATACCTCCGGCCAGAGCCTTGATGCTGTAGGCTTCGGCTGAAAGCATGTCGATGTTTTCAGCCGCGGCATAATCGTACAGATGTTCAATCCGCTGGTTGATCTCGACCAAAGACTTCTCGACCGACGCCGTGTCCCATATGGCGTCACCGCCATGGTCCGCCGCCGCGGCTGATGAGTGAGGTGTCTTTCCCTTTCCGTGTTTGGTTGTCTTTGGCCCCAAATTCAATTCCCCCTTTTCTGCCCCAAAGCCCTGGCGGCCCCCCCGTGGATGATCAGCTGGTTAAAATACGCCTCAAAACGGGCCAAGAGACAATCCCTAAATCCTTTACAGCCACGCCCGCCGCCTTACACTTTTTAACCAACAGGAGAGTTTTTACCTTCCTAACACAAGATGATGTGGTTCTGGCTGGACCCAGACGACAAGACAGCGTTAAAATCAGCCATGTCGACTACTTCAGGCAAGATGGCCTTTCTTCCTTTCGGGACCACGGCGTTTATCCGCCGACGGTGTATTGACGGCCTGGCGCTTGTCCTTGCCCTCGCCGCCGGGGCCCTCGCCGTCGCCCTGATCGGCTATGATTCCACCGACCCTTCCCTTAACACGGCGACCCTTCAGGCGGCGCAAAATCCTCTCGGCCCTGCCGGTGCTGCTGTCGCCGATCTGGGTGTGCAGACAATCGGGCTCGCCGCCGGGCTTGTCGTTTTTGTTCTCCTCGCCTGGTCCTGGCAGCTTTTCACCAAAAAGGAACTGCGCCGGGCCTGGCTCAACCTCACCGCCCTGCCTTTTGCCCTGCTGCTTTTTGTCATGGCCTTTGCGGCGCTGCCCTTCGAGGCGCTGGACGCCCTGCCCGGCGGGGCCGGCGGGATCGTCGGCACGACGCTGTTTTCAAAACTGTATTCCTTTCTCATCGGGTTCGATATCGGGTTTGTCCCCTCCCCGGTGATGATCGGCTTTCTGCTTTTCTTTCCGGCCTTCTTCCTTCTTGCCGTCGCCATGGGTCTGTCGCCGGGAGAGTGGGCGGTTCTTTTCCGCCATGGAGCCGGTTTTCTGGCCCTGCTCTGGCGCGGGGTTTCGTCATTAACCCACACATTTTCTTCCCTGGCTGTTCGGCCTTTCCGGAGCGGTGGGGATCGCGCCTCACCTCCAGGCGAGCGGATCGATCCCGCCCTGGCATCAACGACAGGCCCGGCGAGACGTCCCGCCGCGCAACGGCGCGCTGCCAATTCCCTGATCGCCGACAAGGCCCCCTCGCCGCGCCAGGGTAAAAAGGCACAGGCCGCCCGGCAGACGAATCTGTCCCTGTCCCTCGACAGTTCCTACGCCGTGCCGCCCCTCAGCCTGCTTCTTCACGCCGATAACGGATCCGGGATAAACGAGATCGACGCAGACTCTCTGTCCCAAAACGCCCGGCTGCTCGAATCCGTGCTCGATGATTTCGGCATTCGCGGCCAGATCATCAAGGTCCGCCCCGGCCCCATCGTCACCCTTTACGAACTCGAACCCGCACCGGGAACCAAAACCAGCCGCGTCATCGGCCTGGCTGACGATATCGCCCGCTCCATGAGCGCCATCTCGGCCCGCATCGCGGCTATTCCCGGACGCAATGTGATCGGTATTGAGCTGCCCAACGCAAGGCGGGAGACGGTTGTTCTGCGCGAGCTGCTCTCGTCGGACGACTATGAACGGACAAAGGCGCAGCTGCCGCTGGTTCTGGGTAAGGATATCGGCGGCGCGCCGATTATCACCGACCTGGCCCGGATGCCCCATTTGCTGGTTGCCGGCACCACCGGCTCGGGTAAATCGGTGGCTATCAATGCGATGATTTTATCGCTCCTCTACCGGCTCTCGCCCGATCAGTGCAAGCTCATCCTGATCGATCCCAAAATGCTCGAACTGTCCGTTTACGACGACATTCCCCATTTGCTCTCCCCCGTCGTCACTGAACCCAAAAAGGCCGTCGTCGCCCTGAAATGGACCGTCCGTGAAATGGAAAACCGCTATCGCCTGATGTCCCTGATGGGGGTGCGCAATGTCTCGGGCTATAACGAGAGGGTGGCCAAGGCGCGCAAAAAGGGTGAGGTTCTGACCCGCAAAGTGCAAACCGGTTTCGACGCTGACACCGGCAAGCCGGTGTTCGAGGAACAGCCCCTCGACCTCGATCCGATGCCGCTGATCGTCGTTGTGGTCGATGAAATGGCCGACCTCATGCTAGTCGCCGGCAAGGATATCGAAGGCGCCATTCAACGCCTCTCCCAGATGGCCCGGGCGGCCGGGATTCATATCATCATGGCCACCCAACGCCCCTCGGTCGATGTTATTACCGGCACCATCAAAGCCAACTTTCCCACCCGCATCAGCTTTCAGGTAACCTCCAAAATCGACAGCCGCACCATTCTCGGCGAGCAGGGGGCCGAACAGCTCCTCGGCCAGGGTGATATGCTGTATATGGCCGCCGGCGGCCGCATCACCCGGGTTCACGGCCCCTTCGTCACCGATGAAGAAGTTGAATCCGTCGTCGCCCATCTGCGCGAACAGGGAGAGCCCGACTATCTTGAGGAAGTGACGCAAGACGACGATACCGGCTCCATGGACGCGATGGCCGATGGCGGGTCGGGCGACGATCTGTACGACCAGGCGGTGCAACTGGTGATCAGCCAGCGCAAGGCCTCAACCAGCTTTGTCCAGCGGCATTTACAGATCGGCTATAACCGTGCCGCCCGCCTCATCGAGCAGATGGAATCGCAAAACGTTATCGGCCCGGCAAACCATGTCGGAAAACGTGAGATTCTGGTTCCCGACCGAGATGCCTGAACGGGGCTTTGACTCACTCCCGCCATCCCCCTTACATTGCCCGGCCCCTTCGTTTTGAGCCCCCCTGTATTTGGAGCCTTGCCCTCTTGGATTTTGAATATCGTCTCTCCGCCCGCCGCTTTTTTCCTTTATTGACCCTGGCCAACCGGCGATGGCTGAAGACGATTGCTCTTGGTCTTGCCCTGCTTGTCTTTACCGACAATGGGAGTCTTGCCCAACGGGCCGACCCGACCGGCCAACGCTCTTTTTCTCCGCGCAATACCACCCCGCCCAAGCAGGTCCGGCAATCCGATCTCAGCAAGCGGGATAAGGCCGACATCGCGCGGATCGAAACTTATTTCGACAGCATCCGCACCCTTTCCGGCCGCTTTTACCAGATCTCCAGCCTTGGAGAGATTGCCGAGGGCAGGATCTCGCTCTCGCGGCCGGGCAAACTGCGCATCGAATACAATCCGCCGGTGCCTATTCTGATTATCGCCGACGGACGCAGGCTGGTTTATTACGATTCAGAATTGCAGTCGGTCAATACATTCAGGATAGAGGACACCCCGGCTTATATCCTCCTGCGCGACAAGCTTGATCTCGGCGCCGATGTCGAGGTGGTGGGTTTTGACCGCGGCAAGGGGGTTCTCAGGCTGACCGTGCTCGACAAGGAAAACCCCGATATCGGCCGCCTTACCCTGGTTTTCGCCGACAATCCCTTAATCTTAAAAAAATGGATTATTACCGACCCCCAGGGCGTCACCACCACCGTCGCCCTTCTCGACACCAGGACCGGGATGGAACTCAAACCCCAACTTTTCGACTTTGAAGACCCTAGGACTATTCGTAATCCTCTCGTCGATTAAATTTGGCCGCCCGCGCCGGGCCTCATTCCCCGCCCTTATGGCGGGGCAGAAAAGGCCGCAGGATAAGCTGCAGAAATTTTTTCTCGGCCTCGTTTTCGACCCCGATTTTAAGGTCCATGGCCCGTTTCGACGGGCTGAGGGTTGAAAAAATGCGGTCCCAGATACTCAACATGGTGCCGTAATTCGAATCCGTATCCGGCCGCCAGGCATGGTGATGCAGCCAATGTATCGAAGGCGTAATGATTATAAGTGAGAGGCGGCGCTCAAAACCGCCGGGGAGGCGCAGATTTGAGTGATGGAAAATAGCCGCCGTCAAAACCACGGTTTCAAAGACCAGGACCGAATCGACCGGGAACCCGATAAGCAGAATAACCCCGCCCCTGGCGAGGGCCGATAGGGCCACCTCGCCGAAATGAAAGCGCAGGGCCGACGTACTGTCGAGCCAGCCATCGAGATGGTGAATTTCATGGAAACGCCATAAAAACCGCCATTGGTGATTGAACCGGTGCCACCAGTAAATCAGGAAATCGAGGGCCAGAACATCACACACAAGGCCCCACCCGCCAGCCCACCAGCCGGGCCGCCAGGGGAAAAATTCCATTGACAGGGCGGCGCAGGCGATGGTCAGGGGCAGGACCAGCCCCACCGACAGACCTGAATTCATCAGCCATAAACCAAAATTCCGCCCCAGGCGCCGCCTGCCTTCCCGGGCCGGGGCCAGTTGTTGAGGCAAGGGAGCCGCAGGCCACAGACGCTCGGCCCAGAAAAAAAAGGCCAGCCAGAGTACAATCACCGCCCCCTTCCAGGCCACGAGGCCGGAGATGAGCGTCTGGGAGGTTAGGGGATCGGCTGAATTCATTATTCTTTCATGACACGGCAGAGGGCCGATGCCAATGGGGCGACGTTTTGCCGGCCCCCGATCAACGCGGGAGTTTCTGCAGGGCAGAAACAAAGGGTCATTTTCCAGTACCGTAATGAAAGTGGGGAAACAGGGGAAATTCCCTTCAATCCATCCGATCTGTGGCTTTTAAAGCCAGAATAGCGCCCTGGGTGATAGCAATACCGCCAGTCATACATAAATTTCCCATGCGATATATCCATTGATTTAATTGAGTTTTTACAGGCTCTCATCAGTCATACCGGTTTTCGTGTCCTGTTTTTTGTTATATCGCCGTCCATAAGGCCAGGCCCGTCCCCTGAGGTGGCGCACTATTTTAGAATAAGAAATAATGAATTTTATTTTTCAGATTTTGGCCCAATGCCCCGATGGCAAATTATGGCGCTGCAGCAACACCGGCCCCTCAGCCCTAAAAGCCTAAGTATGCCCAGGATGACCGGTGTTACTTTTCCAACCAACCACCTGTTTAATGGTTATTTTTTTATATCTCTGAACTAAGCCCGGTTCGCCCCCTTTATCCTTCCTGGGTTGCGGCCCGATTTTGAGCGCGCCCCTCTCAGGGCCGATCCAGGGGCCATTTTGGCGGTATGACCGGTCTTTTCAGAGCCCTGGATATGGGCCGCTTTGCGGCACAAACTGCTCATCCTCGGGGCCTTATTTCCCCCCAAAAAGCCAGGTATGACGGTCAGACTTTCGGCTATAGCTCATTGATATAATATAATATTTATTTTTATCCTCCTTTCCTGCGTCAAAGCGGCCCCTGTTCAATTAAGACCATCGGCAATCGGGCATAAAGCGATCGCCCGGCGACTTTTTCCCTGGCCGGCGTCAGCCCCTTTTTGCGCCGCGCCATGATATAATCCGCCCCCTTATAACGGGTATGACCCTCCTGTTTTGACCCCTTTTATATCTAACAACGTGTGCTAAGGCTCTGTTTAACCTGATTTTATTCTAATATTTGAGTCCTACCCATATTTCGGGCCCGAGCTCTGTCTTTTTCCATCGAGAGAGCCGCTACGGGCTCGATTTGAGCCCGATTTTGACTCGGCTGCCGTCAAATTCCCTGTTTTTATCCCATATTTTTATTATGGCTTCTTGAACCTGGATATAAGGTTCCTATCTATAGTCTTAAGAGCGTTTGGGGCCCGTCCGGTTTAACGCCGGGGCTCTAAAATGCCGGAATGCATCCCCTGCCAATCCCGGCATCCGTAAGGTGCTCGGGCGTCCGGTACCCCCCCGTCCGGACGCCCTTTTTCCAGATTTCACCCCCTGCATCGCACCCGCCTTGAACCCCCGGTGCCCCCTGCCTATGCTGCGAGGCCTTTATGGCCTCTGTGCGCCCTCTATCCGGATTCCCCTATAATGACCCCACCGCCCGACTATGTTTTTCCACCCTCCCCCCAGGTCTCCCTGCCTGTTTTCCAAAGCCTGTCTCTTTTTCCGGTGCGCCAGATTTACTGTGTCGGACAAAATTATGCGGCCCATGCCCGCGAGATGGGCACCGACCCCAAAAAATCCGCCCCTGTTTTTTTCACCAAACCGACCCACAATTTGACTCCGGCCGCTCCGGGGCCCGATGGCCCGGCGACGATTCTGGTGCCCTATCCCCCGGCAACCCAAAACCTTCATCACGAGGTTGAGCTTGTCGTCGCCCTGGGCGGGGGTGGCCGCGATATCGAGCCTGAAAAGGCCGGCGATCATATTTACGGCTTCGGCGTTGGTCTCGACCTGACCCGGCGCGACCTGCAAAATACGGCGCGAAAAGCCGGCATGCCCTGGGATATGGCCAAGGGATTTGATTTTGCCGCGCCCTGTTCCGCTATCCGGCCGCTGAAAATGACCGGCCATTCCCTTAACGGCGCCATCGAACTTAGTGTCAACGACGAGATCCGGCAAAGCGCCCGGCTGAGCGATCTGATCTGGCCGGTGGACGAGATCATTGCCGCCCTTTCCCGGCAGGTAACCCTTTTTCCCGGCGATCTGATTTTTACCGGCACCCCGGACGGCGTAGCGGCGATTGAACCGGGCGACAAACTGGCCGCCCGGATCGACGATGTGGGCAGCCTTAATGCCGAAATCATCCCGTCTTAAGTCAGAGGAGCGTTCTGCCTTGCGCCTGATTACCTGGAACATCAATTCCGTACGCCTGCGTCTTGATCTGGTCGCGCGCCTGATCAAAGAGACATCACCCGATATTCTCTGTCTCCAGGAAACCAAAGTTGTGGATGATCTTTTTCCAGCAAATGCACTGGCAGAGATGGGATTCAGCCACCAGCATTTTTACGGGATCAAGGGGTATAACGGCGTCGCCATTCTTTCAAAGAGGCCCTTCACCGCCACCAGGCGTCTTGACTGGGCTGGCCGCGCCGACGGTCGCCACATCGCCGTTGAGCTGAAAACAAAAAACAAACCGGCGATTGAGCTACACAATATCTACGTCCCCGCCGGCGGCGACGAACCCGATCCCAAGACCAATGAAAAATTTGCCCATAAGCTCGGCTTTCTCACCGAGCTGGCCCACTGGTTTGGTCAGAAAAAGAACCGTGCCCGGCCCCTGGTGCTTGTCGGAGACCTCAACATCGCGCCCCTTGAAAGCGATGTGTGGTCCCATAAACAATTGTTAAAGGTCGTCTCGCACACCCCGGTTGAGATCGACCATCTTGAGGCCCTGCGCCGGGCGGCTGATTTTGTTGATGCGGTGCGCCATGTCATTCCAGCCGAAGAAAAGCTCTATAGCTGGTGGAGTTATCGTTCCCGCGACTGGAAGGTGCATAACCGGGGGCGGCGTCTGGACCACATCTGGGTAACGCCGGATCTGGCAAAAAACATCACCGCCGCCCGGATGTTATCCGATGCCCGCGACTGGACACGGCCTTCCGACCATGTGCCGGTGATCGTCGATCTGAAAGAATAAATAAAATCTTCCCGGCGCACAGCCGTCTATCAAGGCGCGATCACCACAAGATCAACCGGACCTTCGATGCCGTTCACCCTGACCCCGCCGCGAATTTCACGCTCCCTTGGCGGGCGATACCCCTGGACGGTAGCGGTTTCAAAACAAGTCAGGGTTGCAAGTCCGCGTACGCCTTCCGCCTTGTTTTGTTTTTCAAGCTTTGCCGACAGGTTCACGGTGTCGCCGATCACCGTATATTCCAGCCTCTTTCCGTCACCAATGGCGCCGAAAACAAAACGGCCGTTTGCTACCGCGGCGTTTACCTCAATCGGGACCAGGCTTTGCGCCCGGCGCTCGCCAGCCCAGCTGTCCACCGCCGCCATGATCTCGTCAATCGCGGCAAGGGCATCGGCGGCATAGGTTTCGCTCAATGCATCAACACCGAAAGTCGCCATGATTCCATCACCGAGAAATTTATCGACAGTGCCGCCATGGGCCCGGATCAGCGGCACCATGCGCTTATGGTAATCGGCCAACAGTGACATTAATTCATCAGGCGGGGTTTCCCTCGACAGCCCCGTGAACCCGCGAATATCGAGATTGAGAACAGCACCCTCCCGGTACTCCCCCTGGCCGGGCTGCAGAGGGGCTTCTGATTGACGAATCCGATGGGCGATATCGGGCGAGAAAAAACGCGACAGGTCTTCAGCCGCCATACTTTCGGCGACCGAACGGACAAGTAATGATCTTGCTCGCGTGATCGCCACCGCCAGAACAGCCGTGACCAAAAGGATTGATACAATCTTGTCGAATTCAGCACCGATAAGCACAGAATTGTGTGTCATGTAATACACGTAATCCCGGGTGACCATTTCCAGTCCCGTTGTCGCCACCGCATATCCCGACAGAACGAGCCAGCCTGCTGCCGCGGTAAGTCCGGCGGCGATAACGAAACGCGCCTCAAACCTGAGAGCGCGCAAAGCAATAAAAATGAAAACGTAAAGCAGTGTCGGCGTCTTGAGATAAAAAGACGGTGGCTGTCCGTACTGAATATGAAAGCTCCAGATCAGACCGAGAAGAAGCGCCATATCGGCGATAACGGAAAGATATAAAAACCAGTCGGCAAGGCGTCGGCGCCATGACAGGCCGAGCCGCAACAGGGTAAAACCGAAATAGGCGGTGAGCACCCACGGTACCGGCGCGAAGGCCGATTGCGCGGCAAGGGGTTTGGGCGAGATAAAATAGAGAGTCGCAAAAATAGAAATGATACAGAGCTGAAACCAGCCGATTAGCCGTTCGCTTGAATCCTGCTGTTCGCCGATAATTTTTTCAACCCGCGCCGAGAGCGCGGATTTCCCGTTCCCTACACCAGCCGTCCAGCCCGCTTCATTTGTCCGCTCAGTCATTCCCCGAGGTCAAGAACCATGCCTTCGCTGGCGACAATGCTGTTGGGATATTTTTCCTTCGCCGTCTTGGCGAGTTTGTCCATGAATTCGTCATCGTGGGCCGGGTCGTGATGGAAGATAACCAGGGTTTTGACCCCGGCGGCCTGACAAATCTTTCCGCCCTCTTCCCAGGTCGAGTGACCCCAGCCGGCATAGTCTGGAAATTCCTCGGGCGTATAGGTACAGTCGTAAACCAGCATATCGGCGCCGCGCACCAGATTGACGACATTTTGATCCAATTCGTCGTTACTATGTTCCGTATCCGTCACATAACAAAACACCTTGCCGTCATATTCGAGGCGATAGCCGGTGGCCCCGTTGGGGTGATTGAGCGGCGCTGTTTTCATGGTTGCGCCGTCGAACGGCGTCAACGTCTCGCCAGCGGCAAAATCATGATAGCTGACCTTCTTGCTGAAAATATCCGGCGGCACCGGAAATAACGGCGAGGTCATCATCGTGCGCATAACTTCGTTCAGAGTGTGATGGGGCAGGAGATGTCCGGCCCACAGGCGAAACGTATTTTTGGGATCGAAGATGGCGGAAAAAAATGGAATGCCGAGTATGTGATCGAGATGGGCGTGGCTGAAGAAAATATCGGCGTTTACGACCTCGTCCTTGCCGATCGTTTTGCCCATTTCCCGCAAGCCCGTCCCACCATCGAAAATTATCAGGTGGTCGCCGCAGCGAACCTCCAGACACGACGTGTTGCCGCCATAGCGGACGGTATCGTGACCGGGGCAGGAAATGCTGCCCCTGACACCCCAAAAGCGGACCGTAAAATCAGATTTAGTTCCCACGCGCCTGTCCCCTCTTTCCTCGCCTCTAAAAGTGCCATTCTGCATAGAGACGGGAAAGTGATCATGATCACACTAAAATATTAAATACACATAAATTTTTCGTGATCTGCAAAACCACCCGACCAGCCCCGTCCCTAATGGACGAGGCGATAACCGCCCTGTTCGGTAACCAGAATCTGGGCGTTTGACGGGTCTTCTTCAATCTTCTGACGCAACCGATAAATGTGTGTTTCCAGGGTATGGGTGGTGACCCCGCTATTGTATCCCCAGACCTCGTCAAGGAGAACGTCGCGGCTCACCGGCTTGTCCCCGGAACGGTACAGAAACTTTAAAATCGCCGTTTCCTTTTCGGTCAGACGAATTTTATTGTCGCTCTCTTCATTGATCAGCAACTTGTTTCCTGGTTCAAAATTATAGGGACCGACGGTAAAGACCGCGTCTTCGCTCTGCTCGTGCTGGCGCAGCTGGGCCCTGATTCGCGCCAGCAGAACGCCGATGCGGAAAGGTTTTGACACATAGTCGTTGGCGCCGGCGTCAAGGCCGAGAATGGTATCGGCATCGGAATCGGCAACCGTCAAAATGAGGACCGGCACGTTGACCCCGGCCTGACGCATCAGGCGGCAGACCTCGCGGCCGTCCATGTCCGGCAGACCGACATCGAGGAGGATAATGTCGAATTGGCCGTTCTTGGCCATTTCCAGGCCCTCAATACCCGTCCCGGCTTCACTGAGCGAAAACTCCTTATAGAGTTCAAGCTGCTCGGAAAGCGACTGTCTTAAGGCCGTATCGTCCTCGATAAGCAGAATTTTTCTTTTTGCAGACATCCAGAAATATGTACGGTTACAAATCCGTTTGTGAAAACCGGGCGATTATCCCCTGTTTAAGTGGGAAGAATAGCGCCGGCAGGAAAGTTTTTCGATCCCGGCAATGTTTATGTTACATGTTGCCCGCCTGTGGGAAAGCCGTTTTTCTGACCCACCCGCAGAACCTGTTTCGAAAGAACATATACGTAAAGAAAGCGCGTGTTTTTCGAATGCTTCGGCCAAAAGATGTGAAAACAAGGAACAGTGGTTAAAGTCATGGTCAAGAACAGGCCCCTGGAAACCAATAATCCCCCCGCCGCGGGCTCTCCCGGCGGCGTCAGGGCTAGCGTTGAGCGCGCCATGGCGGATCTGCGCCGGGGCCTGCCGGTGGTCGTTTACACCCTTGCCAAAGGCAATAAGCCACAAGCCGTTCTGGCCGAGGCCGCCGAATCTTTTACCGGCAATGCCGGCCCCCGGCCTGACATTGCGACCATTGGTCCTTCGGTCCTTGCCCTGACCGCCCAGCGGGCGGGGGTTTTAGCCCTTTCTTCCGGCATCGGCGGAGATAACGCCTTGCCCGACGGGTCCCCGTCGGAAGGCGGAAAAGTGGTGACCCTGCCCTTGCCCACGGCATTCAACGCCGCCATCCTGCGCGGCTTAAGCGATCCGACAAGCGAATTCGCCTCGGGACCTTTTGCCCATCTGCCGACCGTTCCCGCCCCGGCCGGCGATCTTAACGAAGCGGCGGTTGATCTGGCCCGTCTGGCCCTTCTTTTACCGGCCTGCATCTGCACACCCCTTGCCGACAGCCTGCTCGCGGGGTTTGAAAACGACCCAACGGGGTTCCACAAATGGGCCCTTGAGGCCGGTTTTCTGGCCGTTTCATCCACCGACATCGCCACCTATCGGCGCCAGGCCGATTTTGGTTTAAAGGAAATCGTTTCGGTGCCGGTTCCACTTGCCCTGGCCCAAAGCGCCCGCATCACCGCCTTTCGGCCCGAAGACGGCGGTAATGAACACTACGCCATCGAAATCGGCGATCCTGCCCCTGGCGAGCCGGTTCTGACCCGCATTCATTCGGCCTGTTTTACCGGCGATCTTCTGGGTTCTCTGCGCTGCGATTGCGGCGATCAACTGCGCGGTGCGCTCACCGCCATGGAGACAAGTCAAAGCGGTTCCGGCATTTTGCTCTATCTTACCCAGGAGGGCCGCGGCATCGGCCTGGTCAACAAATTGCGCGCCTATGCCCTTCAGGATCACGGCTTCGACACCTTCCAGGCCAATGAACAGCTGGGTTTCCACGCCGACGAGCGGCTTTTCCGGGTTGCCGCCGACATGCTGCGTCTTCGTGGTTTCGACAAGGTGCGGCTGATGACCAACAACCCTGCCAAGGTCGAAGCGCTTGAACATTACGACATCGAAATAGTTGAGCGCGTCGCCCATTCCTTTCCCGCCAACGGCCATAACGAGACCTATCTGAAAACCAAGGCCGTGCGCGCCGGTCATCATCTTTAGGCGGCTGTCCTTAAAAACCGGCCAATTGGTGCCGACCAAAGGGAATTTTTTGCCCCCCCTTTGAGCCCCCCCCGGCGACCTTTCCCGCCCCCACCATATAAGCCATTGATATCCTGTCTTTATTTTTTAAATGACGGAGCCTTTTCTGGCATTCTTCTTGCGAACCTAAAGGCCCAGGAAACGGCCCAGCCTTGCGAGCAGGGATCTAAAGGCGACAAAAGGCCACAGAAAAGACCAGAAAAGACCAGGGAAGCTAAATGGAACTCTTATCGACCGCCCTCAACGCCCAGAGAAACGGCCCCAACGACGCCCAAAACCGTACAGGCCAAAACGGCGAGAACTCTTTTCACCCCTTTGGCGAAGACGGTTTTACCTTCGGCGATCTTCTCGACATCATTAATCCGCTTCAGCATATTCCGGTTATTTCGACCATTTACCGCGAGATTACCGGGGATGAAATCGCCGCCCTGCCGCGAATGATCGGCGGCGGTCTTTTTGGCGGTCTGGCCGGATTGGGCGCTGCCACCGTCAATATGATTTTTGACGAAGCCTCGGGCAAGGATCTCGGCGAACATATCTACACCGCCTTTCTCGGTGACGACGAGGCCACCGGCACCCTGGTTGCCGAGGCCGCCGATCCCGACGCCCCCTGGTATATGGCCGGCAAGGTTACCTATAGCCGCACCCCTGCCGATGGGACCGAGCCGGTTAATATCGCCAAAGCCACCGACACCTCCGATGACGCCGCCGCCCCTTTGGGCGCACAGGAAGTAACGAACATCGCCCCGGCCGACGGCGCGGTCAAAGGAGAGCCCAAGGGTCAAATTGATCGGGTCGCTGCCTTCTCGCCCGATCTTTCCGGCCCCCGGGTTGCGATTAACAATTTACCCTGGCTTGACGGCACACAGACGGCGCAAGCCGCGCCGCTTGATCCGGTGACCGTGACAAGTCTGGCCGATGCCGCCAAAGCGCCGGTTGCCACCCAGCCGCCGCCGGCAATCCAGAATGTCCGCCCGGCCCGCGCCGTCAATACGCCCCCCAGCACCGCAATCCCCGCCAGGGCCACAATCGACACCAGCGCCAATTCCAGGCCCGGTGCGGGTGCCGCCCCGGCCCCGAAGGCAATCGATTTCACAAATTCGATGATGGACGGGCTCAACAAATACCGCGCCATGGCGATCGAGAAAAACAATCGCATGCCGGTTGTTCTCAACATCGTCCGCTAGACGGTCTTTCTTTTTCCAATTCGCGACAGCTTGGGGACGCGCCGGCCCGGAGCTATAGTCCTATTCATGGATATTTTCGTTTTCCCCGCCAAGACCGCGCCCCATGAGGGCCGTCTGGTCTGCGCCGATCTGGACTTTCCCTGCGCCCTGGGCCGCGGCGGCATACACTCAGACAAAGTCGAAGGCGACGGCACAACGCCAATCGGCGTCTTTCCCCTGCGCCGGTTGCTCTATCGGGCCGACCGCCTGAGCACCCCCCAAACCGGCCTCCAGGCAAGGGCGCTTTTGCCCGAAGACGGCTGGTGCGACGACCCGGATGATTCCGCCTATAACCAGCCTGTTTCCCTGCCCTATCCGGGACATTGCGAAACCCTGTGGCGGGACGATCACCGCTATGACCTGATCGTCATCCTCGGCCATAACGACGACCCGGTGGAAAAAGGCCGGGGCAGCGCCGTCTTTCTTCACCTCGCCGGGCACGAAGGCGATGGCGGCCTTGCGCCGACCGAGGGCTGTGTCGCCCTGGGGCTCGGCGATCTGTTGAAGATTCTTGAAAGGGCCGATGGCGCCAGTCGCCTGATCGTAGGGGAAGCCCGGCCGGGCGCCTAAACGGTTTTCGGCTTTTCCCGTTGGCCGAAGACCAGAGTGCCGACCCGCACATGGGTGGCCCCGAAACGGATCGCCGTTTCGAAATCACCACTCATTCCCATGCTCAGATTTTCAATTTCATTGCGCCGGGCAATCTCGCGCAGGAGGGCAAAATGGAGCGCCGGATTTTCATCTGCCGGAGGAATACACATGAGGCCGACAAGATCGAGACCATGCTCGTCCCGGCAGGCAGCAATCAGGGCGTCGGCTTCCATCGGCGAAACCCCGGCCTTTTGGGGCTCCTCGCCGGTATTGACCTGAACATAGCACTGGGGGCGCCGCCCGGTTTTTTCCATCGCCGCGGCAAGCGCCCTGGCCAGCTTTGGCCGGTCGACACTTTCGATCACATCGAAAAGACGCACTGCGTCCTCGGCCTTGTTGGTCTGAAGAGGGCCGATCAGATGGAGGGTAACATCTGCAAAATCAGCGCGCAGTCCGGGCCATTTTTCACCCGCCTCCTGCACCCGGTTTTCCCCGAACACTTTTTGCCCGGCCTCCAAAGCGGGGCGGATACGCGCCGCGTCATGAGTCTTTGAAACTGCGACCAGGGTAACCTCCTCGGCCTTTCGGCCGTACTCTTTTGCCGCGCCCGCTATCGTCTCGCGCACCTTGATAAGATTGGCGGCAACGTCAGGGGCTGGTTGCGATTGCGGATCGGGGGCGGCCATGGCAGTTTGTCTTTCCCTTGCTGAAAAACGGACGGATTGCAGGTTTGACCCCGACCCTATCAGAGCCCGCGCCCTTGCTCAATTTATCGAAACCGCAAAAACGCCGGCGAGGATACGGCCCTTGTCTGCCGACCCTGGTGCTGGTCAGCGATGCAACCCGCCTTGCCGATCCACTCGCCGCGGCGCGGCAACTGCCCAGGGGGGCGGCGATCCTTTTGCGTCATTACAAGGACCCGGAACGCAAGGCCCTAGCCTTTCGCCTTGCCGCGCTTGCCCGCCGCCGGGGGCTGGTTTTTATCGTCGCCGCGGCCGATGCGGCTGGTGTCCGCCTGGGGCTGGCCTGTCGCGCCGACGGATTTCATCTGCCTCGTGGCGCCTGGGGCAGTCATGCGCCTTCTCTCGTCCGGCTTTTCGGGAAAATCCAGCGAAAGGGCCGACGGCAATTGCTGGTCACCGCTGCCGCCCATTCAAAGCGGGCCCTCGGCCGGGCCGCTGGCCTCGGCGCCGATGCGGTTTTTCTCTCTCCCGTCTTCGCCACCAAAAGCCATCCAGGCCGGCGGCCCCTCGGGCTCTTGCGCTTTTCCGCCATGGTGCGGCAATCGCGTCTGCCGGTTTACGCCCTTGGCGGCATAACCGGGTCCTCCCTTCGCCGCCTGTCGGGTATTCCCGTTGCCGGGATCGGCGCCATCGCTGGGCTTGCTTTTCCCTCCTCCGGCCATTAGAGCATATCAATACCAACAATAAAGAGTCCGCGCCCATGTCCCGCTATAACGTCAAGGAATCAGAGCCGAAGTGGCAAACGGCCTGGGATGAGAGCAATTGCTTCAAGGTCACGATGGACCCTGAGCGGCCGAAATTCTATGTGCTCGAGATGTTTCCCTATCCTTCCGGGCGCATCCATATGGGACATGTGCGCAACTATACGCTCGGTGATGTGGTGGCGCGGTTTAAGCGCGCCCAGGGATTTAACGTGCTCCACCCCATGGGCTGGGATGCTTTCGGCATGCCGGCGGAAAACGCCGCCATCGAAAATAATGTCCACCCGGCCCAGTGGACAACGGCCAACATCGATTCCATGCGCGACCAGCTCAAGCCCATGGGACTGTCTTATGACTGGGACCGGGAATTTGCCACCTGTCAGCCCGACTATTACCGGTTCGAACAGAAGATGTTTCTCGATTTCCTGAAAAAGGGAACCGCCTATCGCAAGCAATCCTTCGTCAACTGGGACCCCATAGACCACACGGTGCTGGCCAACGAACAGGTTGTCGACGGCAAGGGCTGGCGTTCGGGCGCACCGGTAGAGCGCCGCCAGCTCAGCCAGTGGTTCCTCAAAATTACCGATTTTGCCGATGATCTTCTAAAGGGTCTGGAAACACTGAAAAACTGGCCCGAACAAGTGCGCCTGATGCAGGAGAAATGGATTGGCCGTTCCCAAGGCGCCCATATTTATTTTTCCATGGAGGGCCGCGACGACCGGCTGGAAGTTTTCACCACCCGCCCCGACACCATTTTCGGCGCCGCCTTTTGCGCCCTTGCCCCGGACCACCCGTTAAGCGCCGAACTGGCCCAGGACAATCCGGCCCTGGCCACCTTCATCCAGGAATGCCAGTCAATGGGGACCAGCGAAGAGATCATCGAGAAAGCCGAAAAGAAGGGCTTCGATACCGCCATTAAAATCCGCCACCCTTTTATCGAGGGTGCGGTTCTCCCCCTTTACGTCGCCAATTTCGTTCTCATGGATTACGGCAGTGGTGCGGTGTTCGGCTGTCCCGCCCACGACCAGCGGGATCTGGACTTCGCCCGTAAATACGATCTCCCCGTGGCCGTCGTCGTCTCCCCGGACGGCAAGCCTTTTGATATAGAGGACGAGGCCTATACCGGCGACGGCACCCTGATCAATTCCGACTTTCTCGACGGCCTTGAGGTTGAGGCGGCCAAGGTGCGCGCGGCCGAAAAGCTTGAGGCAAGCGGCGAAGGTAAAACG
Source organism: uncultured Rhodospirillaceae bacterium (assembly GCA_964486105.1). Taxonomy (GTDB): domain Bacteria; phylum Pseudomonadota; class Alphaproteobacteria; order UBA11136; family UBA11136; genus JABJES01. The sequence goes on along the minus strand of CAZAKR010000014.1, from coordinate 3,166 downwards.
GCGACGGTTTACCGTCTGCGTGACTGGGGCGTTTCCCGCCAGCGCTACTGGGGCTGTCCGATCCCGATTATCTATTGTGATAAATGCGGCGCCGTGCCGGTGCCCGAATCCGATTTGCCGGTGACCCTGCCAGATCACGTTTCCTTTGATATACCCGGCAACCCCCTGGCTCGTGACGAGGACTGGAAAAGTGTCGCTTGCCCTCAATGCAATGGGCCTGCAGAGCGCGAAACCGATACCTTCGATACTTTTTTCGAATCCTCCTGGTACTACGCCCGCTTTACGGCGCCGGATGCGCAAACCGCTTTTGACCGCACAGCACTCGAATACTGGATGCCGGTGGACCAATATATCGGCGGTATCGAACATGCGGTTCTGCACCTTCTTTATTCACGGTTTTTCTCCCGCGCCCTGATCGAATGCGGCTATCCCGGCGTGCCCGAACCCTTTACCGGCCTACTCACCCAGGGGATGGTCTGTCACGAAACCTTCCAGGATTCAGACGACAACTGGCTCTATCCCGAAGAAGTGCGGCCTGGGGATAAGGGCGAACTTGTCCATGCCAAAAGCGGTCAGCCGGTAAAGCGCGGCCGCATCGAAAAAATGAGCAAGTCGAAGAAGAACGTCGTCGATCCCGCCGCCATCATCGATACCTACGGCGCCGACACGGCGCGGCTGTTCATGCTGTCGGACAGCCCGCCGGAGCGTGATCTGGAATGGAGTGATGACGGGGTTGAGGGGATCTGGCGCTATATCAATCGCCTGTGGCGATTGGTCAGTGAACCCGTATTACCGCTCCCCGCCCCCGAAACAGCGATCCCGTCGGGCCTTTCCGGGCCGGCCCTGGAAACCCACCGCCTCACCCACAAGACCATTGCCGCGGTGACGGATGATCTGGATAGATTTCGATTCAACCGGGCAGTGGCCCGCATCCGCGAGTTAAGCAACCATCTCGGCGCCATCGATAAAGGGGCGAAAGACATCGGTCCGGTTCTGCGCCAGGGGCTTGAGGCCTGTGCCCGCCTACTCTTTCCCATGACGCCCCATCTGTGTGAAGAAATGTGGCGCCAGCTCGGCCACCAGAGCCTGCTCGCCGAGAATGCCTGGCCGGAGGCTGATCCCGCTTTAATTGTCGATGAAGAGGTAACGATTGCCGTTCAGGTTAACGGCAAAGTGCGCGCCACCATCAATCTGCCCCGGGACATGGATAAAGAAGCGGCCGAGGCCGAAGCATTGGCGCGACCCGAAGTTATAAAATATATTGCCGATAAACCGGTCCGTAAGGTTATCATCGTGCCGAACAGGATTATCAATGTTGTCATCTAGAACATCTCTTTCCCGCCCGGCTCTGATTGGCCTTCTTCTCCTCCTGAGCGCTTCTCTGGTCTCGGGCTGCAGCTTTCGCCCCCTTTACGGCGAGAGAGATACAACCGTCATCCCCGAGCTGGCGCGCATAAAGATCTATCCCATAGAAAACAGGCCGGGACAGATTTTACGTAATTTTCTGATCGAGCGGCTGACCCCGAAAGGCCAGCCCCGGCAGCCTCTTTTCGCCCTTTACGCCGAAACCACTGAGAGCGTCCAGAGCCTCGGTATCCGCAAGGACGAAACCGTCACCCGGGCCAATATGATCGTCAACGCCGCCTACCGGCTTGTCCGGGTTGCCAACGGAGAGCTTCTATATACCGGCCAGAGCAGTTCAACCAGCGGCTATGATATTCTGACCTCTGACTATGCGACGCTGAGCGCCGAAAAAGACGCCATAAAAAACAACATGCACCTGATCGCCGACGACATAAAAACCCGTATTTCCTTCGTTATTTCCGGACTCAAGAGCAAGGCCGGAAGATCAAGAACCGCCAGATGAAGATAGGCGCCGGGAAAGTCGCCGCCTTTATCGCCAGGCCCGATCCAAAGGCCCGAGCCATTCTTGTTTATGGACCCGATGCCGGCGCAGTACGCGAACGCTGCTGGAAGCTGGCCGGAGATGCCGTTGACGGCGCACTCGACGACCCCTTTCGCTTTGTCGAGATGCCTGCCGCTTCCCTTGCCGGCGATCCGCCGCGTCTTGCCGATGAGGCCGCCAGCCTTTCGTTGAGCGGCGGCAGCCGCGCCATCCTCATACGCGGCGGCGGCGACAATCTCGCCGATATTTTCAAATCCTTTCTTGCCGATCCAGCCGGTGAGGCGCTCATTGTCGTTGAGGCCGGGGAATTGCCGCCGCGCTCCCGTCTGCGCAAACTTTTCGAGACGGCGGAAAACGCCGCTTCTCTGCCCTCCTATCTCGATCAGGGTGGCGACCTTACCGGGTTCATCCGCACCACCTTAAAAGAACTGTCGGTATCCGCCTCGCCCGAGGCCCTGGGCTTCCTTTCCCGCAATCTCGGCGTTGACCGCCAACTGACCCGCAAGGAATTGGAAAAGCTGGCCCTTTACGCCGGTGATGGTGGCGAAATTGACCTCGATGCCGCGCGCGCCTGCATTTCCGACAGCTCGGCGCTTTCTTTCGAGGATATCGCCTATGCGGTGGGAGAGGGAAACCTGCCCCAGCTAGAGCAGGCCCTGGAGCGGGTTTTTCTCGAAGGGATGGCCCCGCCCGCCCTTTTACGCGGTGCGGCGGGCCATTTTCTGCGCCTTTACCGGGTCGGCAGCAAAATGGCCGAGGGGGCGCCGGTTGATCTGGCTTTGCGCGAACTAAAGCCGCCGCTTTTTTTCAAACTCAAAGACCGTTTTTTGCGCCAGCTCAGGACCTGGTCGCCCGCCCGCGCCCGCGCTGCGATGGATCGTCTGCTTGAGGCTGAGATTGATTGCAAGACCACCGGCTTTCCGGCAGAGACCATCTGTCACAGGATATTGCTGTCCCTCGCCTATTCGGCAAGGTCGCGCTGACAGCCGACAGAGCGTTTATTCAAATTATACAGCGGATTTATACGGCTGTATTTTCCCCATCCCCTTGCGCCGATTCACCTTCCTCGGCGTCTTCGGCTTCTTCCTCTTCCACATCGAGGTCCATACTGGAATAGGTCGCCGCACCCTCAGAAGCGCTTTCCTCAGCCGCCGGTTCTTCGTCCAGCATCGCCGCAAGGTCGGACTCTTCTTCCGGTGCGGTTGCTTCCCCGCCCTCTGCCGCTGTTTGGGTGGTTTCTTGCGGTGCGGGCTCTTCCCC
>CAZAKR010000013.1:0-70657 GCA_964486105.1 uncultured Rhodospirillaceae bacterium | reverse complement strand
GCTGGAGCCAGGTTGAAAATTAGGATGAATACCTGTCTCAAATAACCATGGCTTACTGTTTAAGTCGCCCAAAACATCGCAGTCATGAGTTACAAAGAAAGTCGACTTAAAGTCATCCTTCTCAACCATATCGGCACATAAGGAGATGCACCAGTCCGGCGCCCAATCCATATCAAACGTAATGGAAATCAAATGATTACTCCCGCAATACCTGAGCGAAGTATTTCCCGAATGCTCTCCCTAGGATGAACCCGTTTCCGCTTTCACTGCAATAGATTCGAAAATCGGTTTCATCTGGTCATAGGCATCGTAGACTGCGAACGCATTGTCAGGATCAAATCGATCAACTGTCTTGCAATATGTGCATATTGCATTCTCGCCTGGGTGGTTTGTCGTTTTTCGGAAAAATTGAGCGGCGGGATGATTCCAAACTTTCCATAGGCTCTCTTCGTCCAGGTGTTCAGGGTCATAGTCGACATCGTAATAAAGCCCGGAACAGCAGAAAACCATTTGTGGCACCCCGACGTCGTTAACGGTGAGGTAGCACATCCGCCATGGGTCCGTACATTTTTCCCATTTAGGAGCCTTTAATCTCGTTCCTGTAACGATGTTGACACCTTCGGTTTCGGAAAAGAGTGCCGGCATATTGATGGTCATGCCCAGTTCCTTACCACGCTCAATGGCGGAAGATACAGCTGCATCCGCTTCTTCCTTACAAAGGTAGAGCGATGAAGAGATATCCATGTCGCGTTTGTGAACGGTTGTTGTTGACACAAAGTTCGCAAAGGTAACCGCATCGAAACCCAGTTCGTACATGAGATCAACGAAGGGCTTGATATCACTGAGACTTTCCTTGGTCATAACCAAAGATGCCGTCAGATGTGGCCTGGTTGCGCCCGTCTCCTTTCGCCGCTGAGCCAAATAGCGCAAATTCTCACGAACTTGTTCGAACTTATCCACCCGCATCAGTTCCAAAAAAACTTCGCGCGAAGCGGCATTGAAAGAACAGTTGAAGGTATCGAGCTTGCCTACCAGAGTATCGGCAATATCCTTTGTAAGAGAGATTCCGTTGGTAAACAGGCTAATTGAGAGATGAGGGTGTGTCTCACGGACGTGGCTGAACATTTCGCTAAATTGCGGATGAACTAAAGAGTCACCTATCCCGCCCCAAATGGCGAAATTTGAAGTGTATTTCAGCCATGTCATCTGCTTGACGGCATCCAAACTTATAAACTCTTTGCGTTCAAGCGCCTTGGGGTCGTACGTGCAGAATGTACAACGGGCATTGCACATTGGCGTGAGGTTTAGGCAGACGTAGGGTGGGTAAGATTTCAGGGTCGTACGTTCAAATTTCCGTTCCAGGTCATTCAAGTGCTCATTAACGAGATGTGGAGTGGGTGAAGTTTTTTGACTTTTGCTCAGCCAGTCCAAGTACGTATCCAGGCGCGTGGCTGAGAAAACATCCTCCAAGAGCATCTCGCCACAATCGTCTGTCTCAAGCTCTGGCCATACTTCCACCATATTTTTGATGTCTTCAGCAGAACGCACCGCAAATGATCTAACAGGAACTTGGGAAACGACATCTTCCCACTTCATACTCCCGCATCGCGCATTTTTATCGCGAACACGGACTGAAAATGCACGTCGAGTTCCGGTGAACAGATCAATGAGGGAGCTAATGCTGGTGGAGGCCAAATGACCTGTCCGGTACACCCCGGTGGGGGCCAGTCCCTCTGGGAAATCTTTGAATTGAAGAACATCTAGGTTTTCGTTCTTCATTTTACAGATGGCTTCTTGAGCAAATTTGGACTGGACGAAAGGAAAGGCGGCAGGAACCAGCATGACACCGCTGCGTTGGATGAGCGCACCCGCCAGGAAGCTCGCGGACAACGGATTACGGCGCGATGCTTTGTGAAGCTTTACCCCCAATTTTTTGCAGGCCAAGGCTATGTCCGGGGACTGTTCACCGGACCGGTCCAGAACTAATACATCTTTTATCCCTTCCACAGCTCGTAGGGTGTCGACCATTCTTTCCGCGAGGGTCTTCCCTTTTCGGGAAATAGTGAAGATCGGTTCACCCCTGTAAACGATAGCTGCAGAAAACGCTGCTTTAGACATGTTTGAAGATGCTTTCCGTATCAGAGGGTATGAAGGTCTATGTCGAGTATCCGGGAGTAAATATCAAGGTGTTTTCGGACGACCAATTCCGAGCTGTGGTATTTTTCAAACCAAGCATGTGACTTGTTTTCGATGTTTTTTCTTAAATCGGCATCTTCCCACAGCCTATGAATAGCATCCGCCACTGAAGGCGGATCCTTGGCATCAACGATAGGAGGAAGCTCATTAAACACCTTCCGGTGCGCTTCGGCATCAAACTTCATAACCACAGCTTTACCGCAGCTTAACGCTTCTGCCGCGACAGTTCCAAATGCCTGGTAAAAGAACTGATCAATAACAATATGGCAAGCGTTGATGTTGCGAGCCGATTGTAGCTTTGGCTGGACAGGCAACCATGTCGTATATTCCGCAATACCCCGTTCGGCCAACAACTCCTGTGAGCGGTCCATATCTTTTCCCCACTCGCAGAGAACCAGACCGCAGGGAACACCCTGGCTCCGCGCCTGAGCAAAACCTTCAATAAGAATGTAGTTTCGTTTCTCATCCCAGGTATGGCGGGCTGGACTATATATTATAAATTCGCTGGAGGTTTGTTCCTGAAACTCACGCCGCAGTTCAGGCTCTGCCGCAGGCTGAAAAATTGAATCGTCGATGGGGTGGGGAATAAATACGGCCTTATCCGCAACGCCCATTTTCTCTGCAACGCCCCAGCAATCGGCATTGGTGATAACCACGTTTTTAGCAAGATAGCAGGCAAGCACCATCATACGGTTGATTGCTGTCGGGCGCTCGTAAGCCTCTCGCAACGTTCCATGTTCGAAGTACACGAGCGGCTTGTCAGGGGCAAGAAGGACAGGGTAGCCAGGGTCATACAGCCCGGCTACCTGTATCAAATCGTATTTAGAGAAAAGGTGCGCGAAATGGGCTTGCTGCTCGAAATGAGCAATATCGAAAACAGTTAGCTCACCGGAAAATCCGGCACTGCCAGCACAGCACCGGTAAGTTTTAATCAGATGAAGGTAATGTGGCGGCAGATTTTTAAACCATCCTAAAGCTAGTGACACGACTTTTTTGAATAAACGGCCATAGCGGAAAAAGTCAGGTTTGCAGCCCCGCAGGCCATATTGAGCCGTATAGGCAAATGGATGCCATTTCAAGCCCGGGTCCAACACCATTTCGGGATCAACCTGAGAGGGCGCCTGAGCCAAATATTGGAACTTAGAAGCATCACTTGAAAATTCCTCGAAATACCAGTGTGGCCGCTCAAAACCATTCAAATCCATCGAGGACCAATCATGCCCCAATTCCTTGATCTCTCCTTTGGTCTTGAAGTCCGCATCCTCCCATTCGGGCGAGCCGATGTGGTAGTCATACCCGTGAGAGAAGCAGTCAACCTCGATGCCCCGGCGTCGTAAAAGCTTGGCCAGCGTATAACTGTTGCCAGCAATATTACCCATAAGCAAAATTCTTGGTGGCGCCACAGTCGTCATAAAGTGCGCTGCCCCAGCCCATGTTCCAGGTTTGACGTGATGCAATCGAGATCCTGGTCGGTCATGCCAGGGAAGATCGGCAGGGTTATGGTTTCCTGCTGGCAGCGCAGAGAGTTGGGGAAATCCTCAGGCCGGATTGCGTACTTTTCACGATAGAATTCAGTGGCGTGAACGGCATAGGTCCCTGGTCGGGTAAAAATACCAGCGTCGGCCAGGCCCTGCATCACGGCGTTCCTGCGTTCCTCGCCGCCTTCAGCGATGCGGACAACATAAGACTGGTAGGTGTGCCCGCTGTCCGGGGCGGCCATCGGCGCGATCACGTCCGGGTTGTCTGCGAGCGAAGCGTGGTAGCGTTCGGCCCATCCACGACGTTCTGCCAACAGGCCTTCCAACTTGTCCAACTGGGCTAGGCCGACGGCGGCATTGATGTCGGACATCCGCAAGTTGAACCCGGCATGTGCGACAGGGCTGAAGTGCCAAGGGCTTGGCGTGGCGTCTGGCCCACTGATGTGGGAGCCGCCTGTGCCGTGATTGCGTAAGATGGCAATGCGGTCTGCTACGGCCTGCGAAGAGGTAGTGACCAGCCCTCCCTCGCCCGTGGTGATGACCTTGCGCGGATGGAAAGAAAAACAGCCCGCAAAACCAAAGCTTCCGACATGACGCCCCTGCCAGGTGGTGCCGATCGCACAGGCTGCATCTTCGATTACGAGGAGGTTATGAGTGTCCGCAATCTCCATAATTTCACCCATTGGTGCGGCTTGCCCAAACAAATGGACCACCAAAATCGCTTTTGTACGGGGCGAGATCACTGACCGGAGCGAGGCAGGGTCAAGGTTGAACGTGGCTGGGTCGACGTCACAGAATACCGGAGTAGCCCCTGCGTATTCTGCGCAATGAGCTGATGTAACCCAAGTGAACGAAGGCACCACGATTTCATCGCCAGGACCGATGTCAGCAGCAAGGACAGACATATGCAACGCCGCAGTGCATGAGGTTGTGGCGAGGGCATGCGGGACCCCAATCATATCGCTAAGATTGGTTTCAAACTGTGCCACCAGTGGGCCTTGTGTCACCCATCCGCTCGCAAGGCATTTGTCGAGCATTTTGCGTTCGCGATCATCGAAGACAGGACGGGTTAAAGGGAGCTTTTTCATTATCGTGTCAGTATTTATTTTTCAGACGGGATGGGTGTGTGGATTCGATCATTTAAGGTCATAAAGGGCGGGCAAGCGGGAAGGATATCTCCCTCTAGCGTTGCTTCCAACGCGGCAACGTACTTATTGATAACGTCAGGACCATGCGTCTTTACGACCCATTCACGCGCGCGCTTGCCGAGCTCTACCATTTTCTGTGGATTGTCTAGGGCGAATTCCAGCCCCTCGGCGATCTGTTCGCTGGTGGCCGCATTCAGGATCGGAGGGGCGTCGTCGAACTTGTAGTGCAACATTACGGGACGGGCCATTGCCATCGCCTCAAGCGTAAGGGTGCCGTATTCTCCTAGTGCAAACTGGTCCAAAACCAAATCTGCTGCAGCAAAATATTTGCGAAGAACAGGTTTGGACATCGTGGGTACGAAAGCACAATAGTCATCGATGCCCAATTCTTTGATCAGGGCACAACTGCGGCCAAAGTCGTCTCCCCATGTCGTCAGCAGGACCTTGAAACCCGTGCGGCCACGGTCCTTCAAATTTGCTATGGCCTGCAAAACCCTGTCCTGGCACTTTATCGGCCAGTGGTGCCTTGATGGCATAAAGAAGAGTTTGTCGCAGTCGTGTTCCTTAAGTAGTTGACGGCGGAATTTTTCATCTTCTGTGGGGCGATAGAGTTCTGTATCTATGTAATGTGGTATGTGCGTGTAATTGCCTAAACCAAGAATGTCCGCGTATTTAGTTTCAAATCCTCCGGAGAAGATATGTCCATTTGCCCGACGCCAGCCTGCCGCCTGAAGTCTGGCAAAATGATCGTCGCCAAACGGATAGACCATCAAATCGCCCCCAAATGGAAAGGTGATATATGGTTTGCCGGTGAATGGTGCGAAAGCCACCGATGGCCCTGAAACGATGAGAATATCGTATTGCTGAAGACAGGCGATAAACTTCTCGGCGTTTTTCCAACTGCTCAGCAGGACCTTGCCTGATGGGTGAGGTTCGTACTGAGGGTTGTCGGGTTCCGCCTCTATTTCACGGACATGAGGGGGAATTGGCGATGATAGAACGCCCAAATCCAACTGATCTAAATCTGTGACTTCTACCTCCTCAATCTCCCATCGCGGGTCTCCAAGCAGGGAATTGTCAAAGGCGCTTCGATACAGAATCAGGTCTGCTTCTACACCTGCAGCGCGCAGGCCGTTTGCTAGGTGGAAAAAATTATTGGCAAGATTCATTGTCAAGCCAACCCGTATCGGGGCGCCGTCTCTGTTTAACGGTTCGAGCAATTGCCGGTTGCTCGCGCTGCAGTAGGCCGTCAGCGCAGCTTCGTGTTCCAGCTTTTGTCGGCATTCATCGAACTCGCTCTGCAAACGTTGTTCGAGATTGCCCGTTAGTAATTTCCGAATACGGGAAATTAACCTTCCCATGGCGTTACCTTACATGTCATTTACGGGTTTTCCGACGACACAAATAAAGAGAAGCATTCCCCCCCTTTCTAGCGGGGAATCCAATCCAATGCCACCGACTAAATCCCATCAATCGCGGAAGGAACATCATGGCTTAAGTGGTTCCGTCCAAGGCAGAATAGGGAACGACGAAGAAGCCAGGGTAATCCGCAGCCAGTTGTTCTGCTGTTTGATGCAGAAGTGTGGGATCAAAAAGCCAGGTCAGGTATTGGTAGTCGCGATCTTCAGCACCAAACGATGCTTTGAACCGGTGGATGCCTTCTTGAGTTTTCCACGTTCCGCCGAAGTTTATGTAGCGCAACCCTCGGATGGAACCGTCAACCATTGCCCCAAAAACTATGGCATTGGTGGGCCGTGTGTTGCTGTGCTCCATGTCCATACCAGTCGTATGATACTCCAAAGTGTCATTGGTCTCGAACATCACAACACCGCCGATGATTTTGCCATGCCATTCGGCGACTAATACAACGGCTTGTGAAGTAGGAGCCTGTTGAAGCTGCCACGCGAATCTAAAGAAAGATAAGGGTTTGCTCAGCCCTCCCTTTCCGTCGATGTTATCGGCATGAAGATTTGCAACAATCCGAACCTCATCAAGAGAAGCAGCTGGCCTAACCGATACGCCTTCCTTGCGGGCCTTGCGAACGGCACGCCTTGCGGACCCACGAAGAACATTCAATACCCGCTTCTCGGCCTCCGGGCGGCACAATCCTCGACAATCCGGTAACGACGTCATTTGGCAAAGCCGATTGTCGATAATATCAGGTGAAAGGCTTTCTATATGCCATTCGGTACGGTCTCGTTCGGCAAAAGGGCTTGTGATGATGGTCGCCGCTACCACGTCGCGGTCGCGGCAACCATCAAGGAACGTTTGGTACAGAAGTATGATGGCATCGTCCGGCAGGTTGGGAAGCGCCAAAGCCTCACCGTAAGAACCGTAAAAAGGCAGCGCATTGGCCACCGTTCCCGCGGGGCCTTCTTTTTCGCACCATGCCAGCCCACCGATAAGCCGTTCCCCCTCCCTCAGCAAAAGGTAACGCGGCTCCACCCCTAAGAGGTGCCTAATCATATTCAGGTTGTCATAGCCATGGTAAAACGACCCCCAGGGACATTTGGCGACCAGATCATCCCACTCTTCTGCGCCTGGTGAACCAGTGTCGATCTGAAATTGGGTGCCGTCAGCCAATCTGCTGCCCATCCTCTAAATATGCAGAAACCTTGAAGGAAATGTTCTCCCTGGGTTTCGAGTGTAAAAACACACGGTTCACCTAGGAGACTAGGCTCTTGGCCTTGTTGATGATTCTTTGTGCCGTTTCCCACACCAGCCCAGTGGATACAGTCGGCGTGGTGGGTTGTGGCTTTAATTTGTAGTACTGAACCCACATGGGACCACCGGTCACAGAAACATTGTCGGGGTCAAATGAGGGAAGGTCACGGAATATGTCAGCCTTCCAAATCTGGCACTTATCGCAAATTTGCGGAACCGAAGATGATTTTTCCAGATGCGCGTCCCAGATATCTCGCAGTCGCCGACCGTTGAACACCTCTTGAAGGCTCTGTTTATTCAAGTCGCCTATAACGTGACTTTTTGTTGAATCGGGATGGCACAGACCGGCTATGCCATCGCTTGAAACTGCAATTTGCTCGGTAATGAGCCGACAGGGCGGACGCCAGTCGTCTGGACATTCAAAATACTCACCCGGCAACCCGGAATGGAGTTCAGCGTAACTGACGCCGACACTTGTTCGGATAAAATCGACAAGCCCACTATAATGCCGAATGTAATCTTCTCGTTCGCTTACGTTTTCGGGTAAGTCCACGAACGTCAATCCGATGACCGGGTGTGTTAGCCCTTTGCTGTCGCGATACTCAATGATGTTGCGCAGGTTTTCTTGGACCCGCTCGAAATCAGAGTTTATCCGGATATCCAAGTAGGCATCCTTGGACAAGGCATCAATCGAGAATTGCAGGGTATGCAGCCCCATATCGACAAGTCGTCGGGCATTTTTTTCATTGAGAGAGGTGCCATTGGTTGGAAAGGCGATGTTTGTAACGCCTTTAGAAATGGCGTATTCGAGCATCTCCATAAAACTCGGATGAAGAAACGGCTCGCCCCGGTACTGTGGGCAGAGCTTTGTAACATTCATCGCCGCTGCCTCGTCGATGAGGCGTTTAAAGAGTTCGACATCCATGTGCCGGAACTCTTCTTTGGGCACATAAGAGCCGACCCGGGGCGATTTGTATTTGTCCGAATGGTACGTGCACATCGTGCAGGCGAGGTTGCAATGTGTCGTTGGCTCTAGCGCCAATTCGCTGGGGAAAATAGTCATGTCCAGCTTTTGCCTGTAGGCTTCTCTTTCATCCTCACTAGTTGAAAAGATTGTTTCTTCATAGACTAGGTCCGATTGCGTCCATGCCCCGTACATTACGCCCTGTACGGTTCGACCTTTTTCGCGGAGCAGTGAGGTCAATTCGCGGGTAAAAACTTGGCAGTCAAGCCCCACGGTCGAAGCACGATGGCGTGAATTGAGCTTCACAACCTTTCGGCCAATATTTCTCTCTGTGAATATCTTGAGCCGGCGCAACAGCGTGACTGGCACATGAAAGTTTGGCTCAGTGACGATGACAAGTCGGTCACCACACACTGGCAGGGCATCATTTCCCGATGCCGGAAGCACTTCGCATCGCCTTCCCAAGTGAAGCTTTATCTTCTCAAAATCATCGTCAAGAGCAACCACTTGTATCGTGTCGATAACTTCAGAAGTCGAGCGCCAATGATCAACCATTACATCGAGACGCTTCAAGCCACCATCGCCCCATCCGACTGCCGTGTGTAATGGAGACTGCTGAAAGAAGATGATGTCCACTTTTATTTCCCTTTTAAGGTCCAGGTTTCGGATACTGGGGACTGGGTAATTGTGCATGGCCGTCTGAACAGAGCGCCTTCGGGCCGTATCTTTTGTTCCAGCTGCTTTGTTTCATAGGCGATCCAGGTGTCACAGTCCTTGCACAAGGATATTTCCCCGGCCTGACCGGCTTCGTGAAGACGCCGCATTTCCTGGTACCGTCCACCGGCCGCAATCTCGCGTAATGAAGCATCTTGAATATACCCCAATACCTCGTGAGGGGTTGAATCCCCACAGCACGGAACAACCGCACCGTCCGAAAGAACCGCAATAGAGTGGTATAGCGATTCACATGGCTTGCGCGGCCCAGCCGGCTCAAAAAAACGATCCAGCCGTGAACCGTCAAACTCCATCTTGGTATAAAAACATATTGAATCTGCACGGCCCAACCAGTGTTGCAGAAATTGATGTTTTTCGTGCTCGTTATCCTCTTGCAACACGAATGAGACATTAACTTCGGGACGATGCTTTAACGAAGGGTTTTCCCGTGCATCCAGAAGATATTTGATGTTTTTTTCGACTCTAGCCAAATCAGACCGGATACGGATTATGTCGTAAACTTCAGGATCAGCCGCATCAATGGAGAAGAAAAAATTATCGACCCCAATCTCCAGGCAGCGGTCAATCAACTCAGGCGTCAACAGCATACCATTGGTGTTAAAGCAGATCTTTGCGTCTGGTGCTTTCTCGCGTATGTAAGCCAGCATGTCGCAGAATCGGGGGTGGATAAACGGCTCGCCACGCAACTGAGTGTTATAGGTCGTGATGATGTCATGCGATTTATCAACGATCTGCTTGAAAACCTCGAAATCCATTAACTGAGGAACGCCATCATTTCGCATAGCGAATGAAGCTGTCGAATCATCTGAAAAAAGGTCACACATTTTGCAGCGCAGATTACACGCGTAAGCAACGTCAATAAAAAGCTGATAGGGCATACTGTTATCAGGTGAATTTTCGTTCAAGATGCCCTCCTAGAAAAATAAAATACAGCACATGACGTGGATAAACTACGGCCCTATCGTTTTCTTGCGACAACATACAGCTTGCCACTATCGCCTGCACCTTGTTCTCGGAGTGCCCGGACATACGCTGTTGAGAAGCAGGAAAGAAACTTTCGGAACCACCCAAACAACAACTGATATAGGGCTCCATGAGGCTGAATGCTTGAATTTACTTCATATGCCCATAAATCCTTATAGGCGGGCATGAAATAGCGGAAGTCCATTTTAGCAAAGAAACCACTGTTATATGGCGTGATCTCAAGCGCCTCAAACCCGCAGGAAACAACCGTATCTTTGATCTCATTGACGGTGAAATAACGTGGCAACATCTCCCAATCAGGCCGCAGCCGCCGTTGATATGCCGGCGTTGTCACATTAAAAATCAGCAGGCCATCTTTGACCATAATCCGATGGAACTCCTTGATGGCATCTTCTAATACGGGTGCTGCTTGTAGAGCGTTGTTGCTAAATATCAATCCATACGTATTGTCCCGAAGCCCTGTATCTTCGAAGGACATTTTGTAAAAATTTCTGAGCATATCTCGATGGCCACTGTCTATATTACTTTCCATTTCGATCTCGAGATCGAGGCCATCTATGGTTACTTTGTCTAGCCATGGTTTGAAGATGCTATAACCGAACCGGCAGGCGCCGCAGCCAGCATCAAGTACAGGACCATTCCAATTGTGATTAGACAAAAGCTGGTCAGCGACCAGAGCATCCAATGGTTTCATCAGGGCAGGCGCAAAGAAACGTGATGTCCAAAGCTGGACTTCATCTACCAACTGCTTTTGGCGCGCATTAAGGGACTTGCCACGCCCCCAAACAGTCAAGCGCAAACATCCGAGGAACAAGCCAAGAAACCTCATAATAATGATGCGGCGACTCATTGGCTGGCAACGTCCGTTAATTGGATATTCTTCATCTTGAGATCAAGTGATTTTCTTGTGGGTTTGATCATGTTCAACCGACCAGGAAGTCGGAGTTTCAGCCGCGTGTCTAAAATAATATGTTGGGCTTGGAGAGCGGATACTTATTTCGAGAAGACGGTCATTGTAATAAATCGCTTCCATTTGAGAAACAATATGAACCGTTTTGGATATATTGAATAAAATTTTATAACGCCCTAAGCCAAGTGGAAAAGAAGGGATATGCAAGGCCAGCACAGCTTCAGATTCCGCTTTCAGACTGATTGGTGTGTTTGTGTGCTGGTAATCTTCCGATAATGCGAAAGTGTTATTAGACGTCATCATTGCCACGCCGTCTGAACGATGAAAGGCGATTCCAACAGAGAGTTGTTCAAAATCCTGCGCGGAGCTTACGCGGACTCTTATTGTCATTTCTTCCCCGAACAAAAATGCATCTCGCTGATTTCCATCGCCGTCATAGATGGCTGCATCGAGTACAGTAATGCCGCCTTCTCCCCGTCCAGGGATTCCTTGATGTTTAGCTTCCTGTCGCTGACGGTCGGGGGAGGCTGTCAAACGACTGTTTTGACGAGCAAGTTCTTGTTCCTCTTCATCATCAAGGAATGCCTTATATCTGTCCACAATCTCCTCGGTGCCACCCGTACACACGATCTCCCCCTTGTGGAGCCAAGTCGCGCGACTGCAGAAACGAGAAATAGTTTCAAGGCCATGTGAGACTAGGAGAACAGTACTGCCGCTGTCGCAAATTTCCTTGATCCGCTGCATGCATTTCGCGACGAACGCTCCATCCCCTGCCGCCAGTGCTTCGTCAATAATGAGGATGTCGGGTTCGACACTTACCGAAGTGCTAAAGGTCAGGCGGGCCTGCATGCCACTGGAATAGGTCTTGAACGGTCGATCAATGACGTCCCTCAACTCGCTGAAGTCGATAATTTCTTCGATCCTGTCTTCGGTCTCGGCCCTGCTCATTCCAAGGCACATGCCACCCATTATGATATTTTCTCGGCCGCTGTATTCCGGGTGGAAACCTGTTCCCAATTCCAGAATCGCGGACAGGCTCCCCGTGACGTCTGCCTCCCCGCCAGTCTTGTCTAGAGTCCCCGCCAGAATACGCAGAAGCGTGCTTTTTCCAGAGCCATTGCGCCCAACGATGCCAAAGACCTCGCCACGGCGAATGTCGAGGTCGATATCACGCAAGGCCCAATGTTCCTCGTGTCGCTTGCGGCCCGTCACCAGCTCCAGCGCTAAATCACGCGGTTGACTGTAGACTTTGAACATCTTTGAGAGGCCGCGAACCTGAATAGCAAGATCTGTCACAGCACGCTCCCGAACCCCGGTTTAAGGCGGCGGAACACCCGATAACCTATCGCAAACGACAGAAGGGCAAAGAATGTAAAAACCAGCCATGCCCAAGGATGTTCAAACCGTCCATAATAGACAAGGTCGCGATAGCACCACACCATATAGCTGAACGGGTTGAGATAGGTTATTGGCTTCAAGCCTGAGGGTACCCAATCAGGCAGGTAAAAGATTGGAGTGGCGTATATGGTAATAAAGCAGCCTACCTGGGCAATATCCTTGAGATCGCGCAGATAAACACCGACTGCGGCGAGGAGCATGGCTATTCCAACCATGGCGATCAATTGCAGAAGCAATAAAAGGGGTAGCAGGACGGCAATTGCAGGCAGGCCGGATTCCACTGCCCCCTGCAACAACAGCACCGTGAAAGCAACGATAGGAACCACCATCGACGACAACACCGATTTAACCGGTAGAACCTCTATGGGAAAGACTACCTGTTTAACCAAATTGTCATTTTCCGTGACCGCCGTGCTAGAGCGTATGATGATTTCCTGGAACACGATCCAGGGCACCAGCCCGCTCAATAGATAGGTCGTGTAGGACCGCTCAAATTCCATGCCTTCGGGCATACGAATATTGAAGACAAAGGCGAACAGGACGATATAAACGCAGATCAACACCAAAGGATGCAGAACGGCCCACAGGCTGCCAAGCACCTGGCCCGCGAAACGGCTCCCGATATCGCGTTTCGCCATGGCAGCTATGAGTTCACGATGGCGGACCATGACACGCAGAAAATCGCCAATAGCACGGACGGTAGCTGCTGGATGGATGGCTCGCAGGATCATCTGATGCTTTTCCCCCTAGTCGCGAAACCAACTTTTGTCAGTGTTGTCCAACGAGCATGTTTATGCATCAAGGAACTCCTTACACCACTCATTAACGCTCAAAAATGACCAGATCAGCAAGCGACGGTTATCTCGTCCCTGAAGGTGATCTTCGATGAGCTCGGTCACTGTTGTCCGATCAAGGAACTGATATAGAGGGGCTTCATTTTCCAGAAAGGTGCGACGGACAAAGTCGATACTTTCTCCACGGAACCAACTGGCGTCAGGAGCAGAAAAACCCTGTTTTTCACGCTGCACGACCTCATCGGGAATATGACGTTGCATGACTTTGCGCAACAGTAACTTCCCATCATTGGTTTTCTGAAAATAACGAGATGTTTTCGCGCCCGGCTCGTTTTCATCCAACTTCACAACATTGCCAAGATTGCCGAGTTTAAAGCGCGTCGGCAGCCTCATCGCAAAATCTACCAGATCATTGTCCATGAAGGGAAAGCGTGTTTCCAACGAGTGCGCCATACCAAGCTTATCTTCAACGATGAAGAGCCCTTGCAGAAATGTCTTGGCCTCAAAATAAAGGGAGTGGTTCACATAATCTTCTGGGCGGGTCAGATTCTCGGCGTGGCTTAAAAACACATTTTGAAAAATGTCGCGTGTCGATACGTCTTTGACATCATTCCAGATCGGCGCAAAAAAGTTGCTGGCCAGCTCATTGGGGACTAGACGCTGCCAATAACTGTAATACTTATCTGTGTAGTGTTCGAAATCATCGTTCACCACGGCGCGATAATAGCGCCACGGATACCCACCGAACAGTTCATCGCCACCAGTCCCCGCCAACACAACTTTGTTAAATTTCCCCGCCAGCCCTGAAATGTAAAAGTTAGGATAGCTTTGCCCAACCCGAGGCTCTTCAAGGTGATGGGCAATGGCAGGCATACAGCGTTCCATATCACCGGCTTTGAGAACCATTTCGTAATGTTCTGTTTTGTATTGGTTCGACATCTGCTCGGCTGCGGAGCGCTCATCAAACGACATCTCTATTCCCGATGCCGAACTCAAGTCAAAACCGCAGGTGAAAGTCCGCATATTGGGAATTTGCTGTGACGCAATCGCCGCGATCGAGCCTGAATCCATACCACCCGACAGATATCCTCCAACGTCGACATCGCTAACAAGTTGCCGGGTTACAGCCTGTCGAAACAGATAATCCAACTCTTCAGCATATTCATCCTCAGTCTTTGAGGTCTCCGGTTCCTCAAATTGATAATCCCAGTAGCGCGTTATTTCAGGTTTGCTATTCACGCCATTGCGTAGAACGACATAACACCCCGCAGGCAGCAAATGAATGTCCTTGAATAAGGTCTTATCCGTAAAAAAGTTTTGAAATGTGCAGTATTCCATCAACCCAGGCAGGTCCATCTCCGCCTTGACGGCTGGATGGCAAAGAATGGATTTCACTTCGGAACCAAATAGACAGGTGTTGCCTTTAACACTCCAATATAATGGCTTCACACCATAGCGGTCCCGCGCCAACGTCAATTGACGTTGTTTCGCATCCCATATAGCAAAGGCAAACATGCCGTTGAAACGCAGAAGACACTGAACTCCCCATTCCGCAAAGGCATTTAAAACGACCTCACTATCCGTATCAGAGTGGAAACGATATCCCTTGGCTTCCAGCTCTAGGCGTAATTCCCTGAAATTATAAATTTCACCATTATACGTGATGACATAGCGACCATCGGCCGTTTGCATAGGCTGATGAGCAGCGGCCGTAAGGTCAATAATGGCGAGACGGCGATGCCCAAGAGCAACCTCACCTTCAACCCATTGCCCTTCTCCATCGGGACCACGATGGGCAATAACGTCCATCATGTCTTTCAGCACAACTGCCGATGCCGGCGCGCTGTTTGTGTTGATGAAGCCTGCTATGCCACACATTTAGCTATTGCCCTCTAAATGCGCGCTTTACTGCGCCGCGCTTCGACTTCTTCAATATGGCTTTTCCGCCAATCGATGAGCTTTTGCAGGCCCTCACGCAATTCGATTTCTGCGTCAAAGGCGATTTCATCTTTGGCGCGTTTTGGGCAGCCAATACGGTTGCGCACCAACGTTGCTTGACTGCGGGGCGCGTATTGAATTTCTTGATCCGTGCCGGTCAGGTCGACAAGCATTTCTGCCAATTCCTTTAACGAGGTTCGCTTGCCAGTGCCAACGTTATAGAAACGATCAACACTGCCTGCTTTCATGGCGCACACATTTGCAAGACCGCAATCTTCGACGGCAACAAAGTCAAATGCCTCGCTACCGTCCCCCATGACCGTCGGCCCCTGCCCCTGATCAATGGCGTCGAGCATCTTCATAATGACCGCAATGTAAGCGCCCTGATAATCCTGACGCGGTCCGTAAACATTCATATAACGCAGCCCAACGAAAGGCAGGCCATAACGAAAATGAAAAGCGCGCAACATGGCCTCACCGGCTATCTTGGTCGCGCCGTAGAAATTTTTATTATTGAAGGGATGATCTTCGTTCATCGGCTCTTCAACAGCATCGCCATAAACTGACGCTGACGAGGAATAAACCAGACGCCCCACATCGTTCTGATGGCAAGCTTCCATGACGTTGAAGGCACCCGTCACGTTTACGTCAAATGCGGAACGTGGGAAGTCATGGCACTGCAACAGCCACAAAGCTGCGAAGTGAAACACACCATCGGCATTCTTCAACGCTTCGTTCAAAATGTCTGTCTGGCAAATATCCCCGCCAATATCAAAAATCCGAACACGCGGATCGCGTAGCGCATTGGCAAGGTTTTCTTCTCGCCCACGCACGAAATTGTCATAAATAACGATTTCACCAACGTCTTCCTGAACCAGCAAGTCCGCTGTGTGGGAACCGATAAGCCCGGCACCACCAATTAGAACAAGTTTCTTCCCACGAATATCCATATCACTCTCAAGATTTAAGGCGGTGGTGAGGGGCGCCAACAGCGGCCTTTAAGGCGTTGATGACGGTGCTTTGTGTATCAGTATCCAAATACGGGTGCATCGGTAAACTCAAAACCTGACCGGACAGGCGTTCTGAGACTAAAACGCCGCCTGGCACCACAGGGCATTGTGTATAACCACCCTGCTGACTTAACGGCATGGGGTAATAGACGGCACTGGGAACGCCCGCATTTTTGAGGTTTTCTTGTGCTGTTTCACGGTGTTCAAACTTCAAAGTGTATTGCGCCCAACACGACTGTGTGTCGGCCAACAGATACGGGGTCTGGGCAATCTCGCTAAGCGCGCCTGAATAGCGTTGGGCCACATCATTTCGGGCCCGCAACTCGCCTTCATAAATTTTCAGCTTCTCGATCAAAATAGCCGCCTGCAAGGTGTCTAGGCGGCTGTTGAGGCCAACGCGCAAATTATCGTATTTTTCACTACCCTTACCGTGTTGGGTCAAAGATTTGATCAATGCAGCCTTATCGGCAACGTCCGTCAGCACCGCACCGCCATCGCCGTAACAGCCCAAGGGCTTGGCGGGGAAAAAGCTGGTGGTGGTGTAATCGGCCAATGTACCGACGCGTTTTCCACCCAAAGACCCACCCAGCGCCTGAGCGGCATCGGCGACCAAAATCATATTGTTTTCATGGGCAATGGGCGCAAGGCGATTGTAATCGGCGGGTTGTCCGAACAAGTCCACCGCCACGACCATACGCGGGTTGAGCCCCTGAGCTTTGGCGTCGGCAATGCCATCCTGAAGGCTTTCAGGGTTCATATTGAACGTATCAGGAAGCACGTCTACGAAGTACGGCGTTGCACCCAAGACAGTGAATGCCTCTGCGGTGGCGACAAACGTAAACGCCGGCACGAACACCGCATCGCCCGGGCCAATGTTTTCAGCCATACCCACCAAGGTCAGCGCATCGGTGCCGCTGGCGCAACTCACCACATGGCCCGCGCCGGTGAAGGTAGCCAGTGCGGCTTCAAATTCACGGACCTCTTGGCCCTGGATAAAGTCACCACGGTCCAGCACGCGCGCCATGGCCTCATCTAGGGCAGACCCCATAGCGCGGCGCTGGGCTTGTAAATCGATAAAGGGGATGGGCATGATCAGTCCGCAGCCTCCAGCAAGCCGTCACTATTAAGGCTGTATTTGCTGCCATCTTGGGAACAGGTCAGATCATCACCCAGTTTTACACCGGCGCGGCTTATCCAACCGATACGCTTAGCGGGAACTCCAGCCATCAAAGCAAAATCTGGAACATCCCCGCCCACCACGGCGCCGGCGGCAATAAAACAATATTCACCCAATGTATGACCGCAAACGATGGTCGCATTGGCACCGATCGTGCTGCCGCGCTTGACCAGCGTCGGGCGAAACTCATCTTGGCGGTTAATCTCGGAACGCGGATTATTCACATTTGTGAAGACGCACGACGGTCCACAGAACACACCGTCTTCCAGTGTTACGCCTTTATAGATGCTGACATTGTTTTGAATTTTGACTTTATTACCAATAGTGACATCTGGCCCCACCACGACGTTTTGACCCAACACACAGCCCTCACCGATTGAGGTGTTGGGCAAGACATGGGAAAAATGCCAGATTTTCGTTCCCACACCGATGGTACATGGCAAATCCACATAGGCGCTTTCATGAATTGAAACGCCTTCCATATCCGGCGCGTTGCCCATGGATCAGCTCCTATCTTTGGCGAACGGGTGCATATCGCCTTTGTTGGGTTCTAAATCAGCGGTGCGAATGTAGGAAACAACCTCGATGCTTGGACGAACGTCATCAATACCGAAGCCACCGCCGTTCAGCACATCTTGATAGCTCAATGTATGTAAATCTGTGAACCCACCTGAGAACTCAACCTCGGACCCATCCACGGTGATGGAGCGGTAGGTGGTTTGGCCTTCGGCTGTGTGTTCGGGCAAATCGTTGCGATCAACGGACAGGAACCACCGTACCCGGGCGCGTTCATACTCCAGGTACCCCGCAGCATGGGTTGGTGTGTGCAGGTGAACATGATTGGCCTTAAGGTTACCAAAGACAAATTCCAACATGTCGTAAAAATGAACGCCGATGTTACCGGCAATGCCGCCGGACTTATCTTCATCCCCTTTCCACGAAACGTGGTACCAACGCCCGCGCGACGTGATGTAAGTCAAATCCACATCAAACACCTTATCCGCGGGCTGGCTGTCGATGCGTTCCTTCAGCGCGATAATCGCGGGATGCAGGCGCAATTGCAAAATGGTGTAGACCCGCTTGCCAGTGTGCTTTTCCATTTCGGCCAAGCCATCAAGATTCCAGGGGTTAAGAACCAGGGGCTTTTCACATATGGCATCTGCATCTGAACGCAACGCAAAACGCACATGCGCGTCGTGCAGATAGTTGGGTGAACAAATCGCCACATAATCGACCTTGGCACCAGCACGGTGCAACTTGTCTATATGACGGTCGAAGCGTTCAAACTCGGTGAAAAAGCGGGCCTCGGGAAAATGGCTGTCGATCACGCCAACACTGTCAGCCGGATCAAACGCAGCGACAAGGTCGCCACCAACTTCCTTGATCGCCTGCATATGCCGGGGTGCTATGTAGCCGGCTGCGCCAATTAAGGCAAATCTTGATATGTTTTGTGTGGCTTTCATTTACTCGCTTGATCTGGCTCTCGCTATTGAATAGGCAGAACATCAGTCAGATGACTTCGACATTGGATCGATCATAAAACTTTAATAATTTTCTTGATGCTTCCTCTATATTGTATCGAGTGGCAATACGTTCTCTTCCATACTGTCCCATCGACATTCTTAGGTCTGGATCGCCAGCTAGGCTGCAGATAGCAGAACTGATTTGACCAGGATTCATAGGTGAAACAATAATTCCCCCCTCTTGAACAATATAGGCCGAATCTCCCACATCCGTGGCAATAACGGGTAGGCCGGAGGCCATTGCCTCCGCAATGGCATTGGAAAACCCCTCGCCAAAGGCTGAAGAAGAAACAAAAATATCGCTGGCGGCTAAAAGATCGGGCACGTCATTGCGTCTTCCCAGGCGCCTAAGGTTGGGCAGGTCTGGAAGGTCAAGAGTCCCAGATCCGGCAACAATCCCAAAAATCTCCCCGCTAGCCGAGAAGGCCTCTATAAAGGTCGGCCAGGATTTCATGGGATCGTTGCGGCCAACTGCGATGACAACAATGGCATCTTCCGGAATGTCCAGTTGTTGCCGTATCTTTTTTCTGGCTTTTTGGGAGCGAGTGAATAGTGAGAGGTCGTAGCTGTTTTCAAATAATTCAATCCGCTTTGGCTTATAGCCCATTTCAATGTGAAAATCTCTTCCCGCGCGGGAATTAGCCGTAACCATATCGGGAAGAGTGGACAGCAGGCGGCAGAGCCAAACCGACAAGCGTAAAAAGGGGGAGTAGTTTGAAAGATTCATATCCGAACAGCGGATACCCCAGATCAATTTCGTTTTTATACGTCTTCCGGATAGATAGAGGGCAAGTGTCGAAATCAGATCAGCATGATACAACCAGCTGTGAATAATATCCGGCTGTTCAAGCCGTATGATCCTTATCAGGCGAAGAAGAGAGATTGGCGTGTATATGATTCTTTTTGTTCCAAGGCTTAAGACCGTATATCCCGCTTCTAAAAGTTTTTCTAAGTTAGCTCCCCCAGGATAAAGAACTGCAACCTGTATATGTTCTTGGCCGCCTTTGGAGTGCAGGAGAAGAGAAGTCAACATCCCTTCAGCTCCTCCTGTCTGAAGTGAAGAAATGACGTGAAGAATTTTTGGTTCTTTATCAAATGTAGCAAGTGTTTTCTTTTTATGGCGGAATAAAATGTAGTGAAGAATGGCGCCAGTTGTTTTCTTGATGGTGGCTAGGGACAACCAAGGGGATTTAAGGAGGAGAGAGAAAGCAAGTTTTAAAGAATCCTTAAATTGCTGGTTCCTGTAAAATATTTCCAGCCTTTCCTTGGTAATGGCGGCTTCAAGATAAGTTGCCGCATGTCGATTGTGGGTGCGCAAGTATTCCCGATGATTCTCCTGGAAATGTTCAATAGCCCTGCCCATGGTTTCGGTGGGGGGGGATTTGTAAAAGTGAATCCAGGCCATCGGTTCGCCGATGACGCCAATCGACCATCGCCTGGCAAACCTTAAGAGAAGATCCCAAACTTCAAGACAGGGCAAACCTTCGTCATAGAGGCTCATCTCATCGAAGCAGGACCGTCTAATCATCAGGGTCGTGGCGAGGCATGTATGGCTGCCCTGAGAAATCATATCGAGATCAAACGTCGTTTCAGCTAACTTGGTTGCGTAAACCTTCTGGTCGGTAGAATGATCCATGAAAAACCCGGTGCAGGCGAGAGGCGTGGTATCAGGGGCCGTTTCGAGATAGGCAACCTGCCGCGCCAGCTTGCGCCTTGTCCATTCATCATCGGAATCGAGAAAGGCGATGTATTTGCCTCTTGATGCACGGATGCCCGTATTGCGCGCCGCCCCGGCGCCTCTGTTCTTTTCGTGGGTAACGATCTGCATGCGCGGGTCGTCGAAGGGTTTCAGCGCCGTTCCAAGATCATCCGTCGAAGCGTCATCAACGATGATCACCTCAAAATCCTGGAAACTCTGCGTGAATACGCTCTCTAGCGCCCGGCCGATAAGCTTGGCCCGGTTGTAGACAGGGATGACGACGCTGACGCAAGGAAGGTTCATTTCAACTTTCCGTTAGGATCTTCTTGATGACAAACGGCTTTCCATGACTGGCCGATATTATGGCAAACAACACGAAATAAGTCAGCAGCCACCAAGTTGACCAGATCGAAAAGTTGAAGAGACTGGAAGCGAAAAAGGCCGTGCTTAAAGTGATCAGCGCCAGATAGGCGGAATCCTTTGTCCGGTTATAGGCAAGGATCAGACGCCAGGCCAGCAGCCCCAGGGCAATCAGAAGGGCAGTGAGGCCGAAAATACCGCACTCCGACAGAATTTCCAGAATCCAGTTATGGGGGTGGGAAGAGATATAAATCCCTTTGAGTTCGGTGCTATAGGTGTCGGCCCCCGGGGCAAAATTGATCCGGTTGGCGCCCCATCCGGCCCAGGGTGAATCGGAAAATTTTTCGAGCGTAAACTGCCAGATAAACTGACGGTGGCTGTCGACCAGCCAGGCCGGCATGAAATCGGTTGAAGCGCCGGGAAGCAAGCGGCGTGTCCACCACACCCAGGGGAGAACAATAGCCGGGATAGCCATCATAACGACAAGAGACAGCAGACGGCTTCTGTTCCAGACCATAAGCACAATTAATATGAAAAGCACTGCGACAAGTCCGGCAATGGCGGCCCTATTGGACGTGGCAATAATAATGAATAGGGCTGGCAGCGCCAATCCCCACCCAAGCCGAGACCATCTCTTGCCCAGTTTTCCACCGGCCCAGATCAAAACGGGAATTAAACAGACTGAGGCGGCAGCATATGCCTTGAAGAAATGTATAGAATCGGTCTGCCTCTTATGAAGGGCGTTTAGAATGGGGTCACTTGTTTCGGGAAACAGAAGACAAAAGGCGGCAATTCCTATGGAGAGGGTGGATGCGCCCATCAGACAGACAAGCGCCAGCCGCACTCTGCTTTCCGATACACTCAAGAAAGCCCAGATCAGGATTGAGCCCAGAATATAAAGAGCCGTTCGAAGAACCGTCGTGAACGATTCGCCGAAATCCGTGGACCATGGCGTCACAACAAACCAGATTGCAAAGGTTATGTGCAGGGCTATTCCCGGCGGTGTTTTTAGCGGGATGGAAAACCGATTTCTCAACCCAGTATCTTTGTATGCAATGCAAAGCAGCAGAATAAGAGCAAGCCCCAGGGCGGCCTGAATAAAGACGATGCCAAATGCCGAAAGCGGTACGGCAATGCCGGTCAACACGGTTGCCGCCAGGAACAGGAGGGGCTCTTCCTTGAGGGTTTTTATGGTTTGGCTCATTATGTTTTGTGCTTTGTGAAACGTTCCGGGGGTGAGATTAACCGGCACTTTACTGGTTATGGAGGAGGTTGGGCCAGTGTTCTATCCAGCAGCACTGATGGTCAAAGCCTTCCGTCTGCACTATGTGGACCCATGATCCGGGAGGAAGAGCATTGACGAAGCTTTCGGCAACATTAACAGAAACGATTTCATCTTCGGTTCCAATCAAATGCAACTGGTCAATATGGCCCATGCATAACCGTCGCCCTCGATGTAAACGGCCAGGACTCCATCCTTATCGAGATTAATCCGGGGAAAGGCCTGAAACCTCAATTGCCGTTTTTTAGGTTTCAGTGTCCATCGTCATATAAATTGGAACAATCACCGGCCTGATCTAAAGGAGGATCTGCTCATCTGATTCAAGATATTAGGCGGCGTATTTGCGGCAAAATGCATGGCAATATCGGTAAAAACGCCAACCTCATAGGTGTCGTCCGCATTGAGAAAGCCGATGATATCCCCCTTGGCCAATTCCACTCCCTTATTCATCGCATCATGAGAGCCCCGATCGGGTCCATTGACGACACGCAGGCCGGGAAAGGAATTTAGAATATCCAGAGTGCCGTCGGTTGAGCCGCCATCCAGAACCATATGCTCCATACCTGTAACACATTGATTCACAACGCTTTCAAGGGCCTCCGACAGGAAAGGCGCAGCATTCAGGCAGGGTGTAATGATCGTAATGCGCGGGGCTTTCAAAGAACCTCCATCCGGTTCTGTTTTAATGCTATGCATAGGGCTTTAAAGAGTAATCTGGCTGAAAATAATAGCAGATTTGCGAAAATAGGCATCCCGGCCTTGTGAGGGCGGATTTTCCGGTCTAAATCAATGCGGGCGGCCCCGGCCCCGGGGTAAGGGTGGAAATATTGCGTTTCTCAGGCTAAAGAGACGCTTACCCGTCCGCCTGATCAGGGTGTCAGAGGCAAAACAATCATAATTACGGAGTATCTTGATGGCAAAAAAACCGGAACCCGTAAAATCCGGATTGCGGAAAAAAGAGAACATGACAAAAAGCAGAAAAGGGCTCCGTGTCCAGCTGACAAAATTACTTGATGGGGACAAAGGTACGCTGGTTCCCAAGGGTGACGCCTGTTTTCCCGTTCGTAAGGGGATCAACACGGGAAGGCTTAGGGACGATCTGTGCAAAGACCTCGACCGGATTCGCGCCGGCGCTGATGAAGATCCCTTCAGCAATTCGATTATGATGCTGGCTCTTGATATCTCGCGGCGGCTGGAAAAGGGAACTCTGTCCTATTCGGCGATTGAATCCCTTATTCAGCGCCTGACGGCCAATACCTTCGCCCTGAGAGCTGAGCGTATGGGGGATTATCTTGGCGAACTGGATCCCGATAAAAACGATAAATTGCTGCGCAAGGTGGTGATGGCATTGGCTTTCCCTGCCGGAAAGCAGAAAACAGGAAAGCAGAGAAAGGGTAAGGGCACCCCCGTTCCTTTTGATGAATTCAAGGCGCGGGTCGAGCAGGAACTCTTAGGGATCGTCTTTACCGCCCATCCTACTTTCAGCATTACCGGCGATTTAATGCATGAGCTTGTCGCCCTGGCCACCGGTCGTAACAGCGCCGGCAAGACGCTTACCTCAGTCCGGCAAAAGGCGATTTTCAAGTCGGCGATGGGGAAGGAGCACCGCCCGGACAAGGATCTTGATCTGGCTCAGGAACATGCCCTCTCTTTGGAAGCGATTACCAACCTTCAGGCGGCCATGCGCCGCGCTTATGACGTGATTTTCTGGGTCGCAGAGGATCTTTACCCCGGCCAGGCCAAGGATCTGGCGCCAAAACTCCTCTCTGTCGCCAGTTGGGTCGGCTATGACATTGATGGACGCTCCGACATCAACTGGACAGACACTCTCTATAAACGTCTTCGGGTACAGCTGTTCCAGCTCCAGCACTATCTCGATTCGGTGCGGAAAATTATTGCGATCAATAAAAAGCCCGGCACCAACAAGCCGTTGCGGAAAACCCTCGCCAAGCTTCAATCGCGGTTGAAACTAGCCATTGATGAAATCAGCGAGGAAATGGAAGTTTTTGGCGCCTATGAATCAAGGGAATCCTCTCACGATGAAAAAATTCGTTTGATCGCCAAACAGATGCACGAGGGGCGGTCCCGGCGTCTTGTCGAGTCAACTGAGCTTATCGACTATATCAACACGGCGATCGACCAGTGCCGCGAGAACACCATCGGGGCCAAACGTGTCCATGGGTTGTGCGTTCTCCGCGCAGAGTTGACCAATTACGGCCTTGGCATGGCGCGCACTCATGTGCGGATTAACGCTTCACAGCTTCATAACTCGATCCGCAAGGCGATTGGCATGGAAACCTCGCCGGATGACCCGACTAATGGCGCGACCTATAACAATGCCCTTAATAAGCTCATTGGCCGGACAAAACCGGCAAGCATAAATTTCGGTTCTATCCTGGCTGAGCAGATGTCGGGTAAGCGGCTCTTTATGATCGTCGCCCAGATGCTCAAATATGTGGATACAACGACCCCGGTCCGCTTTCTCATTGCCGAATGTGAAACCTCCTTCACTCTGCTCACCGCGCTTTATTTCGCCAAGCTGTTCGGGGTTGAGGATAAAATCGACATTTCTCCCCTTTTCGAAACTGAGGTGGCTCTGACGCGCGGCCATAAGGTGATCGAAGAGGTCCTCGAAAATCCCCATTACCGGGCTTATGTGAAAAAACGCCAGCGGCTCTGCATCCAGACTGGTTTTTCTGACGCCGGCCGGCATCTCGGTCAGGTGGCCGCCACCCTTTCGATTGAGAATCTGCATCTCAATATCGGTCGTATTCTCGCCCGTCACGGGCTAGAGGGGGTCCAGCTTGTTATTTTCGACACCCATGGTGAATCCATCGGCCGGGGGGGGCATCCCGTCAGTCTGGTCGATCGCCTGCATTATCTGGCCTCGCCTTATTCGAGAAAGACATTTGAGGATAGTCAACTGCCCTTTAAGGAAGAGATCAGTTTCCAGGGCGGGGATGGCTATCAATATTTTATGAACGAGACGGCGTCCTATGCTGTGGTGACGCGAATCCTCGAAACTATGTTGACCTCATCGGACGAGGCCGAGAAAGATCCTTTTTACGAAGAAGCGGATTATGCCGCCGAGATCGTCAATACCATCAAGCAGTTTAACTGCCAGGTCATGGACGATCCGGATTATGCCGCCCTGCTCGGGGCGTTCGGCACCAATATGCTCTATCCTTCGGGCTCCCGCCCGGTAAAGCGCCAGCATGAGGGCGGGGCGGGGACATCACTGTTTGCCCATCCCTCCCAGACCAGGGCGATACCGCAAAACGCCATACTTCAGCAATTCGGTATGCTGGCGAATACGCTTGGTGGTGTTGGCCAGGTCTATCGCAAAAATCCTGAAAAATTCCAGTCTCTTTATGACTCCTCGCCACGTTTCAGGCGGGTGATGAAAATGGTCGAATACGCCTTTGCGTACAGCGAAGTAGAGGTATTCAAAGCCTATATTGATACTTTCGATCCCGGTCGTTGGCTCTCACGCGCCGGACGTACATCCAACCAGGCCCGCAGCGATGATATGATCAAGCTCGCCGGCACCCTTGAAGAGGCCGGGTTTCACGAAAAGCTTGTCCGCATATACCGGGTCTTCCAGAAGGAATATATGGAGATCCGCGGCTGGCTTCTGGGACGGGATTTTTCCGGACATCTGGCCGTTGGGCGGGGTCGCGTCATTCCAAAAAAGGTCAGGGATGACCTTCTGCTCTTGCATGGAATCCGTCTTGCCCTTATCCACGAACTCTATCTTCTCTCAACCCGGATTCCGGAATTCAGTTTGCAGACCGGCGTGACCAGGGAGGAAATACTTTCAAGGCTGCTTTCTCTCGATGTGCCCGAGACAATTGAAGTGCTTGAAGAGATTTTTCCGCCAACGGTGCCAAAAACGATCTCTGGAGACTTCGGGGAGAGGGCAACTTATCGCAGTGAAGATATACAGAGTTATGCTCAGGAGCATGATCTGATATTCAGGCCGATTTCAAACCTCTACGACTGCATTCGTCGTATTGGAACAGGCATTACCCATTTTATCGGTGCCCTGGGATAGTTGTTCCTGAGATTATCAAGGCGTCTTTTCAAGAAGCAGTTTTTTTCGTTGCTCGAGAATCTCAAGTGATGCACTGAGTTCTTCCGTCAGCTTTGGTATCAGGTTGAAGGCCTTTTCCTGGCGCTGGTTTATACTCGCTGTTTCTATCTCTTGAGCAATTAGTTGAACCCGCTTGGCGCCAAAACTTCCACACGTGCTTTTAAGGTTGTGGGATTCCTGGCCCAGTGAGTTCGCATCCCCCTTACGGGCGGCAAAGCGCATTCTCTGCATCCGTTCCCTGGCATCTGAAATATGCTGGTCAAGAAGATCGGCAAGGTTATCCGCGCCGATGGTTATTTCAAGTTCATCAAGGATGGCCATGTTGACGGTCTCTTTGGGCATCACGGAAGAATCATCCTCGGCTGAAACTTCTGGGGTGCTTTTGGATGGCGCCTCATTCTTTGCGCCCCATTTCCGCACCAACTCTTTTAGTTTGTCCTGATCTACAGGCTTGGAAAGGTAGTCGTTCATGCCGGCGGCGATATAGCTTTCTTTGTCACCCTTCATCGCATTTGCCGTAACCGCGATGATGGGGATATTACTGCACGAACCGGGCAGGCCGCGAATGGCGGAGGTTGCCTCAATGCCATCCATTTCCGGCATTTGCACATCCATGAGAACAAGGTCATAGGGAAGGCGACGGACGGCTTCCACCGCCTCATGG
Source organism: uncultured Rhodospirillaceae bacterium (assembly GCA_964486105.1). Taxonomy (GTDB): domain Bacteria; phylum Pseudomonadota; class Alphaproteobacteria; order UBA11136; family UBA11136; genus JABJES01. The sequence continues at coordinate 43,640 of CAZAKR010000013.1, read as the reverse complement.
CCATCGCCGACGACATCGACTCGATGCCCTTCTTTTTTCAGCAGTGTCGCGACAAGCAACTGATTGACCGGGTTAGATTAACCTGCATGCAGCCGACATCGATGTTTGAGACCCCCCTTTTTTGTAGTCCCTTAACTTTTGCCACGGCCTCGGCCTTGGTTGGCAGGAATACTCCCTTTCCTTCGGCCATGACTGTCCAGGGCCAGGCGAATTTTTGTTTTTTATTGCTGTCCCAGCGACCTGATTCAACCAGCGAAATGGCGGTCAGGAGGTGGCTGGGAATATTTTCTGTTTTCTGATAATGGGCGATATATTTGGCGCAAAGTTGATTCTGCGCATCTGTTCCCATGCTCTCACCGGACTGGGCGCCCGGGGAGGGGGTCGGGGCGATCATGCAAAGGGTTCCGACCATTAAAACAGGTGAAAAGAGCGTACCGGCCCGTGGCTGAAAGCAAAATGACCTTATTTTTTGAGGAAACTGCATGAACCGCCGCCTTCTTTTAATAAAAAGCATGACCGGCGCGGCGACCGGGGTCAAGAGCGCTTTAACCGCAGCCTGAAGGTAAAAAACAGCAAAAAAAGGCCATGCTGAGTGATGTTGCGACGCAAAATTAACTTGGGATAAGGTCTTAATTCTACACAGCATATTGCGTTTTGTGATAAAAATATCAGTCATATAGAAAATTTATGTTGCAATTGCGAACGTGAAATGTAATTTTGTGCACCGCGATATCTGGCCACTCTATCTCCCCCCCCCCGAATGGCCGGCATTGCTTGGCACCGTAAAGGTGCTTGCTCCCTAGACTAGGGCCGTGCTCAACCGAGCACGGCCTTTTTTTTGTCAATTTTGTGGCGTGAAGGCCTTTTTTTCAGCGCCATTCTTTTTTCATTGGGGAAAGGTGGCATCTAGGCTTGCATTTGCCGGCCATTTGGTTGTAAATCGCCTCGTTTCCGGCACCGGGAAACTTCTTCACGGTGAGAAAACAATCGGGCGATTAGCTCAGCGGGAGAGCACCTCGTTGACATCGAGGGGGTCACTGGTTCAATCCCAGTATCGCCCACCATCGGCGCCTTCGGGGAAAACCCGGAGGCGCCGTTTCTTTTGCTCCCTTCCTCTTATCCCTGTTTTTACACTCTCAAGGCCGGGTTTCTCGCTTTTGCAGGGGGAATGATTTTGTGGGCTGAAATGAAAAACCTCTTATGACACTTGATCAATGCCTTAAGGGGTGATTCACTCTTTATCCTATAGCAATTAATTATTCTTCTAGTGGGGAATAAGGGATTGAGCGGGGTCATTTGAGTTTTCACTATCTATACAGGCTGATCTCTAAACTCGCCTCCGGAAAGGAAAAAGAAGGGGCCGAGGATGCCGTTGCTGATGTGGATGAAGATGATGGCGCCCAAGAGGCCATAGATTCTTCCCCGGATGACGCGACGCCGGTTTCCGGGACAAAAATTCCTTTCAAGGTGAGGTTTGGGGCCTGGTGGGAAGGCAGAGACCTTCAGGCCGAGCTTGAAAAACAGCGGGTGTCGGAAGAGGTCGCCAAGGTCGTTGACGATCAGCCCGCCCCCAAACCGGTAGAAAAAAAGCCCGAAATTCTCTGGCCTTCTCAACGGCTTCGCCTGGCCCAGGAAATCTGGGGGGCCGGCTATACGTCCCCTGCCGGCGATGATTATATCCTCGATCTTATCAAACCCTTTGGCATTAATCCGAAACAAAGCCTGCTTGAAGTTGGCGCCGGGCTTGGCGGGGCATCCCGCGCAATTGCAAATAAATTTGATCTCTGGGTGACCGCCTTTGAGGCCGAGCCTCTTCTGGTCAAAAAGGGTATTGAGCAGGCGACGAAGGTGGGCCTGGAAAAGCGTGCCGCATTGTCCGTGTTCGATCCCGAGCAACCGGACCTGAAAAACAAGCGCTATGACTGCATTCTTGCCAGAGAATGCTTCTTTACAGTGAAGAACAAAACCGACGCCTTAAAGACATTGCTTGAATCGATCAAAAGCCGGGGACAGGTCCTGATTACAGACTTTATGCTTCCCGAGGGGGGGGAACTCACCCCTGCAGTTAAATCCTGGAGTGAGTCCGAACCCGTGCCGCCGGTTCTGTGGCAGGTTTCCCAGATGCGATCCGCCCTTAAAAAGCTCGGTTTCGATATCCGTATCGAAGAGGATATTAGCCAGGACTATCGCAAGCGTCTGTTTTCGGGGTGGGCCCGCTTTGTTAGCGGCTTGCGGCGTGATGATTTTCTGGAAGGGGGGAGGTATTCGGGAAAGAACGCCATGTTGATGATCAAGGAGGCGGAGTTCTGGCTGAACAGGGACAGGGCGCTTTCTTCGGGCGAACTCGGCGTTTTCCGGTTCCACGCCTTCAAGAAAACCGAAGCTATATAGTTATCTATACGTATCTTCCGGCCAATATCCGGCTAATACCCCCAATATCCGGTGCGTTTTTTTGTTTTTTCCGGGGGCTTCATCGTTGACAGGGACCCTCTCACCCCTTATGTTCCGCGCTTCTGATTAACCAAGACGTATCGGGTGAGCGAGATGAAAGTACTTAATTCTCTCAAATCGGCGAAGAAACGCCATAAGGATTGCCGCGTTATTCGCCGCAAGGGGCGGGTCTACGTCATCAACAAGACCAATCCCCGCTTCAAGGCGCGCCAGGGCTGATTTCCAGCGCGATTGGAGATGTGTGAGGGCCGTTTCGACGGCCCTTTTTCATGTCTGGATATCATTTCTCTCTGGGGTCACGGCAAAATTGCGCCCGGCGTGCGGGCGGCTTAAGCTGACATTGTTTCGTTTATTGTCTCTTCTCGGAATCGAGGATTAAGGGAAAGGCTGTTGTCATGCGGATGCCCGATCCGGATCGTCGCATATTAGAGCGCCGGGAAGAGTTCATTGCGGATCTGGGGGATATTCTTCCCCCCGGCTCTCTCTTGACCGGTGAAGACGAGCGCCGGGCCTATGAATGTGACGGCCTGACGGCCTATCGTCAGATGCCGATGATCGTTGCCCTGCCCCGAACGTCGGCCCAGGTCGCGCTTGTCCTTCAGTATTGCCACAAGAATAGCATAAAGGTGGTGCCCCGCGGGGCGGGGACCTCGCTCTCGGGTGGCGCTCTTCCCCTTGCCGACGGGATTCTTTTAGGCACGGGAAAACTTAACCGGATCGTTGAAGTCGATTACGCCAACCGTTGCGTTGTCGCCCAGCCCGGCGTGACAAATCTGGCGATTACCCAGGCCGTCGAAGGAGAGGGGTTCTATTACGCTCCGGACCCATCGAGCCAGATCGCCTGTTCGATCGGTGGCAACATTGCCGAGAATTCCGGCGGCGTTCATTGTCTCAAATACGGCCTGACGACCAATAACGTGCTCGGGATTGAGGTGGTTCTGATAAACGGCGACATGATCCGCCTGGGTGGGCGGTATCTTGATGCCGGGGGATACGATTTGCTCGGCCTTTTGACGGGATCGGAGGGGCTCTTGGGCGTCGTCACCGAGGTGACGGTGCGGATATTAAGGAAACCGGCGACCGCCCGCGCCCTGCTGCTTGGCTTTGGGGAAGTAGAATCTGCCGGGGCCTGTGTCGCCGACATCATCGCCGGGGGGATCATTCCCGCCGGTATGGAGATGATGGACCGTCCGGCCATTCATGCCGCCGAAGACTTCGTCCATGCCGGATATCCCCTCGACGTAGAGGCCCTGCTTATCGTCGAGCTGGATGGACCGCAAAGCGAGGTTGATTACCTTGTCGGGCTTATCTCAAAGCTCGCCGAAACCCGTAATGCGACGACCATAAAGGCCAGTGCCAGTGACGAGGAACGAGAGCGTTTCTGGGCCGGGCGCAAGGCGGCTTTTCCTGCGATCGGGCGGATCGCCGCCGATTATTACTGCATGGACGGGACCATTCCCCGGGGCCGCCTGCCGGAAGTTCTCAAAAGGATGAATGAGATGTCCCGGTCTTACGGGTTGCGGATCGCCAATGTCTTTCATGCCGGGGACGGCAATCTTCACCCTCTGATCTGCTATGACGCCAATGTGCCGGGTGAGCTGGAAAAGGCCGAGGCTTTAGGCGCCGATATCCTCAAACTCTGTGTCGAAGTCGGCGGCGTGTTGACCGGCGAACACGGGGTCGGGGTGGAAAAGCGGGATCTGATGGAAGAGATGTTCAGCCAGCAGGATTTAAACCAGCAGCAGCGGGTGAAATGCGCCTTCGATCCCAAATCTCTTCTCAATCCCGGCAAGGTTTTCCCAACCCTCCATCGTTGTGTGGAGCTCGGTCGCGTTCACGTTCACGAGGGAAAGCTGCCTTTCCCGGATTTGCCGCGCTTCTAGATGGTGGAAATCTTCTCTCCCACAAATCCTGAACAGGTAAGGGAAATCGTTGCCTGGGCTGCGGCTGGTAAAACGCCCCTGGAGATCACCGGGGCGGGGACCAGGCGGGGGCTCGGGCGGCCCCTGGATACGGAACACAGGCTTGATCTGAGCGGGCTCTCAGGGGTCACCCTTTACGAGCCCGGCGAACTGGTGATGTCGGCCCTGGCGGGCACGCCGCTGGCCGAGGTTGAGCGACGACTTCTGGAAAAAGGCCAGCGTCTGGCTTTCGAGCCCGCCGATTACGGGCCGCTCTTCGGGGGGCAAGCTGGAAAGGCGACGATCGGCGGCATTTTTGCCGATAATATCTCCGGGCCTGGCCGTATTCACACCGGCGCGGCGCGCGACCATTTGCTCGGGCTGAAGATGGTCAACGGCCGGGGTGAGGCCATTTTCTCAGGCGGCCGTGTGGTCAAAAATGTCACCGGTTACGATATGTGCAAACTTCTCTCCGGGTCCCACGGCACTCTGGCGGTGATGACCGAACTCACCTTTAAGGTGATGCCCGTGGCGGAAACCACCCGCACCGTCTTTCTTTCCGGCCTTGATGATGTATCGGCGCTTGCGGCGATGACCGAGGCCCTGAAAAGTGATGGAGGGGTTTCCGCTGCCGCCCATTTACCGGCCGGGGTTCCTCTGGCCACTGCAATATCTGCCATCTCCTCTGGCGGCACGACGGCGCTGCGGGTCGAAGGCCCCGCACCCTCGGTCGCCGAGCGCTGCCGCAGCCTTTCAACCCTGCTTTCGGAGTTTGGGAAAAGCGATGAATTGAGCGGTGCCGATTGTGATGTTTTCTGGCGCAATATCCGCGATGTGACGCCGTTTTTGCCCGGGGACGGGAAGGGGGGGGAAAATCTTTTATGGCGCCTGTCGCTGCCCCCATCCCAGGCCCCCGGCCTTGTCGCGGATGTGAGGGAAAAATTTCCCTCACGCGTTTTTTACGATTGGGGCGGCGGGCTTGTCTGGCTGGCCCCCGATTCGCCGCCGCTCGAAGGCGATGGCGGGGCGGCGGTCATTCGCCGCTCCCTTGAGGCGCGGGGGGAAGCCATGGGGGGGCAGGCCCTGCTTTTTCGCGGTTCTCCCGCCCTGCGGGCCGGTACCCAGGTTTTCCAGCCCCAGCCCATCTCCCTAAAAGCGCTGACGGCGCGGGTAAAGGAGAGCTTCGACCCTCTCCACATCTTTAACCCCGGCCGCATGTACGAAGGCGTGTGAGGGGCAGGGCGGTATGCAGACTAATTTCAGCCTGGCCCGTCTGGCCGATGGCGATTTACAGGAAATGGAGCGGATCCTGCGCACCTGCGTCCATTGCGGGTTCTGTCTTGCCACCTGTCCGACCTATGTCCTTCTCGGTGATGAGCTGGATTCGCCCCGCGGGCGCATTTACCTCATCAAGGATATGCTGGAAGGGGATAAACCGGCATCAAAGGAAGTCGTGCGCCATCTTGACCGTTGTCTGTCCTGCCTGTCCTGCATGACCACCTGTCCCTCAGGGGTGAATTACATGCATCTTATCGACCATGCCCGGGGGCACGTGGCGGCCACCCATACCCGCCCCCGGGGAGAGAGACGGTTGCGCCGTTTCATCCTGGCGGTGCTGCCCCGGCCGGGGCTTATGCGGCCGCTGCTCGCTCTGGCGCGTCTGGCGGCTCCTTTCAGCCGCTTTCTGCCTAAAAGCCTGGGGGCCTTCCCGGCTCTGCTGCCGCCTGCCGGATTTAGCGACAAGTCTGATTCTCCTCCCGGTCCCGGCATTTATCCGGCCGAAGGCGAGCGGCGGATGCGGGTGGCGCTTCTTACCGGCTGTGTCCAGGAAACCCTGCGCCCGGCCATTGACGCCGCCACCATCCGTCTGCTGACCCGTCATGGTCTTGAGGTGGTCGTTGCCGCAGATCAGGGCTGTTGCGGCGCGCTGGCTCACCATATGGGAGAGGTTGAGACGGCGCTCGCCTCTGTGCGCGCCAATGTGGCGGCCTGGGAGAGCGTGATCACTGAGGGCGGCCTCGACGCCATTGTTATCAATGCTTCGGGGTGCGGCACCATGGTCAAGGATTACGGGTTTCTCTTAAGCGGCGATGCCCAATGGGCCGGGCGCGCCGCCGCAATATCGGCTCTGGCCCGCGATGTCAGCGAAATCATGGCTGAGATTGGTTTTCAAAGGCCGGCGGTTTCGCCGGTAAACGGGTTGCGGGTGGGTTATCTGGCCGCCTGTTCCCTGCGCCACGGCCAAAAGATCGCGACCGAACCGATGACGCTTTTGAAGGACGCCGGGTTTGAAATTGTTGAACCCGATGAGGCTCATCTGTGTTGCGGCTCGGCTGGCGCCTATAACCTGCTTCAGCCCGAATTGGCCGGACAGCTCGGCGCACGCAAGGCGGGGCATTTCGAAAATCTCGGGGTGCGGGTGATCGCAGCGGGTAATATCGGCTGTCTGGTTCAGATGGCGGCCCATGTGGATGGGCCCCTTGCCCATACGGTGGAGCTTCTCGATTGGGCCAGCGGCGGCCCGCCGCCACCGGGGCTGAAAACAAAAAAACAGCTAGAAATTATTCCCCGTCGGGGACGTCGGCGACTCGCAGGATATTTGTCGCGCCCGAGGTGCCGAAGGGAACCCCGGCGGTAACCACCAGATGGTCGCCTTTCTTGGCGAAATCCTCTTGCCTGGCGATCCGCACCGCCTTGGCCACCATGTCCGAGAAACTCTGCACTTCCGTTGTGTGCACGCAATGGACGCCCCAGGCCAGGGAGAGCTGGCGGGCGGTTGAGCGCTCGGCAGATAGGCTGAGGATAGGAACGGCCGGCCGCTCGCGGGAAACGCGCCGGGCGGTGGCGCCGGATTTCGAACAGGTGACGATGGCCGCCGCCGACACCGTTTCAGCAACCTTGGCCGCCGCCGCGCTGATGGCGTCCGACGTCGTTGGTTGAGTGTCGGGATGGCTGCTGTTCATGATCAGCTGGTGCGAGGGGTCGCGCTCAACGCCATGGATAATCCTGTCCATGGTATGGACGGCCTCGATGGGATAGTCGCCTGCCGCCGTTTCGGCCGACAGCATCACTGCATCGGCGCCGTCATAGACGGCGGTAGCGACGTCGGAGGCCTCGGCCCGTGTCGGGGCCGGGGCATGGACCATCGAATCGAGCATCTGGGTGGCCACCACCACCGGTTTGCCGGCGGTTCGACAGGCGCGGATAATTTTTTTCTGAAGTATCGGCACTTCTTCGAGCGGCACTTCGACGCCGAGATCGCCACGGGCCACCATGATGGCGTCGGACAATTCAATAATTTCGTCAAGTTTCTCGATCGCCAGCGGCTTTTCAAGCTTGGTCAGGATGCCGGCGTGGCCGTCGATAAGCTTGATCGCCTTGCGGATGTCCTCGGGCCGCTGGACGAAAGACAGCGCCACCCAGTCAACGCCCATATCGACGCCGAACTCCAGATCCTTGAGGTCTTTGTCGGTAAAGGCTGAAACATTGATCAGGGCATTGGGAATGTTGACGCCCTTGCGGTCGGACAGCTTGCCGCCGGTGATAACCTTTGTGTCGGCAAAACCCTTACCTGCTTTTTCCACCCGCAGGCGCACCTTGCCGTCATCGAGCAGAAGGTCGGTTCCCTTTTTCAGTGAGGAGAAGACCTCTTTATGGGGCAGGGGGGCGCGTTTGGAGGTGCCGGGCTTGTCTGTCAGATCGAGACGAAAGGCCTCTCCCGCCTTGAGTGTCACCGGCCCCTTGGCAAAGGCGCCAAGGCGCAGCTTGGGGCCTTGCAGGTCCATCAGAACACCGATCGGCCGCCCGGTTTTCTTCTCCAGCTGGCGGATATGATAGAGCCGCTTTTTGTGCTCGTCGTGGAGCCCGTGGGAAAAATTCAGGCGAAAGACGTCCGCCCCCGCCGCAAACAGGGCTTCGATATCATCGGGGGAAGAAGATGTGGGGCCGAGAGTGGCAACTATTTTTGTGTTGCGTAAGCGTCGCATGCGCGGAGATTAGTCCTCAAGCGGCGATGCTGCCAGTGATTTCTTGCACTTGCCAGATTGTTTTCCAAACTGGCATATGTTGGGACATGGCAATCGACTCCCGATCCGACCCCTCTGCTCCGGCTTCATTCCTGCAAGCCGACGAAGCGCCGCCCTGTCGTATTCTCAATCCCGAGGGTAGGGGGAAGCTCCTCTTTCTTTGCGATCACGCCAGCTTTGCCGTTCCCAGGGCTCTGGAAAACCTTGGTCTGTCCGATAGGGTGCTTAAGGATCACATGGGTTGGGATATCGGCGCTTTTGACGTTATGCAGCGTCTCGCCGCCCGTTTCGATGCACCTGGCCTGGCCGGGGGCTATTCGCGGCTGGTCATCGACCTCAACCGGCCCGAGGGCGACCCCGCCTCGATTCCACCGGTCAGCGACGCCACCACCATTCCCGGCAATCAGAACCTTTCAGCCGTAGACGCCGCCCGGCGCGGCGAGGCTCTGTTCAAGCCCTATCATCAGGCCGTAAACGCCCGGCTTGACGATTTTCTCAACCATGGGATCATTCCCGCTCTGATCTCCGTCCACAGCTTTACCCCGGCGTTGGAAGAGGCTTCGCCCCGCAAGTGGCAGGTCGGAATTCTCTGGAACCGTGACCCACGCATCGCAGTTCCCCTGATTAAGCGGCTTGGCAGCGACCCTGGGCTTTGCGTCGGCGACAACCTCCCCTATACCGGGCGGATGCTGAACTACACGGTCGATACCCATGCCCAGGACCGTGGTATCCCCCATGTCGCCCTGGAGCTGCGCAATGATTTAATCGCCACCGGTCCCGGGGCCGAAAAATGGGCGTCTATCCTTGGCGATGCCCTGGAGGATATTCTGGCTGACCCCGAGCTTTACAAAATAGAGCATTTCACATGATCTTGAACTCACCGGATTTTTCAATTGGCGTTGAAGAGGAATATCTTCTGGTGGAGCGGGAGTCCCGCGATCTGGTCTCCGATCCGCCGGAAGCCTTTTTCCGCGACTGTCAGGACCATCTGAAAGAGCAGGTCAGCCCTGAATTCCTGCGCTCCCAGATCGAAACCCAGACCGGGGTTTGCCGCTCGATAAAGGAAGTCCGGGCCGATCTGGTCCATCTGCGTAAAACGATTTCCCAGGTCGCCGCTCCTTACGGGCTTGCTCCGATTGCCGCCTCCACCCACCCCTTTGCCCAATGGCATGCCCAACGCCATACGGACAAGGAACGCTATAACGAGCTCGCCCATGATCTTCAGGCGGTGGCGCGGCGTCTGTTAATCTGCGGCATGCATGTTCATGTGGGGATAGAGGACAGCGACCTGCGCCTCGATTTGATGAACCAGGTGGCCTATTTCCTGCCCCATCTTCTGGCGCTCAGCACCTCATCGCCGTTCTGGGACGGGGACCGGACGGGGCTGATGTCCTATCGGATCAGTGTGTGGGATGAATTACCCCGTACCGGCCTGCCTAATTTTTTTGAAAGCCAGGGCGAATATGACCGTCACATCGCCACTCTGGTCAAGGCGGGGCTGATCGAAGACGCCAGCAAAATCTGGTGGGATGTTCGCTCAAGCGCTCGCTTTCCAACCCTTGAGATGCGCATTACCGACACCTGTACCCGGCTTGACGATGCGGTGAGTATCGCCGCCATCTACGTCTGTGTGCTGCGCATGCTGTACCGTCTGCGCCGGGATAATCAGCGCTGGAGGGTCTATGCGCGGATGTTGATCGAGGAAAACCGCTGGCGGGCGCATCGTTATGGAATCGACGAGGGTCTGGTCGATTTCGGCCGTGGCGAAATCGTTCCCTACAAAGAGCTTCTGGAAGAACTGTTTGAGCTTATTGAAGAGGATATCGACTTTTTCGACTGCCGGGCCGAGATCGACAATGCCAGGGCGATTCTTGATCGCGGCACCAGCGCTCACCTACAGCTTCGCACCTTTGAAGCGGCGCAGGCGGCTGGCAAGGATGACATGGAGGCGCTGAAGGAGGTTGTTGACCGGCTGATTGAGGAAACCATGGCCGGCTTATAGCCCCTTGAGCTGGTATTTCGCCCTGTTGCACCCTAAATCTAGGCAAAGCCCTTATTAATTGGAGAGAATAATGGACGACCAGACCCGTATTGAGCTTGAAGCCGCCGCCTTTCGCCGACTGGTGGACCATTTGCGCCAGCGCACCGACGCCCAGAACATCGATCTGATGAATCTGGCCGGTTTCTGCCGCAACTGTCTGTCAAAATGGTATCGGGGCGCGGCCGAGGACAAGGGGCTTGAGATGTCCTACGACGCCGCCCGCGAGATTATTTACGGCATGCCCTATGAAGCCTGGAAGGAAAAATACCAGACCGAGGCAAATGCCGAACAGCTTGAAAAATACGCTGTTTCCCACGCCCGGAGCGAGGCCGAAGGCTAACCTTCGCGATCTTCTTTTAAAGGGTAAAAAACCCCTTTCCCCGTCTTGCGCCGAATGCGCGTGGGGGCTATCTTCCGCCGGCCCGTATCGGGTATCAGGTAATCCATAAACACGATCATCAGGGAGTAACGGGTATGGCGGCAACAGGCAACATCGCTGGAGACCAATTGCGGTCATTTATCGAGCGGGTTGAACGTTTGGAAGAGGAAAAGGCGACAATTACAGCCGATATCCGTGAAATTTTTTCAGAGGCAAAGGCCAGCGGTTTTGACGTGAAAGTGATGCGTCAGGTGGTGAAATTGCGTAAAATAGACGTTCAGGACCGCCTTGAGCAGGAAGAGATTCTGACCCTCTATCTCCATGCCCTGGACATGGCGCCGGAGCCGGCGGAATAAGACACAAACTGGAGAAAGATTTTGGTAAAACGTTCTAAGTTATTGATATCAAGTGTTGTTTTAGGCACCTTTATGGCGTTGTCGGCGCCCCTTATGGCGACCGGCGGGCCCGATCCGATGATGATTTTCGTTTATGAGAAAAATGATGATGGATCGAAGGGGGATCGGGCCTATCGCGGTGAATTCTACGGCGCTGCGACGGAAGAAATGTCGTCGGAATTCGAACGCTGCGACATCAAGTTCTATCAATATAATGAGAAGATCAAAAAGCTGCTGGAATTCGAGGACGGCAAGCATCTTTTCGTCGTTACCAAGACGACGATCGATCCGGTAAACAAGAACAGCAAGCGCGAGGAGCTCTGTCGCTTCTAGTCCCGCCAACCATCTCTGGCGATAAGATAATAAAAAGCCCGCCTCCTTATCAGGGGCGGGCTTTTTTCATCCATGATCCGGGTCTGGATAGATGTTATTTCCGTCCGTCGGTAGAATCGTCGCCGACGATCAGGGACGGGCCTTCGGCGGTATCCGAGACCTTGAAGTGGATCCACATGCCGGCCTGGCCGTGGGCGGTGACGCCGCAGAACAAATAATAATCACCGGCCTTCTTGGTCTTGAATTTGACCGTATCGGGTTTCTCTGTGGCCGACTGCCCGGTTATCGGCGAGCGCGAATAGGCGCGCTTGATGGCGACGGCCTTGGGGCCGGCATCAAGGGGGAAATCGTCTTCAGCATAGGGCTCGGTAATGGCCATGGAATGGGGAATGTTGCCATCCTGGTTGCGGAAGGCAACTTTCACTTTCCATCCCACCGGCACGACGATTGTCGCATTGCCCTCGTAATAACCGTTGAAATTAAGGGCGCCGGAATTGCCGTTGAAGCCGGAGACGATATCCATATCAACGGTCTTGGCTTCGGCATCGGGTTTCATCCAGCTCGGGAGGAACTCTTCTTCGGCCTGGGCGGGCAGCGAAAAGGCGGTGACGGCCATGAGAAAGGCCGGGGCCAGTGTCGCCATGGGGCGGATAAATTTAAGCGGGTTGGTGAACTTCATCTTTTTAAAAGTCCTTGGTTTGGGGGCGTGCCGGGGGAGAAAACCCGAACTGCATGTTCCAGTCAATAAGTTAAAGGGTAAATAAGGCGGAAATTGGGGTATTTACCAAAAATTTGGGGGGTATTCAAAAAGAACGGGGGCCCTAAGGCCCCCGTTCCCGATCTTAAAGATGAGAATTGTGCCGGCCCTTTTCAGAGCCGGCACAAAATCCCACTTACCTAGTCGAGAGTGAACACGATAACCGCGTCACCCCGTTTGGCGTTGATCTGGGCGTTACCACCGGCGGCGACAGCGATGTGCTGCTTGCCGTCAAGGGTAAAGGACATCGGCGCGGCATTAACGCCGGCACCGGCCTGGAACGACCAGAGTTTCTTGCCCGACTTGGCGTCAAGCGCCAGGAAGTTACCGTTGGCCTCACCGGTGAAGACAAGACCGCCAGCGGTTGCAAGGGTTCCGCCGATCATCGGTTCGTCGGTTTTGTGCTCCCAGGCAATCTTGCCGGTATTGAGGTCAACACCGACGACGTTACCCCACTGGTCTTCGCCAGGGATCGCCTTAAAGGCGCCGCCGAGCCACAGCTTGCCCTTTTCCCAAGGCACAGACTTGACTTCATAGTGCATGGGCTGGTGCAGATTGGCGTAATAGACCATGCCGGTCTTCGGGCTGTAGGCGCCCGGCGACCATTCGACACCACCATTGGCGCCCGGCAGCATGCGCGTGCCCTGGCCTTCGGTCGGCAGTGCGAACAGGTTCTCGTGGGGAACCATCGGATCCGAGCGACGGATCAGTTCACCAGTGGCCCTGTCATGGATGTAGACCCAGCCGGTTTTACCGCCGTGAACCACGACTTTCCGGTTCTTGCCGTTCTTATCCTTGGCTTCGGCCAGGATCGGCGGAGAAACGGAATCCAGATCCCACACGTCATGGGGGATGTACTGGTAAGCCCATTTGAGCTTGCCGGTGTTGACGTCAAGCGCCACCATGGAATCCGACCAGCGGTTGTCGCCCGGACGCAGCGAACCGTCGAGATCAGGTGACGGGTTGCCGAGCGTGGCGTACATGAGGTCGGTGTTGGTATCAATGGTGTTGCTCATCCAGTTGGAACCACCACCATACTTCCAGGCATCCTTATACTTGCCGGAAGCAACAGCAGCCTTTTCAGCCGCAACGTCGCGGTTGAGCGGGTTGATACCATCGGCTTTGTTGCCATAGGTGCCTTCCCAGCCTTTAACACCGTCCGGACCAGCTTCGTCGGGGGCCGGAATAGTGTGCCAGCGCCAGGCTTTCTTGCCGCTTTTGGCGTCATAGGCGGTGATGAAACCGCGGATACCATATTCGGCGCCGGAAATACCGACGATGACCTTGCCCTTGTAAACGATAGGAGCAAGGGTTTCGGAATAACCGAACTCGGGATCAGCAATCTCTGTTTCCCAAACCAGTTCGCCGGTCTTTTTGTTCAACGCGATCAGCATGGCGTCGAGGGTTGCCATATAGACGTTGTTGCTATCAATGCCGACGCCACGGTTGTTTGGGCCGCAGCAGAAGATAGTGGTGCCGAGCTTGTGCTCGTAGTGCCACAGCTGCTTGCCGGTCTTGGCGTCAAGGGCAAAGGCATGGTTGTAAGGCGTGGTAACATACATTACGCCATCCTGAACGATCGGGGTAACCTGGAAAGACCCGATGACGCCAGTCTGGAAAATGTATTTGACCTTAAGATTTTTTACGTTGCCGGTGTTGATCTGCTTCTCGGTCACATAGCGCGTCTGACCAAGGTCACCGCCGTAACTGAGCCAATCAGCATGATCGCCAGCAGAAGCTGCGTGGGCGCCGCCCAGAAGAATTGCAGCAGCAAGAAGTGATTTACCTCTCATAGAGTGTTCCTCCCTAAGGGTTCAAGTCGCGAGTGGGACGTCTGACTCTCAGGGGTGAGCCCCGTCCGGTTTTTTTGTTACCCCCTCGTCACGGTCCTAGGATTTCTCACCCCCCTCAATTAAGAGGATATCGAGGTTTTTTTCCCTAGAGAGGTTTTTTTCCCTAGAAATGACAAGGTTGTCCCCCCCCTGAAGAAGTATGGATTTTTAACCGCTGGGGAATAAAAGGCAACATAAATTGTGAACAATTTTATGCATCCTTATAAGCGATTGATATTTCACAGATATATAATGTTGTAATTGACCGTGAGCTGACAAAAAAGGGCCGCGGCAATTAAGCCGTGGCCCTTTCAGGATAGCTGTTTGATCTGATTTGGATAAATCGCCGGCTTATTTATTCGTCATTTCAGAGCGGATTTGTTCGGTCAGCTTGCTCAGTTTCTTTTCCACATAGTCATAGCGGGTGCAGAGGAACTCTGCTTCTTCCTCAGCGTCGTCCATATTGGCGAAATTCCAGAACCGCGCTTCCTTGACGTCGGCTTTGCGTTTTTCATCCACATTGGGGTCGTTGAGTTCGGCGTCGTTCTCCTCGACCATGCTTTCGAGGACCTTGGCCTTGATGATAAAGTTCCGAATACCGGCGACGATGATGTCATGGAAGGTGTTCATCTCTTCCAGGATTCCGGTAAAGATCTGTACCAGTTTCTTGTCCTTGTCGGGGCCCAGCGTTGCGGCATATTCGGCAATGGCATCCCTGCCTCCACTCGGCGGGTTTTCCGGATTAACCGCATACTGCACGACCGTGCGCACACCCTCATCCTCCTGCCAGGACGGGTCCAGCGCCGGCGGTGGGCTCCACACAGCTTCGGCGGAAATGTCCTCGGTCAGGGACGACTCGCAGGGCCAGTTTTTGACCTTGCGTTTTGCTTCCGCCGTTGAGGCTGTAAAAGCCAGGGCGAGGAAAGCGCAAATCGGGAGGGTAAGAATAAAGCGTTTCATGTTCATGCCACGAGTTCCTAATAAACGGGGTTGGGGCCGAAAGGCGGCGAGATCATGGTCAAATGGGTCTCTCAAGTCAAATGCCGGGGCATTCAGTCGCTGTTTTTCCGGAAAATCCGGTTATGTCCGATATTGAGCACATTGGTAAATCCGAGTGCGGGTATGTCCTCGCAGGCCTGGGATACGCTCTTAAACCCTTTCCAGAAAGTCTCGCCGGGAAGAAAGCAGGCGGCGTCGTCCATAATCAGATACCCCCCGGCGCCGACAAGGGGCGCATAGGTGGCAATATCCGAGCGGGCAACCTCTAACGTGTGGTCGCCGTCGATATAGACCAGGGCAAAGGTTTCGCCCGAAACCCGGGCGGTCACTTCCGGGGCGTTGGAAAAGCCCTTAATCGCCTTTACCGCCGCAAAGTCGAGATCAAAGGCGGCGAAGATTTCCCGGTTGCGCGCCAGATAATCGTCGATCGCGTGGAGATTCCCCACCGCATTTGCCTCCCGATAGGTGGGGTCGAGCTTCTTGCGCAGGCTGTGCAGCAGGCGGGGCTGGGGCTTGAGATTGCCCTCGAAGGGCGAGATGGCGGTAATCGAGGCGTTGAGCCCGAGTTCGCGGGAGATCAGGGCCCATAGAGAGATTGTCTGGCCCTTGAACACGCCGATCTCAAGAAGGTCGAGGGCGGGAAACCGCGCCGCCGCATCGGCCAGGATCAGCATCCACATATAGTGAAAGGCCCTATCGCCCATGCCCCAGCGGTTTTCCTCAACCCAGTCCCGGTGGCGCTTGAGAAAGGCGATGCGGTCGGTCTGGGCGGTGAACAGGGCGTGCAGGCCTTCGTTTACCTCAGCCGTGTTTTCATAGGCCTCGATACGGTGTTCAAGCGTGTCTTCGGGGAAAAGGGGGTCGGTCATGGGTTAAATCAGGTAAATTCGGTGTCGGGATAATTGGATTAGGGCGGCGAATGTGGCATAGATTGGCCGCCAGACCAATACCACTCCAATACGAGCGAAACGGAAAGCCATTCATGCCCGTCCTTATCACCGGAATTGCAGGATTCATCGGTTCCCACGTTGCCAAGGCTCTGTTGGCGCGCGGCGAAACGGTCATCGGTGTCGATAACCTCAACGATTATTATTCGGTCGCCCTGAAAGAGGCGCGCCTGGCCCGGTTTGAGGGTGAGAAAGGCTTTACCTTCCATAAGCTGGATATTGCCGACAAGGAGGCGATGCTCGCCCTGGCCGGGAAATATCCCGACATTGACCGGGTGGTGCATCTGGCGGCTCAGGCCGGGGTGCGCTATTCCCTGGAAAACCCCTACGCCTATATTCATTGCAATATCGCCGGTCAGGTTGTCGTGCTCGAGGCTTGCCGCCTGCTGCCCAAATTGAAACATCTGGTCTATGCCAGTTCGTCGTCCGTTTACGGCGGCAATACCAAGCTCCCCTTTTCGGTTGACGACCGGGTTGACGATCCGGTCTCTCTCTATGCGGCGACCAAGAAATCCGCCGAGCTGATTACCGCCAGCTATGCCCATCTCTATCGCCTGCCGGCTACGGGGCTGCGGTTTTTCACCGTTTATGGTCCCTGGGGGCGGCCCGACATGGCGCTTTATATTTTCACCCAAAAGATTCTTGCCGGCGAGCCGATCCCGGTTTTCAACCAGGGCGATATGAAGCGGGATTTCACCTATATCGACGATATCGTCGCCGGCACCCTGGGGTGCCTCGGCCATCCGCCACCGGTTGATGGAGGCAAAGCGCCGCACCGGGTCTATAATCTCGGCAATAATAAGAGCGAACAGTTGATGAAGCTGATCGAAACCCTGGAGGCGGCGCTGGGTAAAAAGGCGGAAATCCGTTTTGAGCCGATGCAGCCGGGCGACGTTAAGGAAACTTCCGCCGATATTGAGGCCAGCACACGGGATTTCGGGTTCGAGCCGGCCACCTCGATCGAGGAAGGTGTGCCCCGTTTCGTCGAGTGGTACCGCGACTATCACGGAATATAGGCGGTTACAGGGCCCGGATGGCTCAGGCCTTTTTTTGCAGGCACCCTAAAACGTAAAGACGGATGGCGCTGGAAAGGTTGCCCTGACGGTCGCGGTCGATCTCTTCGATCAAGGCGTTCACCGATATGGCTTTGGCCGCGGCAATGTCTTTTAAGGCGTCCCAAAATCCGTTCTCGATCGAGACGCTGGTCCGGTGGCCGGAAATCTTCACCGAGCGTTTGCGAATTTCGGCGTCCATCGCTGTCATCTTCGTTTTACCTGCCGATCTTGGTCAAAAAGCCGTCGATGGCTGCGATTCCGTCTGCCCAGTTATCGGCTTCGGTCAGGCCTGAGGCTTTGCGCGGTTTGAACGAATGTTCTCCGTCGCCAAGCCAGTGGAAACCGATCGATTTGGGCAGGCGATAGCCTTTCACCTCGTCCTTTTTGCCAAAGGGGTCGCGTTCGCCCTGAACGATCAGGGTCGGGGTCTTAAGGCCGCGCAGGTGATCGACGCGCAGCTTGTCAGGTTTCCCCGGGGCGTGAAAGGGATAGCCGAGGCAGACAATTCCGGCCAGAGGGTCTCCGGCCTCTTCCCGTTCAGCGGCGAGCATGCTGGCGATCCGTCCACCCATGGATTTGCCCCCGATAACCAGACGCTTGGCGCCAATTTTGGCCGCTACCGCCCGCCAGGTTTCCATCAGTACCGGTGCGCGGTCAGGGGGGCGTTTTTTGCCGCTTATGCGGCGATCATGCATATAGGGAAACTCGAAACGGACGACCCGGTGGCCCCTTAAAGCCAGACCCTCGGCAAAGGCGGTCATAAAGGGCGTGTCCATGGCCGCGCCGGCGCCATGGGCCAGGGCCAGGGTAACCGGGGCGCGCTTGGGGCCGTCGATCAGGAACTCGGGCAGTGGCGCCGCCATCAGCCGTCAGGGGCCTTTGAGTGGATATGGGAAAAGAAATCATGGCCCTTATCGTCGATGATGATAAAGGCGGGGAAATCCTCGACCTCGATCTTCCAAACCGCTTCCATGCCGAGTTCCTCGAATTCCAGCACCTCGACCTTTTTGATGCAGTCCTGGGCCAGTCGTGCCCCGGGGCCGCCGATAGAGCCGAGATAAAAGCCGCCATGTCTGGCACAGGCGTCCTTGACTGACCCGCTGCGATTTCCCTTGGCCAGCATGACCAGGCTGCCGCCCTGGGACTGAAAGAGATCGACGTATGAATCCATGCGTCCGGCCGTTGTCGGGCCAAAGGAACCAGAAGCGTAGCCCTCGGGCGTCTTCGCAGGGCCGGCGTAATAAACGATATGATCCTTGATGTAATCGGGCAGCCCCTCGCCGCTCTCGATCCGTTCCTTAAGCCGGGCATGGGCGATATCGCGGGCCACCACCATCGGGCCTGAGAGCGACAGCCGGGTCTTGATCGGGTGCCGGCTGAGGATCTTGCGGATTTCATGCATCGGCAGGTTGAGATCGATCTTGACCACCTCGCCGGCGAGGTCTTGCTCCTTGATCTCGGGCAGATATTGGGCCGGATTGGTTTCCAGTTGTTCGACGAACACGCCTTCACTCGTGATCTTGCCGAGGATCTGCCGGTCGGCCGAACAGGAAACGCCGATCCCGACAGGGCATGAGGCGCCATGACGGGGCAGGCGGATCACCCGCACATCATGGCAGAAATATTTACCGCCGAACTGGGCGCCGATGCCGGTGTTGCAGGCGACATTGAGCACTTCTTGTTCAAATCCGATGTCGCGAAAGGCCTGGCCGTGGGGGTTGCCTTCACTTGGCAGGGTGTCGAGATAATGGGCGCTCGCCAGCTTTACCGTCTTCAGGGTCATTTCCGCCGAAGTGCCGCCGATGACGATGGCCAGATGATAGGGGGGGCAGGCCGCGGTGCCCAGGGTTCGGATTTTTTCATCGATGAATTTCAGCAACGAGGACGGGTTCAACAGCGCCCGGGTTTCCTGATACAAAAAGGTCTTGTTGGCCGACCCGCCGCCCTTGGCCATGAACAGGAATTTGTATTGGTCGCCTTGGGTGGCATAAATCTCGATCTGGGCGGGCAGATTGTTGCCGGTGTTCTTCTCGGTAAACATATCGAGCGCCGCCATCTGGCTGTAGCGCAGCGACGTACCTGTGTAGGTGCGGTGGATTCCCTCGGCCAGCGCCGCCTCGTCCGGCCCTTGCGTCCACACGTTCTGGCCCTTCTTGCCCATGACGATGGCAGTACCGGTGTCCTGGCACATGGGCAGGGTCATGCCGCCCGAAATGCAGGCGTTTTTCAGCATCTCGAAGGCGACGAAACGGTCGTTATCGGAGGCCTCCGGGTCGTCGAGGATGGCGCGCAGTTTTTTCAGATGGCCGGGCCTGAGCAGGTGGGAGGTCTCGCGCAGGGCGGTTTCGGCGAGCAGGGTGAGGGCTTCGGCCTCGACCTGGAGAACGGTTTTATCTCCAAACGGCGTTGTCGAGACATAATCCGTCGTCAGGCGGCGATAGGGGGTGTCGTCGCCCCCCAGCGGAAACATTTCATGATAAGCAAAATCGGACATCCATAAACCTTCCGGGCGCGGGCGGCAGATTGGGGATTAGGTGAGGATACACCGGGCTGGGGATCAGGTCTTGCCTGAATCCTTGCGGAAGGCATCAAGGGCGATTACTTCGCCGCTTTCTGTCGCTTTTTCGTTTTCGCGTTTGTTTTTGGAAACTTGCGGAGATTTTTCCTTGCCGTCACCGGTCACCTGTTCGCTCTCCGGCTCTCTGTCCGGGAGCGGCTGGACGGCGCCGCCCTGGCCTTGAAACTGAAGGCCGAATTTGACGCTCGGGTCGGCAAAGGCGGTGATTGCTTCAAAGGGGATGGTCAGGCGTTCGTTGGTCTTGTTGAAGCTCAACGTTACCTCAAAGGACTGGGCGCCGACTTCCAGACCCCAGAACTGGTGTTCCAGCACGATGGTCATTTCTCCCGGATGCTGGGCGTACAGATGATCAGGGATATCAACACCGGGAAAATCGGTCAGAAAGGTGATGTAGAACTGATGTTTGCCGGAAAGGCCGTTTTCGGCGATTTCTACCAGGGCGCGGCGGATGACGCTGCGCAGGGCTTCTTCGACCATTTGGTCATATTGCAGGGGTTCGATGGCCATGGTTTTGCGCTTGAATTTCCTAATCACAAACAATTCGTATCAAGTGGGGGGCTTCTGTTGCCCGGTGCCCCCCGAACCGCGCTTGCCTAGAAACTAAGCAGCGAGTGCGATTTGATTATCGTTCGCAACTAACGATTGGCCCGATAACGGTGGGTACCATGCCGAACGAAAGTCATACCGTTTCCACGCACGTCGATCCTGGTTCGCCCCCATTCGGTTTATAAAGGCCGCCGAGAAGGCCCGATATGGGAAATGGTGGAGGCGCCGGGTACTGCCCCCGGGTCCGTAACGGGTAGTGAGCATAACGTTTATCGTCATAGTCGGTTGCCCGACTGGACTAATATATGGTCTCCGACCCGGTTTTGGAAGGGTTGCGGGCAGGAATATAAAGAGGGTAAGACAGACTATCACCGACGCCTCCGACCAAGCTTAAGGTGATCTGTCTTTATCATGCCGCGCCTGGAGCCTTGGAATTCTTTATGAGCCTCAATCCCGAACAGCAAAAAGAAGTCGAACGGCAGCGCCAGGATTCTGCCCAAACCCTGCGCGCGACGGTGCCGGAACTGGAGGAAATTCTTTATCAGCCGGTGCCCCTGCTTGATCACGGCTTTGTCCGGGTGATCGATTATATGGGTGATGACGGGGCGGTGGTTCAGGCGGCCCGGGTATCCTATGGCAAGGGCACTAAAAAGGTGAGCGAGGACAGGGGCCTGATCAATTACCTGCTGCGCCACGCCCATACGACGCCGTTCGAGATGTGCGAGATCAAGTTTCACGTCAAGCTGCCGATCTTCGTCGCCCGCCAGTGGATCAGGCACCGCACCGCCAATGTGAACGAATATTCGGCCCGCTATTCAATCCTCGACAAGGAATTTTATATTCCCGCACCCGAACAGCTCGCCGCCCAGTCGCAGATCAATCACCAGGGCCGCGGCGAGTCTCTGGAAGGCGCCGAGGCTCAGGCTACCCTCGACCTTCTGCGCGAGGATGCCGAAACCTGTTACCGCCATTATGCTGAAATGCTGAACGAGGACGAAGAGGGTAAGCAGGTCGATCCCGGCAAGAAGGGGCTGGCCCGCGAACTGGCGCGGATGAATCTGACGCTCAATACCTATACCCAGTGGTACTGGAAGATCGATCTTCACAACCTTATGCATTTTCTGCGGCTGCGTGCCGATGCCCATGCCCAGTACGAAATCCGGGTTTACGCCGAGGCAATGCTCGATGTGATGCGGCGCTGGGTGCCGCTAACCTATGACGCCTTTGCCCAATACCGTATGGGCGGCGCCTGGCTTTCGGCGGCGGGGCTGGAGGTGGCGCGCAGCCTCATTGCCGGGGAAGACGTATCCCGCGAAGCAAGCGGGCTGTCCCAGCGCGAATGGGGCGAGCTGATGGAAGTCCTCGGCCGAAAAGAAAAAACTTAAAAACCGGAGCGAGTCCACTTACGCCCTGGTTAGCCGGAACGCACCTTTGAGAGGAAGCTCGCGACTTCGCCGCGCAGGGTCTCGGCCTGTTGCGACAATTCCCCGGTGGCTCCAAGAAGGCTCTGGGCGGCCTGGCCGGCTTGTTCGGCCGCCTGGTTGACCTCGCTGATATTGCTTGAGACCTCGGCGCTGCCCGATGAGGCATCCTGAACGCTGCGGGAGATTTCCTGGGTGGCGCTGCCCTGTTCCTCGACCAGATCGAAGGTGGCAAAATTCACCCAGATTGCGACCATGTTGCCTTGGGCGTCCTTGACCGGGGCGGCGAAGGTCATGACATAGCCGTCATCACCGTATAAGCCGGCCACCAGTTCATCAAAATGGGGCTGGTCCACCGCCGTACCGGTCAGGCCGTTGGCGCCTTCGAGAAATTCGCCGTTCAGGACATTTTTCAGCCACGGGGCATCGCCGAAGGATTTGTTGTAGAGGTTGGCGGTGTCGAGGGGGTTGCCGCCTGCATCGACGGTGTTGGCGGCGAGGAGATTGCCTTCGAGGTCGACCAGCAGCATCAGCTTGTAAATGCCATAGCCGGTCGTATAGCCGTTCATTGCTTCGATCAGGGGGTTGTCGGGGGCGGGATTAATCCAGTTGTTTTGGGTGATAGCTGCCGTATTGAGGCCGAAGGCCTGAACGTCGCCATAACGCTCAAAAAGATTGCGGTCGATGACGTCATTGACGGAAAGGGCCGCATCCAGGGTCGGCCGCATCTGGGCGTTGCGGTAATCCTCCTGTTGCATCATGAAAATGGTGAAAAGGCTCAGCGCCGGAATCAGCCCAAAGGCGAGAAAAAGCAAGGTCAGCTTTGCCCGCACATTGAGTTTCAAATCTTTCAGATCAAACCTCGCCATTTCGAACTCCCCCTGTCAATCGGATTATTCAGGTAACAGACAACACGGATGTATGAGTTTTTCAATTAACACCCACAAATATTCCCCCACCCTTAATGCCTATTTGGGAGAACCGATCAGCTTGAACGCCTGTACTAAACAACGTCAAGTGTAATCCTAGCTTCAAAAGGGTTAATATTTTCAATATTTGATCAGCAAGTGAGGTGCCTCGACTGGTTATGCCATCTCATTCTTGACCCATCTCAGTGACAATCCCGTTTCAAGCCCCTAGACTGAGAGCAATATTCATCTATGGGAGGATCCCCCGATGGCGAATGTCTCTGTAAAAACACCGTTGCCGGTGGCGGCGGGAGAGGTCTGGGATTTGATTGGTAATTTCAATGCCTTGCCGGACTGGCACCCGGCGGTTGAGCGCAGCGAGGTCAGTGAAGACAAGAAAACCAAAACCACCACCCGGACCCTGCATCTGGTCGGTGGCGGGGTGATTGTCGAAAAGCTGGAGCAGATTAATCCTAATGAGCGGACCTATCGCTATTCCATCGTCGATAGTCCGTTGCCGGTCAGCAATTACACGGCGACCTTGACGGTTCACGAAACGCCAACTGGCTGTGAAGTCGAGTGGGCAAGCGATTTTGATGCTGTGGGCGCGGCGACCGATGAGGCGGCCAAGGTCATCCAGGGAATCTACGACGCCGGTTTCGACAATCTGAAAAAGATGTTCCGTATGTAGCTGGGCGGTAAGCCCGGCAGCCTACTGAACGACGATGCGTGGCCCTGTCCGTCCCTCTGGCCCGGTCAGCACGTTGACTTTCTCCCAGACCTTGTCGGCGATGTCCCGATAGGATTTGGCGTGGGGGCTTTCGGGATCCGAGACGACGATGGGATTGCCGGAATCTGAGGTTTCTCTGATCACGATATCGAGTGGAATTTCGCCAAGGAAATCGGCGCCCATTTGTGCAGCTTCTCGCTGGGCCCCGCCGTGTGAGAAAATATCCGTGCGTTCGCCGCAATGGGGACAGGCGAAATAGCTCATATTCTCGATGATGCCGAGTACCGGCACCTCCACTTTGCGGAACATGTTCAGACCCTTCCGGGCGTCGGAAAGGGCGATGTCCTGGGGCGTTGAAACGATCACAGCCCCGGTCAGCGGTACCCGCTGGGCGAGGGTCAGTTGGGCGTCTCCGGTGCCCGGCGGCAAGTCGATGACGAGGACATCGAGTTCACCCCATTCGACGTCGCGCAACATCTGTTCGATGGCGCTCATGACCATGGGACCGCGCCAGATCATCGGTGTGTCCTCGGCGACGATCAGGCCCATGGACATGGCTTTAATGCCGAATTTCTCCATCGGTGCGAGACGGGTCTCGCTGATCTGCTGGGGGCGGCCTTCAAGCCCGAGCATGCGGGGAATAGAGGGGCCGTAGATGTCGGAATCGAGCAATCCGGTTTTCAGGCCCTTGGCGGCAAAGGCCAGGGCGAGGTTGACGGCGGTGGTCGATTTGCCGACGCCGCCCTTACCCGAGGCAATTGCGATTATCGTTTTCACGTCGGGAACCAGAGGCGCCTGTTCCGGGCTGTGAGCGTGACCGTGGCCGGGGCCAGCACCGGGAGAGGCGCTCTGGGCGGCGCCTTGGGCCGGGCGCTGGGCGGTCAGGACGACGGTTGCCGACAGCACGCCGGGCAGGGCAGCCAGGGTCTCTTCGGCCTGACGGCGGGCGGGCTCGAAAGCAGCGCCCTGTTCCTGGGTAATCTCAATGGTGACGGCGACATTGCCGTCGCGCAGGACGACGCCGGAAATCATGCCCAATGAAACGATATCCTTGTCACTGTCAGGCGCGCTGACGGTCGTCAGGGCCTCAATGATCGTTTCTTCGGTAATGTCGGCCATATGGGGGAACCTTTGGCTAATGGTGCAAAAAAAACGCGCTGTACCGACGGGCGGCGGCGCGGGCTTGGAAGAACTGTCGATTGCGAATGACCGCTGTTTGTCCTATATAGCTGTCATATAAAGATCACGGGGTCGATTGCAAAGACTATCTGTCGCCCCCCGCCCGTCGGGAATTGGTTGTAACGGGGACCATTCCGGCGCTTTTTTCCTGATTATTCCTGTTATGGAAGGTGTTTGCGCTCTCATGCCCTGGTCAGATCAAGGTGGTGGTAACGGTTCGGGTCCCTGGGGCAGCAGAGGCCCCGGTGGGCCTCAACCGCCGAATCTGGAAGATATTCTGCGTGATGGACAAAACAGGTTCCGCAGCTTTCTGCCCGGTGGCGGGCGCGGCTGGCGCAGCCTTCTCCTCATTCTCATGGTTGCGGTCGGTGCCTGGCTGGCCAGCGGCTTTTACAAGGTCGACACCGACGAACAGGGTGTTGTTCTGCGTTTTGGTGAATGGGTGCGCACGACGCCGCCCGGCCTCCACTACCATCTTCCCAGCCCCATTGAGACCGTATTGACCCCGGCGGTGACCCGGGTCAACAAGATCGAGGTCGGATTTCGTTCTCCCCCTCAGTCGGCCAGGGGGGGCAGCGTCCGACAGGTGCCCGAAGAGGCTTTAATGCTCACCGGTGACGAGAATATCGTCGATATCAATTTCACGGTGCTTTGGGCGATCAAGGATGCGGGGGAATTCCTGTTCAATATCCGCAATCCCGAACAGACGGTGAAAAGCGTCGCCGAAAGCGCCATGCGCGATACCATCGGCCGCGATAATCTTGAACAGATCCTGACCAAGGGCCGGGGCGAGATCGAAACCCTGAGCCTGGAGTTGATCCAGCATATTCTCGATGAATACAAAGCCGGTATTGAGATCAGGCAGGTGAAGCTTGAAAAGGTCGATCCCCCCGAACAGGTCATCGCCGCCTTCCGTGATGTTCAGGCAGCGAAAGCCGACCAGGAGACATTACAGAACAAGGCGTTGGCCTATCGCAACGACATCGTGCCCCGGGCCCGCGGCGAGGCGGAAAAAATCACTCAAAGCGGCGAGGCCTATAAACAAGAGGTTGTCGCCAGGGCAACCGGTGACGCCAAGCGCTTTATTTCCGTTCTTGATTCCTATCTCAAATCCAAGGACGTGACCCAGCGCCGCATCTATCTTGAAACTCTGGAAGATGTTCTGGGTAATATCGACAAGGTTATCATCGACAAATCGGCCGGCGGCGGAACCGGCGTGGTGCCTTATCTGCCCCTTCCGGAAGTGCAAAAACGCAGTAAGGGCGCGCCCCGCAATACGGCGCCCTCCGGGTCCACCACCGGTAGTCAGGGAGACGGGCAATGAGCTCTAAATTAATTGGCATTACCGGTCTCGTTCTTGTCGCCCTGGCGGTCGCCGCTTTCGGGTCGCTCTACACGGTCAACCAGATTCAGCAGGCTATCGTCTTCCAGTTCGGCAAGCCGATCCGGGTGGTTGCCGATCCCGGCCTTCATATGAAGATGCCGTTTATCCAGAACGTCGAATATTACGATAAGCGCGTTCTCGATTTTAACCTGCCGGTTCAAGAACCGATTACCGACGATCAGAAGAAAATGCTGATCGATTCTTTCGCCCGTTATCGCATTGTCGATCCACTGAAGGTGTACGAGACGGTGCGTACCGAGGCGGTTATCCGCACCCGTATTGACGGTCTTATCAATTCCGCCATGCGCAATGTCGTCGGTAAGGTGCCGCTGACATCCCTGCTGTCGAAAGAGCGTGAACAGATCATGCTGGATATCCGCAATCAGGTGAATAGAGAGGTTGAGCAGTTCGGGATCGAGGTGGTGGATGTGCGTATCCGCCGGGCCGATCTGCCGTCTCAGAATTCCCAGGCAATTTTCGAACGCATGAAATCCCAGCGCGAGCAGGCGGCCAAGAAAATCCGCTCTGAAGGTGCTGAAGCGGCGCAACGGATCAGAGCCGAGGCCGACAAGGACCGAACGGTGATTCTGGCCGAGGCGCGCAAGAAAGGTGAAATTCTTCGCGGTGAGGGAGACGCCAAGTCAATTGATATCTATGCCGATGCCTTTGGCAGAGATGAGGGCTTCTTCGACTTCTACCGTTCGATGCAGGCCTATCGCAAAGCGCTGGGCGGCGACGGCACGACGATGGTGCTCTCACCTGACAGTGAATTTTTCCGCTATTTCAACAGGTCGATGGAAAAATAGCGGCTCGTCCGTTTTCCATCCTGTCTGGTCGCGCGGTCCGGATATTAGAGGGGGGTGTTTATTCCCCTTCGGATTTGGCCGCCGGACAGGCGAGCTTGTAGAGGCCATAGGCGATCACGATCAGAGAAAAGGCAATCGCCGCCCCGCTTTTTTGCCCAAGAATGATATAGCCACCTGTGGTTTGCCACAGAAGATCGTGGAGATAGACGTAATTGTTGGCGAGAACGCCGACGATAACGAGAACGGCACCAAGGTTCATTTTCATGGTCGTATTCCCCTTTTTCACATAAGAGGGCCCGCCATGGCGAGAAAACACCCCCTGAGTCCAATTGCGCACTCATATCATCATCCATTGTTCCTCTCTCTACAATCATAAACAATGGCGACCTTGGGCGGCGATGTTGCGCTCCCGGCGGCCCAGGCGACAGCAGGGACGGCTATTAACTTACAGATAGAGGATTTCGATGAAAGACCTCATCACAGCATTGGGACTGGTCCTGGTCATTGAGGGAGTTTTGTACGCTCTCTTTCCACAAGCCGTGAAACGGATGATGGCGATGGCTCAGGAAATGCCGTCCCGGATTCTCAGGGTCGGCGGGCTTCTCGCCGCCGCTCTAGGCCTTGTTCTTGTCTGGTTGATCCGGAGCTAGACCCCTGGCCTGAATTTCCCGGTACTGGCGCCGGGGCCACAATGCCATATTTGCACCATATTTCCCTGTCACTTAAAGCATGATCCGAAAAGAGACGGGCCAGCCGTTTGGGTAATTCCGCCTCAGGCAAACGAAGTTTATGACAAGGAGAACAGGGAAGTGATTGGAACGATGAGTTTGGTCGAAGCACCTATCAAAGCCGACAGTCTCAAGCCGGATGTTGCCCGGCGCAGATCCCCTCTCAACCGGTTGTGGGTCATGTTTCTCACGGCGAGCGTTATCCTTGTCTGGTCGATATCGGTTCAAGCCCGGCCTGCTCCTGACAGCTTTGCCGATCTGGCGGAAAAACTGCTTCCCGCAGTGGTCAACATCTCCACCACCCAGGTGGTTGAGGGTGATGATATGGGGCCCGAACAGTTTCAGTTCCCTCCAGGGTCGCCGTTTGAAGAGTTCTTTAAGGAATTTCAGAAAAAGCAGCAGCAGCCGGATAACCGGCCCCGCAAGGGCATGTCCCTGGGCTCAGGCTTCATTATTTCGCCTGAAGGCTACATCGTTACCAATAATCACGTGATTGCCGAGGCGGAAGAGATCAACGTCATCCTTCAGGATGATACTCAGCTCAAGGCCGAAATCGTCGGCCGCGATGCGAAAACCGATCTGGCCCTCCTTAAGGTTGCAAGCGACAAGCCGCTGCCCCATGTGACCCTCGGCGATTCCAGTGTTGCCAGGGTCGGGGACTGGGTGATGGCCATCGGTAATCCGTTCGGGCTTGGCGGCTCGGTCACGGCGGGAATTATCTCGGCCCGCGCCCGGGACATCAATTCCGGCCCCTATGACGACTATATCCAGACCGATGCTTCGATTAACCGCGGTAATTCCGGCGGGCCGCTGTTTAATCTCAAGGGTGAAGTTATCGGCATCAATACCGCCATTTATTCACCTTCCGGCGGCTCGGTCGGTATCGGTTTTTCTATCCCCGCCGATCTTGCCCAGCCGGTGCTCAAACAGCTCAGGGAATTCGGCAAGACCCGTCGCGGCTGGCTTGGTGTCCGTATCCAGGCGGTTAACGAGGAAATTGCCGAGAGTCTTGGCCTGAAGGAACCCCGTGGCGCACTGATTGCCAAGGTCAACGAGGATGAGCCCGCCGCCCGGGCTGGATTGAAGGCAGGTGACATCATTCTCGAATTCGACGGCAAGAAGGTGCCCAATGTGCGCAAGCTTCAGCGCATCGTTGCCGATACGCCAATCAACAAGGATGTTCCGATTGTCGTCTGGCGCGATGAAAAGATGGTCAAACTTAATGTCAGCATTGGCGAGCTTGAGGCCTATGAAGAAATCGCCAAGGTCGAAAACGGCAATGGCGGGAGTGAAAAACCTTCCGGTAAGAAGACGATCATTGAATCGGTCGGGTTGACCCTGTCGCCGATCACGCCTTCCCTGCGCGAGCGGTTTGAACTCAATGAAGAGGTCAAGGGCGTTCTGATCGTCGGCGTTGATGATGAGGGTGTGGCCGCCGAAAAGGGCCTTCGCCCAAGCGACATCATCGTTGAGGTTGGGCAGGAAGAAGTTTCGACGCCAGAAGCGGTTGAGGAAAAAATAACGGCGGCGGTTAATTCCGACCGCAAATCCGTCCTCATGCTGGTGCAGCGTAACGGTGATCTCAGATTCGTTCCCCTCCGGGTTGTCAAAAGCGACGGCTAGGGTTTCTCCCCCCTGAAAACTTAAAACAGCGCCGGAAACGGCGCTGTTTTTTTATCTGCTCCGCTGTAAAGCGCTCTTGGGCCGAGAGTGCTATTGTCACTTCGAAGTGATTGCCATTCCCCAATAGAGGCTCGCGAGAACAAATCGGTCATGAACAAGCCCGTCCTCATCATCGGTGGCCCCACCTCAAGCGGTAAATCCGCCCTTGCCGTGGAAATCGCCCTAGCCTTCAACGGCGTCGTCATCAACGCCGACAGCATGCAGGTCTATCGGGACCTTTCCATTCTTACTGGTCGACCGGACGCAGACACAATGGCGCGGGTTCCTCATCGCCTGTTCGGTGTTCTCAATGGGGATGAGGTCTGTTCGGCCGGGCGCTGGCGGGAAATGGCCTTCGCTGAGATCGAGAAGGCGTGGGCGGCCGGAAATCTGCCCATCGTGGTCGGCGGCACGGGGCTTTATCTCCGCGCCCTGACACGGGGTCTGGCCGAGGTGCCGGAAATTCCGGGCGACATTCGATCCGCCGCCGGCGCCCTTTATGATCGTCTTGGCGGGGCCGGCTTTCAGGCCGAACTTGCCGCCCGTGATCCTGAAATGGCGGCCCGGCTCCATCCCGGCGATCGTCAGCGGCTGATGCGGGCCTGGGAAGTGATTGAAGCCACCGGCCGTTCCCTGGCTGAGTGGCAGACGGCGGCCAAATCCCTGCCCGGCCTCCCCCTGAATGCCGCGACCCTTGTTCTCATGCCGCCGCGTGAAGCCCTGTACGGCGCCTGTGACAGCCGTTTTCTTGAAATGATGGATCACGGGGCCGTGGCGGAAGTTCAGCGACTTAGCGCCCGCCGGCTTGACCCGGACCGACCGGTAATGAAGGTGCTCGGCGTGCGCCCCCTGATGGCCCATCTTGCCGGGGACATTTCCATGCAAGAGGCAGTGTCGCTTGCCCAGCGGGAAACCCGCCGTTATGCCAAGCGCCAGTTGACATGGTTCCGCAATCAGATTGCGGGGATTTCGGGGGAAGAATCGGGAAAATCGGATATTAAGGCGCTTAAACTTGTTTCCAGCCTTTACAATGGGGATATGGATGAGGAAATCTTTTCTTTCCTCAACCGGTTTCTGTTGACCCTTGAGGGGTGAAAGATTAGTTTTTTCGCGGTTTTACGGAGTTTTTCCGGGATTAATGCCCGAATCTGCAAATTTCAGGATTCGGGACAGCGGTGATTCCGGTTTTCGAGGGTTTGAAGGTGGCGAAGATAAAAAAGAAAAAAAATTCAGGCAAGCTTCTGACGGGAGCTGAAATTATCCTCAAGGCCCTGCGTGAAGAGGGTGTCGAGGTCATTTTCGGCTATCCCGGCGGCGCCGTTCTGCCCTTGTACGATGCGCTCTTCAAGCAGAGCGGTATCCGCCACATTCTGGTGCGCCATGAGCAGGGGGCGGTGCATGCTGCCGAAGGCTATGCCCGTTCCACCGGCAAGGTGGGCGTGGTGCTGGTGACGTCCGGCCCCGGGGCGACGAATGCCGTGACCGGTTTGACCGACGCCCTGATGGACAGCATTCCCATTGTTTGTCTCAGTGGACAGGTGCCGACTCACATGATTGGCAACGATGCCTTTCAGGAGGCCGACACCGTTGGCATCACCCGGCCATGCACCAAACACAATTATCTGGTGAAGGATACGGCGAATATCCCGCCGGTCATTCACGAGGCCTTTTATGTCGCCAGAACAGGACGCCCCGGCCCGGTTCTCGTCGATCTGCCGAAGGATATCCAGATCAACAAGGCGGCCTATGGCGGCAAGCCGAAGGCGACCCACAAAAGCTATCGCCCCCGGGTTAAGGGTGACGCCACGGCCATTGCCGAGGCCATTGAGATGCTGGCCAATGCCAAGCGTCCGATCGTTTACGCCGGTGGCGGGATCGTCAATTCCGGCCCCAGGGCCTCAAAGCTGCTGGGCGAGTTTCTCAAGCTCACCGGTTTTCCCTGCACCCAGACCCTGATGGCTTTGGGGTGTTATCCCACCGACGGCAAGCAGTCGCTGGGCATGCTCGGCATGCACGGCACGTTAGAGGCCAATTACGCCATGCATGGCTGTGACGTGATGATTGCGGTCGGCGCCCGGTTCGATGATCGCATCACCGGTCGTGTCGCCGATTTTGCCCCGGGGTCGAAGAAAATCCATATCGACATCGATTCTTCCTCGTTCAACAAGAGCATCGCCGTCGACCTGACTATCCAGGGGGATTGCACCAGTGTGCTGGCTGATCTGATCAAGCAGTGGAAGGCGAAAAAGGCCAAGCCCAACGCCAAGGCGCTTAAATCCTGGTGGAAGACGATTGACGGCTGGCGCGACCGCAACTGCCTCGCCTATGAAAAGTCCGACACCGTTATCAAGCCGCAATATGCCCTTGAACGGCTGCGGGAGCTGACTCGTGGCCGGGATACCTATTTCACTACCGAGGTCGGCCAGCATCAGATGTGGGCGGCTCAATACCTGCGTTTCGACAAACCCAATCACTGGATGACGTCGGGCGGGCTCGGTACCATGGGTTATGGGCTGCCGGCGGCGATGGGGACCCAGGTGGCGCATCCTGAATCCTTGGTCGTTGATATCGCCGGCGAGGCTTCGTTTATGATGAACATGCAGGAACTGTCCACCATCATGCAGTATCGCCTGCCGGTCAAAGCCTTCATCCTCAACAACCAGTATATGGGCATGGTCCGCCAGTGGCAGGAGCTTATGCACGGCGGACGTTATTCCGAATCCTATATGGAATCTCTGCCCGATTTCGTCAAACTGGCCGATTCCTTCGGTGCTGTGGGCCTGCGGGCGACAAAACCGTCGGAGGTGGACGACTTGATCAAGGAAATGATCGCCGTCGATTGCGCGGTGATCGCCGATCTGCGCGTTGATCCTGACGAGAATTGTTTTCCGATGATTCCGTCGGGTGCGGCCCATAACGAAATGCTGCTGGGCCCCGCCGACAAGGCGAAGG
The DNA here is from genome assembly GCA_964486105.1 of uncultured Rhodospirillaceae bacterium. Taxonomy (GTDB): domain Bacteria; phylum Pseudomonadota; class Alphaproteobacteria; order UBA11136; family UBA11136; genus JABJES01. The sequence goes on along the minus strand of CAZAKR010000013.1, from coordinate 11,631 downwards.
GCAAAGGAACGGAAGAAGGCATGGTGCTGGTCTAGGGGGCTTTGCGGACCTCGGTCCGCCGGAAGGATTAAGCGATGGCTGCTAAAAAGGGGCAAAAGGAAGTGGAACAGGTCGAACAACGGATTATTGCCGTTCTGGTCGATAACGAGCCGGGGGTTCTGGCTCGTGTCATCGGGCTTTTTTCAGGCCGCGGCTACAATATTGAAAGCCTGACGGTCAGCGAGGTTGATCGGGTCGAAAATATTTCCCGTATCACCGTTGTTACCTCGGGAACGCCGATGGTGCTGGAACAGATCAAGGCCCAGTTCGACCGCCTGGTGCCGGTGCATAAGGTCTCCGACCTTACCGATGAAGGTCCTTGTGTGGCCCGTGAACTGGCTTTAATCAAGGTCAAGGGCAGTGGTGAAAAACGTGTCGAGGCTTTGCGGATTGCTGATATTTTCCGCGCCAGGGTGGTGGACAGCACAATCAAGTCCTTTGTCTTCGAAATGACCGGAACGAGCGCCAAGATCGACGCTTTTATTGAACTGATGGAACCCCTGGGGCTGGTTGATGCCTGCCGCACAGGTATCGTTGCTATTGCACGCGGGCCAAAGCCCCTGTAGGTATCACCCCGAATTTACGCCGAAAGGCGTGTGTCTGGATTGTGAAAGGTAAGGAATTATGCGCGTCTATTATGATCGTGACGCTGACGTCAAACTGATCAAGAAGAAAAAGGTCGCCATCATCGGTTATGGCAGCCAGGGCCACGCCCATGCCAATAACCTCAAGGACAGCGGCGTCAAGAATGTCGTCGTCGCCCTGCGCAAGGGCTCGGGTTCGGCTAAAAAGGCCAAAGCGGCCGGTATTGAGGTGATGTCGCCTGCAGCCGCCGCGAAATGGGCCGATATTGTCATGGTTCTCGTCCCTGACGAGCTTCAGGCCGACCTTTATCGCGAGGAGCTGGCGCCGAACCTGAAAAAGGGTGCGGCATTGGCTTTCGCCCATGGGCTTGCCATTCATTTCAAGCTGATTGAGCCCCGCGACGACCTCGATATCTTTATGATCGCGCCGAAGGGCCCCGGTCATACGGTTCGCGCCCAGTATCAGGGTGGCGGCGGTGTGCCCTGCCTTGTGGCGGTCGAAAAGGACAAGTCGGGCAAGGCCCGCGAGATCGCTCTTTCCTACGCCTCTGCCATCGGTGGCGGGCGCTCGGGCATTATCGAGACGACTTTCCGCGAGGAATGCGAAACCGATCTTTTCGGTGAGCAGAGCGTTCTCTGCGGCGGTGTCACGGCATTGATCCAGGCTGGCTATGAAACCCTGATCGAGGCCGGATATGCCCCGGAAATGGCCTATTTCGAGTGTCTCCATGAGGTCAAACTGATCGTCGATCTGATCTATGAGGGCGGCATCGCCAATATGCGCTATTCGGTCTCCAATACGGCCGAATACGGCGATTACATCAGTGGCCCGCGGGTCATAGACGCGTCGGTGAAGGAGCGCATGAAGGGGGTTCTCGACGACATTCAGTCGGGCCGCTTCGTCAAGGACTGGGTGCTGGAGAACAAGGCCGGGCAACCGAGCTTTAAGGCCATGCGCCGCCGTTCTGCCGAACATAATATCGAAGAAGTGGGCGCCAAGCTGCGCAAGATGATGCCCTGGATCGCGGCCAACAAGCTGGTCGATAAGAAAAAGAACTAGGGGGTTTCAAGCCGACGGGTTTCGACCCGGCGGTCTTTGACCGTTTGTTTTAAGATCAACCCGCTCCGGCCGATGCGCCGGGGCGGGTTTTCTTATTTTGGTTGTCGGGGTGGGCATTGTGGACATTGGCGACCCCCTCTTCTCCACATCCCATGCCTTGATTTCTCTCCTGTAAAAAAGGCGATGGCCCGGGAGACGGGCCTTGGCGAAGCTTTATCATTCATGGCAAGGTTCACGGCGTTATTTTGTCTTTCGGGGGGAACGTCGCATGAAGGCTTCGGACTTGTTCGTCCAGGCGCTCGAAAATGAGGGCGTGGAATACGTATTCGGTCTGCCGGGCGAGGAAAATCTCGATTTTCTCGATTCCCTGAGCCGCTCGAAAATTGAACTCATTCTTGTCCGCCACGAGCAGGGGGCGGGCTTCATGGCGGCCACTTACGGGCGTCTGACCGGCAAGGTGGGGGTTTGCCTCGCCACCCTGGGACCCGGCGCGACCAATCTCGTGACCACAGCGGCCTATGCCCAGCTCGGCGCCATGCCGATGATGATGATTACCGGCCAGAAACCGATCCGTTCAAGCCGTCAGGGACGATTCCAGATCGTCAATGTGGTCGAAATGATGAAGCCGCTGACCAAGTCGGCCCGCCAGATCGTCGATGCTTCGGCGATACCGGCGCTGGTCCGTGAAGGATTCCGCATCGCCACTGAAGAGCGGCCCGGAGCGGTGCATTTGGAGTTGCCTGAAGACATTGCCGGCGAGGAAACCGACGAACGGGTGTTTGAGAGCCATCCGGCTTTCCTGCCCGATGCGGACGAAGATGCGCTCAATCAGGCGGTCGCCCTGATCCGCGCAAGCCGCCACCCGCTGCTTTTGATCGGCGCCGGGGCCAACCGTAAATGGATTTGTGGCCCCCTCTGCGACTTTATCGAGGAAACCGGAATCCCCTTTTTCAGCACCCAGATGGGCAAGGGAGTGGTGGATGAGCGCCACCCCCTGTGTCTCGGCACGGCGGCGCTGTCCAGCGGTGATTACCTTCATCTGGTGTTGGATCGGGCCGATCTGGTGATCAATATCGGCCATGACGTGGTGGAAAAACCGCCGTTTTTCATGGAGCGCGGCGGCAAAAAAGTGGTGCATGTCAATTTCACCCCGGCTGATACCGATGCGGTGTATTTCCCCCAGGCCGAGGTGATCGGCGACATCGCCACGTCGGTGCGTCGTCTGGCCAAAAAGCTGGGACACAGCGACGGTCACGATTTCTCCTTTTTCACCAAGGTCCGCGATGCGGTCCATGCCCACATTGGCGAGGGGGGCGATGACCCGCGTTTTCCCGTCATTCCCCAACGGCTGGTGGCCGATGTGCGCAAGGCCATGCCGTCGGATGGGATTATCGCGCTCGATAACGGCATCTACAAAATCTGGTTTGCCCGCAATTACATGGCCCATGAGCCCAATACGGTATTGCTCGACAATGCCCTGGCGACCATGGGGGCGGGGCAGGCCTCGGCGATGATGGCGGCGATGCTGTATCCCGAGCGCCGGGTGATGGCAATCTGCGGTGACGGCGGTTTCATGATGAACTGCCAGGAGATGGAAACCGCCGTTCGTTTGGGGCTTAACCTGATCATCATGGTTCTGCGTGACGATGCCTATGGCATGATCCGCTGGAAGCAGAACGCTCACGGCCTGAACCCCTACAGTCTCCAGTTCGGCAACCCGGATTTCGTGGCTTTCGCGGAAAGTTTCGGCGCCAAGGGGCACCGGCTGGCCGCCGCCGATGATCTGGCGCCGCTTCTTGAGGCCTGTTTCGGTGAGAAAGGCGTGCACCTGGTTGAGGTGCCGGTGGATTACTCGGAAAACGAGAAGGTTTTGACCGACGAGTTGAGGCAAAAAACCGGCCTTTTGTAAGATGAGCCTTTCTGTGGCCCGCTGGAGCCACCTGATAAACCGGCCCGCGACCAAGGTGCCCGGATCGAGTGCGCCGCAACAAAATCGTTGCCCCGGATAGCCGAAAGGCAGTAGTTATTGGGCCTTCAAAGGGTTAAGGGGATGAAATTCATCCGTTATTAACCATATACATGTTGTGATATATGATTCCCTTCGGGGTCAGGACAGGTACAAGAGAAAACGGGCTGAAATGATGAAAGCCGTTGATATATCTGAAAATTCGATCCCCATGGAAGCCATCTTCCGTGTCGGTTCCGCCTGTCCGTCCGGGGCGCCGTCTTTTGCCCCCTTCTTCAACCTTCTGCTTTGCGATGACGTGGCTCTTCGACTTAGGAGCCTCTGAACGTGACCGTTGCTTTTTTCGGCGGCTGTTCAGGGGATAGGTCGATTTCGATATTGAATACGTCATTTGCAAAGGATTCCTGAATCATGAGTACCAAGACAGATAAAAATCAGGTCGTTATTTTCGACACCACCTTGCGCGACGGTGAGCAGTCACCGGGCGCCTCGATGAATCTTGAGGAAAAAATCCGGATTGCAACGGTTCTCGAGGAAATGGGTGTCGATGTGATCGAGGCCGGTTTTCCGATTGCCTCGGAAGGCGATTTTGAGGCCGTTCAGGCGATTGCCGGAAAGATCAAGAAGTCGACGGTCTGCGGTCTGGCCCGCGCCACCAACAAGGATATTGATCGTGCCGCCGAAGCGTTGAAACCGGCGGCGCGTAAGCGGATTCATACCTTCATCGCCACCAGCCCCCTGCATATGGAGCACAAGCTCAAGATGGGCCCCAATTCGGTGTTGGAAGCGGTTCATGACAGCGTTACCAGGGCCCGGGGCTATACGGACGATGTGGAATGGAGCGCCGAGGACGCGACCCGCAGCGATACGGACTTTCTCTGCCGCTGTGTCGAGATCGCGGTTAACGCCGGGGCGACGACGATTAACATTCCCGATACCGTCGGTTACGCCGTGCCTGAAGAATTCGGGGCTTTGATCGCGCTGTTGCGGAACAAGGTGCCGAACATCGACAAGGCGGTCATTTCAGTGCACTGCCATAACGATCTCGGTCTGGCGGTGGCCAATTCCCTCTCGGCGGTGCGTAACGGCGCCCGGCAGGTGGAATGTACCATTAACGGGCTCGGCGAGCGGGCCGGCAACGCGGCCATGGAAGAGATTGTCATGGCGCTGCGGACGCGCAACGATTTGATGCCGTATCACACCGGAATCAAAACCGAACTGATTACCCGCGCCTCGCATCTGGTCTCGACGGTGACCGGTTTCGTGGTTCAGCCCAACAAGGCTATTGTCGGCGCCAATGCTTTTGCCCATGAAGCCGGGATTCATCAGGACGGCATGCTCAAGCATGCCGGCACCTATGAGATTATGACCCCTGAATCGATCGGTCTGACCCAGTCCAAGATTGTGCTCGGCAAGCATTCCGGGCGCCATGCCTTTATCGCCAAGGTTCAGGAAATGGGTCTTGATCTGGATGATGAGGCAATTGAAGACGTTTTCGACCGTTTCAAGGCCCTGGCCGACAAGAAAAAAGAAATTTTCGAGGAAGATCTGGTGGCCTTGATCGACGACCGGATTGTGCGTGGCAACGACCGTTTGAAATTTGTCTCTTTGCAGGTTGTTTGTGGTTCGAAAGGCCCCCAGAAGGCCGATCTGGAACTTGAAATTGACGGTGAAATAAAAGCTGCCTCAGCCGAGGGAGACGGTCCGGTGGATGCGACATTCGCCGCCATCCGGAAACTCTTTCCCCATGAGGCGACGCTCCAGCTCTATCAGGTTCATGCGGTCACCAAAGGCACTGATGCTCAGGCCGAGGTAACGGTAAGACTCGAGGAAAATGGTCGTACGGTAAATGGCCAAGGCGCCGATGTTGATACCATGGTGGCCTCGGCCCGCGCCTATGTGACGGCGTTGAATAAACTGATTGTCAAAAGGGGAAAGTCGGCGCCAGCCGCGCTTTCGGCCTGATATTATGCCCTAACCGTTGGCATTATGCGCCGGCGGATGACGGGACTTTAAGGAAACGAAAAGGATAAGGTTCGATTATGTTATCAAGATTACTCGGTTTGCTGTCCGCCGATATGGCGATTGATCTCGGCACGGCCAATACCCTGGTCTATGTCAAAGGACAGGGCATTACCCTCAACGAGCCATCGGTGGTCGCTATTACCGAAGTTAAGGGCAAGAAAAAAGTTCTCGCCGTCGGTGACGAGGCGAAGATGATGCTGGGCCGCACGCCCGGTCACATCCGGGCGATCCGGCCCCTCCGGGACGGTGTTATCGCCGATTTCGATGTGGCCGAGGAAATGATCAAGCACTTTATCCGCAAGGTGCACAACCGGCGCAGTTTAGCCAGTCCCCAGGTTATCGTCTGTGTGCCCTCGGGCTCTACCGCGGTCGAGCGCCGCGCCATTCAGGAATCGGCGGAAGCCGCGGGCGCACGACGGGTGTTTCTGATCGAGGAACCGATGGCGGCGGCAATCGGCGCCGGTCTTCCGGTGACCGAACCTAGCGGCTCGATGGTTGTTGATGTCGGTGGCGGCACGACTGAGGTGGCGGTTCTTTCGCTCGGCGGGATTGTTTATTCCCGCTCTGTCCGGGTCGGCGGTGACAAGATGGACGAGGCCGTGATCGCCTATATCCGTCGTCACCATAATCTCCTCGTCGGCGAGTCCAGCGCCGAGCGTATCAAGAAGGATATCGGCACCGCTTCGCCGCCGGAGAGCGGGGAAGGCGCGAAAATCGAGATCAAGGGGCGTGACCTGATGAATGGCGTGCCCAAGGAGCTGATTATCAGCCAGCGTCAGATCGCCGAGGCCCTGGCCGAACCGGTTGGCGCCATCATTGAGGCTGTCAAGGTGGCTCTCGAGCACACGGCGCCCGAACTGGCCGCTGATATCGTCGATAAGGGCATTGTGTTATCCGGCGGCGGCGCGCTTCTCGGCAATCTCGATTTTGTTCTTCGCAAGGCTACGGGCCTGCCGGTTTCAATCGCCGAAGATCCGCTTTCCTGTGTTGCTCAGGGAACCGGGCGCTGCCTTGAGGAAATGAAGACCCTGAAGAGTGTTCTGATCAATATGTATTGATTTATGTAAGGTAAAACATATCGAGATTTTACAGATACTCACTTTTTATGGTTTAATTAGGTTCAAAGATCGTCTGGTGAATGTTTGGGAAGAATCAGGGCGTTACGAGAGTTCCCGTATTCTTCATCATAATTCCGGAGGGTTGAGGTAAGGCATGCTCACAAACCTCGCCAGCTCAATGTTGAGAATAACCACCCCCTTCCGGGTGCTTGTTCAGCGGTTTGCTCTTCTCGTCCTTATCGGCGGCTCTTTTGGCCTGATGTTTCTGGAAAAGGCCGAAGTGGCGATCGTGGAACGGATCCGCGTGTCAGCCACCGATGCCGTTGCTCCCATACTTGATGCTGTTTCCCGCCCGGCGGCCACTCTTGCCCACGCAGTTGACGAGGCTCGCGGTTATATCGATCTTCGCCATCAGAACGCCCTGATCGTGGAAGAGAACACAAAGCTCAAACGTTGGCATAATCTTGCTCTGCACCTTGAGGCGGAAAACAGGGAGCTGCGGAATCTTCTCAACCTGCTCCCCAGTTCGGCCTTGAGTTATGTTTCAGCGCGCGTGATATCCGATTCAGGGAACGCCTTTGTGCGCAGTATCCTGATTAACGCCGGCAAGCGGGATGGAATCAAGAAGGGTCAGGTGGCAATTACCGGTGATGGCCTTGTCGGTCGTGTCGGACAGGTCGGGGACCGGGCATCCAGGGTTCTCCTGCTGACTGATCTCAACTCCCGAATTCCCGTGGTTACCGAAACCTCCCGTCAAAGGGCTATCCTGTCCGGGGACAATACGGACAAGCCGTTCCTTTTGCATCTGCCCGACGGGGTGAAAATATCCGCCGGCGAGAGAGTGGTTACCTCCGGCTATGGCGGCGCTTTCCCGCCGGGCATTCCGGTTGGACGTGTATTGCCGGTTAAAGAGGGAGAATTCCGGATTCAGGCCTATGTCAATCAAAGCAGACTGGAATTTGTCCGGGTGATGGAGTTCGGGCTTATCGGTATTCTTCCGGAATCTTCCACCCGACCTTTGAACAAGTAGGCCCCCATTGTCCCTGTGGCACCGACTTGACTCTATCGCGCGTAATCTTTCGCCCCTTGCGATAACGCTTTTCCTCGTCGTATTGAGCGTTATTCCGACGCATATCCCGGGGTTTGGCACGATTGTTCCCGCTCTTTCCCTTATGGCCGTTTATTACTGGTCCATTTTCCGTCCCGATCTCATACCCGCATGGGCTGTTTTTCTTGTCGGCATTTTCCAGGACATTCTGGTCTCGACGCCGCTGGGTCTGCACGCCATTATTCTGCTGCTTGTACGGACAACGGTCGTTTCACGGCGCCGGTTTTTTATGGAGAATTCGTTTCTCATCATGTGGGGCGGCTTCATGCTGGTCGCCGCCGGCGCCCTGGCAATCGGTTGGGAGATTCTTTCTCTCCTCAACCTGACGATGATCAATCCCACCTCCCTGGCCTTTCAATATCTTCTGACCTTTGCTCTTTTCCCCTGTTTCACCTGGTTGTTCATCCGTGTGCAGCAGGCTTTTCTTCCTCAGGCGTGATATGCAGAGCGATCTCGGTCAATCGAAAACATTTTCGCGGCGGACCATTCTTCTGGGTGGCGGACAGTTCTTAATGTTTTCGGCCCTTGCCGGCCGCATGTATTACCTTCAGGTTCTCGAATCTGATCGCTATGCCATGCTGGCGGACGAGAACCGGATCAGTCTGCGCCTGCTGCCGCCGCCCCGGGGACGTATTCTCGATCGTTACGGCGTTCCCCTGGCGGTTAATCAACTTAATTACCGTGTCGTGATCGTGCCTGAAGAGGTCACGGACCTTGAGTCGATCCTTAATGCGCTGAGCAACCTTATTCCTCTCAGCGAAAGAGACCGGCGGCGTGTTCGGCGCGAAATTGGGCGCAAGCGAAAGTTTTTACCCGTTACCGTGCGCGATAATCTGAGCTGGGAGGATGTTTCCCGGATCGAGGTCAATGCGCCGGACCTTCCCGGCGTGGCAATCGATGTCGGCCAGAGCCGCTCTTATCCTCTTGGCGGCGCTGCAGGGCATGTGGTCGGCTATGTCGCGCCTGTCTCGCCTGAAGACCAGGGAAGGAAAGACCCCTTACTCGAATTGCCGGATTTTCGCATTGGAAAGAGCGGGGTTGAAAAGAATTATGACCTTGATCTCCGCGGTTCGGCGGGAACCAGCCAGATAGAAGTCAATGCACTGGGCCGGGTAATCCGTGAGCTGGAGAGGGAAGAGGGCCAGCCTGGCCAGGAAATCGTACTTTCCATTGACGCCGAGCTCCAGCGATATGCGACAAATAGTCTGAAGGGCGAAAGCGCTTCGGTCGTCGTCATGGACGCCTATAGCGGCGAAATTCTGGCCCTTGTTTCTTCTCCAGGTTTCGATCCCAACGCCTTTAACAAGGGTTTAAATGAGTCGGAATGGCAAGACCTGGTGACGAACGCCAAGAGCCCACTTACCAACAAGGCGCATTCTGGTCAGTACGCGCCGGGCTCTACCTTCAAGATGGTGGTGGCCCTTGCGGCCCTGGAAAACGGCATCGTAACGCCTGAGCAGCGCTTTTTTTGCCCCGGCTATGTCGAGTTGGAGGACAGCAAGTTCCATTGCTGGAAAGAAGATGGTCATGGTTATGTCGATATGGTCGGGGGACTGAAGCATTCCTGTGACGTCTATTTCTATGAACTCGCCCGGCGTACCGGGATCGACCGTATTTCGGAGGTGGCGCAACGGCTGGGTCTTGGGATGGCCTCGGGGCTCGACCTTCCCAACGGACGAGATGGGCTGGTGCCAAGTCGGGCGTGGAAAGAGGCGGTCGTCGGCGGCGCCTGGCAGCAGGGTGAGACCCTTCTGACCGGCATCGGCCAGGGCTATGTTCTGGCAACGCCGCTCCAACTGGCGATTATGACGGCGCGCCTGGTTAATGGTGGCCACGAGGTTAACCCGCATCTTACTCTGGATAGTATTAGCGCCGGTCAGGAGAAAGACCAGTTGACGACGGTCCTTCCCAATCTCGGTTTTTCAGCAGATTCTCTTTCGGTTGTAAAGAAAGGCATGGATGCGGTGACCAATTCTCCTGGTGGCACGGCGTACAGGTCGCGGATTTATACCCGGGGGATGGAAATGGGGGGAAAGACCGGTACCGCCCAGGTTCGGCGGATTAGTAAAAACGAACGTCTTCAGGGTGTGCTTAAGAACGAGGAAATTCCCTGGAAGGAGCGCGACCATGCCCTTTTCGTCGGTTATGCGCCGGTGGATGACCCACGCTTCGTCATCTCTGTTGTTATCGAGCATGGGGGCAGCGGCTCCAAGATTGCAGCCCCAATCGCCCGCGATATTATGGCGATGACCCAGGATCGGGCACGCAAGGGTAAGCCAGTGTCTGTGGCGGGGAGCTAGATTATGAGTGTGATCGGGCACCAGAATGAATCCGCAGAGATGCGGCTGACAGAAAAAATCTGGCATATCAGTTGGTCGATGGTGCTTTTGATCTGCCTTGTGGCGATGATCGGGTTTGCCATGCTGTTTTCGGCATCCAATGGCAGCCTTGACCCCTGGGCCGAGCGTCAGATGGTCCGTTTTGGAATTGGCCTTGGCCTGCTTATCATCGTCGCCTTGATCGATTTGCGGTTCTGGATGCGCTACGCCTATCTCATTTATGGGCTGGCGCTGGCTCTTCTCATATCGGTTGAGGTTTTCGGCGCGGTCGGCATGGGGGCGCAACGGTGGATCGATATCGGGTTTTTTCAGCTCCAGCCTTCCGAAATCATGAAGGTGGCGCTGGTTCTCGCCCTGGCGCGTTATTTTCATGGCCTCAGCCATGAAGAAGTGACCGGCTTTACGGTGCTTTTTCTTCCCCTGTTTATGATTTTAATCCCTGCCGCCCTGGTCCTGCGCCAGCCTGATCTCGGTACAGCGATCCTGCTGGTTCTCGGTGGGGGGAGTGTTTTCTTTCTCGCCGGCGCACGGTTGTGGCTGTTCGGTCTTCTTTTCGTCGGCGGGCTTGGGGCCCTGCCCGTTGCCTGGCAGTTTCTGCGGGATTACCAAAAGCAGCGTGTACTTACCTTTATCAACCCTGAATCCGACCCCCTGGGCGGCGGCTATCATATCATGCAGTCAAAGATCGCCCTGGGTTCGGGGGGGCTTTTCGGCAAGGGATTTCTTCAAGGGTCGCAAAGCCACCTTAATTTTCTGCCCGAGAAACAGACCGATTTCATCTTTACGATGCTGGCCGAGGAATTCGGGATTGTCGGCGGATTGGGGCTTTTGACGCTTTACATGATTATTATTATCTTTGGCTTTGCCATCGCGCTGCGTTCACGCAATCAATTCGGGCGGCTGGTCGCGCTGGGGCTGACGACGACGTTTTTTCTCTATGTTTTCATTAACATCGCCATGGTTATGGGGTTGATCCCGGTTGTCGGCGTGCCTTTGCCTCTGGTGTCTTATGGCGGCACGGCGATGCTGAGCCTGATGTTTTCTTTCGGCATTATCATGAGCGTGTGTGTGCACAAGGATATGAAAATCAGCCGGCGCTGGGTTTCCCATGCGGACTGATGCGGTTTGTCGCGGTAATCGCCGCTTTCCTGGTTTGTGAACCTCGACAAAAGGGGAGGGGGGTGCTATATGCCCGTTTCCCTTTTGGGGCCGTTAGCTCAGTTGGTAGAGCGGGTGACTCTTAATCACTAGGTCGTAGGTTCGATCCCTACACGGCCCACCAATAAAATCAATGGCTTAGCTTGATAATGGCTAAGCCATTTGGTTTATTTATTCATAAAAATAGACATATAGTAGACACATTGCTGCTTTCCAGCATCAGTCTGGAGGCCGAACCTATCTGATCCTCCCCCACTGAATTGGTCCACCCCTTATGATAGGAACGGGAGGATC
>CAZAKR010000012.1:0-76840 GCA_964486105.1 uncultured Rhodospirillaceae bacterium | reverse complement strand
TTCGATCCTCCCGTTCCTATCATAAGGGGTGGACCAATTCAGTGGGGGAGGATCACCTAGAGGCGCGGGAAAATCAGGAAATCTTTGTCCGCGAACAAAATCTTGAGCGGGCGGGTGAAATTACCGATCTCGCCCAGACCAACCAGCAAGATACCCAGGCTCTGGAACGTCAGGCCCGGCGTGAGGAATTCGCCAGCCGTTTCTCTGACGTTGATCGCTCAGAGAACAATCCCATTCTTGAGCGTCGACCGGCCTTTCCCCTTGAAGACGAACTGGTGCTGCGCGCCGCTGCCGAAGAGGACAATTCCGCCGAGGCGACCCGTCGTCACAGGGAGGCGGTCTCTGAGATTGAGGCTTCCAACAATGCCGCCGCCGCCCAGGAGGCTGCCTCTGATGAAGCTGAAGCGAGCGCCGGAACGAACGATCCGTTTGATGATATCTTCAATTCATCCGATCCCAATGAAGTGCCGACAGCGGCCAATATTGCCCAGCAGCGCGAACAACTCAGCGGTGTCGGCAGCCTCGTCGATCTCTTTACCTGATTGTCTAAACACTCTGACTTATGGATTTAAAGCCCTGCAATCGCGGGGCTTTTTTCTGTAATCATGGACCAGGGAGCGAGCGGCCACAGCAGATCAGTTGTGGCGATAATGAAGATCCTTTTCCAGGGACCAGGCCAGGGTTTTAGTGCCCAGCCTGAGACGATAGACCTGAAGATTACCCAGCACCCGTTGGACATAGGTGCGGGTTTCGTTAAAGGGGATCATCTCAATCCAGTCGAGGGTATCGACTTCCGTCTTTCGCGGGTCGCCGTTTGCCTTAAGCCATTTCTTGACCCGGCTCGGGCCGGCATTATAGGCGGCCAGCGCCAGCACGTATGAATTGTCGTATTTATTGAGCAAGCCGGAAATATAGGCCCGTCCGAGTTTCATGTTGTATTCGGGATCGCTCATCAGGCGATTTTTCGAAAAAGGCAGCTTGATCTGTCTGGCGACGTTGCGCGCGGTGGCCGGCATCAGCTGCATCAGTCCCCGGGCGCCGGCATGGCTGATGGCTTCGACGCTGAACCCGCTTTCCTGACGCATCAAAGCCAGAAGTAGAGCGGTTTCAGGGAGGCCGTGAGTGGTTTTCAGTGGATTGGGATAGCCAAGTTCAACAAGGCTGACCCCGTCACGCAGGACACGGCGCGCAATCTTGACCGACAGATCCTCCCGCGCCAGTCCGGTCGCCAGATCGGCGATGAGGAATTTCTCGCCCGGTGTTTCGGCTTTGTCAAAGAGATGCAGGATAAAGGGGTCGATCTGGGAAATTGCCTCGATATCTCCGAGCAGACGAACGATCTTATAGAGTTCGTCCGAGGTCAGCCTTTCCCTGTCCGCCTCTGTAACCACCGGATTAGCGGGAATGATTAGTTCGGGTGAATTTTCAAGACTGCTGGCGGCGAGCTGGCCGTGAAAGGTGGTTACATGTCGGGCTCCTTTGGCGTACCAGGCCTGGGCTTCCTCGCCTTGTCCGGACTTGTCCAAGGCGCGGCCGGCCCAATAGGCAGCTTTTGAAAGGCTGATCGGATAGCGCACATTTTCGTAAAGGCGGGTGAAATGGGCCAGGGCCTGTTGGGAATTATCTAAAAAGCGCAAGGCGATCCATCCGGCCAGCCACTCGGCTTCGGCATAGGCGGCGCTGCCCGGCTTTTGCCGGTGTTCGCTTGCCAGCCGATAGGCGATGGAAACATCCCCCTTGGCCAGGACCTGGCGCGAAACATGCTGGCGCTCAATCCACCATCTTTTTCCATGGAGAGGATCATCGGGTTGGACGGATAAAATTTCCTGGGCGTCGTCCCGGCCCCGCCGTTGCCGCCAGCGCAGGCGTTCATATTGAAAGCCGGCATCATCCAGCAACTCTGGAGACATGCGGCGGATCGCCCAGTCGACGCCGCCCCTGTTTCGGCGTAAACGCATCCGCGCCTCGGCGAGAATCTGTTGTTCCTTTGAGACCCGCCGCATGGTTCGCTGAGCGGCGGAAAATTTCCCTTCCCATAACAGGCGGTCCAGGCGGGCGATATTGTCCTGCTTCGTCCATATTTTTCGGTGGCGGGCAATAAAGGTCCTTTCCTGGCGATAGCCGAAATTGCCTTCGCGCCAGGCCTGGCGGATAATTTCTTCGCCTTTTTGTTTATCGCCCTTTCTCAGTAACGCCTCCCCAAAGCGCACCTTGCCATGGGTAGTGATCGGCGGATTGACATTGAACCAGGCGATAACACTCAAGTCGTCGGTGCCGTCGGTCATCGCTTCTTCGGCTCGCGCCTGCAAGGTGCGGCGTTGAGGCCAGCCGGGATGACCGTTGAGAAAGGCGGCAATATCGGCGAAGGAATGATTTCCGTCGCGGCGTTTGTAATCGAGCCACAGAACGAGGCTTTTGAAGGTCTCGTTTTCAATGTTGCGGGCCAGTTTTCTGGCTTGACGCCAGTTCTTTTTTTTAATCGCCTGGAAAACCTTGCGGGCGGTTTCGCGCTCCGTCGCTTCCAGAACCGGCGGCGGCAAGGCCGCCATCTGGCGCTCGGGGGGGAGGGACGGCTTGGGCGGGGGAAGAGGGGTGGCAGTCTTGGTGTCGGAGGAAGAGGGCGCATCGGGGGCGCTATCGGCAGCGCCAAGAGGAAGGCACGGGTAAACAATCCCGATACACAGGCATAGAACGGTTATGAAGAAAAATCTTCCCGTCACGTTGAAGAAACCCCTCTGTTTGCGAACCAAAAGCTCCACGGCGACAACGCCAACTGTCGCCGGGCAAGGCCGTTTTGTATAATACGCAGGTTGAGGCCTGGGAGCAAAATGCGTCTGCGCCCATACGCGCGCTTGTTGTTGTCGCGCTCGCGGTTTATGTTCCCGCCTATCGTATTGGCGGCTGGGGTCAAAACCGGGCGCGGTTAAGAGAAACACTGGCCTTTCGGTCCGGCCGCAGAGACCAAATATCAAGTGGAGCAGATCATGTTCAAGGGATCTATCGTCGCCCTGATCACGCCTCTTGCCAAGGGCAAGGTGGACGGCGACAAGTTTCGTTCGTTTGTTGACTGGCAGATCAAGGAAGGCACCCACGGGCTGGTGCCCTGCGGGACGACGGGCGAGTCACCGACATTGACCCATGAAGAACACATGCATGTGACCGAACTCTGCATTGAGGCGGCGGCCGGTCGCGTGCCTGTCATCGCCGGTTGCGGGTCGAATTCCACCGACGAGGCCATCCGCCTGACCCAGCATGCGGCTAAAGCCGGGGCCCAGGCCGCCCTGGTGGTCAGCCCTTATTACAACAAGCCGACCCAGGAAGGGCTTTTTCGCCACTTCAAGGCGGTCCATGATTGCTCTGATCTGCCGATTATCGTTTATGACATTCCCGGTCGCAGCGTCGTTGCCATCAGCCCTGAAACAATGGCTCGTCTGGCCGAATTGCCGCGCATCATCGGGGTTAAGGACGCCACTCAGGATCTGGCGAGGCCCTTGCGCACCAGGCAGGATTGCGGCCCCGATTTCTGCCAGCTTTCGGGTGAGGACGGCACAGCCGTGCCTTATCTCTCCCAGGGCGGGGTGGGGTGCATTTCGGTTACCGCCAATATTGCGCCCGCCCTCTGCTCGTCCATGCATGAGGCTTGGGCCGCCGGCGATCTGGCCACCGTCAACGAGATCAATAACCGTCTTTTCCCGCTTCATGAGGCGTTGTTCTGCGAGACCAGCCCCGGCCCGGTGAAATACGCCGCCAGCCTGCTTGGCCATTGTCGTGACGAGATGCGCTTGCCGATGTGTGAAATCTCCGATCAATCGAAAGCCCGCGTCCGCGACGCTCTCGCGGCGACGGGCCTGCTCGCTTAAGGAAACGGTCATGGCCAAGGACGCGACCGCAAAACAACGGCTCGCGGCTCAAAACCGCAAGGCCCGTCACAACTACTTTATTGAAGATACAATAGAGGCGGGGATCGTGCTGACCGGCACCGAGGTTAAATCCCTGCGCGGCGGACGCGCCAGCATCGGCGAGGCCTATGCCGCTGAAAGACATGGCGAGATCTGGCTGATGAACGTCTATATCCCCGAATATGAAAGCGCCAGCGTCAAAAATCATGAGACGCGCCGACCGCGCAAATTGCTCCTGCACCAGCGCGAGATCACCAAACTCGCCAACGCCGTCAACCGCGAAGGGGCGACCCTGGTGCCGCTCGATATCCACTTCACTGACCGGGGCATCGCCAAGGTCACTCTCGGCCTCGCCACGGGTAAGAAAAAGCAGGATAAACGGGCGACCAAAAAGGAGCAGGACTGGAAGCGCGACAAGGCGCGGCTCCTGCGTGACAAGGGTTAGGTGATGATTGGTCGTTAGGCCCGGTGCTCAGTCGCCTGAATCCGTTCCCGCCATATCGCCGCTCTCTACATCAAGAACTTCGGTGACGGTCAAGACGGCGATATCGTTGAATTTGTTAAACTGCGGGTTGTTGAGGTCGATGAGGTTGGAAATACGCGAATAGGTTTCGGGGATGAGGATTTCCCCACCACCCGCATCGACGCGGCGAATACCGTAGGTTACAAGCTCGCGGTCTTCCACATCCAGCTTGCCGATCATCGATTTGGTCGCCCAGACCGTGCCGCCGGTGGCGAAATCACTCAGCCGCGCCGCCTGATTGATCGAATCGCCGAGAACGGTGAATTCGATATGGGTCGGGGTCTGGTAGGAACCGAACCATTCCTCGCCTTCCTGTAATCCGATATTGAGTTTTAAATCGTTGAGCCAGTTCTTGCGCTTGCGCCATCTACGGCTGATATCACGCATGGTTTCCTTCATCTCCTGAGCGCATTCGATGGCGTTGAGGACATAGGAGCAGTCCGGCTGGGGAAAGAAGTAATAGAGCATGCCGTCGCCCACATGTTTGCCGTGGGTGGCGTAGAATTTCCGCAGCTTCGGCTCCATGGCTCCCCAGATATCGTTGATCAGCTCGAAATATTCCTCCGGCGGCAGCTCGGCGCAGATTTTCATTGAGCCTTGAAGATCGGCGACCAACACCGAAAGCGGGGTCAGGCAGGGGCGGCGGTTTTTCAAAAGATCGCGGATGACCACATCCCGGCGGGCCAGCAGATTGAGCAGGGAATCGCCATCGCAGGTCGAGGGGAGAAAGACGAAGAAAACGCCCTCACGGAAAAATGAGGCATAGACGTTGTGCCAGCTTTCCGGCTCGCCAGGAGGGGCGAGGTTAAGTTCGGTGTGCTGCATCTCGCGGCTTTCGACGGTCTCGGCATTGTCGTACAGATGGATCAGGGCTTCCATGTCGCCGCCGTCCAGATGCATGCCGATTTTTGACAGGGCCATGCGCGACATGCGCTTTTTAGCGATCGAGAGGTGAAAACGGATCAGCTCTTCGCGGTCTTCCGCCTGGGCCAGGATTTGGCTGTTGAGCAGCATGTGAAGAATGTTATAGGCCGAGATATCGTCGCCATAGGCGCCGTCATGACCGAGGACCGACTGATCGGCGGCATTGTTGGACCACTCGACTTCGAAATTGCTGTTGATCAGATAGGCCGGATAGTCGAGATCGCCAACGGTCAGGCGCAGGGGCTGGTCGGTGTCGAAAGCAGAAGCGCCGGGTGGCCTTGAGCCGCCGTCACTATCCCCCTGTCCGCCGCCGCTATTGCCGCCGCTGTTATTGTCACCCTGGCCGCCACCGGGCGCGGGGGGCGTTATTCCGCCGGCCTGGGGCAAGGCGGTGACGTTACCGGAATCGGGGATGGGCGCGGAATCCGGGGTGTGAATGAGATCGGGGATCAGGGCCATCGACACCTTGCGCCGTTTGAGATCGTTGACCCGGTTGATCGTATCGACCGCGCCATGGGGAAAATAGCCGATGCGCCGCGCCGCGCCGTCGCCGGGGGCCGCTTTTCTGATCTGGGGGCGGGGCAAAATGCCCAGGGAAATATAATTGTTGAGGGTCGCCCGGGAGATCCCGGTATTGCGTAGAAGATCCTTGCTGGTGAGCATGTCTTCTTTCATGACGCTTCCCCTGTTCGGTGTCCCTGAGCGCGATCCGGCAAGTCGGCCAATCGTCTGATCTGTGGCCCGGCCGGAATGTCTAAATAGAACGCCTCAGGCTTTCGTAATTAAACAGCCTAAAGAGGGTGTAAAATCTTGTCAATAAGTATTGGACAGTAAAGCTGGACACTAAGTTTTATCTATTTGGACAGATAACATGAGAGAGGGGTTTATCTACTATATTTGCCGTTTATTTATTTATAATACACTTTATCTTGTGGAAGGCGTCGGCGAACATTTCCGCTGTCAGGCGTCTGGTCTGGGTGTTGTAGCGCGAGCAATGATAGCTATCGACGAGAACAAGGCCATTATCGAGGGGGTGGCTTGCGCCATGGCCGAAGGGAAAATTAGACTGTTTAAGTCCGAACATGGTGATCACAGATCGGTGGGCAAGGGTGCCTAGGGCCAGGATCACTTTGAGACGGGGCATGGCCGCGATCTCGGATTCCAGAAACCCCCTGCACGCCCTGGCCTCGTCAATGGTCGGCTTGTTTTGAGGCGGTACACAGCGCACCGCGTTGGTAATCCGGCAATCGACCAGACTAAGGCCGTCTGCCGCACTGGCCCCATAGACGCCTTTGGCGAGGCCGAAATCGGGCAGGGTCTGATAGAGAAGATCGCCGGCATAATCGCCGGTAAAAGGCCGCCCGGTGCGGTTGGCGCCCTTCAGCCCCGGCGCCAGACCGACAATCAGAAGCCGGGCGTCGAGTTCGCCGAACGAGGACACCGGCCCATTGTGCCATTGGGGGTGATCTGCCGCGTTGTCCTTGCGATATTCGACCAGCCGGGGACAAAGCGCACAGGTCGCCTCAGGCGTAATCAGACCGCCCTGGCTGGTTTTCCGGTTGCCCATTGATCCCGACGCCTGATCAGTTGATCAGTTCTTCATGAGGGTGGGGGGGCATATCGTGGTCGTCGCCATGGCGCCGCCCAATGCGGTCCTCCATATCGGCAAGGTCAACGAAATGGTCGGCCTGACGGCGCAATTCATCGGCCGCCATCGGCGGCGTTGAGCGCACGGTACTGATGACGGTAACCCGGCATCCCCGCATCTGGACAGTCTCAATCAGGCGGCGAAAGTCGCCATCGCCTGAAAAAAGCACCACATGATCGAGCTTGTCGGCCATTTCCAGCATATCGATCGCCAGCTCGATATCCATATTGCCTTTGATCTTGCGACGCCCCGCCGCATCGGTGAACTCCTTGGTCGGCTTGGTAACCAGGGTATAGCCGTTGTAATCAAGCCAATCGACCAGGGGGCGCAGGGGGGAATATTCCTGATCATCGAGAAGGGCGGTGTAGTAAAAGGCGCGGATCAGGCGGCCATCCTGGGCGAATGCCTTTAAAAGCCGCTTATAGTCGATATCGAAACCGATACCCTTGGCCGCGGCGTACAGGTTGGAACCGTCGATAAAAAGCGCTATGCGCTCATTCTTATAGAAATTCATGACAAAATTCCTTAATCAATGTGCGGAACTCCGTCGTCTTCCCTTAATATAATTTTACCCGCAGGCAAGGACTGAAAATGCAGCCCGTAAATATCCGGGCGGAAATAGACGGCTTATTCCTAAAAATTTATCTATATCCTTAATCTAGTCCCTAATGCCTCCATCACAAGGGGGAAGGAAGAAAATTGATTTTAATCGGTATCGGCTCGAACCTGTCTGGTGGCGGCTATAAAACGTCGGTTGACGTCTGCGAGGCCGCTCTAGGCGCCCTGACCGCCAAAGGTATAACCGTGCTCGCCCATTCCCAATGGTTCGAATCAGAGCCGGTGCCGGTTTCCGACCAGCCCTGGTTCGTTAACGGGGTGGCGTGCGTGGAAACCACTCTGGGCGCGGTCGATCTCCTCGCCTGCCTGCATGAAATAGAGGAATCCTTCGGTCGTGTCCGCCGAGCCCGTAACGAGGCCCGGATTCTCGACCTCGACCTTCTCGCCTTTGGATCACAGATCATTGAAATCGCCGACGGTCCGGTGATCCCTCATCCCCGCCTTGAACAGCGCGCCTTTGTGCTCTTGCCCTTGCAGGAAATAGCCCCGGAATGGAGTCATCCGCTGAGCGGACGCTCGGTTAGCGCCCTGATCGGAGAGCTTCCCGCGGGTCAGAATATCCGCCCCCTCAAACCACAGGGGAAACCACAGGGAAAACCCACAGATAAACCAGTTGACGGATAATTATCTTCGCAACTGCAAAAAGATGCTGGTTTCCGGCATGAAAAGCGGCTATATGCCTTGCCTTGCGCCCCACTGGCCCATATATTCACCCAAAGATTTGGCCTTTTTTTGTTCGCACGTTTTTTACGGAGTACTACATGGCCCGCGTCACCATTGAAGACTGCATTGTTAAGGTTCCCAACCGTTTCGATCTTGTTATGCGCGCCTCGCGCCGCGCCCGGGATATTTCCTCGGGTTCCGAGCTGACGCTTGAGCGCGACCGGGACAAAAACCCGGTGGTGGCCCTGCGCGAAATCGCCGAGGGAACGATTGATCTCGACGAGTTGCAGGAAAACATTATTCAGGGTCTTCAGCGCCTGGTCGCCTATGACGATACGGAAGACGAAATTGTCGAACTCGGCGTCACTGCCGATGCCGAGGCGGGTGAAGCGGGCGAAGCTGGTGAAGAGGCCGCCGCCGCCGCCGGCGAAGGCGAAGAGGCTCCGGCGGTGGATGCGGAAATTGCCGAAGACCTGCTTTCCGTCCATGAAGAAAATGAAGAGCCCGTCTCTGATGAGGCTTCTGCTGAAGAGGCAGCCGAAGAGACAAAAGAAACCTGACCCCGGGGGTTTCTCTGGTCCCGACCCCGGTAATTGTCATCAGCCTTCCGCCTCAGGCAGAGGCAACGGGGGCAATTGTTGAGTGGACCTGAGAACAAGGGTTGAGGCGGAATGATCCGTCAATTTGAACTGGTTGAGCGTGTAAAGGCCTACGATCCAAATGTGGACGAGGATGCGC
The DNA here is from genome assembly GCA_964486105.1 of uncultured Rhodospirillaceae bacterium. Taxonomy (GTDB): domain Bacteria; phylum Pseudomonadota; class Alphaproteobacteria; order UBA11136; family UBA11136; genus JABJES01. Next base: position 67,827 of record CAZAKR010000012.1, on the reverse strand, counting down.
TGAACCGCGCCTATGTGTTTTCCATGAAGGCCCATGGCTCGCAAAAGCGGGCATCGGGCGATCCCTATTTTTCCCATCCCCTGGAAGTCGCCGGAATCCTCGCCGACATGCGGCTGGATACCAGTTCAATTATCACGGCCCTTCTTCACGATGTGGTCGAGGATACGGTCTGCAGCCTTGAGGATGTCGAAAAAATCGCTGGCCCGGAAATCGCCCGTCTGGTCGATGGGGTGACCAAGCTGGCGAAGATCGAGATTCAATCGGACAGCCCCCAGGCCGAAAATTTTCGTAAACTGGTGCTTGCCATGTCGGACGACATCCGCGTCCTGCTGGTCAAGCTCGCCGACCGTCTCCATAACATGCGCACCCTGCATTTCATCAAGTCCGAGGAAAAGCGCCTCGCCATTGCGCGGGAAACAATGGATATCTATGCGCCGCTCGCCGAGCGCATGGGAATGCAGGAAATTCGGGACGAACTCGACGATCTCGCTTTCTCCGTTATCAATCCCGACGCCCGGGATTCGATCCTTACCCGGCTGAGTTATTTACGCGGCGAAGGCGGCGATCTTGTGCGCAAGATCCTGTCGGAACTGACGGCTACCTTTAAAAAGGAAAAGCTTAAGGTTGAGATTTCAGGTCGTGAGAAGAAACCCCACTCGATCTGGCGCAAGATGCAGACCAAGGCCGTCGAATTCGAACAGCTTTCCGACATCATGGCTTTTCGTGTCGTTGTCGATTCGGTTGATGATTGCTATCGGGCGCTGGGAATAATCCACGGCCATAATTCCGTTGTTCCCGGCTGCTTTAAGGATTACATCAGCACGCCGAAACCGAACGGCTATTCGTCGCTGCACACCACCGTTATCGGGCCGAAAAAGCATCGCATCGAACTTCAGATCCGAACCCGTGACATGGATGAAGTTTCCGAACTCGGTGTCGCCGCTCACTGGTGTTACAAGCAGAACGTCAATCCCCATGAAGGCCGTCAGTACCGGTGGCTGCGCGAACTTCTCGATATTCACGAGCATGCTTCGGGACCGGAAGAATTTCTTGAGCACACCAAGCTCGAGATGTTCCGTGATCAGGTTTTCTGTTTTACCCCCCACGGCGATTTAATCGCCTTGCCCCAGGGTGCGACACCGATTGATTTTGCCTATGCCGTTCACACGGAGATCGGCAACACCTGTAACGGGGCCAAGGTCAACGGCCGGGTGGTTCCCCTGCGGGCGCGGCTGTCCAATGGCGATCAGGTTGACATCATCCGGGCGAAACATCACACCGCTTCCCCGGCCTGGGAAGATGTGGTGGTGACGGGCAAGGCGCGGGCCTGCATCCGGCGCTTTATCCGCAACCGTCAGCGTGAGGAATTTGTCGATCTCGGGCGCAACATTTTGCGCAAGAGCTTCAGCAAGGAAGACGTTGCCTTTACCGAAAAAGCCTTAAAGGAGGTTCTGGACAAATTCGACTATCAGTCCCTCGATGATATCTATGCCGCCGTCGGCAGTGGCCTTTTGTCGGGCCGCGAGATCATTCGGGCACTGTTTCCAGACCTTCGGGATCATGAGGACGATGAAGGTAAGGTCGTCTCCCTGTCCCATGTTCGCGGCAAGCGTTCGCGCAAGGAATTCGCGGTACCCATCAAAGGCCTTATTCCCGGCGTTGCGGTGCATTTCGCCGGTTGCTGCCATCCCATTCCAGGGGACCGGATTGTCGGCATTACGAATACCGGGAAGGGCGTGACGATCCATACCATCGATTGCGAGTCACTTGAAAAGCTCGCCGACGAGCCGGAGAAATGGCTCGATGTGGCCTGGGACGCGGTTTCCGCCAGTGTTGAAAATCATGTCGGCCAGCTCAACATCGTACTTATCAACGAGGCCGGCAGCCTCGGCATGCTGTCCACCGTCATCGGCAAGAACCGCAGCAACATCACCAACCTGCGTATCACTAACCGGTCGACGGATTTTTTCGAGATGGTGATCGATCTTGAGGTCAGGGACGTCAAGCATCTGGCTGATATCATCGCCGCGCTGCGGGCCAATCCGAAGATCAATTCGGTGGAGCGGGCGCGCGGCTGATGTTTCTGCGTCGCCGTAAACTCCATTTGCATCACAAGGTGCGGGAATACGTCTGGCCGCGTTCGGGGTGGAAACGGGCGGGCCGTTATCTCGGTCACAGGATCATGCGCCTGTCCGGCAGCCCATACAGCATTGCCGCCGGCTTTGCCTGCGGTGTGGCTATTTCCTTCACTCCTTTTATCGGGTTCCATTTCATTATCGCGGCGCTTCTTGCCTGGGCCATCAATGCCCATATCATCGCTTCGGCCTTGGGCACGGCGGTGGGGAACCCCTGGACTTTTCCCTTTATATGGGTGTGGATCTACAAGCTCGGCCAGTTGATGCTCGGTGGTGAGGCCGATGACGGTCTGCCCGACGCGTTGACCATGGATATCATTTTCGATCATCCCTTAGAGGTTTTCCTGCCGATGTTCCTGGGCAGTTTGCCGACGGCGGTTCTGGTCTGGATTATTTTCTATTTTCCTTTGAAAAAGGCCGTTGCCGGTTATCAGCGCCACCGTCAGGCGAAGCTTGAAAAGCGGCGGAAAGTATAAGCTGATGACGGCGAAACAGCGCCTCGGCGTTAATATCGACCACGTTGCCACCCTGCGTAATGCGCGGGGCGTCGATTATCCCGATCCCCTGCGCGCCGCAAAGCTGGTTGAGGCGGCGGGCGGCGACGGGATTACCGCCCATCTGCGCGAGGACCGCCGCCATATCCGCGACGACGATATCGCGCGGCTGATGGAAACCATTTCCCTGCCGCTAAACCTTGAGATGGCGGCGACCGATGAAATGGTTGAAATTGCCCTTCAATACCGCCCCCATGCCTGTTGTCTGGTGCCGGAGAAACGCGCCGAGCTGACCACCGAAGGCGGGCTGGACGCTTTGGCCCTGAAGGACCAGCTCGGTCCCCATATCGCCCGTCTCAATGAGGCCGGGATAAGGGTTTCGCTCTTTATCGACCCCGCCATCGCCCAATTGGAGGCGGCGGTTGAACTCGGCGCTCCGGTGGTCGAGCTCCATACCGGCGCTTATTGTGAGGCCGAGGGTGCCGCCAGGGATAGGGAGCTAGCCCGCATCAAGGTCGCCGCCGCCAACGCCGAACGGTTGGGGCTGGAATGCCATGCCGGCCACGGGCTCACCTTCGATACGGTGGCGCCGGTGGCGGCCATTATCAATATTCGCGAACTCAATATCGGCCATTTCCTTATCGGTGAGGCGGTTTTCACCGGGCTTGAGGCGGCCATAGGACGTATGCGCGACTGTATGGACGAAGCCCGCGCCGGGCTTAATGAGGGGACGCCGTGATTCTGGGCCTGGGCAGCGATTTGATCGATATCCGCCGCATTGAGCGCACCCTGGAGCGTTTCGGCGACCGCTTCATCGAGCGTGTGTTTACGCCGGTTGAGCGGCAAAAATCCGATGGGCGCAAAAACCGGGTCGCCAGCTACGCCAAACGCTTTGCCGCCAAGGAGGCCTGTTCAAAGGCGCTGGGCACCGGTTTCCGCGATGGTGTGTTCTTCCATGATCTTGGGGTGGTTAATCAGGATTCCGGCAAACCGTCATTGCTGCTCACCGGCGGCGCTAAAAAACGTCTCGATGAGATGACGCCAAAGGGGATGACGGCGAGTATTGATCTGACGATTACCGACGAGCCGCCGATGGCCCAGGCGATCGTCGTCATCACGGCTGTAAGCAAGGATGGCTGAGGGTGGCGTCGGGCGTCTTGACAGGGCCGGCGCCAACTGGCTTCATCCCCCCAACCACATATATTCAATATCCATATAATTACCATATAAACAATAGCTTAAAGGCAGTTATTAATGTCAGATAATAAGAAAGACGAGGGTGGATTCTGGGAAATGGTCCGCACGGTTTCATGGGCCGTGGTGATCGCCCTTTTTATCCGCACCTTCGCTTATGAACCGTTCAACATCCCCTCGGGCTCGATGATCCCCACATTGCTGGTCGGTGATTATCTCTTTGTCTCGAAATATTCCTATGGCTACAGCCGCTATTCCCTGCCTTTCGGTTTGCCCCTGATCCCCGGGCGGATTTTCTTCGATAGCCCCCAGCGGGGCGATGTGGCGGTCTTCAAGCTGCCGTCTGATAACGAAACCGACTATATCAAGCGCATCGTCGGCCTGCCCGGCGACACGGTGCAGGTGAATAAAGGTATTCTGTCGATCAACGGCAAGCCGGTTGAGCGTCAACGTATCGGCGAATTCACCACCCATGACGGTTTTGGCCGTTATATCCAGGTGCCGCTTTATGACGAGACCCTGCCGAATGGGGTGGACCATGAAATTATCGAGATGAACGATGTCTCGCCCCTAGACAATACGACCTTGTTTTCCATCCCTGAGGGCCATTATTTCGCCATGGGCGACAACCGCGACAATTCCCTCGATAGCCGGGTTTCTACCGGTGTCGGTTTCATTCCGGCGGAAAATCTTGTCGGCCGGGCGGAAGTGGTTTTCTTCTCGACCAACGGCAGCGCCCGCTTCTGGGAAATATGGAAATGGCCCCAGTCGATCCGCTGGGATCGTCTTTTCCATGGAATCGGCTAGGTTTTGGCCCCGATGACCTCAGGCAACCCCCGCACGGAACTGGAAACCCGCCTCGGCCATGGCTTTGCCAATCCGGCCCTTTTGTCCGAGGCCCTGACCCATTCCAGCGTTAGTGAGGCGGCGCGGCCCGGCGAGGATTTCGAACGGCTTGAATTTCTCGGCGACCGGGTTTTGGGGCTGGTCGTCGCCGATCTGCTGATGGAACGCTTTCCCGACGACAATGAGGGCGATCTTTCCCGGCGTCTGGTCGCCCTGGTTCGTGGCGATGCCTTGTCCGAAATCGCCAGGGATATGGATTTGGGCCGTTTTCTCACCCTTTCCCAGGGTGAGGTGGATCAGGGCGGACGCGACCATCCGGGTATTCTCGCCGATTGCCTGGAAGCGGTCATCGCCGCCCTTTATCTTGATGGCGGCCTGGAGGCGGCAAGAAATTTTATCTCCACCCACTGGGCCGGTCTGATCGCCTCGATCACCGCCGCTCCGCCGACCGATTCCAAGACGGCGCTTCAGGAATGGGCCATGGCGCGGGGGCTTCCCCTGCCGGTCTATACGGTTACCGACCGCGAAGGCCCCGACCACGCGCCGCAATTCACAGTCGAGGCGCGTCTTACCGGCCATCCGCCGGCCACCGGATCGGGGACCAACAAACGGGCCGCCGAACAGGCCGCCGCCGCCGTGCTTTTGGGCGATATTGAGGAAAAACGGTCATGAGTGCGCCTGAAAACATGCGTTGCGGCTATGTCGCCGTGCTCGGCGCGCCGAATGCCGGTAAATCGACTCTGGTCAACCGCCTGGTCGGGGCCAAGGTGACAATCGTCTCGCCGAAGGTCCAGACCACCCGCAACCGGGTCCTCGGCATTGCGGTGATCGGCGACGCCCAGATCGTTTTCATCGATACGCCGGGCATTTTCACGCCCAAGAAGCGTTTTGACCGGGCGATGGTGGCTGCAGCCTGGGGCGGCGCCAAAGAGGCCGATGTGGTGGTGCTGATGGTCGATGCCAAAAAGGGCTTTGACGCCGACACCAGGGATATCGTCGAGGGGCTGGCCAAATACGCAAGCGAGGGCAAACCGCGCCCGGTTTTTCTGGTTCTCAACAAGATCGATCTGGTCAAACCTTCCGTGCTGCTTGAGCTTACCCAGCGCCTTAACGAGGCCGGAAAATTCGATCATACCTTTATGATTTCGGCCTTGGAGGGCGAGGGGGTGGACGATCTGATGGGCACGATCCTGCCCGGTCTGCCCAAGGGGCCGTGGCTTTTTCCCGAGGATCAGTTGAGCGATATGCCCCAGCGTCTGCTCGCCGCCGAGATCACCCGCGAACAGGTGTTTTTGCAACTTCATCAGGAGCTGCCCTATGCCATCGCGGTGGAAACCGAGACCTGGGAGAATTTCGACAACGGCGATGTAAAGATCGAACAGGTGGTCTATGTCCAGCGCGACAGCCAGAAGGGGATCGTGCTGGGTAAGGGCGGTAGCCGCATAAAAGAGATCGGGGCGCAGGCCCGGGCCGAGCTGGAGGCGATGCTGGATTGCAAGGTGCATCTTTTCCTGCGGGTCAAGAAACACGATAAATGGTCGGAAGACCCGCGCTATTTCCGCGCCCTGGGGCTGGACTACAACGCCTGAGGAAATGGGTCTAGAGTGGTGAGCGATGAAACATCTGCGCCATAAAATCTATCGCCAGCTCGACGTGAGCGCCTGGCATAAAAAGGTTCTCTCGCCACTCAACTTCTGGCTCGTCATTCTGATCTTTCTCAGCGTGATGATGGTGGTCGCCGAAACCGAAGCCATGCAGCGCCACAAGAATCGCTAGATGGACTGGACTGACAGCGGCATCGTTCTCTCGGCCCGCCGCCACGGCGACAGTTCGGCCATTCTCACCCTGTTGACCAGGGAACACGGCCGCCATGCCGGTCTGGTGCGGGGCGGTTTTTCGCGCACCAAGCGGGGCATGCTGCAGGCGGGCAATCTGCTGGCTGCAAGCTGGCGGGCACGGCTGGAGGAGCATCTGGGCAATTACACGATCGAAGTGGACAGCGCCCATAGCGCCGGCTTCCTCGATGACCCCGACCGCCTGGCCGCACTCACCTCGGCCTGCGCCATGGCCGAGGCGGCCCTGCCCGAGCGCGAGCCCCATGAAAAGATCTATCTCGACTTCCTCGGCCTGCTTGAGGCGTTGCCCGGAGAGCACTGGGCGGAGGCTTATATCTGCTGGGAAATCGGGCTTCTCGCCGATCTCGGTTTCGGCCTTGATCTCTCAACCTGTGCTGCTACCGGGACGAGCGACGACCTGGTCTATGTGTCGCCCAAATCGGGCCGTGCCGTATCGGCCGCTGCCGGGGCGCCCTACGTCGATAAATTGCTCCCCCTGCCGCCATTCCTGCGCCCCGGCGGCCTCGCATCGGATGACACCCCGGACACCGCCGCGGCGTCCCCCGAGGCCGTTCTGGAGGGGCTGAGACTGACCGCCAGCTTTCTCGAGCGCCATGTTTTCGCCCCTCACCACAAGGGGCTGCCCCCGGCGCGCCATCGACTGGTTGACCGTCTGGCTGGAATAACTACAATATCTGGTGTCTGAACCCCTAATTCTCGAGTAAATTCGTAAATGTCGAAAACATCCCGCGCGTCCGCCGCAAATGTTCGTGATGCGCCCCTCGCCGAGGCCCTTGGCGAGCGATATCTCTCTTATGCGCTCTCTACCATCACCTCGCGCTCCCTGCCGGATGTCCGCGACGGGCTGAAACCGGTTCACCGGCGGCTCCTCTACGCCATGCAGCAACTCAAGCTCGATCCCAAATCGGGCTATAAGAAGTGCGCCCGGGTCGTCGGTGATGTGATCGGTAAATATCATCCCCATGGCGATGTGGCGGTCTATGACGCCATGGTGCGTCTGGCCCAGGATTTCGCCCAGCGTTACATGCTGGTCGAGGGCCACGGAAATTTCGGCAATATCGACGGCGATAACGCCGCCGCCATGCGTTATACCGAGGCCCGGCTGACCGAGATTGCGACAACCCTGCTTGAGGGAATTTCCGAGGACGCGGTGGATTTCCGCGCCACCTATGACGGCGAGGAAGAAGAGCCCGCGGTTCTCCCCGCCGGTTTCCCGAACCTTCTGGCCAATGGCGCGACGGGTATCGCGGTCGGCATGGCGACCTCGATCCCGCCCCATAATGCCGGCGAGATCTGTGACGCCCTGATCCACCTGATCAAGTTCCCCAGGGCGACCATCGCCAAGCTCGTTGGTTTCATGCCGGGGCCGGATTTCCCCACTGGCGGCACCATTGTTGAATCGAAAGAAAATATTCTCGAGGCCTATACAAAAGGGCGGGGCGGTTTTCGTCTCCGCGCCCGGTGGGAAATTGAAAAGCTGCCCCACGGCCAGTACCAGATCGTGGTTACCGAAATTCCCTATCAGGTACAGAAATCCCGCCTGATCGAGAAAATCGCCGAACTGCTTCATGACCGCAAACTGGCCATGCTCGGCGATATACGCGATGAATCGGCGGCCGATCTCAGGCTGGTGATCGAGCCCAAGAACCGCACCGTTGATGCCGAACTGCTGATGGAATCCCTTTACCGCCAGAGCGATCTCGATGTGCGGATCCCCCTCAACCTCAACGTCCTCGACGCCGAGGGCACGCCCCGGGTGATGCCCCTGCGCGAGGTGTTGCAGGCTTTTCTCGATCATCGCCATGTGGTCTTGAAACGGCGCACCAAATTCCGCCTGGAGAAGATCGCCCACCGGCTGGAGATTCTGGGCGGCTATCTGATCGTTTACGCCAATCTCGACGCCGTGATCCGCATCATCCGCGACGAGGATGAGCCAAAGCCCAAATTACGCAAAAAGTTCAAACTCACCGATATTCAGGCCGAGGCCATTCTCGACATGCGTCTGCGCCGCTTGCGCAAGCTCGACGAGATCGCCATACGCTCCGAATTCGATGCCCTGAAGGGGGAAGAAAAAAGTCTTAAGGGTCTGCTCAAAGATGCCAAGAAACGCTGGAAGGTGATCGGGGGCGAGATCGCGGAAATCAAGAAACGCTTCGGCCAGAAAACCGACATCGGCGCAAGGCGTTCCGATTTCGGCGCCCCCCCGGCGAATGTCGTGGTGCCCCTGGAAGCGATGATCGAGCGTGAGCCGGTCACCATCATCTGTTCGGAAAAGGGCTGGATACGCGCCGCGCGCGGCCATCTCGAAAAAACCGATGATCTTAAATACAAGGAAGGCGACAAGGGCCGCTTTATTCTTCACGCCCAGACCACCGACAAGCTCATCATCTTCGCCACCAACGGGCGCTTTTACACCATCGGCGTTGACAGGCTGCCCGGTGGCCGCGGCCATGGTGAACCCTTGTCGATGATGATCGATCTGGGGCGCGACAGCGCGCCCGTGGCCCTCAACATCCACGACCCGGCGCGCCGCCTGCTGGTCGCCGCCACTGACGGGCGCGGCTTTATGGTTGATGAAAAAGAGGTGGTCGCCCAGACCAAAAACGGCAAACAGGTTCTCAACGTCAAGGGCGACACAGAGGCCCATGTGTGTTCAACGGTGCCTGAGAATGGCGATTACGTGGCTGCCATCGGCGAGAACCATAAACTGATCCTCTTCCCCCTGACCGAGGGCAAGGAAGCGGTGGTGCCGGTGATGACAAGGGGCCGCGGCGTCATGCTGCAGAAATACAAAGACGGCGGCCTGTCCGATGCCAAGGTTTTCACCCTCAAGGAGGGCCTCTCATGGCAGACCGGGCGCGGCACAACGGTGGAAACAAAGCTCACCGACTGGCTCGGCAAGCGCGCCCAGGCCGGACGCCTGGCGCCGAAGGGCTTCCCGAAGAACAATAAGTTTTAGGGGGGTAAAAATTCCCGGTGGTGCGCCCGGCCTCTTTCCTGCGACGCACCTACGCACATCGCCTTCCCGATTTTACAGCGATGTGGGAGCGGGCCGTGCCCATGGACACTCATAGCCCGGCGTGAAGTCACTCAGAGAGTCTTTTCCCCACGCACGGACCGTGGCGGAAACTTATACCCTGTCTGAAAAAAGATAAAGTGGCCTTCACCCCACACCTCCATCACACCCCCAACACTCCCCAACCAAGTTACTCCTTGAAACTCGTTCGTTTAGGGGCCATTTCTAGCGTTAACTATTTCTGAGATGACTTCTATTATCAATGGGTTATGATAAGTGGTTCATCCTTTGGGATGGACGGCGTGTGGTTGTGCGCTTTTTTTCGGTCCGGGGCGTCGGTTTGGGGCGTTCGGGTCTGAAAGGTGGTCCCGATGAGTGCGGCAGTAGAAGATCCGTCTGAGTTCGAGCTGACCCGTCCGCGTGTGTTTATTATCGCCCGGGATCAGGCCCATCGGCGTAACTTAAAAGCGCTGCTCACCGGGCATTTCGATATCAAGGCCTTTGAGGACACCCACCGCGCCGGCGAGGCGATCGCCGAAAATCCCCCCGACGTCACCGTGGTTGATATCGAACGTGTCTGGCAGAACGAGGTCAACTGGCTGACCCAGAACGCCGCCCGGGTTGATTTCAGGCAGCAGCCGCTGCTTTTGATCGGCATGAAGGGCGACGAATGCAAGGACATGTTACAGCTTTTCGGCGCCACCAGCCGTCACATGACCTGGCCGATCTCATCCCTGCCGCTGATCGCCACGGTTTCCGATCTGATTAATCAGGCTGTCGAAGCGTCGTGGGAAAAGCTGCCCGAGGTTGAGCGCGCGCCTTTGAAAATGACGGTGGAGGAATACCTGTCCATCGCCACGGCGATCGAAAAGGGCGAGCCGATCAGTTACAGCTCGGCCAATGTGAGTTGCGCCCCCCAGGTCGATGCGGTGCGCTGCGGCGCCCATCACGGCATTCTCAAAACCGTCCAGTCCCATCACAATTACACCTATGTCCATTCGATGCGGGTGGCGACCCTGTTGACGCTCTTTGGTCACGGCATCGGCATGGAGGGCAATGATTTACGCATTCTCTCCACCGGCGGGCTGTTGCACGATGTGGGGAAACTGGTGACGCCGCTGGAAATTCTCGATAAGCCGGGCAAACTCGACGAGGATGAATGGCCGGTGATGCAGAATCATGTGGTCCGTTCGGGCGATCTTCTCGGCGATGTGGAGGATGTCACCAAGGGGGCCGTTATCATCGCCGAACAGCACCATGAAAAACTCGACGGCTCGGGTTATCCCCGCGGCCTGAAGGGGGCCAAGCTCAACGATCTGGCGCGGATGTCGGCGATCGTCGATATTTTCGGGGCGTTGACCGATGCGCGCTCTTACAAGCCCGCCTATCCGGCTGAAAAGGCCTTTGCCATTCTCGAGAGCATGGAAAACCAGCTCGACCAGAACATGCTGGCCATTTTCAAGGATATCTTCACCTCCACCCAGCCGGCGGAAGGGCAAAATGCAGCGACCGGCTGAGGCCTGACGCCGCTCAAGGCGAAGGCTTTTTAAAGCTGGGCCGGTTCGGGGATCGGCGCCAGATCGGGGCCGGTTTCCCGTTCCTCATAGTTGGTTTCGCTTGAAGGCGGATAGGGCCGCCCGGTCGTCACCTTGTAACAGACGCGCAGGGTATCGGCGACCATCACCCAGATAATCACCAGGAAAAAGACGGTCAGGGCGGCGTTCAGATGAGCGTTGAAGATGAGTTGCGGGGCGCTTTCGAGCGCCTTGCCGGAAAGCGCACCGGCATCGAGTTTCCCGGACAGATCATTGGCCCGGGCTAGAAAGCCGACCCGCAGTTCGGGAGAGAACAGTTTCTCCAGCGCCGCCCAGCTGGTGACGATGAGGAGCCAGGAAAGCGGTATGCCGGTCACCCAGACATATCTTAGCTTGCCGGATTTAACGATGATGGTGGTGGCGACGCACAGCGCAATGGCGGCCAGCATCTGGTTCGATATGCCAAACAGCGGCCACAGAGAGTTGATACCGCCAAGGGGATCAAGGGTTCCGGCATAGAGGAAATAGCCCCACGCCCCGACGACGATCGAGCTGGTCAACAGCACCCCGGGATACCAGCTGGTTTCACCGAGCTTGGGAACCACATTGCCGAGCAAATCCTGAAGCATAAAGCGCCCGACCCGGGTTCCGGCATCCAGCGTGGTGAGAATAAACAGGGCTTCGAACATGATCGCAAAGTGGTACCAGACAGCAATCATGGCGTCCGACGTGGCGCCGGCGAACAGGGTCGCCATGCCGACGGCGAGAGAGGGCGCGCCGCCGGTCCGCGCGAACAATGTCGTCTCGCCAACCTTGCTGGCCAGGGTTTCCATATCGGCCAATGACACCGGAAAGCCCCAGGATGAGATGGTGGCGACGGCCTGGGCCGGGTCCATACCGACGATCCCGGCGGGGGAATTGATGGCGAAGAAAATACCAGGCTCCAACACCGTGGCGGCGATCATCGCCATGATGGCGACAAAGGATTCAAGCATCATGCTGCCATAGCCGATAAAGCGGGCGTCTTTCTCGTTCATCAAAAGTTTCGGCGTCGTACCGGAAGAAATCAGGGAATGAAAACCCGAAATTGCGCCGCAGGCTATGGTGATAAAGACGAAGGGGAAAAGCTTGCCGCCGAAGATCGGGCCCGTGCCGTCGATGAACTGGGTGACGGCGGGCATCTTTACTTCCGGGTTGAGGATGACGATACAGATGGCGAGCGCGAAAATCGTGCCGAGCTTCATAAAGGTGGAGAGATAGTCCCGGGGCGCCAGCAACAGCCAGACCGGCATGGTGGCGGCGGCAAAGCCATAGATGATGACCATCATCGCCAGTTCCTGGGGGCCGAAATCAAACCACTGGCGCAGTTCGGGATGGTGGTCGATCCAGCCGCCCCCCAAAACGCCGAGGATCAGCAGGGCGACACCGATCAGGGTCGCCTCCATCACCCGTCCGGGGCGGATATTACGCATATAGAGGCCGATCAGGATGGCGATGGGGATGGTTGCCCCCACCGTCGCCGTCGCCCAGGGGCTGTGCTTCATGGCGTTGACGACCACCAGCCCTAAAACGGCGATCAGGATAATCATGATCATCATGACGCCGATAAGCGCCGTGATGCCGCCGATGGGGCCGAGTTCATCCCGGGCCATCTGGCCCAGGGAGCGGCCGTTGCGGCGCATGGAAAAGAACAGGATGACGAAATCCTGGACGCAGCCGCCGATCACCGCCCCGACCAGAATCCAGATGGTGCCGGGCAGATAACCGAACTGGGCGGCCAATGTCGGGCCGATCAGCGGGCCGGGGCCGGATATGGCGGCGAAATGATGGCCGAAGACGATCCACTTATTGGTCGGGATGAAATCGCGGCCGTTCTCCAGACGCTCGGCGGGGGTGGCGCGGGTTTCATCCAGGGCCAATACCTTGGCGGCGATAAAGGCGGAATAAAAGCGATAGCCCAGGGCATAGACGCAGATGGCGGCGACAACGAACCAGCCGGCATTGATGCTCTCGCCGCGGTTAAGGGCGATTCCGCCCAGCGCCGACGCGCCGAGAACTGCGACGGCGATCCACAGAACGGTTTTCGTGCCGCCCTGGAGCAGATTATTGATGGCGTTCATTCTTCCCCCTTAAGGTCTTTCAGGCCGGGTGCCGGAACCTCAGCAGCAGCGGTTGATCTTTTGCCATTTCTCATCCTGGTGACGCTGGAAAAAAGCCTTGCGGTCGAGGGGTGTAGCCGCCTCCGCATCCCCGTTTGCACTCTTATCCCCGTGTTCGGCCTGCCAATGGGCCAGATAGCGCTCATAGGCATCCTCGCCGGTCAGATGGCGCATACCGTTCCAGAAATTCAGAATATGGGCTTTTACTGTCATGACGGGGCCGATTGTGCCGTTATTTAGCGCCGATGGAAAGTGGCAAGGGGCGCTATTTATGGTCGTTCCAGAGCCGCCATTGGCCCTCGACCAGGTGCTCCTGGGGAGCAAAACGGGTCTTGTAGGACATCTTTTGGCAATTTTCGATCCAGTAACCGAGATAAGCAAAGGAAAGCGCCATTCTGCGGGCTTCCTCGATCAGCCATATAATCATGTAATTGCCCAGTCCCCGGCGGCTCTCTTCAGGGTCGAAGAAACTGTAAACGGCAGACAGGCCGTCGCTCATTATATCGAGCAGGCAGGCGCCGACGAGGTTGTATTCAAGATCACGGAATTCGGCCAGCCGGGTCGTGACGGGGGAAATTTCAATCATCTCCTGGAATTCGCCGAAATCCATCAACGCCATATCCCCGTCACCGTGGCGGGAGCGGACATAGGCCGAGAAAAGGGCGTAATTTTCTTCTCCCGCTTTGGCTTCGACAAGGGTGACGGTAAGGTCGCTATTGGCATTTTTGATGCGCTTTAGGCTCGAACGGGGGATGAGATCATCCACTCTCACACGCACCGGCACACAGGCCGAACAGCCCTCGCATTGAGGGCGGTAAATAGTGTTCTGGCTGCGCCTGAATCCCGAGCGTGACAAAAGATCGACCAGCAGCGGGGAATCATTCTCGTCGATAAAGGTGAAAATGCGCTGTTCGGTTTGATTATCGAGATAGGGGCAGGGCAGGGGGACGCTGCGGTAAAAAGGCTTATCGAGGGTGATCGGCGGGCGGTTCATGGCAGTGACCCTGTGGCGGTCAGCTTGTCTTGTTTTCCATCTCCCCCATCGATTGACTGCGCACGACAAGGGTGGTGGAAAAGAAATCATGCAAGGTGCGATGGCGGGAGTTGAACAGGGCGAGAAGCAGGATAAGCCAGCTCGTAAAGGCGACTGAAACATAGAAAAGCGCCGTCATCAGTCCCGCCTGAATGTAATAGGGGCGGCTGCCGTCGTTGAGATTCCGCACTTCGATCTCGAACAGCCGCATGCCCAGGGTCGCCGATCTGCCGCCGCCGATAAGGATCATGTTATAGGCGAAGGGTATAAGCACATAAATCGGCCACAGCAGGGGGGCGAGCAGGCCCAGGGTCACGATCCCGGCGATGATGAAGATGCCGCCGGTGAGAAAGGCGATCAGCGCGATGGCGATGATATCGACGAGATAGGCAAACACCCGGCGCATCATGACGCCCCGATAGAGATCGGGATGGGTGAGGGGGTCGGGTGGTTCACCCTGCCACGGGGTCGCTGGAACCGGGATAACCTCGGTGGTCTGGGTCATGGCGAAGTCTCCGGTTCAAGGGGGGCGATGGGATTTATCTCGGGTTCCGCCGAAGGCTCGGGGGGCAGGGTATCGACTTGCCCGTCATCGGGGATAACGGCATCAGGAACTTCACCATCAGGCGTTTCACCATCAAGCGTTTCACCATCAGGGGTGTCCTCGCTCGCCGTGTCTTCGTTTTCCTGGGATATTACATCCGCCGCCGCCCATATAGCCGCCGAAAACGCAGATAATAACAACGATGGAACCAACAATTACGAGCATTCGATCTACACTTTCACGAAAAGAAAGTTAACCTAAAGAAACATTGTCTCCAGACATCTTATTGTTTTTAACCTCTAAA
The DNA here is from genome assembly GCA_964486105.1 of uncultured Rhodospirillaceae bacterium. Classification (GTDB taxonomy): domain Bacteria; phylum Pseudomonadota; class Alphaproteobacteria; order UBA11136; family UBA11136; genus JABJES01. The sequence goes on along the minus strand of CAZAKR010000012.1, from coordinate 52,711 downwards.
ATTAAGCTAACAATATCATGAATGTGCAGTTTTTTTAATTGATGTTTCTGTTCGCGCTATTTTTAAGTGCGCAGAAAAATCTGAAGATCGGCGACATTTGTGCCGGTTGGCCCGGTCATAAGCAAATCCTGCGCCTTCTCCAGGGCGTGATAGGAATCGTTATTATCGAGAAAAGCCGACGGTTCGCCCCCCTCTGCCCGCATACGCTCGAGACTGCCGGGATCAACCACTCCGCCGGCGGCGTCGTTGGGGCCGTCGCGGCCGTCGGTGCCGCCGGAAAGAAAGACCCAGTTGCCGGTCAGCCCCTTTTTTTCGGCCGCCAGGGCAAAGGCCAGCGCCATTTCCTGATTACGGCCGCCCATACCGTCGCCTTTCAGGGTAACGGTGGTCTCGCCACCGGTGACAATGGCAATGGGCTTGCCGTCTTCTCGTGGTTTGTATTTAAGCGCCTTATCAACCAGTGTTTCCGCGGCGTCGCGGGCCTCGCCGCAAAGCGGATAATTCAACACTTCACCCTCGAAATCCTTGCCCGCAGCATCGAGAAGAGCGTGGACGCTGACCGTATTGCTGCCGATCAGGTGATGGCTGACGGTGTCGAAAAGAGGGTCTTTTTCATTCGGGGTATCGGGAATATCCCCCGCCATGCCGGCTTCTAAACGAGCGCGGACGGTTGCCGGAACTTTTTCCCAGATATCGCGTTGCTTGAGGATACCAACCGCATCTTCGAAGGTGGTCATATCGGGAACCGTCGGACCGCTGGCGATGGTCGAAAGGTCATCACCGATGACATCGGAAAGGATCAGTGCATGAAGGTCTGCCGGTGCGGCCATGCTGGCCAGACCACCGCCCTTGAGCATTGAGAGATGTTTACGCACGCAGTTCATATCGTTGATAGATGCGCCGCAAGCCAGCATCAGATCTGTGGTGGCGATCTTGTCGTCAAGGCTTAAGCCCTCAGCGGGCAGGGGGAGTAAGGCCGAACCGCCACCGCTGACGAGCACCAGAACCAGATCGTCCTTTGTTGCCGAGCGCGCAATTTCGGCGATTCTGGCGGCGCCGTTAACGCCGTTTGCATCGGGCAGGGGATGGCCGGCGGCGATAACTTCAAAACCGGGAATGGAAACATCTGCGTTTTCGTAATTGGTGACGACAATGCCTGGCGCCTGGAAGAGGTTGTCGGGGATGATCTTTGCCGCGGCCTCGGCCATGGCGACTGCGGCTTTGCCGAAAGAGAGTATAAAAACGCGCTCCCACTGGCCCTTACGGGTTTTTTCTTCCTCATTCGGCGACAGGGGATGAGGCGTGAAAACAGGCTGACCATCGCGGCAGGAAAGAACGCCGGCAACGGCACGGGCCGGGTCGGCGGAATCCACACCGGCCTGAAAAATGGCCTTGGCCTGGTCGCGCAAGTGGCTGATTGTCATCTGGTCTGGGGTCATAATTGTTGTTTTATTCGCTCTGGCAGGTGAAACGCTATCTAAAAATGACCCGCCGCCGGGAGCCGGCAGCGGGTGCAAAACAGAGTCACTGTGTGGCCTCGCAGATCAGGCAACGCGGTCTTTGGGCCGTTTGCCTTTAAAGAAGGCCTTGATGTTGTCAACAACCCTAAAGCCCATGGCCTCGCGGGTCTCAAGGGTGGCGCTGCCGAGATGGGGAAAGAGAACGGCGTTCTCCATCTTCAAAAGCGCTGCTGTAACCTTTGGTTCGGCTTCGAAAACGTCGAGGCCGGCACCGGCAATTGCACCGGTTTTCAAAGCCTTGACCAGGGCTTTTTCGTCCACAACGTCGCCCCGAGCGGTATTGATGAGGAAGGCGGACTTCTTCATCTTTTTCAGTTTTGTCGCATTAATGAGGCGACGGGTTTCGGGGGTTGAAGGGCAGTGAAGGGAAACAAAATCCGCTTCTTTCAAAACCGCATCGATGGAAGAACGGGAAACGCCCTTAACCGCCTTGGCGGCTTTCTTGTCGGCCAGATAGGGGTCAAAGAAAACGATCTTCATGCCAAAACCATGATGGGCCTTGTGGGCCATGGCCTGGGCAATCCGGCCAAAACCGATCAGACCAAGGGTCTTGCCGGTCACCTTGGCCCCCATCATGTGGGTTGGGCGCCATCCGGTCCATTTCTTGTTGCGGACATGACGTTCGCCCTCGCCGCCGCGACGGGCAACCGACAGCATCAGGGTCATGGCGATATCGGCAGTACAGTCGGTCAGAACCTCCGGCGTGTTAGTGACGGCAAGTCCCTCTCTTTTAGCGGCAGCGATATCGATATTGTTGTAGCCGACGCCAAAGTTACCGATGATCCGCGCCCGTTTACCTGAAACCGAAAGCACCTCATCCGAGATCTTGTCGGTCACGGTTGGCAAAAGAGCGTCAGCAGTCCTTAAGGCCCGCTGCAACTGGGCGACAGACATAGGCTTGTCGCTCTTGTTGAGGCGAACGTCAAAATGCCGTTTTAATTCCTTTTCAACGGCTTCGGGCCACTTACGGGTAACAACAACAGTCGGTTTACCCCGTCTGACGGTAGTTTTCTTGGTTGCGGCTGTTTTTGCTTTCACCTTCCGCTTGGCGGGAGCTTTCTTTGTAGCCTTACGCGCTGTCGTCATTTCCGTTTAGTCGCCTTTCTCTTGGTGGTCTTCTTTTTGGCGGCAGGCTTCTTCTTAGCAGCCGTCTTCCTGGCCACCTTCTTTTTGGCGGCAGGCTTCTTCTTGGCAGCCGTCTTCCTGGTCACCTTCTTTTTGGCGGCGGGTTTCTTCTTCGCCGCTGTCTTCTTGGTCACGCGCTTCTTGGCGGCTGGCTTCTTCTTGGCAGCCGTCTTCTTGGTTACAGTAGTCTTGCGTTTAACCGGTTTCTTCGCCATTGGATGCCTACTACTTTCTGGCCTTTTTCGGGGCCTTCATGTTTTTCAACCAATATTTACTGGCGGCGGCGACGCCACTGCCAGGCTTGACTTTAATACCGTTATCAATCATCGCCATTTCGGCACCGGTGATCGCGGCGGCTGCCTGAAGCTCATTAAGATCACCAAGGTGTCCAATGCGGAACACCTTGCCAGCAAGAATATTAAGTCCCGCTCCGAGTGCCAAATTATATTTGCCATAAGCGGTGGCAATTACCTTACGTGCATCGGCATTTTTCGGAACGACAATCGCGCTGACGGTATCGGATTCCCACTTTGAGCCCTTGGCGCAAAGTTTGAGCTTCCAGCCGTCTTTGACAGCCCGGCGCACGCCTTCGGCAATACGGTGGTGGCGGGCAAATACGTTCTCGAGACCTTCGTCGAGAAGCATATCAACCGATACCCGCAATGCGCGCAGCATAGGAGTCGGTGGTGTGTAGGGGAAATAACCACTGGCATTGGTTGCCAACATGTCTTCCCAGGAATAATAGCAGCGTTTCAGCTGAGCTTTTTTATGGGCTTTAAGCGCCTTCGGGCTGGCGGCGAGAATGGCCAGTCCGGCAGGCAGCATGAAGCCTTTTTGCGAGCCCGAGATGGCGCAATCGACGCCCCACTCGTCCATCCGGAAATCAATACTGGCGATGGAAGAGACGCCATCGACGAAAAGCATGGCCGGGTGCTTGGCGGCGTTCATCGCCTTGCGGACGGCGGCAACGTTACTGGAGACGCCGGTGGCGGTTTCATTCTGGGTGACGCAAATGACCTTATATTTATGGTCTTTGTCTTTCTTAAGGATTTTCTCGATCTTTTCAGCAGGTGTGCCGGTGCCCCAGGGAACGTCGCGGACATCGACATCAAGGCCAAGGCGCTGGAACATGTCGGCCCACAGAAGGCTGAACTGGCCAAAGCGGAAAATCAGAACCTTTTCACCAGGATTCATGGTGTTGGTAATGGCGGATTCCCAGGCGCCTGTTCCAGAGCCGGGAAAAACAAAAACATTACCCTTGGTGGTCTTGAAGATTTTCTTCAGGTCTTTGAACAGAGGCAGAGTAAGGTCGGGAAAGTCAGCGCTACGCATATCTTCCGAAGAAATGTGCAAGGCATTGAGTACGGGCTCAGGAACATTTGTCGGACCTGGGATAAAAAGATGGTGGCGGCCGGTTTTCGTGCGAGGCATTAAACTTCCCTTTTCAATCGATAAATAATTTTCACAACAACGATGGAAAATCTTTAGAAAGATTAGATTCCATTTTAGCACGCTCTAGCGAGCAAAGCGACACGCACAATAGTGATTGAGCCCCAGTAAATCAATCCTCTCCGGATTTTTTTCCAAGGTCAATATATTGATGGCATTTTGTTAAATTTTTTCTTGGGCAGTAGATGAAGAATCAAAGGCGAATTTTGGGGTCTTTCAACTTCATTGTCGGAGACGTTTTTCACCTCCCCGTCTTCTCTCGGCGATTGTTTTGGCAGGGTCACATAAAGACCGTCGCGCCAGGCGGGGACGAGATCATTGTGATGGCTTGAAAAAATATTGCCGGACTGGCCCGGCGTTATCATGAACAGGGAATTATCAAGGGAGGCGAGATCGTATATGGCCCGCATGGTCGGGCCATGAACGTGGGGGAAATCGCTGGCGCCGGGATAGAGACCGGTAATGTTAAGAATATAAGTACCCCGGTTGATCGTATGATTGCCCCCGTCGGTGGCGATTGTCCTGCCCAGCCAGCCGCCGATGAGCGGCAGTCGGTTGAATATCCGGGGGGTGAAACCCGTAGTGTGGCTGTCCCCCCATTGCCAGGTCGTCATGTCTTGACCATGGAGGCGAACAAGATTGGCAATGGCGGCGTTAAGCGCGTCCTTCAGGCGTTCTTCGCAGGTCTCGGTTTCCTCGCTGGTCACATCGTCGCACCAGATGGAATTCGCGCTCAGAACGTTTTTGATGAACCTCGGCCGGGTGCCAGACATGTCTTTATGATTAGCCCCAAGTTCGTCTTCGGCGATCAGGCGCTGGATTTCATTGATCCAGGACGAAAAAATTAACGGCTCGGGGCGCTGGCGGTCCATTGTTCCATCCCAGCCACCGAGAAGGGTCAGGGCTTTGGCCGCCTGGTCGTTCACACCGGCTACGTTCACGATTTCCAGCAGACGGGGAAGGAGATCGCGGGCCATGGGAGAAATAATATCGTTTTGAATCGCCGCCATGGTTTCCATTGATTGGCGGGGGTGCTCTGAAAGCAGGCTGTGAATGCGCCCCACCCGGTAGCTGCTCGGCCAGCTGCGAGTCAGGTGATGGGGATAATCGGCTTCGACGATATTGTGATTGGCCGACACCAGACGTCCCGCCGCCGGGTTATAGGCATGGGGGAGGGATTCGAAAGGGATAAACCCCGCCCAGTCGTATTCCCCGGTCCAGCCGGGCACCGGGTCCATGCCGTCGCCCTTTTTGCGGATTGGCACCAGGGCGGGGGCGTAAAAGCCGATATTGCCGTCTATATCCGCGTAATGGAGATTTTGCTGGGGCGCTGTGCCATGGGACAGGGCGGTGGTAAATTCGTCCCAGTTTGCAGCATGGTTTATGCCATAGATGCTGGTGAACGAGATATCCACTCCGCTTAAGGCGGGATCGGCCAGGGCCAAAACATAGGCGCCGTCGTCCCCGTGACCCGTACCTTCGTCGTTTTCACCGGCGAGAATAGAGAGGTCGTCCGTTTCTTCCGGCAGATCGAGATAATCGGAAAGGACCGGGCCGTGCCGGGTTAGGCGTTGAACCATCTCAACAGGCTCACCGCCGCGCACGGTGATTGTCTCCTTGCGGATTTCAAACGGGCGAGACCCTTCGGGGGTGAGATAGGCGTTGGGATCATCAGGATCGATACGCTCTATAAACAGGTCCTGGGTGTCGGAATGGGTGGTGGTCATGCCCCAGGCGATGCGGTCGTTATGGCCGAGAATAAGGAAAGGGACGCCCGGCGAAGTCGCTCCGGCCAGATGCAGGCCCGGGGCGTCGATGCGGGCCAGATACCAGACACCCGGGGTGGCGAGCCAGAGATGGGGATCGTTGGCAAGGATAGGCTTTCCCGTACTCGTCAATTCGCCTGCAACGGCCCAGGCGTTCGAGGCGCTGACCGGCCCCTTGGGAGCGGGTAAAGCGTTGAGAATACGCTTGCCGAGCGCCGCTACCACCGCTGAGACGGACGGGGCCATATGGCTACGGTCCGGCAACCCCCGGGTTTTAAGGTGTTTGCCCCCGGTAACGCCGGAAATCGCATCTTCGGGATAGGGTGGCCAGAGGTCGTCGATCTGCGATTTGGTCAGGGTTTTGCTTAAAATCGAGCGGCGCAGTTCATCGAAATGATTGCCCGAAAGCCAGACCGCCATCAAGCGCCCCCAGAGCAGACTGTCAACGGGCGCCCATTGCTCCGGTTCATAACCAAGCACGGTGAATTCCAAGGGCAGGGCGCCTCTGTGATGAGCAAGATAGGCGTTGACCCCCTCACTATAGGCGGTGAGTGCCTCAAGCACCGGCGGCGGGAGAGTGGCGAGACTCTTTTTTGCATTGCCGTAGAGACCGAGACCGCGGCTCTTGCGATCATGAACCAATCCCGGCTCGCCGATCACTTCCGCCAAGCGGCCCTGTCCATTTCGGCGCATCATGTCCATCTGGAAAAGGCGGTCCTGGGCATGGACGAAACCGAGCGCGAAATAGGCGTCCCTTTCGCTCCCGGCAGCGATCGCCGGAATGCCAAGATCGTTGCGGCTGACGGTGACCTTCCCGGTCAATCCGGGAAGGGTGATTTCACCACTGGTCTGGGGCAGGGAACTGCGCAACCACACCCCACCAATGATGAGGCAGGCGATCACGGAGGCAAGGAACAGGACGATCAGACGGTGTGTTTTCTTCATTCTGAACACAAGTATAAATGACGATAAAGCAACAACTTAAAAGATAAACTTAAAGTTCTTTCTTAATTTTTTTCCCGTCCTGATCGAGATCCGGGGCGGGGTTGCGCTGCGCCGGGTCGGGCATGCCTTCTATTTTAATCGGGTTACCGGCCATGCGCACCGTGCCGGCGATTTTATCCTCGCTTTCGATCACCATATTGCGAGCTTGTATCTGCGGGTTGCTCAAGGCATCGCCGATGGTGTTGATGGGGCCGGAAGGGATGCCCTTGGCGGTGAAAATCTCGAGCCATTGGGCGACATTTTTTTCGCCCAGGGTCATCTCGATTTCATCTTTCAGGGCGCCGGCGTGGGTAGTGCGCAGATCGTTGGTGGCGAACAAATCGTTGGTGACGAGATCGGCGCGCCCCAGGGACAGCGCCAAGGCTTCGAACAGGCGGTCGTTGCCTGCCGCGATGACCAGATAACCGTCGGCGGCGTGAAAGGCGTCGAAAGGCGTGATCGAGGGATGGCGGGAACCGAGCGGTTGCGGCGTTTCGCCGGTGGCGACATGGCGGGCGATCGCATTCTCAAGGATGGCGATCTGGCAATCGAGCATGGCGATGTCGATTTTGGCGCCGATACCGGTTGTGTGGCGTTGAAACAGCGCCGCGTTGACGGCGATTGTGGTGAACAGGCCGGCGGTGATATCGCCGACCGATGTGCCGACTCTGGTCGGCGGGGCGCCGGCATGGCCGGTCAGGCTCATTATGCCGCCCATCGCCTGAACTACCATGTCATAGGCGGCGCGGTCTTTGTAGGGCCCGGTCTGACCAAAGCCCGAGGCACTGGCGAAGATCAGCCTGGGATAATCCTTGTGCAGTCTTTCCCAGCCATAGCCCAGTTTTTCCATGGTGCCGGGGCGGAAATTTTCGACCAGCACATCGGCCTTCTTGAGAAGTTTTTCAAAAACCGCCTTGTCGTCGGCGTTTTTGAGGTCGAGGGCGATACTTTCCTTATCCCGGTTCAAGGACATGAAATAGGCCGACTTGCCCTCGATGAAGGGGCCGATATGACGTGCGTCGTCGCCTTTTTCGGGTTCCTCAACCTTGATCACCCGGGCGCCGAGATCGGCCAAAACCATGGTGCAATAAGGCCCGGCGAGAATCCGGGTCAGATCGACAACGGTAATGCCGTCCAGGGGACTTTTTTTGTCCATTTCATGCCTCATAAGGGGGGCGCAAAAATACGCAGTCCATGGTTCTTAGCAGGGGATTATCCGGCGGTGCAATCCCGGCTTTTCTGTCGCTCTCCCTGGGGTTATGATCCGGGCCCATGATAATGCGCCAGTCTCATGTTCTCTGCACCGATCCCGAGGGTCTTCACCGGCTTTCCTATGTCGAATGGACAGCACCCAAAGAAGGTCCAGAACAAGGTAAAGAACGGACGCTCATCTGCCTTCATTCCCTGACCGGTAATGGCCGCCTTTATGATCACCTGGGGCGGGAATTTGCCGCTGCCGGGTACCGGGTCATCTGTCCGGATTTGCCCGGGCGCGGCGATTCCGACTGGCTGGCCAGCCCCAGGCGCTACACGTTTCCCCAGTATATTTCCGACATGGTGACCCTGATCGCCCGACTGGATGTAGATCAGGTTGATTGGATCGGCACCTCCATGGGCGGGGTGATCGGCATGATGTTGGCCGGAATGGCGGGGACGCCTATCCGCCGCCTGGTTATTAACGACGTCGGTGGGCGGGTGCCGAGTAAGGCCCTGCGTCGCATCGCCCGGTATGTCGGCGCCTATCCTTCCTTTGCCGACCTTAAGGCCGCAGAGTCCTACTTCCGTGACCTCTATCGCGGCATCGGCCCCTTGAGTGACGACCAATGGCGCCATCTTGCCACTGTCGGTACCCGTCCCGGCGAGAGCGGCGGTTTGAGGCTGGCCTATGATCCCGGCATTTCAAAACCCCTGGGCCGGATAATTTTGCGCGATGTCCGCCTGTGGAAATTTTGGGACGCCGTCACCTGTCCGGTGTTGGCCCTGCGCGGCGGTGATTCCGCCGTGCTGCCTCTTGAGGTGGTCGAGGAAATGCAACGCCGGGGAGGCGGCTGCAAGCTCGCCGAATTTCCCGGCATTGGCCATGCACCATCCCTGATGGCAGCCGATCAGATTGCCCTGATCCGGGACTGGCTGACGCAAGCAGCTTAAAAAAATCAGGATTTCAATAGCTTGCGGGCGATATCAGCGGCGGCATAGGTGAAAATTCCATCGGCGCCGGCGCGCTTGAAAGCGAGCAGGCTTTCCATCATCACGGCACTGTCGTCGAGCCAGCCTTTTTCCGCCGCCGCCTTCATCATCGCGTATTCACCGCTGACCTGATAGGCAAAGACAGGCACCGCGAAGGTGTCTTTCACCCGGCGGATGATGTCGAGATAGGGCATCCCCGGCTTGACCATCACCATGTCGGCGCCTTCGTCGAGGTCGAGCCTGATTTCACGCAGGGCTTCGTCGGTGTTTCCTGAGTCCATCTGATAGGTCTTTTTGTCTCCCAGGCCGAGCGCCGCCGCCGACCCCACCGCATCGCGGAAGGGGCCGTAAAAGCTGGAAGCGTATTTCGCCCCATAAGAAAGAATACGCACATGGGTAAAGCCTTCCCCGTCGAGGGCGTCGCGGATGGCGCCGATGCGTCCGTCCATCATGTCGGAAGGGGCAATGACGTCGCAGCCGGCTTTGGCCTGAACCAGGGATTGGCGGCACAGCATGTCCACCGTTTCATCGTTGACGATCTCACCATTGCGCAAAAGCCCGTCCTGACCGTGGGGCGTATAGGGGTCCAGGGCCACATCACAGATAATGCCGAGATCGGGATGGGCGGCCTTGACCTCGGCCACCGCCCGGCAGGCCAGATTGTCGGGATTGACGGCCTCTTGCGCGTTATCGGTCTTTTTAGCCGGCGGTACGACGGGAAAGATGGCGATGGCGGGCAGGCCGAGGGCGTGCGCTTCTCCGGCTGCTTTCACCAGATGGTCGATGGTGAGGCGCTCAACACCGGGCATTGAGGGAATTGGGGATGTCTCGTTCTTGCCTTCCTGGACGAAAAGCGGCCAGACCAGATCATCGACGCTTAGGCGGCTTTCCCTGACCAGGGCGCGGGACCAGGCATCGCGGCGATTGCGGCGCAGCCTTATGCGGGGAAAGCCGGGATGATGACGGAACTTGCCGGGCTTTGTCTCGTCTGTCCGGGGCCGGGCCGGGGGAGAGCCGTCTTTTTGCCGGGTCTGCTTTTTGTCGTCACCAAATTCCAGCCAGTTTGCCGAAACTTCGAGAATTTCGGCCGCGACACGCAGATTGGCGCGGGTCGGCTGATGGGCGTCGCGCTCCCAGTCGGAAACAGTCGGCTGGCTGACAGCCATATTCTCGGCCAGCTTCAGTTGCGACATGGCGGCCCGTTCCCGGGCCTCTTTTAATCTGTTGCCGATACTCATGGGCGCAGTCTATACATATAGGCACAGCCTATACAACCCCTTATCAAGAGGCGCGAGTCCGGGTGAGGGGACAACCCATCTGGCGTGTTCAGGCGGCAGATAAAGGAACGGATCAGGCACCGCATCTACCCCTTTCTATTGGGTAAAATTTGTATATAAATGGCCCGGGGATAAAGACTTGGCACACACCCTTTGTGGGCGCATTAATAAAAATTGTTAGGTATCTGATTTAAATTATATATATTTAACTATCTTGAAACGTAGCCTGCGGGAAGAATCCAAAAAATAACCCTGTCGGGCGGGATAAGTGCGAGGGTCGGTTGTGAAAGAGTCCTATCTTGATGTCATCAGTCTGATTGAGCGTTTGCATCGCCAGTTTCTCGAAGTCGTGAAATTTGAACTCGATAATCTGGGCATTCAGGATCTCAATAATATCCAGGCCATCATCCTTTACAATATAGCCGGTGAGGAAGTGACCGTTGGTGAGCTGACGAATCGCGGCTATTACCTTGGGTCTAACGTCTCCTACAATCTGAAGAAGATGGTTGAAAACGGTTATCTCGTTCAGGAACGTTCCCCCCATGACCGCCGCTCTGTCCGTGTTCGCCTTTCCGATAAGGGGGTTGAGCTTCGTAACGTTATCGTCGCCATGTTCGATCGTCAGATCGCGCTTCTCGACGGCCAGTCCTTTTCTGACGAACAGCTGAATAGCGTCGCCGCCGGTCTCGACCAGCTTGGCCGTTTCTTCAATACCTCGCTGACCTCGTCGGGGCGTGGGATCCCCGGCCCGCCGGGCGGGGTTGATCGCCGGGCCGACACCGCCGGCAGCTGATTTCTGCCTCCCAAGTGCTCTTTTTTCGGTCTGCCGCCGGGTTTTCCGCTGTTTTATCCTGTCCAAGCCGATTGACAACCATCTCCTGAAGCAAGAAAACATAACCCTGTTTCCAAGGTTGGGACGTAATTAATGCCCGAACGCGTTTTCGGATCGTTTTGCGATGGCCTCAAGGCGCTGGGGCGCGGTCGTCGGCTGCGCAATTTTGCGCCTGCCCAACAGCCTGGGCGGATTGAATGCGACGGGCGCAGCCTGATCGATTTTTCCACCAACGATTATCTCGGCCTCTCCCGCCACCCCCTGTTGATCGGGCGGGCGGGGGAGTGGGCGCAACGTTATGGCGCCGGCAGCCGCGCCTCGCGTTTGCTGTCCGGCAATCTGGAAATTTTCGAGGCGGTTGAGAGCAAGCTCGCAAAGGCCAAGAAAACGCAGGCCGCCCTGATCATGGCTTCCGGCTTTCAGGCCAATGGGACAATTCTTGCCGCACTTCTCGATAAGGAAGTTCACGGCACGGCGCCGCTGGTTTTCGCCGACCGGCTCAACCATGCCAGCCTTCATGCCGGTTGCAAACTGGCCGGTGTTCGTCAGTTCCGTTATCGCCACAACGATCTCGATCATCTTGAATCCCTGCTTAAGGAAAAAACGGCGGCTGATAGGGGGGAAAATTCGCCGCCGATTTTCATCCTCTCGGAAACCGTTTTCAGCATGGATGGCGATCTGGCCGATGTCGGCGCCCTGGCGGCGCTTGCCGATCGCTATGGCGCTTTTCTTTATCTCGACGAGGCCCATGCCACAGGTGTTTTCGGCGATAAGGGGTTTGGGCTTTCCACTCTCCATCCCGGTGGCGCTCATTTGGTGATGGGGACTTTCGGCAAGGCCCTGGGAGGCTATGGCGCTTATGCCGCCTGCTCCGATAAATTGCGCGATTTCCTGATCAACCGTTGCCAGGGCCTGATCTATTCCACCGCCCTGCCGCCGGCTGTTCTCGGATCGATTGACGCGGCGATCGATTTGTTGCCCGGTATGGACGAAGATCGGGCGCGCTTGCTTTCCAATGCCGAGGCATTGCGTAAAGACCTCGACGCCAAAGGTTTTGATTGCGGCCTATCCCGCTCACAGATCATTCCGCTTATTTTAGGGGGCGATGGTGAAACCCTGGATGCCGCCGCCAGTTTTGAGACGCAAGGCATCCTTACCCCGGCGATCCGCCCGCCGACCGTGCCCGAGGGTGCGGCGCGGCTGCGGATTTCCCTGACCACTGTCCATGGAGAGGCCGAATTAACAGCCCTGAAGAATGCGGCTGAGGGTCTTAAAGCAGACCACGGCGCGCTGACCAGAAAGACAGCATTATGACGTCGCCCTGTCTCGTTCTGGTTCATGGTTGGGGTTTTGACGCTGATTTCTGGTCACCGCTCGCCACGGCCTTGAAAGACATTGAAACCAGAATTGTCGATCTCGGGTTTTTCGGTAAGCCCCATGACGTCGATCCGCCTGCTGATCGCCCGCTGATTGCTATCGGCCATTCCCTTGGCCTGCTTTGGCTTTTGAAAAACCGGCCCTTTGCCTGGCAGGGGCTGGTCAGTATTTCCGGTATGCCGCGCTTTCTGCGTTCCGATGATTTTCCCCACGGCATCGCGCCGCGTTTTCTGGAGCGTATGAAATCCCGTTTTAATGAAGACCCGCTTTTGACCCTCAACGAGTTCAGGTCCCGTTGCGGCTGGGCCGATGACCCGGTGTCGCCTGCGGCCATCGACACGGCCCGTCTTGCCCAAGGGCTGGACTGGTTATCGGACTGGGATGTTAGAGAGTCCCTTAAGAATGAATCCGCACCTGTTCTCGCTTTGGCCGGAGACAATGATTCCATAATCCCCTGGGCCTTAAGCGCATCTGTTTTTGCCGACCGTCCTTTAAGTGAACTCCATTGTGCCAAGGGCGGCTCACATGTCCTGCCTTATGCACAGCCCCAATGGTGCGCCGATCATATCCGTAATTTTCTGGCGAGGGCGGCATGACCCTGCAAGGAAAACCGGTTTCCAATCTTCATGGTGCTTACCCGCCGCCCAGTAGGCGCAAACAGATGGTGATGCGGAACTTTGGACGTGCGGCGCTCAGTTACGACGGCGTCGCCGATATGCAAAATGAGACGGCCCGCGAACTCGCAGGCTCCATTGGCGCCTTGTCCCTGGATGGGGAGGCGGAGATTCTGGAAATCGGTTGCGGCACCGGTTTTCTCGGCCATGCCCTGGCTTCGGTATTGCCTTCGGGTCGCTTTCTGTTCACCGATATCAGCCCGAATATGGTTCATCAGTGTCGCGTCAAGCTGGCTGGGGTTTTGCCGCACGCGCAGTTTGCCGTCATGGACGGTGAAAACCTGGCTCTTGATCGCCGTTTTGATCTTATCACCGGCAGTCTTTCCTTTCAGTGGTTCGACAACCCGGCGACGACTCTGGCCCGGCTTGCCGATTTACTAAAACCCAAGGGCGTTCTTGCCTTTGCCACTATCGGCGCCGACAGTCTGGGCGAATGGCGCGCGGCGGTATCTTCCCTGGGCGCGGATTTTGAAAAAATCATCCCGACATTTCCTTCTGCCGCCGATCTTAAAGGCGTTTTTCCGGAAGACAGTTTGGTTGTTCGGGAAAAGAGTCAATTAGAGCGCTATGAGTCGGCGAGGAAATTTCTCGGCGGCCTGAAGCATATCGGGGCGCTGACCACCCAATCGGGCGAGGCGGTTCTTTCTTCGGGACAGTTGCGCGCCCTTCTGCGCCGTCTCGACGACGTTGATGCAAGGGGCGAGGGGTTTGACGTCACCCATAACATTCTGTTCGGTGAATATCGGCGCGGGGAAATTTCATGACCGGGTTTTTCGTTACCGGCACCGATACGGATATCGGCAAGACGGTGGTCAGCGCATGGCTGATGCAAGCGCTTGATGGCGATTACTGGAAGCCGGTGCAATGCGGATTGGTTGATGGCGAAGGCGATAGTGAAACCGTTCAACGGCTGACCGGTTTTTCAGATGAGCGTTTTCATGCCCCTACTCATGTTTTTTCCGCCCCGCGTTCGCCCCACGAGGCGGCAGGCAAAGAAGGTGTGACAATCGCTTTGGATGATTTCATCCTGCCTGTCACCCCACGGCCCCTCATCGTCGAAGGGGCGGGCGGTGTTCTGGTGCCGTTAAATGATGAAATGCTGATGACCGATCTGATGGCTCGCCTGTCACTGCCGATCATCCTGGTGGCGCGTACCGCCCTCGGCACGATCAATCATTCTCTCCTTGCGATCGAGGCGTTGCGCGCCCGTGGACTTGATCTTGCCGGGATCGTCCTGTGCGGCCCTGAAGACGCGGCCAATCGCGACGCCATCCAAATCCATGGCCGGGTGCCGGTGATCGGCGCCTTACCCCGTTTCGCCCGCCTCGACAAAAGTACTCTCGCCGCTTTCACCGACCAATCCCCCCCTCATTTTACTGATGGATCACACCATGGGTGAGGGCAGGGACGTATCCGCTCTAGATAAGGCCCATGTCTGGCATCCTTTTACCCAGATGCAGGATGCGCCGCCGCCGATTGAAATCGTTTCCGGTAGGGGGGCCGAACTTTTCGACGCCGACGGCAAGACCTATATCGATCTGGTTTCTTCCTGGTGGGTGACGATTCACGGCCACGCCCACCCTAAAATTGCAAAGGCCATATCCGCCCAGGCGGAAAAACTTGAACAGGTTATCTTCGCCGATTTCACCCATGCTCCGGCGGCGCGTCTGGCGGCGCGTCTGGCGGAACTTTTGCCGGGTGATCTCTCGAAGGTCTTCTACTCCGATAACGGTTCGACCTCTGTCGAGATAGCGATGAAAATCGCCTGGCAGTACTGGCGCAACAAAGGCGAGGCCGGGCGCAAGCGGTTTCTGTCTTTCTCCGGCGGCTATCACGGCGACACTCTGGGCGCCATGTCGCTTGGCGCCTCGACGGGTTTTTATGCACCTTTTGAAGATCAGCTTCTCGATGTTGAATTTCTTCCCTATCCAGATACCTGGATCGGCGATAACGGATCGGCGGAAAAAGAGGCCGAGTCGCTCGCCGCCCTTGATGTCTGTCTGGATCGTCATGGCGATGAACTGGCGGCCGTTGTCATCGAACCGTTGATCCAGGGGGCCAGTGGCATGCGGATGTGCCGGCCTGAATTTCTTGCCGCCCTTTGCCAACGTCTGACGGATGCAGGGGTTCTGCTCATCTTTGATGAGGTAATGACCGGCTTTGGGCGCACCGGTAAGATGTTCGCCTGTCAAAAGGCCGATGTCGTTCCCGACATTATCTGTCTGGCCAAGGGCCTGACCGGCGGTTTTCTGCCTCTTGCCGCGACAGTCTGCAGCGAGGAAATTTTCAAGGCCTTTTACGGCAACGATTTTTCCCGCGCCTTCGCTCATGGTCATTCCTTCACAGCCAATCCGCTGGGTTGCGCCGCCGCCCATGCCTCGCTTGATCTCTTCACCCAGGAGAGCACTTTGTCGAATGTGGCAATGATCGAGGGGGTTCACCGCGAGGGGCTAAATAAACTCAGCGATATCGCCGGGGTGGAAAGGGCGCGGCTGATGGGGTCCGTCGCCGCCTTTAATATTGTCGGCCCTGATCAGGATCAGGGTTATGGGGCCGAAATCGGACTTGCCCTGAAGCGGGAATTTATTGAGCGCGGCTATCTTATCCGGCCGCTCGGCAACGTGGTCTATCTGATGCCGCCCTATTGCATAGGCAAGGCGGCGTTGGAGAAATCTTACGATGCCGTTGCCCGGGTCATTGCCTCAAGCATCTCCTGAACGGTTCAGGCGCTTTTTCTATTATTCTGATTATTATTGGCGCTGTCCAAAATTGTCCGCGCGGCCGGAAAGCGGACAAGCACTGTCGTTCCCTGATCCGGCTCGCTGTCGATAAAGATCTCGCCCTGATGGGCCTCGATCAGGGATTTGACCAGGGGAAGGCCAAGCCCGGTTCCCTGATGCTTGCGGGACATCCAGTTATCCAACTGTTCAAACGACGCCATCACCTTGGGGATGTCTTCCTTTGCGATGCCAATGCCGGTGTCGATAACGGACAGGTTGAGACGATTGTCGTTATCAATCTCCACATGGATAGTGACGTCGCCGCCTTGAGGTGTAAATTTGACGGCATTGGAAAGCAGGTTGATGAGGATCTGGGTCACCAGTCTTTCATCGGCCAGCAGGAGCGGCAGGTTTTCAGGAAAGTCTTGCGTCAGGGTTAATTCCCCATCCCTGGCCTTGACCTCAATCATCTTGACCGCGGCCTCGATCACCTGGGGAATGTGGACCTTTTCTTCCGATATCTGAAGCTTGCCGGATTCAGCCTTGGAAACGTCGAGAACATCGTTGATGACATTGAGAAGCAGGATGCCGCTTTCATTGATGTCGTTGACGTAATGGCTGTATTTCTCGTTTTCGATGGGGCCGAACAGTTCTTTCAGCATCAAGTCGGAAAAACCGATAATCGCGTTGAGCGGCGTGCGAAGTTCGTGGCTCATGTTGGCCAGGAAAGCGGATTTTGCGCGGTTGGCGCTTTCGGCCAGATCTTTTGTATGGCGCAGAGCCTCTTCGGCCCGTTTGCGCGGGGTAATGTCACTGGCTGAACCGATATAGCCCAAAAAATCCCCTTCACTGGTTAGCCGGGGAGAGCCGGTATCGAGAATCCATCTGTATTCGCCATCATGACGGCGCAGCCTGTACTCCATCTCGAACTTCGCGTGGTTCTCGAAGGCCTGGAGAAAGATATTGAGGCAGGCTTCCTGATCGTCTGGATGCAGCAAGTGAAGCCAGAGGTCCGGGTTGATAGATTCTCTTTCACGTCCGGTGAAATCCAGCCACGCCTTGTTGAAGAAAGTAGTCGTGCCCTCCTTATTGGTCATCCACAAAATATTGGGGGCGTTGTCGGCCAGGGTGCGGAAACGTCGGTTGCTTTCATCCAAAGCGGTTCGGGTTTGCCTGCCCTTGTCGATTTCCGCATTCAGTTCCCTGTTGGCATCCGAGATTTTCCGCGCCAGAGCACGCACTTCGATATTTCGCACAGTGGAGATTGTGAAATAGGCGGCGATCAGAATGGTGATAGACAGGCCGCCGATAAGGGCCGAGAACGCGTTTCGTAGTGAATGCGGTTTTAAGGTTTCAGGGCCTGGATAAAACCGGATTGAATAATTTTTGTCGGCGAGATTAAGCGGAAACTCAATTACCTTGCGGCCGGCTTGCAGGGGGGCGGTTTCACTCATTGGCGAAGGATCGTATGAGAACAAAATATCATCCCAGGTCCCATCCCTGTCTTTTCCAACAACGAGAGAATCCCGTTTGTCGAGATCGTGTCCTGCATTGGCCCCACTGAAAATCGGCCCTGTATCAAGAAGGGCGACGATGAAACCGTTGAGATTTTCCTTGCCCCTTTTCTCCACGCTGGCATTTGGGCCGCCGTAAACTGGAAGGAATGAGATCATGTTGCCGGATCTTTCACCCTTAAGGCTTTCCGGCAGCATATCGACGACGGAGATATTTGTCCGGGTGGCCTTGGTCAAGTCGGCGGCCAGTTCAGGAATGGATTTTAAATCAAACCCCGGGATAAAGGGTTTTTCCATTTTTGGATAAACATAGGCCAGGGAGACATTGCCGATTTCGCCATCCTTCCTTGAGACGGGCGCCCAGGCCAGCCCCTTGAGGCCGTTTAGTTCGGTAAAAATATTTCTCGAAAAAATGTCAAATTCTACCGAATCGACACTTTCGCTGGCGTAAAACAACTGGCGAATAAAATTGAGACTCTGGAGGTGGGTATGGAACTGCCCTTCGAACTTATTCGTAAAGGCAAGGAGATGCTGCTCGGTCTCAACTTCGTTTAATTGCCGGGTGTTCTCGACAAGAAACCGATACCCGGCAAGGGAGAACAGGGTCCCAAGAACAAGAATCAGGGATATGGGAAGAATCTGTCGCCAGTCACGGCTAAAATTTTCCCAAAGGCGGCTCATCCCATTAGGTGGCTTGAGGTTCATCCGGTCCATAGGTTTTTTGCAAAAAAACAGGCTTTAGGGCCTTTAACGTTACTTCTAAATAAACGCCGGGAAGCCAGAGCAATATGATTTTAATCACTCAAGCTGAATATTAGATGATGCTCCCGTAATTATTACGGATCGCAGGCTGGGGCGATCTGCTAACGCCTCGTTAAAGGGCTGTTTTCCTCTCATCGTAATTGGTTAAAATATGCTTCGATGCAGCAGAACATAAAAGAGGTTGGTGGCGATGTCGCCTAAAAGACGGGGGGGTGAAGTTCTGATTGAGTTCAGGCGGGTCGGCAAGTACGTCAAGGTCTCGGCTGTTGATCCTCTTTCCCTGATCGAGGTATCGATTGTCGGCGACCCCAAGCGCGGCGAGCCGGCGCTCAAACGTCTGGCGGTGGAAAAGCTCGACTATGTTTTAAAGAAAAAAAATAAAAAATAAATTTTCCCGGTTAAGCGGATGCCCCGTCCGGTTTTTCATTTATTTTTTATCTTTATTGAGCAGGTAATTGCGCACCATGTATTTAATTCCACGGCTATAGGTATTGTCTGTATCGCCCCGGATGCCGACGACCTTGATCCACATGGTCTTGCCGGTCATGGCGTCGAGAATGTAAAAGCTGATATCCAGAATCAGGCTGCTGGTCCTGGAAACAACACCGATTCCAACCAAATCTGCGCCCAGTTCCTGGGCGATCTCAAGCTCACAGCCGCTGCAATTGGGGGGGGTGCCCATTTCCTCGAGCATATCCCTGGCCAGATCGATATCAACCACTTCAAAACGGGGCGATCCTTCGAGTTCTTGCCGCAAGACGTCGGCAACCAGACGCAGGCGTTTCTTATGGGCCTCGTCGGGGCCCGCATTCAGGGTATCGGCATAATCGATCAGGTCAAAATCGAAGACGAGGATTTTTTGCGGCGCCTTTTCCTGGCCTGCCCATGAGAGGGCAGGGGCGCAAAGGACGCAAACCACGAGGGCGAGGACGAAAGGGCGTGAAAACGGGGTCATTTAATTCTCGGTTTTCAATGTTTTGAGGTTATCGGATATTTAAATCGCTCCCCGGTTTGTTGGCAACCGTCTTGTCGCCGATGGGGGGGGTGTTTATTGTTCCCTGATCTGTTTTCCTTTTACTCTCGAGGTATAGAGGTTGATGAATTTACGGCGAGGTATTTTTACGATCTTTTTTACTGGTCTGATGACGGCCGGATTTTTCATGTCCACTGATCCGGCCCGGGCGGCTGAGACGGAAATAACCGCCGGTCCCGCCTGGGACGACAAAATTAACGAAGTCATGGCCCCGTTTTCAGATGCGGTTAGCGGTTTCGTTTTCTATTCCATTCAGATCGGCGATGGCGAGGCCAGGGTGCCGGTTGTTGTCCTCTGGCTGATCCTCACCGCCCTGGTTTTCACCCTCTATTTCCGTTTCATAAACTTTTGGGGTTTCCACCACGCCTTGCAAATCGTCGGCGGTCGCTATTCGGACCCTTCAAAACCCGGCGAGGTTTCCCACTTTCAGGCCCTTACGGCGGCGCTTTCAGGCACCGTGGGGCTCGGTAACATCGCCGGTGTGGCCGCCGCCATCGCTCTGGGCGGTCCCGGCGCGACCTTGTGGATGATCGTGGCGGCTATTTTCGGCATGGCGTCGAAATTCGTCGAATGTTCGCTCGGCGCCAAATACCGGGTGGTTCATGAAGACGGATCGGTATCGGGCGGGCCGATGTATTATCTCTCTCGTGGCCTGACAGAGATTGGCTTTCCCAGGCTGGGCCAGGGGCTGGCGATCTTTTTCGCCTTTATGTGCGTTGGCGGGGCATTGGGGGCGGGAAATATGTTCCAGGCCAACCAGGCCTTTCAGCAATTCGCCAATGTTACCGACGGCGCGGGCTTTGTCGCCAATGGCTGGGTTTTTGGCCTTATCCTTTCGTCTATCGTCGGCCTGGTTATCATCGGTGGGATCAAAAGCATCGCCCGGGTAACCGAAAAGATCGTTCCCTTCATGGGAGGTGTCTACATTCTGGCGGCGGTGGTTATTCTGATCACCAATTTTGAGAATATTCCGGCTGCCTTCCGCGAGATTTTTGTCGGCGCCTTCACCCCGCAAGCCGGCTATGGCGGCTTGATCGGTGTTTTGATGTGGGGCTTTCAGCGGGCGACCTTTTCCAACGAGGCTGGGATTGGCTCGGCCCCGATCGCCTATTCAGCCGTGCGCACCGATGAGCCTCTGTCGGTGGGTTTTCTGTCCCTCCTCGAGCCGATAATCGATACGGTGGTCATTTGTACGATGACGGCGCTGGTCATCATTATTTCCGGGGTCTATCAGGACGGCAGCGGCATGCGCGGGGTGGAAATGACCTCATCGGCCTTTGCCACGGCTTTTGACTGGTTTCCCTATATCCTCGCCGTGGCGGTTATTCTTTTCGCCTTTTCCACCCTGATTACATGGTCCTATTACGGACTGAAATCCTGGACCTATATTTTCGGTGAGACGAAAGTTGCCGGGAATACATTCAAGATTATCTTCTGTGTCTTTGTCATCCTCGGCTCGGAGATGGAACTGGTCAAGGTCATCGGATTTTCCGATGCGATGATTTTCGCCATGGCTTTTCCCAACGCCATCGGCATGTTTTTTCTCGCTCCGGGGCTGAAAAATGATCTGGCTGAGTATTGGCGCCGCCTTAAGGCGGGCGAGATCAGCGGCAAACGGGCTGCCTGACATTAAGCAGCCTGGTATCAGGCAGTCTCCGCGGTTTGGAAATTAGGGGTGGGCGCCTTTTTTGCGGCCAAGGCCGATCTTTTTGGCGAATTCAGAGCGCTGTTTGGCGTAATTCGGTGCTACCATGGGATAATCCACCGAGAGTCCCCATTTTGCCCGGTATTGATCGGGGGTCAGGTTATAGGCGGTGCGCAGGTGGCGCTTGAGCATTTTCAGTCTTTTGCCGTCTTCCAGGCAGACCAGATAAGCCGGGGTGATGGATTTGCGGATCGAGACCGCCGGTTTGGCGCTGCCCCCCTTGCCGGTACCAGCTTTTCCCAATGCGGCTAATGTGCTGTGAACCGTCGTAATAAGCTCAGGCAACCGGGCCGATGAATGGCTGTGGTTGCTCACATAGGCGCTAACAACGCTTGAGGTAATTGCCAGTAACGTTTCATTGGTGCTGTCAATTTCACTCATTTCCTAAAGCCTTCCGGGAAAGAAATAAGTTAAAGTAAGATTTAACTATTTAATACATTGTTGTTATTGCATGTCAACTATATTGCCCGTGACCAGACCTTATTAAACACTTTTTTTGTAATGTTTTAATTGGAAATTTGCCGTTGGTTACAGGCTGATCTTCTTGTTCTTTCATACGAGGGTATTTCTTTATCTTGGGGCAATTTTTGGAAGATTTCCTCTCGGCTTGGTAGATTTTGTGGAGGGTGGCATGATTTGCCGACATCTGGTATTTGTGGGTCGGTCGTGGAGGAAGTTAATTTCTTAAGCGAACGCCGGTTTTTCTGTTGTCCTGGAACCTCAGCCGTTTTATTAGGCATCCAGTTGGGGTTTCTTTCCAGTTGAGTTCGCCCATGGGTCAAAAAAGCATCGTTATTGCCTCGGATCACGGCGGTATCCGCCTTAAATCGGTGTTGAAGGAGGAACTTTCCTCCCTCGGATACGATGTGCTAGACCTTGGTACGGATGGGCCGGAATCAGTGGACTATCCAGATTACGCCAATGCACTTGCTGATGAAGTGTTGAAGGATAAATCGGCCAGAGGCGTGCTGATCTGCGGAAGCGGCATCGGCATGAGCATCGCCGTCAACCGGCATTCCGGCATTCGGGCGGCGCTCTGTCATGACGCTCTGACGGCACGGCTCTCGCGTCAGCACAATGACGCCAATGTCCTGGTTCTGGGAGAACGGGTCATCGGTGAAGAAGTGGCCAAGGATTGCCTGCGGGTGTTTCTGGCAACCGAATTTGAAGACGGGCGGCATGCGCGACGTGTCGCCAAAATGGGTTGAATATTTTGTGCCTTCTGTTTTTAGCGGGGTGGTCCGCGGAGCAGGGGGGTTTATGGAAGGAAAGAATTACAAATGACTAATCAGAGCAGTTTCTTTGGCACCCATCTCACGCAAGCCGACCAGGATATCGTCCAGGCCATTCGTGACGAATATACGCGCCAGAGTAACCAGATCGAACTTATCGCTTCGGAAAATATTGTTTCCCGCGCGGTGATGGAGGCCCAGGGCACCCTGTTGACCAACAAATACGCTGAAGGGTACCCCGGCCGGCGCTATTACGGCGGTTGTGAACATGTCGATGTTGTCGAACAGCTCGCCATCGACCGCGCCAAGAAATTATTCAATTGTGGTTTCGTTAACGTTCAGGCCCATTCCGGTTCCCAGGCCAATCAGTCGGTGTTTCTCGCCCTGATCAAGCCCGGCGACACCATCATGGGCATGTCCCTTGCCGCCGGTGGTCACCTGACTCATGGCGCTCCGCCCAACGAATCCGGCAAGTGGTTCAACGCCGTTCAGTACGGCGTGCGTAAGGATGACCACCGCATTGATTTCGACGAAGTCGAAAAGCTGGCCAGGGAACACAAGCCGAAACTTATCATCGCCGGCGGTTCGGCCTATCCGCGGATCATCGATTTTCAAAAATTCCGCGCCATCGCCGACGAAGTTGGCGCATTGTTGATGGTCGATATGGCCCATTTCGCCGGCCTCGTCGCCACCGGGTTGCATCCCAGCCCGCTGCCGATTGCCGACGTGGTGACCACCACCACCCACAAGACCCTGCGCGGTCCCAGAGGCGGCATGGTGCTGACCAATAACGAAGACATCGCCAAAAAGATCAACTCGGCGATCTTCCCCGGCCTTCAGGGCGGTCCACTGATGCACGTCATCGCCGCCAAGGCGGTGGCCTTCGGCGAGGCGCTTCAGCCTCAATTCAAGTCTTATATCCAGTCGGTGGTCGATAATGCTCACGAACTGGCCGAGGTGATGGTCGAGCGCGGTCTTGATATCGTTTCCGGCGGTACCGACACCCATCTGATGCTGGTCGATCTGCGGCCCAAGAAGTTGACCGGCAAGGCCGCCGAGGCAAGCATGGAGAACGCTGCGATTACCTGTAACAAGAACGGTGTTCCTTTCGATCCCGAAAAGCCGATGGTGACCTCGGGTGTGCGTCTCGGCACACCGGCGGCGACCAGCCGCGGCTTCGGCAAGGAAGAATTCCATCTTGTCGGTGAGCTGATCGGCGACGTTCTCGATGGGCTTGCGGCTAATCCGGATGATAACAGCGCCGTTGAAGGCGCGGTAAAAGCCAAGGTCGAAGAACTATGCGGGCGTTTCCCGATTTATCCGGAGGCACTGTAAACTTTTTAAGAGTGGGGTAAGAACATGCGCTGTCCGTTTTGTGGTAACGAAGATACTCAGGTGAAGGATTCGCGTCCGACGGAGGATAATTCCGCTATCCGTCGTCGCCGTATGTGCACGGCTTGCGGATCCAGGTTCACCACATTCGAGCGGATTCAAATCCGTGAACTAACGGTTCTTAAACGAAACGGGCGGCGCGCACCTTTCGATCGTGAAAAACTAATCCGTTCCATCTCTATTTCCTGCCGGAAACTTCCCGTCGATTCAGAACAGATCGAACGGGTGGTCAACAGTATCCAGCGTCGTCTGGAAAGTTCCGGTGAGAATGAAATTCCCACCGAAACAATCGGTGAAATGGTGATGGACGCCCTGGCCCAGCTCGATCAGGTCGCCTATGTGCGGTTTGCATCGGTCTATCGTAATTTCCGCGAGGCCAAGGATTTTGAGGACTTCGTGGGTAAACTGAGTGACGAAGGCGAAACCGAATCCAAAGAATGAGGCCCTGGATGACCACCTCATCGCCGCGAGTTTAAGGCTCGCCCGGCGAGGGCTTGGTCGTGTCTGGCCAAATCCGGCTGTCGGCTGCATTCTGGTGCGTCCCGATCTTGGGTCTTCTTCTTTCGGGCGCATTGTCGGTCGGGGCTGGACCCAGCCCTTTGGTCGCCCCCACGGCGAAACCCAGGCCCTTTCCCGCGCCGGCGATCTGGCCCGAGGGGCCACCGCTTATGTCTCTCTGGAACCCTGCGCCCATTTTGGCGAAACCCCGCCCTGCGCCCAGGCTTTGATCGATGCGGGTGTCGTCCGGGTCGTTGTCGCCGCATCCGATCCCGACCCGCGGGTATCGGGCAAGGGAGTGGCAATGCTCGAAGATGCCGGAATAGAAGTCACCATGGGCGTGCGCCGGAACGAGGCCGAGGCCCTGAATGCCGGATTTATCCTCGCCACTACGCTGGGCCGCCCTCTGGTCACCCTGAAGCTGGCGACGACACTTGATGGATGCATCGCCACCCATCGGGGTGAAAGCCGCTGGATCACCGGCATGGCCTCCCGACGCCGGGTTCAGGCTTTGCGCATGGATCACGACGCGGTGATGGTCGGTTCGGGCACGGCCTTGGCCGATGACCCGATGCTTGATTGTCGCCTTGAGGGATTGGAAGATTCCTCGCCTCTGCGTATCGTCATCGATTCCCGTTTGCGCCTGGCCCTTACCAGCCGCCTTGTTATGACGGCCAGGGATCGCCCGACCTGGATTCTGACCCGGCAGGATTGCGACCCCACACGCGTCCAGGCCTTCCGGGAATGTGGAGTAGAGGTTATTGAAATCGGCACCGACGGGGACAGTAACCTCGATCTCGTTGAGGCGCTTAAGGCGATGGGTGAGCGCGGTATTACCCGTCTTCTTGTCGAAGGTGGATCTCATCTGGCGGCCTCGCTGATCCGGGCCGATCTGGTTGACCGTCTGGTCTGGTTCCGCTCTCCGCGGATCATGGGCGGCGATGGAATTTCCGCCACCGCGCCCTTTGGCGTTGACAGATTGTCCCAAACAGCCGATTTCACCCCTGTGGAACGCGTCCTTTGTGGCGAGGACACAATGGAAGTTTTTGAGCGCCGCACTGAAACCGGAGGATTGAACTAAGCGCCCATGTTTACCGGGATCGTTAAAGACAGAGGCGAGGTGCGTTCCATAACGAGGAACGGCGACGTCACCTATACATTCAAAACCGGTCTTGAAACCGGCGATCTGGAGCTTGGCGCGTCTGTCGCCTGTTCAGGGGTCTGCCTTACGGTTATCGACAAGGGGCCGGACTGGTTCGCCGTCGCCGCATCGGCCGAAACCCTGTCAAAGACGACACTGGGGAGTTGGGCCGAGGGAAGTCGCGTAAATTTCGAGCGCTCTTTGAGGCTCGGTGACGAGATGGGCGGCCACATCGTTTCAGGTCATGTGGACGGGGTGGCGGAAGTTTCAGGTCTTGAGGAAGAGGGCGACAGCCTGGCTTTTACATTCACCGCGCCCGAGGAACTTATGGCCTACATCGCGACAAAAGGATCGGTGGCCCTTGACGGGGTGTCCCTGACCGTCAACTGGGTCGAAGGCGAGCGTTTCGGGGTCAACATTATCGGCCATACCCGGGACAACACCACCTTCGGCAATCTAAAAACCGGCGACCGCCTCAATCTTGAAATTGATATGCTGGCCCGCTATGTCGCCCGCCTCGAGGAAGCACGTCTCCAGGAGGACCGGCGATGAGTGACAAAGACTATCTCTCAAAGATTGAAGAGGTGATCGACGAGGCGCGGGCCGGGCGCATGTTTATTCTTGTCGATGACGAAGACCGTGAGAATGAGGGCGATCTGGTTGTTCCCGCCGACATGGCGGATGCCCAATCGGTTAACTTCATGGCCAAGCACGGGCGCGGGCTGATCTGTCTGTCGCTGACTTCGGCGCGCATCGACAAGCTCGGCCTGCCGCTGATGTCGACGGAAAACGCCTCGCGTCATCAAACCGCCTTTACGGTTTCCATCGAGGCCCGCGAAGGGGTGACGACGGGAATTTCGGCGGCCGATCGCGCCCGCACTATCTCGGCTGCTATCGATCCGGCCTCACAGCCCGGTGATATCGTTTCGCCGGGGCATGTTTTTCCGCTGGTGGCGCGGGACGGCGGCGTGCTGGTCCGCGCCGGTCACACCGAGGCGGCGGTCGATATCGCGCGCCTGGCCGGTCGTGATCCCTCCGGCGTCATTTGCGAGATCATGAATGACGACGGCACCATGGCCCGTCTGCCCGATCTCGTTACCTTCGCCAAGGCGCACGATCTCAAGATCGCGACTATTTCCGATCTCATCGAATATCGCCGCCGCACCGAAAAAGTCGTCGATCCGGTATTGGAGACCCGCTTTAACAGCATTCACGGCGGCGATTTCAGAATGATCGTTTACGTCAACCGGGTGGCCTATGCCGAACATATCGCCCTGGTGAAGGGAGATATTACAACCCCTGACCCGGTTCTGGTGCGCATGCATGGGCTGAACGTTCTTGAAGACGTTCTGGGTGACAGTCATTCCGGTCACGGCGGCGCCCTGCAATCGGCAATGCGGATGATTGGTGAGGAGGGGCGCGGTGTGGTCGTTCTTATCCGCGAACCGCGCCCGACCAGCCTCTTGGAGCGGTTGAAGGTGCAGAGTGTGGAAGGCGGCGAAAAGAGCGTTGAGAAAAGCGATCAACCGGCGGCCCAGCTCAGGGATTACGGCGTCGGCGCGCAAATTTTGCTGGACCTCGGCATAAAGGATATGATCTTGCTATCGAACACCAGACGCACCATCATCGGCCTCGACGGGTATGGGCTGAGCGTGGTTGAACAGCGGCCCCTTGAGGCCGGGGACGTTGAGGAATATCAGGGAGGCCAGATCGATGAGTGACGATTTACCAATCTTCGAAATTGAGGGTGATGTACTCGACCAGGCGGATAAGCCTCATATCCTGATTGTCGAGGCGCCTTTTTACACCGATATTTGCGGTGAGCTGTCAAAAGGGGCGGTCAAGGTTCTCGAAGAGAACAATACGCCCTATCGCTCCGTGAAGGTCCCCGGCGCCCTGGAAATTCCCGCCGCTATCCGCTACGCCCTGCGGGCCAAGGAATTTTCCCAGGAGTTTCGCCGCTTTGACGGTTTTGTCGTTCTCGGCTGTGTCATCCGCGGCGAAACCAGCCATTACGATCATGTCTGTCACGAGGCGACCCATGGGGTCATGGAACTGGCGCGGGAATGTACCCTTGCCGTCGGTTTTGGGCTTCTCACCGTCGAGAACAAGGCACAGGCGATGGCGCGGGCCGCGGTTGACAAGGGTGATCAGGGTGGACGCGCCGCCCGGGCTTGTCTTCAGATGATCGAACTCAAGCGCCAGCTCAAGCTCTTTCCCAGATGACCGCCGAGAACGGTGCGCCGGGAAAAGGGGCTAAATCCCGACAGAATAAAAAATTCACATCCTCCGGTTCGCTCAAGGGCAGGAGCGCGGCGCGGCTGGCTGCCGTACAGGCGTTATACCAAACCATCCTCTCCGGCGTATCAAGCGATCAGGTTATCCTTGAGTTTACCTCTCACCGGCTAGATCAAATCGGCGAAGGAACCGAAGGCGGCGCGGTTGTCAAGTTGACCAATAAGGAGCGGGGGCTTTTCAAGCTCATTGTCTCCGGCGTCAGCCGCCGGCAGGAAGAAATAGACGAGATGATTGCCCCCAATCTCAGGGATGACTGGTCCTCTGAACGGGTGCCGCCGCTTTTGCTGTCGGCGCTGCGGGCCGGGGCATTCGAGTTGCTCGAATGCGCCGATGTGCCGGTCAAGGTAGTCATCAATGAATATGTCAATCTTGCCCATGCTTTTTATGAAGGCCGGGAACCGGCATTCGTCAATGCCGTTCTCGACCGCATCGCCAAGGTTCTAAGAGAGGGCGAACTGGGGAGTTCCGGCAGTGACCGGCAAGCCGAAAACGGGTGAATTCGAGCGCATTGCCCGATTCTTCGCTCCCCTTTCCAAACCTGAATCCGGCGCCTTTTCTCTGAGCGATGATGCGGCCGTTCTTGACCTGAGCGCCGGTCACCGGCTGGTTGCCGCCAGCGATACCCTGGTCGAGGGGGTGCATTTTTTCGGTGATGATCCAGCTGCCGATATCGCGCTGAAACTGTTGGCGGTTAATCTCTCCGATTTTGCCGCCATGGGGGCATGCCCTAAAACCTATCTACTCAATATCGCTCTTCCCGACAGTATCGACGACAATTGGCTTAAGGCTTTCTCCAGCGGTCTCGCCCAGGGGCAGGGCCAATACCGGGTGACACTGGTTGGCGGTGACAGCGTATCGACTCACGGACCGCTCACCTTGTCCCTGACTCTTCTTGGCGAGATCCCCGAGGGCAGGGAATTACGGCGCAGTGGCGCCCGCGACGGTGATCTGATCTTTGTGTCGGGAACCATCGGTGATGCGGCTTTAGGGGTAAAACTGCGTCGCGGAATGCTTGACGGGCTTGTTGATGAAGACCGGGCCTGGTTGCTTGAACGCTATCTCCGTCCAATACCACGCCTTGCCCTTGGTCGGGCCTTGAGTGGATTGGCCAGCGCCGCCATCGACATTTCCGATGGGCTGGTCAGTGACCTCATGCATATATGCCGCGCCTCGGGCCTGGCGGCTGAACTTGCCGCCCCGGCAGTGCCTCTGTCCGATGGCGGGCGGGCGGCGCTGGAGGCTGATCCGGCGCTTGTTGAAACGGTTCTCACCGGCGGCGACGATTACGAACTGCTTTTTGCGGTGCCCCAGGACCGCGCCGGTGAAATTGGCCCATTGGCGTCAAAGCTCGATTTGCCCCTGACCCGGATCGGTCATTTTCGGGCCGGCGAGGGGGTTCGGGTGATCGATGCAATGGGCGATGAAATTGAAATTCCTTCTCCCGGCTACCGCCACTTCTAGAGCGTTGAAGAGTGGGCGTTTTGCTTTTTTAGGCCCGTTTGCGTTCCCCGTGTTGCGGTTCGGACTCTAATCTGGCATGTTCACGGCGTTTTAACAGCCCCGGCTGTTTTGTCCGGGCGGCTTTTTCATCTTAAGGACCGTGTAGGGGGTTTTTTACGTATGTCGGGTACTTATTGGTTGATCGTTTCTTGTGGCGCTCTGGCGCTGGTTTATGGGGTTTACGCCGTTCGTTCGGTGATGGCTGCCGGCACCGGTAATGACCGGATGCGGGAGATTTCCGCCGCCGTTCAGGAGGGCGCCGCCGCTTATCTCAATCGTCAGTATGCGACGGTCGCGGTTGTTGGCGTCATCATCGGCGTGCTGCTGGGCTGGCGTCTTGGCGCCCATGTCGCCATCGGTTATTTCATCGGCGCCATCCTTTCCGGCGTTGCCGGTTATATCGGCATGAACGTATCTGTGCGCGCCAATGTGCGTGTCGCCGAAGCCGCCCGTCAGGGTCTTAAACCCGCTCACGACATTGCCTTTAAGTCCGGAGCCGTGACCGGCATGCTGGTCGTCGGTCTCGGTCTGCTCGGGGTTGCCGTCTATTACGGCGTTCTCATGCAGCAGTTCGACCGTGGTTCGTCCGATGGCATGCGCAATATCATCGAGGCCCTGGTGGCCTTGAGCTTCGGCGCTTCCCTGATCTCCATTTTCGCCCGTCTGGGCGGCGGTATCTTCACCAAGGGGGCCGATGTCGGCGCCGATCTGGTTGGTAAGATTGAGGCCGGAATTCCCGAGGACGATCCCCGCAACGCCGCTGTGATCGCCGATAATGTCGGCGACAATGTCGGCGATTGCGCCGGTATGGCCGCTGATCTGTTCGAAACCTATGCGGTGACCGTGGTCGCGACCATGCTGCTGGCCTCGATCTTCTTCATGGGCGACGACCAATGGTACATGATGCTCTATCCGCTGGCCATCGGCGGCGTCTGCATCGTCGCCTCGGTGATCGGCACTTTCTTTGCCGGTCTGGGGTCTGATAACAAGGTTATGAAATCGCTCTACCGGGCGCTTATCGTCACTGCGGTCATCGCCGCCGTGTTGATCTATTTCGTCACCGATCACATGCTCGGTATGTCTGAAACCTATGACCTCGACGGTCTTTTCTTCCTCGGACGGGATCTTTTCTATTCCGCCCTGACCGGTCTTGCGGTTACCGGGCTGATCGTCTGGATCACCGAGTATTACACCGGCACCGAACACCGTCCGGTTAAAAGCATCGCCAAGGCGTCGACCACCGGACACGGCACCAACATTATCCAGGGGCTGGCGGTTTCCATGGAATCCACCACCCTGCCGGTGCTGGTGATCTGCGGCGGTATCGTCATCTCTTACGCCAATGCCGGTCTTTTCGGCATATCCATCGCCGCCACCACGATGCTGGCTCTGGCCGGGATCGTTGTTGCGCTGGACGCCTACGGACCGGTTACCGACAATGCCGGTGGCATTGCCGAGATGGCTGATCTGCCTGAAGAGGTGCGGCACAACACCGATACCCTCGATGCAGTGGGCAACACCACCAAGGCGGTGACCAAGGGTTATGCCATTGGCTCGGCCGGTCTTGCGGCCCTAGTGCTGTTCGCCGCCTATACCGAGGACATCCACCACTATTTCCCTGATCTCGAGGTGACGTTCCGTCTGCAGGATCCGTTTGTCGTCATTGGTCTGTTTATCGGCGGTCTGCTGCCTTATCTCTTTGGCTCGATGGGCATGATGGCCGTTGGCCGCGCCGCCGGTTCGGTGGTGGTTGAGGTTCGCCGTCAGTTCAGGGAGATCAAGGGCATCATGGAAGGCACGGCGAGGCCCGAATACAGCCGCGCCGTCGATCTTCTGACCAAGGCGGCGATCAAGGAAATGATCGTGCCTTCGCTGCTGCCGGTTCTGGCCCCCGTGGTTGTCTATTTCGCCATTGATGCGGTGGCCGGTCAGGTCAACGCCCTGGTCACCGTCGGCGCGATGCTGCTCGGCACCATCGTTACCGGCCTGTTCGTTGCCATTTCGATGACCTCGGGCGGTGGCGCCTGGGATAACGCCAAGAAGTATGTCGAGGATGGTCATGAAGGCGGCAAGGGCTCAGAGGCCCACCATGCCGCGGTGACCGGTGATACCGTCGGCGATCCGTACAAGGATACGGCGGGCCCGGCGATCAACCCGATGATCAAGATCACCAATATCGTCGCTATTCTGCTGCTGGCCATTCTCGCGGTCTAAAGCATTAACGGCATATCAACGAAAAAGCCCCGGCGGGAAACCTCCGGGGCTTTTTTGCGACTCATGGCAGGGCCGGAAAACCGGGTTTATAGGGCGCTTATGGTCCACCGCCGCTGCTGCCGGGGATGCCGGCGCCGCTCATACCTGAGCCGTCGGGCATGCGGCCATAGCTCGAGAGCAGCTGCTCCCAGATGGTCAGCTTTTTGCCCTGGGTCGGGGTAACGCGATCGCTGATCTCGATGGAGCGCCCGTAATCTTCGCCATAGGCATAGATATCGACCGCTATGCCTTCACCGTCGAAGCTGATGGCGAGGACCTGCTGTTCCATGACCACCGGGTCGAAAAAGGCGACGGTCTGGGTCACCCGGCGGATGTAATACCAGTTATCGTCGTCGAAAGGCGGGGTGGTGGAAGGCGTGCCGATCAGGTCAAGAACGTCCTCCCTTGTCGAGACGCCAAGCTCGACATCGGCAAGTTTGTCGGGCGAGGGCAGCTGGCCGTCAATATGTTCTGAAGAACTGCAGGCGACAAGGAACGTCGCGGCAAGGCAAATACTGAGAAGCGGTAGGGTGTTTTTCAAAGACGGTCATCCCTGTCAGGAGGGGTTAAAAAATACGGCTCCCGAAAATCCGGGAAAATGGCTGTCCCGGTCTTTACAAGCTCGATCCGGGAACATAAACCTGTGGCAATTAATTGTCACCGACAGCTTCTATCTGTCAACATCGTCTGAGCCCGTCTTTTATGGGCAATACCGGAAGGCTGACACCAATGTTTTCGAGTTCACCCTATGATAGCGAGGCCAGGGCCCTTTACGGGGCGATCGTTGCCCAGGCCCGCTCGCCGGCGTTTTATACGGCGATGAAGGTTCCCGATACTGTCGAAGGCCGTTTCGACATGATCGCGCTCCATTGTTTTCTGGTTCTCCATCGCCTGAAACCCGAGGGTGAAAAGGGGGGAGAGCTGGCTCAATCCCTTTTCGACGTGCTTTTCGCCGATATAGACGAGAATATCCGGGAAATGGGCGTCGGTGATCTTTCCGTCGGCAAATATGTGAAAAAGATGGCCCAGTCCTTTCTCGGCCAGATCGCCGCCTATGACGCCGCTCTTTATACCGAGGAAAAAGGCGGGCTTGATGTGGCCGGAGGGGATCTTCTGTCAGGCGCGCTTAACCGCAACGTGTACGCCGCCCTTGATGTTCCCGAGGCGACGATCGATCTTTTAAGCGATTATCTGCGTCGTCAGGTTGTCGCGCTTGCCGACCAGCCTTTAAAAGGTTTCCTGTCGGGAAAAGTGACCTTCGAAAGTGCATCCTGATCGCGTCTTTTTGCCTTTTAAAAATTGATGTTTTGATTTAACAATCAATCATAATCTAATGATTTTTAACAATTAACCGCCATTACAAACAGTGAGCACATGACCGATCTACCGATTCCTGAGTTTTCCCGTATGGTTTCCATTGCCGCCCTCGGCAATGAGGAGGAAACACACGAAATCGCCGCCACAACGAGCGAATCTCTCGCCCTTTCGAAGCGTTTTGATCTGCAGGACCTCAGCGGTCTGACGGCCAGGGTCACCCTGAAAAGGATTAAACACGGCGCCCAGATCAGGCTCTCCGCCAGTTTTGATGTTGATGTGGTGCAAAAATGTGTTGTCTCCCTGGAGCCGGTCCCAGGGCATATCGCTGAAAATTTCACCATTCTTTTCGAGCCCGCCGCCCCTGGAAGCGAGCCGGCGGCCGAAGAGGCTGAGCGGGGCGAAATACTGATCGATGATGTGGAAAGTGACGCCGAGCCTCTCTTTGGGGAGGAAATTGATATCGGCGAATGTGTGGCTCAGTATCTCTCCCTGTCCCTTGATCCTTATCCCCGCGCTCCTGGAATCGGGGTGGATGAGGCCTATTTAGACCCTTCGGGGGAGGGCGACGGCGCAGGAAAAAATCCATTTGCGGCCCTGAAAGCATTGAAAAAGGATAGCTGAAGGCGTAAACACCCCATTCCGGTTGCCCGGCGCTTGCTTTTTGGCTAAGTAAACGGGCTTCCTGAATACGTTTGAGCCTGATAGAGAGTGAATTATGGCAGTCCCAAAGAAAAAGATATCCACTTCAAGACGCAACATGCGCCGCTCCCACGACGCCTTAAAGCGCAAGTCGATCAATGAATGTCCCAATTGCGGCGAGTACAAACTCCCCCACCACGTCTGTGATTCCTGCGGACACTACCGCGAACGGGAAGTGACCGAAGTCGAGGCTGTTTAGGCCCTCCTTCCTTAACGGGAGAATTCAGGATTGCGTGAAGGCATGATCATTGCCCTTGATGCCATGGGCGGCGACAACGCCCCCGATATTGTGGTCAGGGGCGCCGCCGTCGCACGGGAACGTTTTCCTGAGGTTCATTTTCTCCTGTTCGGGGATGAGGCCAGGTTGACGCCGCTTCTCGATGCCCATCCGGAATTGAGCTCCTGCGCTTCGATCCGCCATGCCCCCGATACCATCAGTTCCAGCGACAAGCCGTCTCAGGCCCTGCGCGGCGGGCGTAAGTCCAGTATGCGCTTTGCCATCAACGCGGTGCGTGAAGGCGAGGCCGACGCCATTGTCTCGGCGGGCAATACCGGGGCGCTGATGGCGATTGCCAAATTTGTGCTGAAAACCCTACCCGGTATCGACCGCCCGGCGATTGCCAGTTTTTTCCCGACCATGCGCGGCGAAACCCTGATGCTCGATCTCGGCGCCAACATTGATTGTGATTCCGACAATCTGGTCCAGTTCGCGGTGATGGGCGAGGTTTTCGTGCGCACGGTTCAGGCGATTGAAAAGCCCAGCATCGGCCTTCTCAACGTCGGCTCGGAAGAACTTAAAGGACATGATTCAGTGCGCCGGGCCAGCGCCATTCTGCGCAAGATACATCTGCCGATCCGTTTCCACGGCTTTGTTGAAGGCGACGACATCGCCGCCGGCACCGTGGACGTCATCGTCACCGACGGCTTTTCGGGAAATATCGCCCTTAAAACCGCCGAAGGGGTGGTCAAGCTTTTCACCACCTATCTGAAGGAAACCTACAAAAGTTCGATCCTTGCCAAGCTCGGCTATCTGTTCAGCCGTTCGGCCCTCAACCGGCTGCGCGAACGGCTCGATCCCAGAGCCTATAACGGCGCCGTGCTGCTTGGTCTTAACGGTATCGTGGTCAAGAGCCATGGCGGCACCGACGAGATCGGGTTCGCCCATGCCATCGGCGTCGCCCACGACATGATTTCCAACAGTTTCAACGAATCGATCAAGGCGGAGTTTGAACAGCTCAGTCTGGATACCGAATCGTTGACCCAGGAGGATATCCTCTAGCCATGGTGTTGCGTTCCCGGATCATCGGTTGTGGCGGCTATCTGCCCGACCGGATTATGACCAATGACGAATTATCCAAACTTGTCGATACCACCGACGAGTGGATCACCGGGCGTTCGGGAATCCGTCAGCGGCATATTGCGGCGGAGGGCGAGCTAACCTCGGATCTGGCCGTCAATGCCGCCAAGGCGGCGCTTAAGGATGCCGGTATCGATGTTGATGAGATCGATTTGATCGTCCTGGCGACGGCGACGCCGGACGAAACCTTTCCATCGACCGCGACCAGCGTTCAGGCCAAGCTCGGCATGACCCGTGGCGCCGCCTTCGATGTTCAGGCGGTCTGCACCGGGTTTATCTACGCCCTTACCATCGCCGATAATTTTATTCGCACCGGTCAGGCGGAGACCGTGCTTGTCATTGGCGCTGAAACTTTTACCCGTATTCTCGACTGGAAGGACCGGGGCACCTGCGTGCTGTTCGGCGATGGGGCGGGTGCGGTTATTTTGCGCGCCGGCGAGGGCGAGGGGAGCATCGCCGACCGCGGCATTCTCTCAACCCATCTTCATTCCGACGGCCGCGATCATGACTGCCTCTATGTCGATGGCGGGCCTTCCTCTACCGGCACCACCGGTCACGTTCAGATGCAGGGCCAGGAAATTTTCAAAAAAGCCGTCACCCGGCTCGCCGAGGTCGCCAAAGAAGCCTTAAATGCCAATGACTTAACAGGGGCCGATCTGGACTGGCTGGTTCCTCATCAGGCCAATCTTCGGATCATGCGCGGGACCACCAAAAAACTGGGCATGGCCGAGGACAAGCTGATCGTCACCATTGATCGCCATGCCAACACGTCCGCCGCCTCGATTCCCCTGGCCATTTCCGATGCCCATGGGGCGGGGAAATTCAGCCAGGGCGATTTGATTCTTCTGGAAGGAATTGGCGGTGGGCTGACTTGGGGCGCTTGCTTGCTACGCTGGTAACGCTTCTATTGCCATCCCTTTGTCTTTATAAGGCAATTGACCTGTCAGGTCGGGCAGGTTAGGCTCTCTTCCAGGGTTTAAGGGGGTTGCGTGGCTGATAAAACCGTTACACGTTCGCATTTGACCGAAGCTGTCTATCAGGAAGTAGGTCTTTCGCGTAATGAATCCGCCGATCTGGTGGAGGCGATACTCGAGGAAATTTCCTCGACGTTATCGAGTGGCGAACCTGTAAAAATTTCATCTTTCGGAAGTTTCGACGTTCGCATGAAAGGCGAACGGATTGGCCGCAATCCGAGAACCGGTGAAGAGGTTACAATCACTCCGCGCCGGGTGATTGTTTTTCGCCCGTCTCATGTCCTGAAAAACAGAATTAACGGTTCACTCGGCGGCACGCCGGGACCGGCGCTTTAAAATCATGGCTGCTTCAACGTCTTCGGCCGCCCGCGGCACCGAGAAATCTCCATCGGCTTTTCGCACCATCTCGGAGGTCTCCAACGAATTGGAATTGCCTCAGCACGTTCTTCGTTTCTGGGAGTCCAAGTTTACCCAGGTCCGACCGCTTAAGCGCGGTGGTGGGCGGCGTTATTACCGGCCCGAAGATATCGGGCTGCTGCGGTCGATCCGCAACCTGCTTTATGATGACGGTTATACGATCAAGGGGGTTCAGCGCCTGCTTCGCGAGGGTGGGTCCAAATCCGTGACGGCTGGTAAAGAGGCCTCGGCTCCGGCTACCGGCAGGGCAAATATCAAGAGTTCCGCGGTTTCTCCATCCGTCGGCGAGGGCTCTAGCGGCGAAGGCTTAAGTTCGCGGGCGCGTGCCGATCTCCAGGATGTTCTTGGCGAATTGGAAGAATTGCGCGACCTTCTGAACAAGGCCGGCTTCTGAGTCGTCCTGCGCCTGCCTGAACCGCCTCGCCCGCTCTTTGCGTTTTCCTGTAATTTCCCGTATTTTTTGCGTTTTTTTGCGTTTTTCCCTTTAAATTTTACCCTTCTTCCCTCTCTGGAAGGGGGCCAGA
This sequence comes from uncultured Rhodospirillaceae bacterium, assembly GCA_964486105.1. Classification (GTDB taxonomy): domain Bacteria; phylum Pseudomonadota; class Alphaproteobacteria; order UBA11136; family UBA11136; genus JABJES01. Next base: position 16,184 of record CAZAKR010000012.1, on the reverse strand, counting down.
GCGCCGTTGCTTCTGACAAAGCCTGCCGCTATAGTGCGCGCCGCCGCACAGGCCCTGACCGGGGTTGCGGCATACCAAGCGGAGCGTAGCGCAGTCTGGTAGCGCACTTCACTGGGGGTGAAGGGGTCGCAGGTTCAAATCCTGCCGTTCCGACCAATAAAATTAAGGAGTTAGGCCGTAAGGCTTAACTCCTTTTTTGGTTTCTGCGGGTCAGGCCGCAAAGCCTGCCCCCTTGTACGATTCCGGCACCGCCAAAGTGGCGATCTCCAGATATGAATTCCTGGCACGATTTTAAAATCGATACCTCTGTATGCATCGTATAGAGTTCACAAACAATTACACAGAGGGGTGTCGGCAATGATCAGCAACTTTGATCATGTTACCGTTGTTGTGCGGGATATCGACAAAGCCAGGGCGTTTTTCTCGCTTTTGGGCCTGGAAGAAACGATTTCAAAGGTCATTGAGGGCGAAAAATTCGACGCTTTCATGGGGATCAAGGACATCAAGGCGGAACATGTGACTCTGGTTCTTCCTGGTGCGGTGCCGCGGATGGAAGTGCAATTGTTGAAATATCATCGCCCCGAGATCAGCCCCGATTCCGATATTACCCGTCTCGACCGGCTGGGGTTCAATCATGTCTGTTTTGCCGTCGCTGATATTGAGTCAGAAGTCGCCCGCCTGCGCGCCGCCGGTGTCGAAATTCTTAACGAAATTATGGATTTTCACAGCAGAAAGCTGGTTTTTATCAGGGGGCCTGAAGGCATAACCCTGGAACTGGCCGAATTAAACGATCCGAATTGAAAACCGCCGGTTCAGGCGGAGAGGGGGCTATTTGCCCCGGGTCAGAACTTCGCGTCCGAGCGGCATCAATTTGCAGACCAGCCAGTCGGGCTTTAACGGGTTGGCGAACCAGGGTTCGGCCCAGCCTTGCTCGATGCAGCTGCGGATGGTGCGGGAGTCGATGCGCTTTCCCTGATCGTCAAAGAGTGGCAGCTTGCCGCCCGGCTGGTCGAGGCCACGGGTCAGCCAGTCGTGCTGAGCCGTCGTCGGCTTGGAGTTAATGCGCACGACACGCTTTTCAGACTTATTTTCGCTTTCGTCGATCGCAGGCTGTGCCGTGTTCAAACGAAATCTCCCCGACTGTCCCTTGTAATGGGATCCACGGAACTAAAACCCACAGACAAAAGCCTACAGGACAAAAGCCCGGGACCACCTCCCTTGTGTCAACGTCGAGACACGGCAATTATGGTAGGCTAAATTTGATTTCAGGCCAAGAGCGTTTCTCTTGGCCTACCTTTCCAAAGCAGCAACCGGGAAGCGTTTGTTGGAGGCATTATGGATTTTTCGCTGGTCTATGTAACGACACAATCGAAGAAGGAAGCCGAGGCGATTGCCCGCGCCCTGCTTGAGGACCATCTCATCGCCTGTGCCAATATTATCGAGCCCATGCAATCCCTCTATTGGTGGGAAGGCAAGATCGAAGAAGCCTCCGAGGCCGTGCTGATCGTCAAGACCCGCGCCAGTCATCTGCCGGTTCTGACGACCAGGGTAAAGGAGCTGCACAGTTACGACTGCCCCTGTATCGTCGCTTTGCCGATAACCGACGGTTCATCCGATTACCTGACCTGGCTGGCCCGGGAAACCGCCTGAAAAGGCTCATTGCCCGGCTTTACACTACTATAATACCGCATAGCTAACGTATTCGATTTTATGGATATTTCGAGTTGACACTGGAAAAAACCATGGCATACTCCGCGCCTTCACGAAGTTGGGGCGTTTTTTTGGGCCAACAGCCCGAATTCGACCCGAAAGATAGAAAAGATAGATGGACGAGTGATGAAAACCTATAGCGCGAAACCTTCCGAGATCGACAAAAAGTGGTATCTCATCGATGCAGAAGGGCTGGTCTTGGGCCGCCTTGCAACGATTATTGCCAAGATGCTGCGCGGCAAGCACAAAACGACGTTCACCCCGCATATGGATTGCGGCGATAATATCGTCGTCATCAACGCCGAAAAGGTGAAACTGACCGGGCGCAAACTTAGCGATAAAGTTTATTACCGTCACACCGGGCATCCCGGCGGCATCAAATCCGCTACCGCCGGCGCCATTCTCGATGGCGCCCATCCCGAACGGGTGTTGTCGAAGGCGGTTGAGCGCATGGTTCCGCGCAGCCCGTTGGGGCGCGCCCAGATGCGCAATCTCCGCATCTATGCCGGGACCGATCATCCCCATGAGGCTCAAAAGCCAGAGACGCTCGACGTTGGAGCAATGAATGACAAGAACAAGAGGAGCGCCTGATCATGGCTGACGATATTCAGGAAACGGCCCCGGAAGCCGCAGAGACCACTGTTTCCGAAGGCGGAGCGACCCTGGCCGATATTGCGCCCGATCTGGCGCAGGCGGCCCCCGATCTCGTATCGGAGCCTGAAGAACTGCCCGAGCCGCAGATCGACGAGCAAGGCCGCTCCTACGCCACCGGTAAGCGCAAGGATGCGGTTGCCCGCGTCTGGATCAAGCCCGGCGCCGGCAAGGTCACGGTCAATGGCCGCGATATCGAAACCTATTTCGCCCGTCCGGTGCTGCGCATGATTATTCGCCAGCCCTTCGAGGCGGCGGCCCGCATCGACCAGTTTGACCTCGTCTGCACGGTTTCAGGCGGCGGTCTTTCCGGTCAGGCAGGCGCCGTGCGTCATGCTATTTCCAGAGCACTGATAAAATTCGAACCTGCATTGCGACCGGTTCTGAAAAAAGGTGGTTTTCTTACCCGTGACTCCCGTGTTGTCGAGCGTAAGAAATATGGACGCCATAAAGCGCGCCGGAGCCATCAGTTCTCGAAACGCTAAAGGTACGTTTCCAGTTCCAATGAACTTAGGGGCGTTCCGGGTGGGACGCCCCTTTTTCGTTCATCGGCGGCTTTCCATCTCTCAACTTCGGCTTTATTCTCTTTGTTTGGAGAAGGTGTAGATTTTATGTCATCGGTTACACAGAAGATTCAGGCGGTCATTCTCGGCGCCAGCGGTTACACCGGGGCCGAGCTCGTGCGCCTGCTGTCCCAGCATGATCAGGTAAAGATCGCGGCCTTAACCGCCGACCGTAATGCCGGGCGGCGGTTTGACGAACTTTATCCCCACCTTGCCCATCTTGATCTGCCGGTGATGGTAAAGGCCGAGGATGCCGATCTGGCAAAGGCCGATATTGTTTTTTGCTGTCTGCCCCACGGTACGACCCAGGAAGTTATCGCCGCTTTGCCCGATGGCCCGAGAGTGGTTGATCTCTCGGCCGATTTCAGGCTGGCCGATACCGGCTTGTATGAAACCTGGTACGGACATCCCCACCGGGCGCCAAAACTTCAAAGCAAGGCGGTTTACGGACTGACCGAACTGGCGCGCTCTTCGATCAAGGATGCGCGCCTGGTGGCTAATCCCGGTTGCTATCCCACGGCGGCTCTGCTGCCGCTAATCCCGCTTGTCGATTCCGGGGTAATCTCATCCGACGAGATTATCATTGACGCCAAGTCCGGGGTTACGGGCGCCGGGAGGGCGGCCAGGGAGTCGAGTCTTTTTGCCGAGGTCAGTGACGGCTTTCAGGCTTACGGAATTGCCGCCCATCGTCACGCGCCGGAGATCGAACAGGGGCTTTCCAATGTTGCCGGTCATCCGGTTACCGTGACCTTTACACCTCATCTGGTTCCCATGAACCGGGGAATATTTTCCACCGCCTATGTCCGCTTCGCAGGTGGGGCGGGGATCGACGATTTACGTTCGGCCCTGGCTGAATGTTACGCCGATGAAGCTTTTGTGCGGATTTTGCCGCCGGGTCAAACGCCTTCGACCCGCCATGTCCGGGGCTCCAATTTTTGCCATATCGCAATTTTTGAGGACCGGGTAAAGGGCCGCGCCATTGTGCTTTCGGTGATCGATAATCTGGTCAAGGGTGCGTCGGGTCAGGCGTTACAGAATATGAATTTGATGTTCCGCCTTGAAGAGACCATGGGCCTGGGCACCCAGCCCTTGTGTCCTTAAGAGGCGATTGTATGGCGGGTCTCATTCTTCCCTATGGCAAAGTCAGTCCGGTCCTGGCGGCGGATGTTTTCATAGCACCGGGTGCCGCGGTAATTGGCGATGTCGAGATCGGTCAGGGCTCGAGCATCTGGTACAACGCCGTGGTGCGCGGCGACGTCAATTACATCCGTATCGGCGAGAACACCAATCTCCAGGACGGAGCGGTTATCCACGGCACCTCGGACGGTTCTCCGGCGATTATCGGTTCGAACATCACCATCGGCCATAACGCGGTGGTGCATGCCTGTACGGTCGAGGATTACTGTCTGATCGGTATGAACTCGACGGTTCTCGACGGGGCAGTGGTTGAGACCGGGGCCATGGTCGCTGCCGGCGCCCTGGTCGCCAATGGCAAACGGGTAAAAAGCGGTGAATTGTGGGCCGGCAGTCCGGCCAGGATGATGCGGGAGTTGACGGCGGAGGAAAGCGAATTTATCCGTCAGGCCGCCAAGGGCTATCGAAAGCTGGCCCGTGAACATGCGGCTTCCGCGCCTTAGGCCGGGCTAACTCTTTTTCTTTTTCGCCGCTTTGGTTTTTTTGCCCTTGGCGGTTTTTTTCTGCTCTTCGGGTGGCAGGATATAATGACCCGGCGCGTCCTCGATCACTTTCAATTTCCCGTCGCCGGGTTTGCGCGCCTTAACCTTGCCGCCGCCAAATTCGGCAACCCATCTCGACCATTCCGGCCACCACGAGCCCTCATGGGCGTCTGCCAACTCAAACCATTCGTCGGGATCTTCCGGCGACTGGCTGTTGGTCCAGTAATTATATTTGCCCGCCTGGGGTGGATTGATGACCCCGGCGATATGCCCCGAAGCCGAGAGAACGAAATTCACCGGACCCTTGAACAGGTTCACCGCCGCATAGGTGGAGTGCCAGGGGGCGATATGATCCTCGCGGGTGGAGAGAAGGAAACTCGGCACGTCGATTTTTGAGATATCGATAGGCACCCCGGCCAGGGTAATGCCGCCCGGCTTTACCATCAGATTGTCGTGATACATGGCGCGCAAATAAAAGCTGTGCATGTCGGCGGGCATCCGGGTGGAATCGGAATTCCAGAACAACAGATCGAAGGGGAAGGGGTCTTTGCCGAGAAGATAGTTATTGACGACAAACGACCAGATCAGATCGTTGGCGCGCAGCATGTTGAAGGTGGTGGCCATGGAATGGCCTTCGAGGTAACCCTTTTCCTTCATCTCGTGTTCAAGCGCGGCGAGCTGTTCCTCGTCGATGAAGACCGAAAGTTCACCAGCATCCGTAAAATCGAGCAGGGTGGTGAAATAGGTGGCCGAAGTGACCCTCTCGTCTCCCTTCGCCTTCATATATGAAAGCATGCAGGCGAGGAGGGTGCCGCCGATGCAATAGCCGATCATATTGACTTCGCGTTCGCCGGTCGCCTTTTCGATGGCGTCGAGCGCCGCTAAGGGGCCTTCGAGCATATAGTCGTCGAAACTTTTGTGACTCAATCTTTCGTCCGGGTTGACCCAGGAAATAATGAAAACCGTCAGACCTTCACCGACCGCCCATTGAATGAACGAATTTTTCGGCGACAGATCGAGGATGTAATATTTGTTGATCCAGGGTGGCATGATGAGCAGGGGCCGGCGGTGAACCTGTTTTGTCGTCGGCTCATACTGGATCAGCTGCATCAATTCGTTCTGGTAAACCACCTTGCCGGGGGTAAGCGCCAGATTTTCACCGACCTTGAAGGCCTTGTGATCGGTCATGCTGATCTTGAGCTTGCCTTTACCCTTTTCAAGATCGTCGATCATGTTGTCGAGGCCCTTGACGAGATTCTCGCCGTTGCTCTCCAGGGTCGCGCGCAGGACTTCCGGATTGGTAAGGACGAAGTTGCTTGGCGAAAGGGCGTCCATGAACTGGCGGGAATAAAAATCGACTTTTTTGGCTGTTTTGTCGTCCAGCCCATCGACATCGCGAACCGTATCGACGAACCAGCGCGAGGTCAGCAGATAGGATTGCTTGAAATAATCAAAGACGCCGTTTTCTTCCCACTCTTCATGCTTGAAGCGGCGGTCGCCTTTTTCAGGTGTTGCCATCGGCTCAACCTGTTCGCCGGAAAAGCTGCGGGCGGCGTTGCTCCATAGCTGCATGTAATCCTGCCACAGGGAGGCCTGGGCCTGGATGATTTTTTCCGGATCGGACATCATCTTCGAGGTCATCTCGAGAAACGCCGCGCCGATATTCATGGGATCGGATGATTTACCGTTGGTTGACTGATGATCGAGAAATGTCTGAATGATCTGCTGACTTTTTTCAGCGATTTTGCCGACCGTTTCGGTGATCTGAAGCGGATCGGGAATAGGCAGGCCCTCAGTCGGATTAAGCGGTTCGTCTTTTCCCATTTTCTCAGGCATGTGGTATTCCAATTGTTGGTTTTTGACGTTTATTATAGAAGCCACAGCGTGTGGGGACATCTTGGAAGTTACGCCCATCGGGCTTGGATTACTGCGCTCATCGGGCTTTGATGTTGCGGCGCACAATAGACTATGGATCGGGACTAAAAATCAAGTCACTAGATTCACTAAATAAGGCTAAAATTTTTAGTCCAAACCCAATATACTCGAATTTCGATGTTATTTTGATGGTTAATCCCATTTTCGGAGAATGTAACCGATGATCGCCTTTTGCTCTAATTTCTCCTCTCGTTTTGATTGCTCCAGCCGCCGCCTCGGCCCGCCTGTTGTGGTTGTGGCCTTTGTGGCGCTTTCGGGCTGTTCCTATGTGCCGGCGCCGCTCAATCCGATCAACTGGTACCAGGCGACTGTCGGGGCTATTTTTGGCGATGAGCCGAGCCAGGTCTCGTCTGTCTCCGAGGCTCAGCCGATTCCCGGCGAGGAAAAGGCCTTTCCCAATCTGGCCGATGTTCCAGAGGCCCCCTCAGCCGAGCAAAGAGAGCAGATTTCCGAGGGATTGCGCGCCGATACGGTCAATCGCCGCTATGAGGACGAGCTGGTTGAGGCCGATGGCGAGACCTTCGTCCTGGCCGAGGAAACGGTCACCGAAATCGTCCCCGCCCAGCCGGTTCTCCCCAGTGACGGAACCCCTGCCGCGGCGCCGCGCATGGATGTTGAAATCACCGAAACTACAGAGACCGTGGAAATGGTTGCCGCCGCGCCGCCGCCCAACCCGGTTGGCGATATGCTTGAGGCTCAACTTACCGGCGAGGCAGCCGCTTTGGCCGAGGCCGAGGGGCTTGAGGCGGTTGAAATTGCCGAGGATGAGGCTTTAGGCCCCAATTCCCTGGAAAAGTTCGATGCCAGCAGATCCGTCGTTTCGGTTCTGGTCGGCAAGATACTGTTTGCCAACGGGTCGGCGAATTTGTCCGGTGGCGATCGCCGGGAGTTGAAGAAAATCGCCGATGATTACAAGAAAAGCGGCGGCACAGTCCGGGTTATCGGTTTTGCCAGCAGCTATACGGGCAATGTTGACCCCTTAAAGCACCAGATCATCAATTTCGACGTATCCATGCGCCGGGCCCAAATTGTCGCCGCCTCCCTGATGAAATACGGCGTTGCGCCGAAGGATATTTTCGTCGGCGCCAAATCCGATTCCGAACCGGTCTATTACGAGGTCATGCCGGCGGGGCAGGCGGGTAATCGCCGTACCGAGGTTTATCTGGATTTCTAGCCGGTGGTTGTTTTTTTGCACCGTTTTCGGTAGGAAAGCCCGCACCCGACCCCTTTTCTATCCCTGAGACGGGGCTGGCGTCCTTAGCATTGGTTTTTTTCTAGGCATCCACAACCATGGTCGAACACGAGTTTCACCGTATCCAGCGTCTTCCCCCTTACGTCTTTGCCGAAGTAAACGAAATGAAGGCCCAGGCAAGGGCCAGGGGCGAGGACATCATTGATTTCGGCATGGGCAATCCGGACCAGCCGACGCCGCCTCATATCGTCGAAAAACTGATAGAGGCGGTCAATAATCCGCGCACCCACCGTTATTCCATGTCGCGGGGGATACCCGGCCTGCGCAAGGCGCTCTCAGGCTATTATGAGCGCCGTTTCAACGTGTCGATTGATCCCGAGAATGAGGCCATCGTTACCCTTGGCTCAAAAGAGGGGCTGGCCAATCTGGCCCAGGCCATTTCCTCGCCCGGTGACGTCTTTCTGGTGCCCAATCCGAGCTATCCCATTCATGCTTTTGGCTTTGTCATTGCCGGCGCGGTGGTGCGTTCGGTGCCGATCGGGCCGGGGATCGACTTTATGGCCGGGATCGAACGGGCGGTAAAGAACAGCTCGCCGGCCCCTGTCGCCTTGGTGGTCAATTTTCCCTCCAATCCGACGGCGGAGGTTGTGGGCCTCGATTTTTACGCTGAAATCCTTGATTTCTGCCGTTCACGGAACCTTTACGTGATCTCCGATAACGCCTATGCGGATATATATTACGGTGATGAGCCGCCGCCCTCGATTCTCCAGGTGCCGGGCGCCAAGGATATTGCGGTTGAGTTCACTTCGGTGTCGAAAACCTATTCCATGCCGGGCTGGCGGATCGGCTTTGCCGCCGGCAATCCAAAGCTGATCGCGGCCCTGGCGCGGATCAAATCCTATGTCGATTATGGCGCCTTTACCCCGGTCCAGGTGGCGGCGACGGCGGCCCTCAACGGTCCCCAGGATTGTGTCGATGAAATCCGCGCCCTCTATAAAGAGCGCCGCGACGTTCTGATCGACGGTCTGGCCAGCGCCGGCTGGGATGTGCCGTCACCGGAAGCGACCATGTTCGCCTGGGCGCCGATCCCGTCCGCCTTTGCCCATATGGGGTCGGTTGACTTCTCCAAGCGCCTGTTGGCCGAGGCCCGGGTGGCGGTTGCTCCGGGGTTGGGATTTGGTGAATATGGCGATGACCATGTGCGTTTCGCTCTTGTTGAAAACACCCATAGAACCCGTCAGGCTGTAAGGAATATCAAGACGTTCCTTAAAAAGTCTGATAATCTGGTTGAGCTTAAGGATCATAAAAAGGCAGCCCGGAAATGAGCCGTAAGGAAGATAAATCGCCGCTCCGCATCGCCCTTGCCGGTCTTGGTACCGTCGGTACCGGGACCCTGCAATTGCTAGACGCGCAAGGTCCGCTTCTCGCCCAGAGATGCGGCCGTCCGTTGCAGGTGGTGGCGGTCGCCGATCTCGATTGTGGCCGGGATCGCGGAGTCGATATGGCGGGCATCGCTTGTTATGACGACGCCCTGAAAATGATCGCCGAGGTCGAGACGGATGTGGTGGTTGAGTTGATCGGCGGCTCCGACGGTATCGCCAAGGCGGTCTGCGAGGCGGCCCTTGATGCCGGACGCCATGTGGTGACGGCAAATAAAGCGCTGATCGCCCATCACGGGCTGGATTTGGCGCAAAAGGCCGAGGCCGCCGGCGCGGTTATCGCTTTTGAGGCTGCTGTTGCCGGGGGCATCCCGATCATCAAGGCCCTGCGCGAGGGGCTGGCGGGGAACAATTTCACCCGTATTACAGGTATTTTGAACGGCACCTGCAATTATATCCTCACCAATATGCGCCAAACCGGCAAGGAATTCGACACCGTGCTTGATGAGGCCCAAAAGCTCGGCTATGCCGAGGCCGATCCCTCCTTCGATGTGGATGGGGTGGACGCCGCCCATAAGCTCGCCATCCTGACCAGCGTCGCCTTTGGCTGCAAAATCGATTTCGATGCCGTCCATATGGAAGGCATTCGCAGTATTTCCGCCCGCGACATCGCCCTGGCCGGGGAGCTCGGTTATCGCATCAAGCTGTTCGGCATTACCAGCCGCACCGGAGGTGGGGTTGAGCAGCGGGTTCATCCCTGCCTGGTACCCATCGATGCGCCCCTGGCCCATGTCGAGGATGTGTTCAACGCGGTCGAGGTTGAGGGCGATTATGTCGGCCGCTCAACCTATGAAGGCCGCGGGGCAGGGGACCACCCGACGGGCTCCGCCGTCGTTGCCGATATCTGTGACATTGCCCGGGGTCTGCGCCTGCCCGCCTTCGGCGTGCCGGTGGGTGAGCTCGCCGATATTCCGACCCAGCCCATGGAGCGTCATAGCGGCGCCTATTATCTGCGCTTTACGGTCAAAGATGCGCCGGGCGTGCTTGCCGCCATTGCCACGGAGCTGGCCGGCGAGGGTATCTCGCTGGCCTCGATGATCCAGCATGACCGGGCCGATAGTCCCTCGGGACCGGTTTCCATCGTGCTCACCACCCATGAGACCGATGAAGCGGCCATGTCCCGGGCATTGGCGAAAATCGCCGCCCTCGATACGGTCACCGAACCGCCGATGCTGATCCGCATTCAGGGGGCCTGAAGGGATAAGGCCGAAAAGAAATGCCCAGAAGAACGATCAACAAAACCGGATATGCGGCGCTCTGGCTCCTGACCCTGGCGATCGGTGTCGGGGTTGGTTTTCTGCTGCTGGATAGGGACGGGGGCAATTCGCCGGAGACGGAGATTCCAAATCTGGTCGGCACATGGCGCGGCGAAAATCTTACCGTATCGGAGGCCAAGGGCTATCGGGAATGGGCGGATAAGACCGTCCGCATCACCGAGCAAAAGGACCGCCGGTTCAGGGGCGTCTTTACCTATGCCGACGGCACCAAGAATTTTTTCGGAATCATATACCCCGATAATGTTTCCTTTACCTGGGTCTCGACCCCGTCTAAGGGCTTTAACCACGGCCGGATCCTCGGGCCCGACCGGATCGGCGCCTGTTATGTGGAGGCCTTTACCGAGGCGACGGCGGGCTGTGCGGAATTGACCCGCGAATAAAAGGCCTTCTTGTCAGGCAAACTTTGGTTAAAACCGGGGTTCCGTTTATACTGAAACGAAGATAAACACAGCCGCCGCTATACGGCCCCGATTCCTTGCCCTTACGATTTTCGATAACGGGGAGGATGTGAAGATGTTTACCCGGTTTTCTTACCCGCCAATTGTGCCGACCTTTGCTCTGGTGTTGGCCTGGGCCTGGGCCGTTCCCGTTCTTGCCCAGACCGGGGCGACGACCACAGCGCCTCCGCCTCCACCAGCAGCACCAGCACCCGTTACCCAGAGCCCGGCGCCACCGACTCCCACCCCGGCAACGCCCCCGGCCCGTACCCGCTTAGGCCTGGACAAAAAAGGTGAGATTGATCTTGATCTCGGTCCCACACTGGAAGAGGTGAAAGAGGCCGAAAAAGAAGGCCGGGCCGGTTCATCCAATATGGACGGGTCCGCGCCCAAGGCCGAATCCGAGCCCAAGGCCGGTGATGGGTCTGAGCCTGATTCCGAGATATTCTCTGACGGTTTCGAAAGCGGTGACCAACCCGCCTGGTCAAGCGAAGATGGGCGGTGAGACGGGCTTAGCCCAATATCTTCTTAACGCTCTTTGCTTTCAGACCAAAAGGCTCGGCCATGCCGCTGCCGATCAGGGGCTGCAAATAGTCGATGAACGCCGCCGTTACGTTATTGCCGGATTTGGCGATGAAATTTTTCGGCATGACACGGGTCTTGCCGCCGATGGATGACAAATTGGCCAGTTTGTATTCGGCCCTGTAGCCGCCTGTTTTTGTCTTGCCGCGACGGATCGTCACCGAGCCGCTCTTGTTTTGCTTGTGGGCGAACATCACTCCCATTTCGCCGGCCTTGCGGGCCTCGCGCTGATCGACATCCGACACACAACCCAAAAAGGAACGCTGGAGATACCCGAGCGTGTCGGCGCGCACCCGCTTTATGCCCAGTTTTTCCTTGATCTCGGCCGCCAGCATGTCGCCCAGCGCCCCGGAGCCCGACAACTGGACGTTGCCGTGGGCGTCGCGCTCAATGCTGCTGCTTCCCTTGGCGGCGAGCTTGGCGGCGATGGCCTCGCCACGGCCGTCATGGATGCCTTCCGAAACGGCGATGACGCAGCGCCCGAGGCGCTTGTACACAGCTTTGACGTCTTTGAGAAAACGGTCGATGTTAAAGGTGCGTTCGGGCAGATAGACCAGGTGCGGCCCGTCATCGGGGTTTTTTCGGCAATAGGCGCTGGCAGCGGTGAGGAATCCGGCGTGGCGGCCCATGACCACGCCGATATAGACACCGGGAATGGCGGCCAGATCGAGATTGACCCCGGCAAAGGCCGAGGCCACATAGCGCGCCGCTGAAGGATAGCCCGGCGTGTGGTCGTTAAGCACCAGATCATTGTCGATGGTCTTGGGAATATGCAGGCAGCGCAGGGGATAGCGGGCGCGCTTGGATTCTTCGACAAGGATTTTCTGGGTATCGGAGGAATCATTGCCGCCGATATAGAAGAAACTGCCGATTTCATGGGCCTGGAGAACCTTGAAAATCTCACGGCAATAGGCGCTATCGGGCTTGTCGCGGGTCGAACCCAGGGCCGAGGAAGGCGTTTGCGCCACCCGTTCCAGATTGCCTGCCGGTTCACGGGTCAGGTTGAGGAAATCCTCACCTATAATTCCCGAGACCCCATGGCGCGCTCCGTAAACTCGGGCAACGCCTTTGATTGCACGGGCTTTCAGGGTCACCCCGGCGAGCGACTGATTGATGACGACGGTGGGTCCGCCGCCCTGGGCGACGAGAACTTTGCCTTTCAACATATCTTCCTCAACTTCATAAACGCTTCAAATCGTGACCGCTTTATAGCGCAATGGGGCGGCCCTGTAATGTTCCGAGTTGAGTGGCGGCGAAAATAGGCGGATAGTAAGGAAATGTCGTCCCCAGCGAATAATCCTGCTCCTGTCGATAATGCGCCCTCCACCTCTGGGGAGGCGAGTGCCTATCTCGGCATATCGCGCTCTCTCGGCGGCCGCTTCTGGTCCCTGCGCGAGGCCGATGAGCGCCTTGTTCTGGGCCTCGCCCAGCAGGCGGAATTGCCGGAAATCGTTGCCCGGGTTCTGGCCGCCCGTGGCGTCTCCATGGAAACCGCCGAGGCTTTTCTCAATCCTACCTTGCGTGAATTGCTGCCCGATCCCTCAACCCTTAAGGACATGGACCGTGCGGCGGCGCGCATCCTCAGCGCCCTTGAGAGCGGAGAGACCATCGCCATATTCGGTGATTACGATGTTGACGGGGCCACGTCCTCGGCCCTTCTGGCGCGGTTTTTCGAGACCATAGGGGGCAAGGCGCGGGTCTATATCCCCGACCGCATCAAGGAAGGCTATGGACCCAATGCAGACGCCTTAAAGCTTCTCGCCGACGAGGGGGCGGGGCTGGCGATTACCGTTGATTGCGGCATCACTTCTTTTGAGCCTCTGGCGGCGGCGGCCAAATTCGGCCTCGATATGATTGTCGTCGATCACCATAAGGCCGAGCCGCAACTGCCCGAGGCGGTGGCCGTGGTCAATCCAAACCGCCTCGATGAGGCCGGTGGCCTTGGCCATCTGGCGGCGGTCGGGGTGGCGTATCTTCTGGTGGTCGCCGTCAACAGGGCGCTTCGCGAGGCGGGCTGGTATGGCGATGACCGGCCCGAGCCGGACCTCATGCAATGGCTTGATCTGGTGGCGCTGGGCACGGTTTGCGACATGGTGCCATTAAGCGGCCTTAACCGGGCCTATGTCGCGGGGGGCCTGAAAATTATGACCCGGCGCGGCAATCCGGGGCTTACCGCCCTTTGTGATGTGGCGAGGATGAACGAGCCTCCCGGCGTTTATCATGCCGGTTATATTCTCGGGCCGCGGGTCAATGCCGGGGGTCGGGTCGGTCATTCCGGCCACGGGTCGCGGCTTTTGGCGACGGACGATCTGGAAGAAGCCAGGGCGATTGCCGAGAGACTCGAGTTTTTCAACGATGAGCGGCGGCAAATTGAGGCGGCTGTTTTCGATCAGGCCCTTAAGATGTATGAAAGCGACGGGGCGGCTCACAAGGCGCTGGTTATGGTGGCGGGTGAGGGGTGGCATCCCGGTGTCGTCGGTATTGTCGCCAGTCGCCTGAAGGAAAAAACCAACCGCCCGGCCTGCGTTTTTGCGATTGAGGACGGCGTAGCCAGGGGCTCGGCTCGGTCTATTACCGGCGTCGATCTTGGGGCGGCGGTGATCGCGGCGCGGCAAAATGGATTGCTGATCAGCGGCGGCGGCCATCCCATGGCTGCGGGTTTGAGTGCGCAGGTGGAAAAACTCGACGAGCTTAAGGCGTTTTTAGGCGAACATATTTCACTTCAGATGGCGGCTGCGGACTTATCCCTGCGAACCCGCTTTGACGGGGCGCTCGATCCGCGCGGCGCGACACCCGAACTGATGGCGGCGCTGGAACAGGCCGGGCCGTTTGGCGTCAGCAATTCAGAGCCCCGCTTTGTCGTTCCTCATGCCCAGATTGTCCAGGCCGCTGTCGTCGGCAAGGATCATGTGCGGTGTTTTCTGACTTCGCAGGGGCGTGGCGGTGGCCGGTTGAAGGCGATTGCCTTTCGCTGTCTTGAAACGCCGCTCGGAAATGCCCTGCTCAATACCCGGGGCCTGCCGCTTCATGTGGCCGGGCGGCTGCGCGCCGATAACTGGCGGGGCCGGGAAGGGGTCCAGTTCATGATCGACGACGCGGCAGTGCCGGAAGTCTGAGGCCCATGGACCAAGGGCTATAAATCCAGCCTCTATTCGTGTTCCTTGAGTTTAAGTTTTTCCGGATCGTTGGAAAGCAACTGCAACGCCACCGAACCGATCTCGGTGCGAACGATTAATTCAACAAACCAATGCTCGCCGTCCCCGGCGTCCATTGGCGGGCCGAGTTCAAGGCTTTTCACGCTTTCTACATCAAGGCTGATGCTCCGGTTGTCGTTAAATGAAATTGAGGCAACCGTCTGTCCGTCGTTTTTAGTCATGATTTTCCTGTCCTGTTTTTTTCCGCATTAGGTAAAAAAATAAGCCTTCTTCAATCTTGCGATGTATCATCCATGATCATATCGATCCAATCCTGATCCGAAGTTTCTTTGTGTCCGTGAATGATCGCGCTTGCCAGATCGATCAACTCGCCGATCGATATTGCCGCCGCCGAAACCAGAGCCCTGAGTTTTTCCGTGTCGTTGGCCCTGGCGGGTTCTTCAAGATCTTCGATGACTTTGGCGACATGCTTGTTGATAAGCTTTACCGTGTAATCAAACGGTACCCTGTATTCATCCGGGGCGGATAAATAGGCTTCGATAGCCAGGTCTTTTTCCGAAAAACCACTATCGCGGAAATGTTCGTTATAGGTTTTTGGCTACCATGCCTTGGCCTCTTCAAGCATGTCCGGCATATCTGGAATCATTTCCAGAAACATCACCATTTCGTTGAAGTGATTGAGGTAATCTGTGGCGAGAAAGGTATTGGGATTGATATTTGTCCCCTCAAGCCGAGCCCTCAATGATTCGGTATTTTTCGACGCTTCGTTCATAGTTTGTAACTGTAACCCTGTTGTCTTTCGCGATTCTTAATTTTTTTCAGAACTTTTTTGTTGTTTACGTAAAGATTCACCGTCCCCGTATTCAAGGAAACGCAGGTAACGGTCGTGGGTTTTTTTTACCTTCAGGGCGTGTTTAATCGGGCAGAAATGCTGCTCGCTGAGGCTGGCGATTTCACGGATATAGGCAATGACCCCGTTGGCATAGCCGCAGTAAACGCAGTTGATCTTTTCGATCAGGTTGAGATAGCTCAGTTTGTGGCGGTCGATGACCACATATTGGCTGCGTTTGACTTGCGCGATGCGATACACCGGAAAGCAGACAAACTGGTAAATTGTGGCGAACAGATCAGCCAGGGAAAGGGGGATGATCATGGCGTAAACGATTGGCGAGATAAGAAGGGAGATAAAGCCGGATTCTCTTAAAAACTGTAGTAATCCTTTGCGAAGCTTCCTGTGCTGTTTGAGGATTTCCCTCTCAAAACTGATTTTTCGCTTCTCGATCGTGTATTCTAGGCGTTCGCCACTTTTCTCGATGGTTTTTTCAAGTTCCTCCTCCAAGGCGCGGATTTTCTCGACAATTGCCGCGATTCCCTTCTCCATGCCGGTCCTCCCGATATTTTTTGTGGGGTATTGGCCTGTATACGCAAAGATGGGTTGATTTTAGGGCGCGGGGAGGATAGATGAAAGCGGCCTTTATCGGCGCCTCTCGCGACCCCATCGTCTAGAGGCCTAGGACACCGCCCTTTCACGGCGGCAACACGGGTTCGAATCCCGTTGGGGTCGCCA
>CAZAKR010000011.1:0-89377 GCA_964486105.1 uncultured Rhodospirillaceae bacterium | reverse complement strand
AGCCTGCGGCCAAGAAGGCAGCGGCTAAAAAGCCTGCGGCCAAGAAGGCAGCGGCTAAAAAGCCTGCGGCCAAGAAGGCAGCGGCTAAAAAGCCTGCGGCCAAGAAGGCAGCGGCCAAGAAGGCAGCGGCCAAGAAGGCGCCGACCAAGAAGGCAGCGGCCAAAAAGCCTGCGGCCAAGAAGTCTGTAGCCAAAAAGCCTGTGGCCAAGAAGGGCAAAGCCCCGGTTAAGAAACCCGTCGCCAAAAAGGCTGCACCGGTCAAGGCGAAAGCCCCGGCTAAGAAGCCTGTGGCAAAGAAGCCCGCCGAAGCCGCCCCGGTTAAGGCAACAGCGCCGGCCAAAAGGCCTGCTCCGGCTCCTTTCAGAGTTAAGGCGCCGATCAGAAGAGGCGCTCCGCTCCCGGTCCGGCCAAAGCTGCCGATCAAGCAAGTCCCCAAGATCCCGGTGTCGAAGCTTCCATTTTCCGCCGGCGATTCTGTCGTTTATCCGACTCATGGCGTCGGCCGCATCCTGGCAATTGAGGAGCAGACGATTTCCGGCCACGAGCTTCAGCTTTACGTGATCGATTTTGAGCAGGACCGCATGAAGCTGCGGGTGCCGGTTCAAAAGACCGAGGAATCCGGCCTGCGCAAGCTTTCATCCCGCGATCGCATGAAGGTGGCCATGACAACCCTGAAAGGCACGCCGCGGGTCAAGCGCACCATGTGGAGCCGCCGGGCCCAGGAATACGAAGCCAAGATCAATTCAGGAGACCCGGTGTTGATCGCCGAGGTTGTGCGGGACCTGTTCCGGAATACGGATCAGCAGGAGCAGTCCTATTCCGAGCGGCAGATCTATCAAGGGGCGCTTGACCGGCTGTCCCGAGAGGTTGCCGCGGTCGAACAGATCGCCGAGGACAAGGCGTCGGAACGTCTTGAGGATATTCTAAAGGCCCCCCGACCGGGCGCGTGATCGGAGGCTGTCTGGCTGTGTTCTACGAAATCGAGCAATTCCCCGGCCTTGAGCCTCTGGCGAAAAACTGGCGGAATGTGCGCGATGAACTGACGGCGCTGGAGGATGAACGTTACATTCCCTGGCCCGAGCGGGCGCTTTATGACGGTGAGGGCTGGAAGGTCTTCGGGCTTTACGCCTTCGGCAGCAAGATGGAAGACAATTGCCGCCGCTGTCCGCAAACGGCAAGCCTCGTCGAAGCCGTCCCCGGCATGGTGACGGCGGGATTTTCCCGCCTTGCGGCGAACAGCCATATAAAACCCCATGAAGGGTATGCCGGATACGCCGGGCATTTCCTGCGCGCCCATCTCGGACTCACCGTCCCCGCCGATTGCGGGATAAGAGTCGGCGGCGAAACCCGCGGCTGGACGCCCGGCGGCCTCATGGTGTTCGACGATTCGATCGAGCATGAAGCCTGGAACCGCAGCGGTGAGACGCGGGTGGTTCTGCTCCTCGACTTTCAAAACCCTTTCCGCGACGAGTCCGCCCCCGGCGCCGATCTGACGCCTGAGGTGCTGGCCCTGCTCAGAAAGGAAGGGCTGGCCTGACGCGGCTTGCCATTGTCCAGCTTCTGTTTTTCGGTTTTATTCGGCCACCAGCTTAACCTTGCCGCCGAGATGCGCCTCCTCTCCCCCGGAGAGCCCGTTGAGAACCTTGAAGCGCTCAAGGCGATAGGTTTCATAGGGCATGCGGCTGGCAAATTTTTCCATAGTGTCGCCGCTTTCGACGGCTTCGATCACCAGACGCAGGGGCCTGACCGCCGCCGCCTCGGCGTCACTGATGGTACGGAAGCTGTAGGTGGTGCGGCGAAAGCCCATATTCAGTCCCGCTGTCTGGCGCGTCGGTGAGACGAACATGAAGCGATAGACGCGGGCGGCATCATAGGCGATGGCGATCAGGCGCAAATCCATGATCCCGTCGTCGGTTTTAACCCGTGCCGTTGCGGTTGCCGCGGGAAAGCCGTTGACGTTGATGGTCTCGATGTCGCCGAGCCGTTGCTTGGGAAGCCATGTGCGGGTGAGATAGGACTCGATATTCTGTCCCTGGGGCCGCTGGGCGGCATCAAAAATAATCCGCGCTCCTGACTTGTTGCGGGCCAGCACCACCTCTTCGGAATTGATCAGCGTAAACCCCTCGGGCACATCGAAGCGGATTTTCAGCTCAGGATGAATGAAGCTGCGTCCGCGCACATAACCCTGGGCAGGGTCGTCGCCATAGAGCAGGCCGTCGATCTGCCGCAGATAGATGTCGCGGGCGATGATCGGGTTGGGGGGCGGGTTGACATGGGCCGCTTCATAAGCGCGCTCAACCCTCTCGACGGTGCGCGGGTGGGTGGACAAAAGCCCCATCAGGGGATCGAACCCGCCCTGGCCGACGAGCTTTTGCTGCAGTTCATCATGGGCCTTCATGTTGCGGAGGAATTCGGTCATGCCGTTGGGGGAAAATCTGGCCCGGCTCATATAGACCAGACCCAGTTTGTCGGCCTCGAATTCGTGATCGCGGGAATAGCTTTTCAGGAACAGATTGGCGCCAATGCCGGCGATCTGGTTTAGCTCTTCGCTCTCGGCCAGCACCCCGAGAAAGGTCAGCCCTAAGGTGGCGGCCAGTGATTGGCCGTAACGCTGGGCTGAATGCCGGGCCGTGATATGCCCGATCTCATGGGCCAGCACTCCGGCGAGCTGGGCCTCGTTATCGGCCAGGGCGAGGAGCCCCCGGGTGATATAGACATAGCCGCCGGGAAGGGCGAAGGCGTTGACCACCGGCGTGTTGAGGATGGTGAAGGTGAACGAGGCATCCGGCGTCTCCGTAGTGCGAAGAAGGAGCTCGCCGATGCTGGTCACATAGCGGTTAAGTGCGGGGTCTTCATAGGCGCCGCCGAATTGCTTGAGGATTTTCGGATGCTGTTCGCGTCCCATGCGCGCTTCCTGTTCGGGCGAGATGATGGCGCTGAAAAAATCCTGACCCTGGGCGAGAGAGGGCGTGCCGGGAGCGCTTGCCAAAAGTGCGGAGGCCAGGGCGATGGCGGCGGGG
Source organism: uncultured Rhodospirillaceae bacterium (assembly GCA_964486105.1). Classification (GTDB taxonomy): domain Bacteria; phylum Pseudomonadota; class Alphaproteobacteria; order UBA11136; family UBA11136; genus JABJES01. Next base: position 86,357 of record CAZAKR010000011.1, on the reverse strand, counting down.
TGGAAAATAAAGCGGCGGATATTCGGGACGAATTGCATTTCTTATTCTTGCTCCAGAAGTTCGATTTGTTCGGGGTGGGTGACCTCGATCATCGCCCCATTGCGGGATTTCAGCCAGCCGCGGACACGGACAAGCTGGCCGCCAAGGGTAAGGGGATCAATCCCGGCGGCCTTGAAAGTCCGCCCCGCGCCCGGCGCCAGGGTGACGGTGAAATCGCTCCGCCAGTCGGGACCGAAGTTAATATAGGTTCGCCCCCCGGCTTTTGCAGCCTTGATGACGCGGCCTTCGATAATCTGGAAGGTGCCGATATGGTTGCCCGCTTCGTCGGGGTTGAGGATAGCGTAATAGGGATCGGCCCAGATGCCGCGTTTTTCGGCCCGCGCGGCGCGCTCAAGCGCCAGCATTTCGGCCACCCGTCCCCGGTTGTCGGCAAAACTGTAAACCCTCGCCAGCCCGTCGTGGAGCAGTTGGCCCTGAACCCAGCGCCCGTCCTCCATGTGGATATGGGCAAGCGCGCGCCCATGGCGGTCTATTTCGGCGCCGGTGAAGGTGAGGACAACTTTTTCGCCCTTTGTCATCTCGCCAAGGGCGGTTTTGGCCTCATTCGAGAGCGGCCAGTCCGTAAAATTGCGCCGCCCCAGCGACAGTTTAGGCGCCTGGATGCCGACCAGCCGGACGGACCGGCCATCGGCGAGGATGAGGGTGTCACCATCGACGATTTCACTAACCCGGCTTCCCTCCCCGCTCTGGGTCGTCGCGGCGGCGGACTCGCCCGATAAAGCCGGCCCCGGGAGAGCCAAAGGGGTGAGGAGGGCCCCAAGAAGAAGGAGGAAACGTAAATCCATGAGTCCAGTATATCCGATCACCGCGCCGGTGAGGGCTTTCAGACGCGTTTTCAGGCATATTTTAGGGCATCGGGGCGTGATTGCGAGGGTGATCCCTAATTCGCTTGCCTGACTGGCCAATTTTCGTAAGATGCCTGTTTCGGGGATTTGTCGTTAAATTGAGGCATATTTTATGAACGGGCTTCGCGTTGCCGCCGGCCTTTTTCTGGGTGTTCTGACCCTTGGCGTTGCCCCTGGCAAGGCCGCGGCCGAGGGCGATTCCGATCTTTTGATCTTCAGCGCCGGGATGTTCGATTTTGCCCGCGACGAATTCCGTGCCGGTGAGTTCCGTCTTGAATACCGCATGGGCGATCCGATCCTCTGGTTCGTCAAGCCCATGGCCGGGGTGATGGGGACAAGCAATGGCTCTTTTTACGGTTATGGCGGATTCGGCATCGACCTTTACTTTGGCCGCTCCAAGTCCATCGTCTTCACGCCCAGTTTCAATGTCGGTTATTACCATCAGGGCGACGGCAAGAAACTCGGCAATGTGGTTGAATTCCGCTCCGGCGGTGAGATCGCCTATCGCTTCAAGGATCATTCGCGGGTCGGTTTTGCCATTCAGCACATGTCGAACGCCAGCCTGGGCGAAAAGAATCCCGGTGAAGAATCGATGATGTTCACCTATTCCTACCCGTTGAATTTTTTCGGTAACTAGGTCATTTGCGTCAGGTCCCTGACTGTGGCCTTCGCTTACGGCAATGCCGCTTTTCGCGCCCGTAGCTCAGTCGGATAGAGCACCAGATTCCTAATCTGGGGGTCGTGGGTTCGAATCCCGCCGGGCGCACCATCTTTTTTTTGAAAGATTCCAGACTTGTTCCGAGAGCCCCGTCGCGGCATGATGAGGCTTAGGGAAAAGGGGTTTTTTGAGGGGAAGACCGAAGGCCTGACATGTCTTTCGAGGTGCAATCCCGGCGTGGGAGTTCCTGGGTTATCGAGGCCGTCCATGACGGCGAGGATGAGGCTGTCTTCGACGCCCAGCGTTTGTTGCAGGCCCGTAAAACATCCGCCGTGCGGGTGGTCCGCGAGACTTTCGATGCGGCCAGCGACAGCTTCAAGACCAGAGTGATTTTCAGGCGTGAGCGGACAGTCGACCCCGCAGCGGCTGAGGAAGAGGGCGAAAAGTCCCCTGAACACAAGGCGAAAATGGCCCGCGAAATTGGTCTTTACGAGGGCCTGTGGCTCGACATAAAGGCTTTTTACAAAAGGCTGGGAAGATGGCTGCGGGCGTTTTTCGACAGCAACCTGTTCCTTGCTATAAAGTTTATCATCATAATCGGGCTCGGGGTCTGGCTGCTCCTTCTTCTCAGGGGCATCTTTGAAAAGCTCTGACCGGGTTCAGGCCGGATCGGCAAAAATTGATATTCCGTCTTTATATTCAATAAGTTAAGCAAGTCTTTGCGATTCGTTCCGTTCTTCGCTAATTTGTGCGGCCCCGAAACGCGGTCTGAGCGCCAAAATACCCATATCTTTAAGGAGATATGCCGCTGGGTTTGGCTGTGTCCGGACCCCCGGCCCGAAGCCGGAGGGGCATGAGGGAATGTGATGGGGCCTGGAAGCAGGCCAGAAACAGGAAATGAGTGGAAGTTAAAGCGTGAGCGAAATTTTACATAGGGCAATGCCGCCTCGTCAGGGGTTATACGATCCGCAGAATGAACATGATTCCTGCGGCATCGGTTTTGTCGCCAATATCAAAAACCGGAAAAGCCACGAGATCGTCAGCCAGGGTCTCGACGTGCTGGTCAATCTCACCCACCGTGGAGCGGTGGGCGCCGATCCCAAGGCCGGGGACGGGGCGGGCATTCTTATCCAGATTCCCGACGCCTTTTTGCGTCAGACCTGTGGCGATATGGGGATCGAACTTCCGGCCGAGGGCAATTACGGCGTAGGCATGCTGTTTCTGTCGCAACACGACGCGGCGGCGCGGGATAAATGCGAAGAGCTGATCGAGCACTTTGTCGAAGCAGAGGGCCAGACCCTCATCGGCTGGCGCGATGTGCCGGTGGATAATTCCGATCTCGGCGAAAGCGTTCTCGATTCCGAGCCCGTCATCCGTCAGGTCTTTGTTTCCCGAGGTGCTGATTGTGCCGATCAGGACGCCTTTGAACGCAAGCTGTTCGTTATCCGCAAGCAGGTTGAAAATGCGGTTCTGGAACTGGCGGCTTCGGGCGGGATGGACGCTGCGAGCGCCGGTGACTTTTATGTTTCTTCGTTTTCGTCACGCACCCTTGCCTATAAGGGCATGGTGCTGGCCAGTCAGGTTCGGGGCTATTACCTCGATCTGCAGGACGAGCGCGTGGTTTCGGCCCTGGCCCTGGTCCATCAGCGTTTTTCGACCAACACCTTTCCCACCTGGAGCCTCGCCCAGCCCTTCCGCATGCTCTGCCATAACGGCGAGATCAATACCGTGCGCGGTAACGTCAACTGGATGAACGCGCGCCGCCGTTCGCTGGCCTCGGATATTCTCGGTGACGATATTGAAAAGCTGTGGCCGCTGATTCCCGAAGGCTTGTCGGATTCGGCCTGTATCGACAATGCGCTGGAACTGCTTGTCGCCGCCGGTTATTCCATGGCCCAGGCGATGATCCTGCTGATGCCCGAAGCCTGGGGCGGCAACCCTTTAATGGATGACGAGCGCCGCGCTTTTTACGAGTACCAGGCTTCGCTCATGGAGCCCTGGGACGGCCCGGCCGCCATCGCCTTTACCGACGGCCGCCAGATCGGCGCGACCCTTGACCGCAACGGCCTGCGCCCGGCCCGCTTTCTGGTCACCGATGACGACATGGTTCTGCTGGCTTCCGAACTCGGCGTACTCGATGTGCCCGAACACAAGATCGTCAAGAAGTGGCGTCTCCAGCCGGGCAAGATGTTCCTGATCGATCTTGAGGAAGGCCGCATCGTCGATGACGGCGAGATCAAGACCGAACTGGCCGGCGCCCATCCTTACCGTAAATGGCTCGAGACAACCCAAATCCGGGTCGCCGACCTGCCCGCCGGGGCGCCGCCCAAGGCGCAAGCCTCATTGAACCTGCTCGACCGTCAACAGGCCTTTGGCTACACCCAGGAAGATATCAACTTCTTCCTCAAGCCGATGACCCAGACCGCCCAGGAGCCGATCGGCTCGATGGGGACCGATACCCCGCTGTCGGTTCTCTCCGACAAGTCGAAGCTGCTCTATACCTATTTCAAGCAATGTTTCGCCCAGGTGACCAACCCGGCCATCGACCCCATCCGCGAGGAGCTGGTGATGTCCCTGGTCTCCTTCATCGGGCCACGGCCTAATCTGCTCGACCTTAGCGGGGCGGGCAGTGCGATGCGTCTGGAAGTTGACCAGCCGATCCTGACCAATGCCGATCTTGAAAAAATTCGAGGTATAGGAAGCCACGCAGGCGACCACTTTCAAACCATTACGCTGGATATCTGTTACCCCGCCGATCTGGGCGCGGGCGGCATGGCCCCGGCCCTCGACGCCCTGTGTGCGGCGGCGACAAAGGCGGTCGGCGACGGTCATAACATTCTGGTTCTGTCCGACCGCGCCATGGATAGCGCCCATATCGCCATTCCGGCCCTGCTCGCCACATCCGCCGTTCATCACCATCTGATCCGCGAAGGCCTGCGCACCAGGACCGGGCTCGTCGTCGAGACCGGAGAAGCCCGTGAACTCCATCATTTCGCGGTGCTTGCCGGGTACGGCGCGGAAGCCGTTAATCCCTATCTGGCATTCGAAACCCTGAGCGATCTTTGCGCCAACGACCCCGATCTGGCGCCTGAAGAGGCGAAGGTTTCGGCGGCTCATCGTCATTACGTCAAGGCGGTGAACAAGGCGCTCTTGAAGATCATGTCGAAGATGGGGATTTCCACCTATCAATCCTATTGCGGCGCCCAGATTTTCGATGCCGTTGGGCTTTCGAGCAATTTTGTCGAGCGTTATTTCACCGGCACCGCGAGTGCGGTCGAAGGCGTCGAGCTGGATGCCATAGCCGATGAAACCGTCGCCCGCCATGCCCAGGCCTATGGCGATGCGCCGCTTTACCGCAAGGCGCTGGATGGCGGCGGCGAATATGCCTATCGCCTGCGCGGCGAGGCCCATACATGGACGCCCCAGACGATCTCAAAGCTCCAGCACGCGGTGCGCGGCAATCTGCCTGACGCCTATAATGAGTTTGCCCGAGAGGTAAACGAGCAGAGCGAAAAGTTTATGACCCTGCGCGGACTGATGCAGATCAAGCAGGCAAAGGGCGGACCGGTACCGATTGACGAGGTTGAACCGGTCGAGGAGATCGTCAAACGCTTCGCCACCGGGGCCATGTCTTACGGCTCGATCTCTCGGGAAGCCCACACCACCCTGGCCATTGCCATGAACCGCATCGGCGGCAAATCGAATACCGGTGAGGGCGGGGAAGAGGTTGACCGTTTCACGCCGATGGAAAACGGCGATTCCATGCGCTCGGCGATCAAGCAGGTGGCATCGGGCCGCTTCGGGGTGACCGTCGAATATCTGGTCAATGCCGACGATATCCAGATCAAGGTCTGTCAGGGCGCCAAGCCCGGCGAGGGCGGCCAGCTTCCCGGCCATAAGGTGGATAAGGTAATCGCCAAGGTGCGCCACTCGACGCCCGGCGTCGGTCTGATTTCGCCGCCGCCCCATCATGACATCTATTCGATTGAGGATCTGGCCCAGCTCATCTTCGATCTCAAAAACGTCAACCCGGATGCGCGGATCAGCGTCAAGCTGGTCTCGGAGGTCGGTGTCGGCACGGTCGCCGCGGGCGTTTCCAAGGCGCGGGCCGATCATGTGACGATCTCCGGATTTGACGGGGGCACCGGGGCCGCCGCCCTGACCTCGATCAAGAACACCGGATCGCCCTGGGAGATCGGCCTTGCCGAGACCCATCAGACCCTGGTTCTCAACAAGTTGCGCGGGCGCATCTCTGTGCAGGTCGACGGCGGATTGCGCACCGGGCGCGATGTTGTCATCGGCGCCCTGCTCGGAGCCGATGAATTCGGTTTCGCTACATCGCCGTTGATCGCGGCGGGCTGTATCATGATGCGGAAATGTCATCTCAATACCTGTCCCGTCGGCGTCGCCACCCAGAATCCGGAGCTGCGCAAGCGCTTCACCGGCGAGCCCGAGCATGTGATCAACTATTTCTTTTTCGTCGCGCAGGAAGTCCGCGGCCTGATGGCCGAGCTCGGTTTCAGGACATTCGATGAAATGATCGGCCGCTCCGATTGTCTCGATATGCGTCAGGCTATCGACCACTGGAAGGCGAGCGGACTCGATTATTCCCGTATCCTTCACAAGCCCGAGGCAGGTCCGGATGTGGCGGTGTATAATTGCGAGGATCAGTCTCACGACATTCACGAGATCCTTGACCGGGAGATAATTGCAAAGTCATTACCGGCCCTGGACAAAAAAGTTCCAGTCAAGATCGAAGCCCCGATCCGTAACACCGACCGTACTTTCGGCGCCATGCTTTCGGGTGAAATTGCAAGACGCTACGGCCTTGCAGGTTTGCCCGAGGACACCATCAGCATCAAGGTTTCGGGCACTGCAGGGCAAAGTTTCGGCGCCTTTCTCGCCCATGGCGTGACGGTAGAGCTGTCGGGCGAAGCCAATGATTACGTGGGCAAGGGGTTGTCCGGCGGGCGGCTGGTGATATATCCGCCCGAGGAGACCCCGATTGTGGCGGAAGACAACATTATTGTCGGCAACACGGTTCTTTATGGCGCCATTTCCGGGGAATGCTATTTCCGCGGCATCGCCGGTGAGCGTTTCGCCGTCCGCAATTCCGGCGCCATTGCCGTGATCGAAGGGGCCGGCGACCATTGCTGTGAATACATGACCGGCGGAATTGTGGTGGTGCTGGGTGAAGCGGGACTTAATTTTGCCGCCGGCATGAGTGGCGGCATTGCCTATGTTTACGACGAGAAGGGCGATTTCGACCGTCGCTGCAATCTTGCCATGGTCGAACTTGAGCCGGTTAAGGAAGAAACCGACGCCATGGAAGAGATCGCCTATCAGGGCGGCGACATGGAAGCCCACGGCCTTGTCGAGGTGATGCACGATATGACCGGCCAGGATGCGGCGCGCCTGCGCCATCTGGTCCAGCGGCATCTTCATTATACCAACAGCGCCAAGGCACGCTCCATTCTCGATGATTGGAAAAATGCCCTGCCTAAATTCGTCAAGGTCATGCCGGTGGAATATCGCCGTGTCCTGACGGAGCTCCAGGCCGAAGCCGATGCCAGAGCGGTCGCAGAAGAAGGGGGGCTGGCCAATGGGTAAGATAACGGGTTTTCTTGAAATCGACCGCGCCACCCCCGGTTCCCACCCGATCGAGGAACGCCTGCGCCATTACAACGAATTCAGCGTTCCCCTCAATGAGGCGGGGCTGGCCGAACAGGGCGCGCGCTGTATGGATTGCGGCATTCCCTATTGTCATCAGGGTTGCCCGGTAAACAACATCATTCCCGATTGGAACGATCTTGTGTATCGCCGCCAGTGGCGTGGGGCGCTGGATGTTCTGCACTCGACAAACAATTTTCCCGAGTTCACCGGCCGCATCTGTCCGGCCCCCTGCGAGGCGGCCTGTACCCTCAACATCGTTGACGAGCCGGTAGCTATTAAGTCGATTGAACAGGCCATTGTTGAGCGGGGATGGGAAGAAGGCTGGATCGAGCCGCAAATCGCCAAACATTCGAGCGGCAAGAAAGTTGCAATCGTCGGTTCGGGGCCGGCCGGAATGGCGGCGGCCCAGCAATTGGCGCGGGCCGGTCATGCGGTGACGTTGTTTGAGAAGAACGACCGCATCGGCGGCCTGATGCGTTACGGCATTCCCGACTTCAAGATGGAAAAACACACGATCGACCGGCGCATGGCCCAGATGGAAGCCGAGGGCGTGACCTTTCGGCCCAATTCCCATATCGGAGTCGATATCCCTGCCGGGGAATTAATGGCGGATTTCGACGCCGTGGTGCTTTCCGGCGGTTCGGAGAAGCCTCGCGACTTGCCGGTTCCGGGCCGTGAGCTCAAGGGGGTTCATTTCGCCATGGACTTTTTGAGTCAGCAGAACCGCCGCGTCGCCGGGGACAATATTGCCGAGAGCAAAGCCTTAAGCGCGCAAGGCAAGCATGTGGTCGTGATCGGCGGCGGCGATACCGGATCGGATTGTATAGGTACATCTAACCGCCAGGGGGCGCTTTCGGTAACCCAGCTTGAAATTCTTGCCGCTCCGCCCGAGCGCGAGGACAAGGCGATGACCTGGCCCGACTGGCCGCAAAAGATGCGGACCTCCAGTTCCCAGGAAGAAGGCTGTGCCCGCGAATTTTCCGTGGTGACGAAAAGCTTCACCGGCGCAGACGGGCATGTCGGCGCTCTTAACGGCATCCGCGTAAAATGGGAAAAGAGCGCAGACGGTCGGATGGAAATGAAAGAGCTGTCGGGGAGTGAGTTCGAACTGAAAGCCGATCTGGTACTCCTCGCCATGGGCTTCGTCCATCCGATCCATGAGGGGCTGCTCAAGGATATCGGCGTCGATCTCGACGGGCGCGGTAATGTCGCGGCGGATACCAATGCCTATGCCACCTCTAAGGACAAGGTGTTCACCGCCGGCGATATGCGTCGCGGCCAGTCTCTGGTTGTCTGGGCGATCAGAGAGGGTCGCCAATGCGCCCGTGCCGTCGATGAATTCCTGATGGGGTCGAGCGACCTGCCCCGTTAGGGGCGCCGGGCTAGGCGGTTGCGGGCAGCTCGAGGCGGCCGCAAAACCCACCCAGGGTATCTTTGTCATCTTCCTGGGCGTCATATTCCAGGGCGCCGCCGTAAAGTTCGGCGATATCGCCGACGATGGCCAGCCCCAGCCCGCTGCCGGGAATGGTTTCGTCCAGACGCATGCCGGGTTTCATCGCCTCCAGCCACTTGTCCTCCGCCACCCCCGGACCGTCATCCTCGACCCGGAGAATAAGGCGGTCACCCTTTTTCCCGCCCCGGATCCGGACCCGGGATTTACCCCATTTACAGGCGTTATCCATCAGATTGCCGAGCATTTCCTCAAGGTCCTGCGGGTCGCCGCGAAAATAAAGGCCGTCGAGGTTTTCAAGCTCGATGTAGATAGGGCGGTTGGCGTAAATGCGTTCAAGCAGGAATTTCAGATCGCCGGCCAGCTCGGCGACGTTTGCCCGCGCCCCAAGCAGGTTACGGGCCCCGGCAGCCCGTCCGCGGGCCAGATGGTGATCTATGCTGGCGATGACGGAATCGAGCTGTTGGCGCAGGGCGTCGCCATTGTCGCCTTCAATCTGGCGGGCTTCGTGCTTTAGAACCGTCAGCGGATTTTTCAGGGCATGAGCGAGGTTGGCGGCCTGGGTGCGGGCCCGTTCGACCAGGGAGGAATTATAATCGAGCAGGGCGTTAAGCTCGGTAACGACCGGGCCGACTTCTTTTGGAAAATTATCGGGCAGGGTCCGCGCCTTGCCGTTGCGAATATCGATCAGGTTTTCCTGAAGGCGGCGCAGAGGTTTCAGGCCGAACCCGATCTGAAGAAAGATCAGGCCGATAAAGGCGATGCCGAGGACGGCAAGGGTCAGGGCGACCTGTTCGGCAAAACGCGCGGTATCCCGGTCGATATTGTTTTGCGGCCCCGCGACAAGGAAGGTGAAGGGGGGGTCGGAATCGGGGAAATAGATGTTCTGGACGATCGCCCGAAGCGCCTGACCGTCGGGGCCGGTGAAATTTTTCCCGCCCTGGCGGGGGCCTTCGGCATCGGGCAATAATGACAAGGGATTATCGAGGGCCGACGGGGAGGCGGCGACGATCAGGCCGTGTTGAGAGATTTGCCAGTACCAGCCTGAAAGGGGACGGTTAAAGCGGGGGTCGGCGGGGGTCCAGGAAAGTTCGAGTTCGCCGATCTCGTTGGTCTCGCCGGCGGCGACGAACTCTTCGAGATGGTCGTGAAGACTCGAATCGAAGCGCTGTTCGATATGGCGTGAGAAAAGCCACACCAGAAGCAGCCCGGTGACAAGAAGGCTGGCCGCAATCCACGCAGTGGAGGACAGCGCCAGACGGGTGCTGATCGCCCTAGGATGCGGCGTCCGGTTTTTCAATCTGGTACCCCTGGCCCCTGTGGGTGCGAATGAAAGCGGCGCCGAATTTCTTGCGCAGCCGGTTCACCAGAACCTCAATCGTATTGGAATCCCGGTCGAAGTCCTGACCGTATATGTGTTCGGTCAGCTCTGTTTTTGAAATCACCTTGCCGGGATGGTGCATGAAATAGGCGAGCATGCGGAATTCAAGCGCCGTCAACGATACCAGTTCGGCGCCCAGCGTGACCCGGTTGGTGGCCGTGTCGAGGGCTACCTCGCCGCAGACCAGCCGCGGATCGGCGCCGCCGGCCCCACGGCGGATCAATGCCTCGAGGCGGGCGAGAAGCTCTTCCATCTCAAAGGGCTTGGCGAGGTAATCGTCGGCCCCGGTGCGAAGTCCCGTCACCTTTTCGCGCCAGGTATTGCGGGCGGACAATATCAGCACCGGCATTGTTTTTCCGCCCTGCCGCCATTTTTCAAGGACACTCAAGCCATCCATCAAGGGGATGCCGAGATCGAGGATGACCGCGTCATAGGGTTCGGTGTCGCCGAGGAAATACGCCTCTTCGCCATCATGGGCCAGATCAACCACATAATTTGCCTGGGACAGAATATCGGCCACCTGCTTGGCAACGGCGAGGTCGTCTTCAACGACAAGAATGCGCATGGTTGTCGGCTCCCTCAGTCGTCGTCATCGTCGTGGCGGGATTTCCGCCGTTTGTTCTTTTGTCCGCGAATGCGGAGAAGCTCCAGCGTTTTGGCGTCGTAAACCAGCTTATAGACATAGCCCTCTTCGGTCAGCAGCTTGACCCGGTAAACCCATTTTTCCGGCGTTGCGGCTTCTCCTACCTGATCGACGGGTGACGCATCGCGGCCATCATCGTGATCGTCGCCTTCGTGTTCATCATCGTGATCATCATCATCGTCGCGTTTTTTACGGCGCTCTTTCGGCGGCTTGGCCGGGGTCAGACCGATCTTCAGGATGCGTCCGGAATAATCGCGACGCAGAATTTCAATCAGCTCATCCATTGATGCTATTTCGGATGGGGCCGGCAGGGTCGCCGCCGCGGGGTGATCGTCGGCGTGAATGGGAAGCGTGGCGAAGGCAAGCAATCCGACAAGGGAAACAAGAAGGATCGCGGCCAGGACCAAAGCCCGGCGTGAATATGAAGCCCGCGCCGTCATTGGATGGTGACCGCGGCCCAGGTCGCCAGCGATACGACAAACAGGATGAGGGGCGCGCGCCAGACGGCGACGGCAACCGGCACGCCGTTTCCCGGCTGGTCGTCTTCAACTTCTTTCTTGCGTCCCGTCCACATGGCGCCGACCAGATTACGTCCTTCGAGGAGGGATTCAAGGGTCACTCCGGCGATATGAACGAATACGCAGACAAGGAGAGCATTGGCCAGCCCTTCGTGAACATCCTCCATCATGTGAGCTAGATGGGGCGAGATGAAAACGGCCCAGGGCCCGCCAACTTCATCCTCGCTGACAAATAATCCGCTGACGACGGTTGCGCCCAGCAAGGCCAGCAAGAGGGCGATCATCCAGCCGCCGGCGGGATTGTGACCAACCGACCCGCTGCGGCGGTTATGGAAGATATTGCAGAGATAGTCCCGGACTCGCGACCAGGGGTGAATGAAGTTTGAAAAACGGGCATAGCGGCCCCCGGCAAATCCCCAGACAAGGCGAAAGAGAATTGCCGCGAAAATGCCATAGCCGGCCATCTGATGAATAAGAAAGAGGGGCTGTTCGTCCTCTGCCGTCAGCCAGGCGACGACGAAAAGTATGACGATTGTCCAGTGAAACAGTCGCGTCGGTAATTCCCAGACAAGCTTATCGGGAAGCGTGGCGGGGGGCTGAGGGTTGCTGTCGGACATGGCTCAGGGCTCTTTTCGGATTAAGGGGCGGGAGGGTTAAGTGCCTGTGATTATGGGAAATTGAAGCTTAAGCCAGGCTTAAACCGGTTCTCAGCGCCGCTTAAGGCGGGGGTGCTTATGGTCAGACCATCGATAAACACAAACATATGGAGACTTTGAGATGACAAAGAATGAAAGAGCACAACCGACTCAGGCCCCTAGCGAAGATAAAGGCCAAAGCAAGCTCCGCAATCGCGCATTGCTCACCCTGGCCGCCCTGGCCGTGATCGGTGGTGGATTGGCCGTGCCGGCCTATGCCGACGACGACGATCACGAAAGAGGTTCGCGGGCTGAAATGGCGGCGGTCGATCCGGCCAATGTTCTGCCGATCGAGGAGATCCTCGGCAAGGTCAAGGCCGCGGGCTATCAGAACATCCGCGAGATCAAGCGCAAACGCGGCGCCTATGTGGTCAAGGCTGAGAACGCCGAAGGCGATCGCGCGCGGATCATCCTCAATGCCGAGACCGGCGAAGTGGTCGAGCAGAAGACGCGGAAAAAGGATTGTGGTTAATCTCTGATTTCACCCTGCCCACATGGTGGAGATTCCCACCTTTTTCCGGCAAAGGCCGCCCCTCCGGGCGGCCTTTGTTTTATGGCGTGGATTTAGAGGGGGCCGCCCCTCCAGGCGGCCTTTGTTTTTGCAGGAGAGATAAAGGCAGGCGGACCCGGCCCTGTGGCTAAAAAGTCGCAGTGTGATGGAAAAAATACAAACAATTGAGGTGCATCAAGCCGCTTGACCGGGAAAGGTGGTAAAAATCGTTACCCTTGAAGAGCTTATATGGTGGATTTAAAGGGTTGCATCTACTATATAGCCACCACATACTAAATAAGGTTAATTCTAAATATAATAATACCTACGGGTGGTATGTTAAATTCTGCATTCAGGGGATAGCTATGTTTTTCAAGATTTGCTCCCGCTCACTTCTTTTTCCCTCCCTGGCGATGTTTCTTTTCGCCACGCCCCAGGCCCGGGCCGAGATAGTCGCCGACAGCGCCGTCGAGCCGGATGTTCTGTCGGATGTGGCGTCAGATGAGGTTGTGCCTGAAGACACAGGTATTCAGATCGCCGATGGACACGAGGATATGGCGGTCGACAGCGGCTGGAGGGACGCCCTTAGAAAGGCGGCAATCGATGACGGTAGGTTTATCCTCAATATCCGTTTCCGTTATGAATTCGTCGATGAGGTGACCAAGGCGAGAGACGCCAACGCCACCAACATACGCACCCGCTTTGGCTACGAGACCGGGCTGTTTCACGGCTTCGGGCTGGGCGCCGACGCCGAATGGAACCAGAACATCGGTTACGAGCGCTATAACTCGACCATCAACGGTCATACCGAATACCCGGTTGTCGCCGACCCCAAGGATACCCAGCTCAACCAGGCCTTCATCAAGATGGAAGGGGTCATTCCCGACACCAAGGTAAAGGTCGGTCGCCAGCGCATCATCTGGGACAACCACCGCTTCATCGGCAATGTCGGCTGGCGTCAGAACGAGCAGACCTTTGATTCCGCCCGTGTCGTCAACAACAGCCTGTCTGATACCGAGCTTGAATACATCTACATCAACAAGGTCAACACCATCTTCGGCACCGATTCGCAGAATGGCTTCGAGCAGATGAATTCGCATCTTGTCCACGGCGCCTATTCCGGTTTCGATATCGGGACGATTACCGGCTACGGCCTGATGCTTGATTACGATCGCCCGCGTTCCTACGGCAAATCCCACTGGACCGCCGGTGTGCGCTTTAAGGGCGCTTACGCCGTCAACGACACCTGGAAGGTTCTCTATACCGGCGAATACGCCCATCAGGAATCCTGGAAGGACAATCCGTCCGATTACGACGTCAGTTACTGGTTTGGCGAGGGTGGCGTGACTTATAGCGGCGCACCATTGGTCGGGCCGATAACAGCCAAGGTCGGCTATGAAGTGCTGGAGGGAACCGGAAGCAATGCCTTCCAGACCCCGCTGGCGACGCTGCATTTGTTTGAGGGCTGGGTGGATAAATTCCTGACCACGCCCAATGACGGCATCACCGATCTTTATGTCTCAGCCGGCACCAGCATTGAGGGCTTCAAAATTTATGCCGCTTATCACTGGTTCGACGCCGAGAACGGCAATACGGATTATGGCCGCGAGTTTGATTTCGATATCAAACGCAAGTTCTATGACAATTACACAGCCCAGGTCACTTACGGCCAGTATATTGCCGAGAATTATTCTTCCGGCACCAAGAAGCTCTGGCTGTCGTTGATCTATAACTACTAAGCCGCAATCGCAAACCTGATCCTCAGCCCGCCCGCCCGTCCGCGCGGGGGCGGGCGAGGATTGGTGCGTAAACGATCGTGAAGATCGTAAAGGCGGTGCACCAGAAAATTGCCGACAATGCGATCATGTCGCCATAATCCATTCCGGCCTGTGGAGTAAACGGGGCGATGAGGCGGATCAGGGCGGCAAAAGACACCAGCGTATAGGCGGCGACAATTGGCCGGGTCACAGTGAGCGAGCGCCCCGTATGGCCTAGGGCCACCCGTGACATCATGGCCAAGGTCATCCCCCCGATCGCGCCGATGGTCAGGGCGTGAAGGGCGGTGGCAGCGGGCAGGGCATCGATGAAAAAAGCCAATCCTTTGAGGCACAAGCCGATGACGATCCACAGATAACCCAGATGGAGCGACCACAGGATCGGCTGGCCGAGGGTCTCGAAACTGCGCCAGCCGCGCAGACGAAAGCCGACGAGGCCGGCCGCAATAAGGGCGGCAAGGGCGGCGGGAAAGGCCAGGCCACCGGTTAAAATATCCGCCGTATCGAGAATCAGGACCAGGAACACCGCCAACATGGCGAGCCGGTCAAACAGGCTGTCGCCGCGGATGTGATCGCCGGCTCCCTGAGCCGCCAGGGCGCTACGCGTAAAGGTCGGCAGGATGCGTCCGCCGATCAGCACGATCATCAGGACAACCGTATTGATTCCAAGCGAAAGACCAAGCGCGTTGCCGTCCCCAAGGCAACCCATAAACCCGAGATGGTCGAAGATGTTTGCCGCCGCCAGTAACAGCAGGAGGGAAAGAGGGATAAGGTGCTTCCACACTTTCACCTGCCAGACCGCCCAGGCAACCCACAGCGCCGTGAGCGGCAAGAGCGCCATGTCGGCAAGGCTGAAAAGAAAGTGTGCCCCGCCATCGGTCCAGGGCGCAATCCGTCCTAACACCCAGAGTGCGGCGAGAGCGGCCAGGGGCCAGCCGTGGAGACGGATGATTCCGGTCCAGTTGGGAACAGCGGTGAGAAAAAAGCCGCAGATAACGGCTGCCGTATAGCCGAAGATCATTTCATGGGCGTGCCAGGCAGGCAGCGGTATTTCCGGATCGAGGGTGATCCATCCCGAATAGGCGAGGCCCCACAGCAGAACGGAGAGAACACCATAGGCCCCGGCACAGATAAAGAAGGGCCGGAATCCATAACCGAATAGGGCTATCCGGGGGATCTGTTTTTCAGGTGTTGTGGTCACTTAAGGCGCCATGTCGCCGCCGAAAGAACTGTCGCCGCCCTTTTCCCTGTCGAAAGATTCGCTGATTTCCCGCTCAAGCTCATAGGCCCCTTCGGGGAGCTGATGGGCAATACCCTTGTGACAGTCGATGCAGGTTCGACCCTGCTCGATAGCATCGACATGGCGGGTGCGGGCGCGCTTTTCCTGCATCAAAAGTTCCATATAGTCGAAGCTGTGACAATTCCGGCATTCCCGCGAATCGGTCTTTTTCATTGCCCGCCAGACATTTCCGGCCAGGGTGAGGCGTTTGGCCTCGAATTTTTCGCGGGTGTCGATGGTGCCGAGCAGGTGATGATAAAGCTCGTTCGATGCCTGAATCTTGCGGACGATCTTGTGGAACCATTCTTTCGGCACATGGCAGTCGGGACAGGTAGCGCGCACCCCGGTGCGGTTATTGTAATGAATGGTCTCTTTGTATTCGCGGTAAACGTTGCGCTCCATCTCGTGGCAGGAGAGGCAGAAGGTCTCGGTATTGGTCATTTCCATGGCCCAGTTGAAGCTGCCCCAGAAAAGAACGCCGCCGATGGCGCCGACGGCAAGCAATGTGCCGAGCGCGTAATGACCGCTCGGGCGACACAGCATTTGCCACAGGGCGCGGATCGGGCTTTCCCCCTCTTTCCGGCCTTTTTTATTGTTGGCTTTCTTTTTCTCACTCGCCATCACGGGTCTCCTGCCGTTCGTGAAATCTCGGGGTTGAAAATAACCCCCCTATTGTTTGCGCTCCAGAGGTTTAAAGGTATTGGGAACGAGCGGCGGCGCATCGGCCTGGGGCACATGACACTGGGTACAGAACCAGCGGGTGCGCGCGATATGGTCCAGGGCCTGGCCCTCCCGGTTGATGTAATGGGTCTCGCTGATCTTGGGCGCATTCTCGGTGACGTTATAGGGCCAGTCGTGACAACGCATGCACTGGTTGACCTTTTTGTCGATCTCGTATTTGTCGATCTTATGGGGGATCAACGGTGGCTGTTGGCGGTAATTGCGGGTGAACCGCCCCTTGTCCATTTTTTGTTTGACGATATCGGGCGCAATGTTGTTTTCATCAATGCCCTTGTCGCGCAGGAACTCGACATCGTCCTGAGCCCGCGCCACGGCCGATGGAATAAGGCCGATGGCGCAAACCAGGCCAAAGGCGACAATCGTCAAAAGACATTTCTTTTCCACTTTACGCACTCCCAGTCGAAAAAGGGGAAAGGTATCGAAAGCGGCACTCAGGCCGCCCGCTTTACCCTGCCCGCTATATGATCCGGCAATTTGCCGGACAGGTTATTGAAACGGCCGCCAAAACGATAGACATCTGTCGCGCAGACATCGATACAGCGTCCGCAATTAGTACAGTCCCGGTCCAGGATAACCGGGCCGATTCCCTTTTCGGCACCTTTGAGCGCCGGGGTGATAACATGGGGCTCGGGACAGACCGCATAGCAATCCATGCAGTCGTTACACTCCTCGCGCTTATCGGCGCGCACCCGTAAAAGGGCCTTTGTTCCGATCAGGCCGTAAAAAGCGCCGACCGGACAAAGCGCCCCGCACCAGCCGCGCCGGGCCAGCACCAGATCGAAAATAAATATGGCTGCGATTACGGCCCAGGCCAGGGCGCCGCCGAACAACAGGGCTCGGTGGAGCAGGGTAACCGGGTTGACCAGTTCCCAGGCGATAATACCGGTGATTGTGGAAACGATGAGCGTCGAGATCAATATCCACAGGCGTAAATTACGTGACGGCATCCGCCCGCCGGTGAGATTGAACCGTTGGCGCAGCCATTCGGCGGCATCGGTCACCGGATTGACCGGACAGACCCAGGAGCAGTAAACGCGACCGCCGATAAAGGCATAGATTGCGAGCACGATGGCGGCGCCCAAAAGAGCCGTCATCTCGGGGAGATGCCCGGTGAACAGGGATTGAAACAGAATATAGGGGTCGGTAAGGGGTAACACGCCGAGGGTCAGGCTCGAGGCCAGGGTTCCCTTGACCAGCCACAGACCGGCCCAGGGACCGGCGAGGAAGAGGGCGAGAAAACCGAGCTGGGCAGCGCGGCGCAGGAAAAGCCATTTATGGGCGCCAAGCCAGCCCTTGGCGGCGACAGCGGCGCTTCCAGGCATGATGGAGACCGTCATGGCGCACCGCCTTGCACCGGCGCCATGGGCAGACGGTCGGGGATGTCGGTAAGACCTTCGACAAGGGGCCCGCCTTTCTTTTCCTTTTCCTCCCAACCGAGCCGGTAATGGGGATCGTGGGCGCCCTGGGCGATGTGGAGGGGCAGCACCTTGATCGCCGCCTCTTCAAGGACGCAGGATTTTTCGCATTTCCCGCAGCCGGTGCATTTATCGGCATGGATTGTGGGAATGAAAAGGGCGTGTTTGCCGGTGCGCGGGTTGTGCATGGGGACGAGCGTGATCGCCTCGTCGATCAGGGGACAGACCCGGTAACAGACATCGCACCGCAGGCCGAGATAATTGAGGCAGGTGTCGGTGCTGACAATCACCGCCTTGCCCATGCGGGCGTCGTCGATATTTTCCAGCGCCGGGTCCAGCGCTCCGGTGGGACAGGCTTTGACACAGGGAATATCGTCGCACATTTCGCAAGCTATCTCGCGGGCGACGAAATAAGGGGTGCCGGTGGCCACCGCTTCGCCGAGTCCTGAGAGGTGAAGGATGTCATAGGGACAGTCCCGCACGCACAGACCGCAATGGACGCAGGCGCCGAGAAAAGAATCTTCATCCAACGCGCCGGGGGGGCGGAGCGCATTTGCCGGCATTGATCGGGCGCGTTGCGCCATCACGGTCAGGAAAAGCCCGGACAGCCCGACACAGGCCGCCGCCCCCGCGGCGGCGCCTAAAGCGCGGCGCCGCGAGATCGCTGTCTGGGGTGTTTTTGCCCGTGACTCACTCATTCCATCGCATCCCTGCGCCAGGCCCGGCAAAGGCCGCTCAGGCCTTTTCCACCTTGCAGGCGCATTTCTTGAAATCGGTCTCTTTCGAGATCGGACAGGTGCTGTCCAACGTCAGCTTGTTGATCAGCTGTTTAGCGTCGAACCAGGGGATGAAAACCAGCCCTTCAGGAGGGCGGTTGCGTCCACGGGTCTCAATCCGGGTTTCAATTTCGCCGCGTCGGGTTCTGATCTTTATGGCATCGCCGCGCCGCAGCCCGCGCTTCTTGACGTCGTTTTCATGCATCCACACCACCGCATGGGGGAAGGCGCGGTGAAGTTCCGGCACCCGCTGGGTCATCGAGCCCGAATGCCAGTGCTCAAGCACCCGGCCGGTGACCAGCCACAGATCGTATTCGGCATCGGGTTCTTCGCCGGCAGGTTCATAGGGCAGGGCGAAGACCACCGCCTTGCCGTCGGGCTTGCCGTAAAACTTCACGTCTTTGCCATCCGGAACATAGGGGTCGTAACCTTCGCGGAAGCGCCACAGGGTTTCCTTGCCGTCAACCACCGGCCAGCGCATACCGCGGGTCTTGTGATAGTCGTCGTAAGGAGCAAGATCGTGGGCTTTGCCGCGTCCGAAGCCGGCATATTCCTCGAACAGGCCTTTCTGGATATAAAATCCGAAGTCATGGGCCTCGTCGTTATCAAACCCTTCCTGAATATCGGAAAGCGGATATTTATCCACCTCTCCGTTGGTGTACAGGATGTCGTAAAGGGTCTTGTCCCGGTACTCGGGTTTCTTGGCAAGCAGTTCTTCAGGCCAGACCTCTTCGACCTTGAACCGTTTGGAAAATTCAACCAGCTGCCAGAGATCGGATTTGGCGCCTTCCGGCGGTTTGACCTGCTGACGCCAGAACTGGGTGCGCCGTTCGGCGTTGCCGTAGGCGCCTTCTTTTTCCACCCACATGGCGGTGGGCAGGATGAGATCGGCGGCCTGGGCGGTAACCGTCGGATAAGGGTCGGAAACAACAATAAAGTTTTCCGGATTGCGGTAACCGGGAAAACCCTCTTCGTTCATGTTGGGGGCAGCCTGCATGTTGTTGTTGCACATCACCCAATAGGCGTTGAGCTTGCTGTCTTTCAGCATCCGGTTCTGCAACACGGCGTGATAGCCGGGCTTGGGCGGAATGGCGCCCTCGGGCAGTTTCCAGATTTTCTCCGCCATTTCACGGTGGGGTTTTTTCATTACCACCATGTCGGCGGGCAGACGGTGGGCGAAGGTACCGACCTCGCGCGCCGTGCCGCAGGCCGAGGGCTGGCCGGTCAGTGAGAAGGGGCCGCAGCCGGGCTTGGAAATCTTGCCGGTCAGAAGATGAACGTTGTACATCAGATTGTTCACCCAGGTGCCGCGGGTATGCTGGTTGAAACCCATGGTCCAGTAGGAAACCACTTTGCGGTTGGGATCGGCGTAAAGCTCGGCCAGAGCGATCAGCGTTTCCGCCGGCACGCCGGAGATCTCGACTGTTTTTTCAAGCGTGTAATCGGTGACGAAGGCCTTGTATTCCTCAAACGACATAGGCGTGGAGGCCCCGGCCTTTTTGGCATTTTCCGCCGCCGTTTCTTTTGGATGGTCGGGGCGCAGCCCATAGCCGATATCTGTTGCGCCGCGCCGGAAGTTGACATGCTTGGCGACAAAACCCTCATCCACGGCACCCTTTTCGATGATGTAATTGGCGATGTAGTTGAGGATGGCGAGATCGGATTGGGGCGTGAAAACGGCGCCGATATCCGCCAGTTCGAAATTGCGATTGCGGAATGTTGACAGCACGGCGACCTTGACGTGGTCGGCGGTGAGCCGGCGGTCGGTCAGGCGCGACCACAGGATCGGGTGCATCTCGGCCATGTTCGACCCCCAGAGCACAAAGGCGTCGGCCTGTTCCAGATCGTCATAACAGCCCATCGGTTCATCAATGCCGAAGGTGCGCATAAACCCGGCTACGGCCGAGGCCATGCAATGGCGCGCGTTGGGGTCGAGGTTGTTGGTCAGGAACCCGGCCTTCATTAATTTAACGGCTGCATATCCTTCCCACACCGTCCACTGGCCCGAACCGAACATGCCCACCGAGGTCGGCCCTTTTTCTTTCAGAGCCGCCTTGAATTTTTCGGCCATGGTGTCGAAGGCTTCGTCCCAGCTTACGGGCTCGAATTCGCCGTTCTTGTCGTATTGGCCGTTCTTTTTGCGCAAGAGCGGCGTCGTCAGACGATCATCGCCGTAAACGATCTTGGAGAGAAAATAGCCCTTGATGCAGTTGAGCCCACGGTTGACCGGGGCGTCCGGGTCACCCTGGGTGGCAACGATGCGTCCGCCCTTGGTGCCGACCAGAACGCCGCAGCCGGTGCCGCAGAAACGGCAGGGCGCTTTGTCCCAGCGCACGCCGGATGGGTTGGGCCCTGGATTGGCCGCCATTACGGGCGCGGGAAGACTAAGGCCGGCGGCCGCAGCCGTCGCCGCCACCGCATTCGATTTGATGAAATCACGCCGTGACAGTTTCATTTTAATTCTCCAGTTGGGCCGTTTCGGCATCAAGGTGGTGGTGGTAGACCAGGGATGCGGACAACACCCCCGGCATGCCGTGAAGGTCGAGAAGCATCTTTCCGACATATTCGGTCTCTTCACCCTCGGTGGTGATGACGATCCGGCCATCGCCTTCGCCGAGGTGAACTTCAACGCCGGGCAGAGTGGCGAGGCGCTCTTCAACATCGGAAAGGTGATCCGGGTGAGCCCGGACAAGTACGCCGCAGATATCCATTATGAACTCCAAATTGGTTGCCGGGCTCCAGATGACGGGTCGCAGGACTTTGCCGCCGGGTCATCGAGAGAGCTGATGTTTATTGCCTCGACCGGACAGGCGCCAAAACAGGCGCCGCAGCCGGTGCAGGTTTCGGCATCAATCTCAGGGATCGAAACGCCGCCTGCGCGGGGGCGGAAAAGCAGGGCGTCGGGGGAGCATCTGTCGCCGCAGCTTCGGCATTCGATGCCGCGATAGGCCAGACAGTTTGAGTTGATGTCGATCCGCAGATGCCACGGAGCAGGTCGCTCTGCCAGTTTATTGAGCCCGGTAATGGCGCCGCTCGGACAGGCGGCGGCGCAATCCCCGCAAAATGTACAGCCGTCTTTTCCACCCTTGCGGAAATCGACCTTTGGCCGTTTGTCGTCGCCGAGACGAAGAAGGCCCTCGGTGCAGGCGACGGTGCAGTCGCCGCAGGAGGTGCAAAGTTCGACAAAACGGTATTCGGCCACTGACCAGGGGGGGCGCAAAGGGGGCGGCGTGGCGATTTTTCCGCTCAGAAAACCGCGGCGGGAAAGCTGTTTTTTCGCCTGGGGTGGCGCCGCTGCTTCCCTCTGGCCGGCATTCGGGCCGGGCAGTGGGGCGGCATCGCCGACGCCCTTGAAGGTGCAGGTCACTTCGACCCTGTAGTGATCCTTTTTCAGGGCCAGGACTGCCGGGTGCATTTCTTCCGGCGCAAAGATGTGAAGAGCTTCACACCCCTTGTCCAGAGCCAGACTGTCCATGGTTTCAAGGAGGCAGGCAAAGACCGTCTTGCAGGCGACGAGATCCTGGGCCACCACATTCTCGCAGACCAGGGTTTTGCCGTGCACCAGATCGCGGGTTAAACGATAGGCGAAAAGACCATGGATATACCCCTCTTCGCTTTCAATGCACTGAATGCCGGTATCGATGCCGTTGGTTGTTGATGCCTGGACATAGTCCAGCCACCGCTTGAGGCTCACTTCTGGGTAGAGCCCACTGATAAGGGGAAAAGCCTGGCGCGCCCTCTTGGGAGAGAGCTGTTTGGAAACGAGATGTCTGGGCATTTTCGGGCAGTCTGACTGGGGGGTTAATACACCATTAAATCTGACAGATTGAGCCGGTTAAAGCCTTGATCTACATCAACACTATAGGGGGTGAGCATTCATTGTCTTAACCCTTAATTTGCTAAGACTTTCCTTTTTGCCCGCGCCATGGCACAAAACACGAAGTTCTGTTCCCAACTCCTTGTTTTTTTGACGGGTGGTCATGTTCGGTTCACGACAATTCACCTCGGAAGTTCTTGAGCATTGCCAGACATGCAGCATCCGGCTGACCAGTGTCTGCAGCGCCCTGAAGGAGGAAGAAATCAGGGAGCTGGCTGAAATTACGACCCTGATCAAGGCCGACCCCCAGGAAACGATTTTTTACGAAGGCGATTCAGCCGATCATCTGTTTAACGTCACCGGCGGCGGGGTAAGCATGTTCAAGCTGCTGCCCGACGGCCGGCGGCAGATTACGGGGTTTCTTTTTGCCGGGGATTTCCTCGGTCTTGCCCTTCACGACCATTACAGTTATTCGGCCGAGGCCATCACCGGGGCGACTTTTTGCAGGTTTCCCCGCAGCAAGCTGGAATCCCTGCTCGACAAATATCCGAAATTCGAAAAGCGGCTTTTGCAAACCGCCTCGAATGAATTGGCGGCGGCCCAGGATCAGATGTTGCTGCTCGGGCGCAAGACGGCGCAGGAGCGTATCGCTTCGTTCCTGCTGCTTCTGTCCCAGCGCGCCATGCGCCGGGGGCAGGCAGGTGACAAAGTCGATCTGCCGATGTCGCGGGCCGATATCGGGGATTATCTCGGCCTGACCATCGAAACCGTCAGCCGCACCTTTACCCGGCTGAAAAAGGAAGAGGTTATCGAGCTTCCCGGCGTTCACGAAGCGCTTATCATGGACCGAGCCGGCCTTCAGGACATTGCCGGGTTCAGCGCCGAGGAACCGGCCGCGACAGCCGCCACCTTCTAATTCTCTTTTTTTGAGGTCTCGTCCAGCCCGGGGTGGGTAATATCCAGGCAATAAAAAGGCCCCGCACAGGCGAGGCCGAAATCTGAATAAATCTTGAAGCTTTTATATGTCTTTGAGCAAGAGCCCTAGAAAACACCGCCAACGATTAGAAGAACGGCCAGGCATCCTGTCATGACATTTACGGCGAAAGAGCCGTATCGCGTAATCCTGTCTCCATTTGTCATTGTCTCCTCCCTATTGATGACGCTTTGAGGATGCCGCCTGTAGAGGCCCCTGGATATGACGGCCGTCACAGTTGGGGAAGATTGCGGTTTGCCCACCCTTTGCAGGGGGATAGGCCGGCTTTTTTAAGGTGATTCTTAAAGTCGGGCCTGTATAAAAGAGATTGAGTCGTTCTTTTCGGCATGTTTAAAGGCGTCCATATGGGCTGCCGCGCTTTTTATCGCCATCTGGTAGTTGAATGAAACGATTTGACAGTATCGCCCGGGGAATCATACAGGTGACCCATCAGGCCTCCATTCCCGAGATCCTTCAGATCCGGCGGATGACGCTTGCCGATGAGGCGACGCTGAAGGTTATTTCCCTCAATCACCTTAAAGTTATTTTCAATGTCGTCCTGGCCCATAAAATGAGCGCCCTTGATCCCAAAACGATCAAACAGGCGCGTCAGAAAGGGGTCGATTTTCTACTTGCCGAGAGTGCGGATAACGCCCTTGAGGAATCCCGGGCGGACGATCTGGATATTCTCGAGAATGCCCTGGTCCAGGTGAGTGCGGGAATCCTCGAAAAAGAAGTTGAAGAGGAATTCGGCGACGAGGCGGGGGAGGTCGCCGCTGCCGGAAAAAAGAAAAAAACAAAGGCTGATGCCGAGGGTGATGCAAAGCCGGAGACATTTTTCGGCGACTATTTCGATAAGTTCGTTCTGCGCCAGATAGAAACCCGTCTTGCGCTGATCTCCGCCCCCATTTCATCAAAGGCGGTGATGCTGTCCCCCGAGCTGGCTGGAATCACCACCGAATTTTTCTTCAAGGATTTTGTCCTGGGAGAGGCCTCTGCCATGTGGCGGCGGACGAAGAAGGAATTTACCGTCTGGCGCGATGCTAATGATATTGATCTGACGGGGGTGGATGGAGAGGCTGGCGCCGGAGATCTTTTCAACAGTTTTTTTGAGGCCAAGGAGGGACGCGATCCTCTGGGAGAATTTCTTTCCGAATTGGGGGAAATCGCTACCCTGTTCAAAGATATTCGCACCCAGGCCGAAGAGGCCCTGGCGGTTAAAGAAGAAAGAGGCCTTAAGGCCAAGTTGCAGAAGGTGCTTAAAAAGAAGAGTGGCGCCTCGCGGGTGGAGAAGGCGAAGAAACGGCGTTTTGATAAAGTCGTTGGGATCGACGAGGGTATTTCCCAGGCCATCGGCGAGAAGATCGTGGGAAAGCCAAAACCTCTGACGAAAACCGAAATCGGCTTCATCTGCACGGCTATCGGCGAGATCAGTCTGGTGAAATTCACGGCCCTGGAAAGGGACGTAAAGGCCTTGTGGCCGGACAACGATTCGACGGTTATTTACGCCGAAGAACACATCAAGGAAATCACCGACAAGATTTATCTTATCCTGCGCGACAACAAGGCGAGCTATCTGGAGGTGGGGCTTCTCTTCGCTCGCCTGATATACGCGGCCCATCCCTTCAACCTGCGTTATCTGTCCCTGTTTTTCGACGGCAACACCCGTTTCCAGCGGATCAAGGTGATGCGCGGCTTTCCCTATCTGAAGAACGCCCTGTTATGGCACCTTAACGCCGTCGGCGAGACCCTGATAAAGCTCGCCGAAGAGGACAATGAGGAGGAGTTCGACCGTGAGGTGAAGGTTTACCGCAACTCACGCAACGCGGTGATCGGCCTTGAATACAAGGGCCAGGCGGATGCCGTCGCCCGCAAAATCACAGCTGCCTCTCCGACATTCGAGGACAAGAAGCGCCAGGCCCTGTGGAAAAAGAAATTCAAGTATTTCGCGCCGATGTAGAGAGGGGGTCCGGGTCTGTTTTCCGGTCGCCCCCATCCCGGCCTGCTTTTTCTTAAGTCTTTTGCAGCAATACGATCCGGTTGGTGTTTGTGCCCTTGGAATTGTTGGCGACACCCCAGCAATTAGCGGTCTTGGTGAATTTCTGGTCGTTGATGAGGATAAGAGACGGCCTTAACGCCAGACCCCGGACTGCTTTTAGAACGACTTCCTCCAGCGCCACCTTGCCTGCGCGCACCTCGCCGACCTCAAAGGCCACATGGCCGCCGGGGCGGACGATGCGGGCCATCTCGGTAAAGGTTTTGCGGGTAAATTCCGTCCACTCGTCAATGCTGCGGTGATTGGTGATCGGCACCGCCGCCATATCGATATTGCAGAACCAGCCGCGCAGCCAGTTATCGCCCTGGTAATCGACGACATCGAGAAAGGGCGGCGAGGTGACGACGAGACTTACCGATGCATCCGCGATCTCAGGCGCGTGATGGCTCGGCCCATTGAGGAGAAGGGGTGAGAGGGGTGGGTCCGGCGGCATCTTGTGGCGTAACAGGGAGCGGCTCTTTTTCGCGATCAGTCCCGGCACGTTGCGCAAGGGCGGCGTCTGTTTGCGCCGGGCGTTTATGCGCGCCTGGGATTTTAGGCTCACTGCCTGATTGGGGGGCAGGGAATAGACCGAGAAAAAACCGCTGGAATGGCCGGAGAGGCGGTTGACGGCGACCATGCGGATCCATTCGTCGACAATGTCCAGCGTCCCGGCGGATGTTTTGCTGAGAAGGTAATCCCGCAGAACACAGATCTGCCGCAAGGTGTCGGGGTGATAAAACACCAGCAGCTCATCGGGGGTCTCGGCGGCGGCGGAAAAGTCGATGGCCTCCAGGCGGGTGGTAATGACGTCAATCGACGGCGGGGTGAGGCGCGGGCCGAGCAGGATGCGGCTTAAAGGATTGATATCGCTACCCACCGCCCGGCGCCCCTTGAGGCGGGCTTCGAGCAGGGTGGTGCCGCGGCCCATGAAGGGATCAAAAACCGCCTCGCCCTTTTGGGTCAGGCGGTCGATGAAGAAGCCCGGCAGTTGGGGCTTGAAACAGGCGCGATAGGAAATTTCGTGGAGCGCATGGCCGGCGCGCTGTTTCGAGGTCCAGAACTCGTTGCGATAGACCGCAACGCCGTCACGATGTGAGATTTCCGTTTCGCGGCCAAATTCCCGCCACCCGCGCACGGCTTCCTCAAAGGCGTCGCCGGGGGATGGCGTTGGTACTGGGGTCGCGGTTTCGACAAGGACGGATGACATATACATTTCCTTGGGCTCGGCCCCGCCGGACGGGGGAATTGCCTCAGGTGCCGATGGTGCCCCCGGGGAGACTCGAACTCCCACGTTGTTGCCAACAACAGATTTTGAGTCTGCCGCGTCTACCAATTCCGCCACAGGGGCACGGGCTCGGTATCAGCCGGTATAGGGCGCGCAGGCGGGGGAGGTCAAGCCGCAGCACCGATAAGATTGCCCGGTTCTGAGCATCGGATCGTTGCGGGGCGTCGGCCGGGCTGCTACACCGGCAGCCATGTTGAAAAAACTTTATGACTGGACCATGGCCCAGGCGGCGCGGCCCAACGCCATCTGGGTGCTGGCCGCAATCTCCTTCATTGAAAGTTCGGTTTTTCCGATCCCGCCGGATGTTCTGCTTATTCCGATGGTGCTGGCGGCGCGGGAAAAGGCCTGGCGGATCGCCTTGGTCTGTACCGTCGCTTCGGTGCTCGGCGGCCTGGCGGGCTATGCCATCGGCGCCCTGCTTTATGAGAGCGTCGGCCGTCCGGTATTGGAGCTATACGGCCAGACCGGGCGGTTCGATGAATTCCGCGAGGCTTATAACGCCTGGGGGGCGTGGATCGTCGCCGGGGCCGGTGTGACACCCTTTCCCTATAAGGTGATCACGATTGCCAGCGGCGTCACCGGGCTCGACATGGTGACCTTTACCATCGCTTCGGTGCTGTCGCGGGGCCTGCGCTTTTTCGTCGAGGCCGGGTTGTTGTGGTATATTGGACCGCCGGTGCGTGGCTTCGTCGAAAAGAATCTCACCCTGGTGGCGACGGTGTTCTTCATCGCCCTTTTCGGAGGATTTGTCCTTGTCCGATACCTTTTCTAACCCCAGCCCGGTTGTTCTGGCCCGGCTGGTGCTCCTCGGGCTTTTCGCGGCGTCGGTGACAGCACTTGGCAGCGCCCTGACCTCTCAATATGTCGGCGGTCTCGCCCCTTGTGTGCTGTGCCTGTATCAGCGCGCGGCCTATGCCGCTGTTATCATGATCTCGGGCGCTGGTCTGGGCCTCGCCTTTTCACCCGCGCCAAAGATCGAGTGGGTGCGCGGCCTGATCGCGCTTTGTGGTCTGGCCCTTCTGATAGGCGCGGGGATCGCCGCCTTTCATGTCGGGGTCGAACAGCATTGGTGGGCGGGCACAGAATCCTGCGGGGCCGGGGCCGGGACGGCGAAAACCGTCGAGGAATTGCGCGCCCAGTTGATGGCAGCCCCGATCACCCGGTGCGACGAGGTGGCATGGTCGCTTTTCGGAATCTCCATGGCCGGGTATAATGTCATCGCCTCCCTGGCATTGGCCGGCTTCGCCTTTGCCGGCTGGCGCAGGATCGGAGAGGAGTGCTGACATGACCGATAAGCGCGCTTTGAAAAGCCCCCCCAAGACCGGCGAGGGGCGTCTGCCCGGCGACCCGACAAAAGAGGAGATGATCGAACGCATGATCCGCGTCGATCACGCCGGAGAATTCGGTGCGGTGCGGATTTACGAAGGCCAGCTCGCCGTTCTTGGGAAGAGTAAAATGGCCCCGGCCATTCGTGAAATGGCACAGCAGGAACGCGAGCATCTGGCTCATTTCGAGAAACTTGTGACCTCTCGCCGGGTGCGCCCGACGGCCCTGTCGCCGCTTTGGCATGTGGCGGGTTTCGCGCTGGGTGCTGCGACCGCGGCGATGGGGGAAAAGGCGGCCATGGCCTGTACGGCGGCGGTTGAGGAAGTGATCGACGACCATTACGCGGGCCAGGCGGGAAAGCTCGGCGAAGACGAGGCGGAGTTAAAGGCGAAGATCGAACAGTATCGCGCCGAAGAAATTGAACACCGGGACACCGCCTATGCCCATGGGGCGCGGGGCGCTCCGGCCTATCCCCTGCTGACCGGGGCCATCAAGGCGGGGTCGCGCCTTGCCATCTGGCTCTCGACCAGGGTGTAGGGGAGGCCGCGTTTAGGGTTCCAGCTCGCTATCCCAATAGAGAAAATCGCGCCAGCTGGCGTGGAGATAATTGGGTGGAAAGGCGCGGCCGTTTTCCTGCAACTCCCGTGTCGAGGGCTGGCACGCCGGGTGGCGCAGGTGAAAGCCGACTTCTTTCAGCGAATGATTGCTTTTGCGCAAATTACAAACGCCGCAGGCGGTGACGACATTTTCCCAGGTGGTGCGGCCGCCCCGTGAGCGCGGGATCACATGATCGAAAGAAAGTTCCTCGGTGCGAAAGCGCCCGCCGCAATACTGGCAGGAAAAGCTGTCGCGGAGGAAAACGTTGAAACGGGTAAAGGCCGGACGGCGGTTCAGCGGCACATATTCTTTAAGTGAAATAACGCTCGGCAGGCGCATCTCGAAGCGCGGCGAATGGACGCAATTTTCATATTCCGAGACCACGTTGACCCGGTCGAGAAAGACCGCTTTGACGGAATCCTGCCAGGACCAGAGAGACAGCGGGAAATAGCTCAACGGCCGAAAATCGGCGTTAAGCACCAGAGCCGGACAGCTTTCCGGCGAGACCGACATGGGAGCCTCCCTTCCTTGCTTCACTCTCTTGGTGCCAGAGGTTACACGGTTTATATGTCTGTTTGAAGAAAATTCGCGGATTTGCGCCACTTACAGGATGGCGCGGGAGAAGGTGAAAGATGACCGGAGCGTCTTCTAAAGTGAGCGTAACGCGATTTGCCCCCAGCCCGACGGGAAGGCTGCATCTCGGCCATGGCTTTTCCGCCCTGATCGCCTGGGAGGCGGCGCGGATTGAGAATGGCCGCTTTCTGCTGCGTATCGAGGATATTGATAGGGGACGCTGCAAGCCTGAATTCGAGGCCGGGATTATCGAAGATCTCATCTGGTTCGGCGAGGGGCTCGAAAACTGGGGCTGGGAAGAACCGGTGCGCCGCCAGTCCGATCATATGGAGGATTACGCCGCCGCCCTTTCACGGCTCATGGAAATGGGGGTGCTCTATCCCTGTTTCTGCACCAGAGGCGATATTCGCGCCGAGATCGAGCGCGCCGGTCAGGCGCCCCATGTTTCAAAAGAAGCTCCGGTCTATCCCGGCCTCTGCCGGGGGATTGAGGGGAAGGCGGCGGCAAGGCGGATCGCCGACGGCGAGGCCCATGCCCTGCGTCTTGATGTGAAACAAGCCTGTCGGATCGCCGGGCCGCTCACCTGGCTTGAGGCGGAAAAAGGCAAAGTGACGGTAGAGGCCGAGCTTCACGGCGATGTGGTGCTGGCGCGCAAGGATGTGCGTACCAGCTATCACCTCTCGGTGACCCTGGACGATCATGTGCAGGGGGTGAATCTGGTCACCCGCGGCGATGATCTATTCACCGCCACCCACATCCATCGTCTGTTGCAGGCGCTGCTGGGGTTTGAGGCGCCAGCCTATCACCATCACCACCTGCTCACCGACGAGGCCGGGAAACGACTGGCCAAGCGCGACAAGTCGATCACCCTGAAAGAACTGCGCGAGGGCGGCAAGACCCCGGCCGAAGTGAGAGCGATGACGGGGTTTAAAGAGGTCTAGCCGTTTCGCCCCAGCGCCGTTTTCAATTCGGCGCGCCGGGCCGGCGACGCGTCGAGCAGGTCGTGGCGCAGGAGAAAGTCGATCAGGGCCAGATGGGTATTGGGTTTGACCTCTTCGCCGCCTTCCATTGCCGCCACCACTTTTTCCACCGGCCAGAGCAGGAATTCAGCCACTTCCCCGTCTTGTGGCCGGGGGATGGTGTCGGCGTCGAGTTCGATGTCAAAGATGATCATGGTCGCCGGCGAAAGGCCCTCAAACGTATCGACGCAATAGGAAAGGGCGCCTTTGGCCGTCGCCCCGGCCATCACTTCAGGGTCGAGCCCGGCCTCTTCCATTGACTCTTTGCGCAGATTATCGGCGACGGGGATCCCTGCGGGCTGGCCCCCGGCGACCAGATTATCGAGCAGGCCGGGGTGAAGCGGCCGGTCGATGGCGCGCCGTTGCAGCCAGATGTGAAGGCCTTCAGGGGTGCGGGTAAAACCGTTGAGATGGACGCCCCAGGCGTGGAGGCCGAAAAAACGCACCGCCGAGCGTTCGATCAGGGCCAGGGGTGTGCTCAGAAAATCGGGAATTTCCGTGCGCTTTTCAGGCAAGGCGAGAACCGGATAGGGCTCGTCTCGCCAGTGGGTAAAGGCGCTGCCCTCGTAAAGGCCGCGGGCGACTTCTTCCAGGGCCGCAGTACGGGATGTGCAATCGTCAAGCTTTGGCGAAAGGACAATTTTGTCGGCCGTAAAATCGAAGACATCTTGCCAGGGATCAAGGCGGTGGAGTTCGGTCCTGCGCAGCCAGCCGACGCCGTGCCCGTCGATTTCAAAGGGGATGAAATCGGCCCGCTTCCAGGCCTGACATTCATCGATGCGGTCGAGAAGGCTCACGGGCTGGGGCGCTCTCGCCAGGGCCGTGGGCGCCACGCGGCGCTCAGGCCGCTTCCCGGGACGTGCGGTCGATAAGCTCAACGATATCGGCCATGATCTCGGCGATCTTGAAATCCTTGGGCGTATAAATCGCCGCCACCCCTGCTTTCAGGAGTGCTTCCGCATCGGCCGGCGGAATAATGCCGCCGACGATCACCGGGATGTCCGATATTCCGGCCTTTTCCATGCGCTCCAGCACTTCGCCGACGAGCGCCAGATGGGAGCCCGAAAGGATCGAGATGCCGACCACATGGACACCTTCCTCAACCGCCGTGTTGGCGATCTGGGCCGGGGTCAGGCGAATGCCTTCATAGACCACCTCAAAGCCGGAATCCTTGGCGCGGACGGCGATCTGTTCGGCCCCGTTTGAATGGCCGTCGAGCCCCGGCTTGCCGACCAGCATTTTAAGCCGCCGCCCAAGGCGCGTGGAAACCTCTTCGACGCGGGTCCGCACCGGGGCGTAATCGTCACCCCCGGCTGCCGGCGGCGTGCCCTGTCCGGCGCCAACGCCGCCGACACCGGTCGGGGCGCGGTATTCGCCGTAAATTTCGCGCATCATCCCCGCCCATTCGCCGGTGGTGACCCCGGCATGGGCGCATTTGATCGAGCTTTCCATCAAATTGCGGTCTTCCTTGGCCGCACTTTCCAATTCGCTTAAAGCCTCTTTGACGGCCGCATCATCGCGCTTTGCGCGGAAAGCCTTGAGGCGCTCGATCTGCTGGGCCTCGGCATCGGGATCGGTGGTCAGGAAGCCACCGTCTTCCCCCGCCATCAGGGGCGAGGGCTCGGTTTCGGTATGACAGTTGACGCCGACCACCTTCTGGTCCCCGGATTCGATATCGGCGAGGCGCTGGGCATTGGCGGCGACCAATTGCTGTTTCATATAGCTCGATTCAACGGCCGCCACGACGCCGCCGATCTCGTCGATGCGGGCGAGCTCGGCTCTGGCCTCGCTTTTCAGTTCCTCCACTTGGCTGCGGATCACCGTCGAGCCGGAGAAAATATCGTCATATTCAAGAAGGTCGGTCTCCAGGGCCATGATCTGTTGCAGGCGCAGGGACCATTGCTGATCCCAGGGCCGGGGCAGGCCCAGGGCCTCGTTCCAGGCCGGAAGCTGGATGGCGCGGGCCCGGGCGTTCTTGGACAAGACCACCGAGAGCATCTCGATGAGAATACGATAGACGTTGTTTTCCGGCTGCTGTTCGGTCAGGCCCAATGAATTGACCTGCATGCCATAGCGGAAACGGCGGTATTTTTCTTCCTCGATGGCGTATTTCTCGCGGCAGATTTCATCCCACAATTCGGCAAAGGCCATCATCTTGCACATCTCGGTGACGAACCGCATGCCGGCATTGACGAAAAAGCTGATCCGTCCGGCGACATGGGGGAATTCGGCTTCTGCGATCTGGCCGCCTTCCTTCACCCGGTCGAGAACGGCGCAGGCGTTGGCCAGGGCAAAGGCGAGCTCCTGCACCGGGGTCGCCCCGGCTTCCTGAAGGTGATAGGAGCAGACGTTCATCGGGTTCCACTTGGGAATTTCCTTCGATGTAAAGGCGATGACGTCGGTGGTCATTTTCAACGACGGCGCCGGGGGAAAGATATAAGTGCCCCGCGAGAGATATTCCTTGATGATATCGTTCTGGGTGGTCCCGGCGAGCTGATCGCGGGACGCGCCCTGGTCTTCGGCCGCTGCAATATAAAGCGCCAGCAACCAGGGTGCGGGTGCGTTGATGGTCATCGAGGTATTCATTTTATCCAGCGGAATACCCTCAAACAGGGTCTTCATGTCGCCGAGATGGCAGACCGGCACGCCGACCTTGCCGACCTCGCCCTTGGCCAAGAGCTGGTCGGAATCGTACCCGGTCTGGGTCGGTAGATCGAAAGCAACCGACAGCCCGGTCTGGCCCTTGGCCAGATTCGTCCGATAGAGCGCGTTCGACGCGGAAGCCGAGGAATGGCCGGAATAGGTCCGAATCATCCACGGACGGTCGCGCTTCGGGGCCGTTTTTGGGGCCGTTGCGGTTTTTTTATCGGTCATAATCTCAATTCTCCTGCGGTTTTCCGCTGCTTTTGGGCCTTTTTGATGCTCTTTTGCCGGTGTTTTATCATATTGTGCGTTGCAGAAAAACCGCCCGGAGGGTAAATATCTTGACCATTCGCGGTGGCAGAGGGCTTTTCCCCCGATTTTTGGGGTTTGCCGGGTCTGTTTTCCGTATCGGGGAATATATGCATTTGTTTGTGAGAGGGAAGTAGTTTGTCCAAGAGCAATGCCGTTGAGGCCGTTAACATGAATCCGAACCAGGTTGAAAAAGATCTTTACGAGATCGGTGAAATTCCGCCGCTGGGGCATGTGCCCAAGCAGATGTATGGCTGGGCTATCCGCCGTGAGCGCCATGGCGAGCCTGAAAAAGCGATGCAGGTCGAGGTTCTCGACACGCCAGTGCTTGATTCCCATGAAGTGCTGGTGCTCGTTATGGCCGCCGGGGTCAACTATAACGGCATCTGGGCGGGCCTGGGCACGCCGGTCTCCCCCTTCGACATCCACAAGGCCGAATACCATATCGCCGGGTCTGACGCCTCGGGCATCGTCTGGGCCGTCGGCTCAAAGGTCACGCGCTGGAAAGTCGGCGATGAAGTGGTCATCCATTGTAACCAGGATGACGGCGACGACGAGGAATGTAACGGCGGCGATCCGATGAATTCGCCGACCCAGCGTATCTGGGGCTATGAGACCCCGGACGGCTCGTTCGCCCAGTTCACCAACGTTCAGGCCCAGCAGCTTATGCCGCGCCCCCAGCATCTGACCTGGGAAGAAAGCGCCTGTTACACCCTCACCCTCGCCACTGCCTATCGCATGCTGTTCGGCCATCGCCCGCATATCCTGCGGCCCGGCCACAACGTGCTGGTTTGGGGCGCGTCCGGCGGTCTCGGTTCCATGGCGATCCAGTTGATCGCCACTGCCGGGGCCAACGCCATCGGCATAATCTCGGAAGAGGACAAGCGCGAATTCGTCATGTCGCTCGGTGCCAAGGGCGTTATCAACCGCAAGGATTTCGATTGCTGGGGCCGCTTGCCCGATGTTGACGATGCCGAGGGTTACGGCGCCTATATGAAAAAGTGCCGCAAGTTCGGCAAGGCCATCTGGGACATCACCGGCAAGGGCGTCGATGTGGATTTCGTCTTTGAACATCCCGGCGAGGCCACTTTCCCGGTTAGTTGTTTTGTCGTTAAGCGTGGCGGCATGGTCGTTTTCTGCGCCGGCACCACCGGCTATAACCTGACCATGGATGCGCGCTTTGTCTGGATGCGCCAGAAGCGTATCCAGGGCAGCCATTTCGCCCATCTCAAGCAGGCCTCTCAGGCCAACCAGCTGGTTGTCGAGCGCCGTATCGACGCTTGTATGTCGGAAGTGTTCTCCTGGGACGACATTCCCAAGGCCCATACCAAGATGTGGAATAACGAGCACAAGCCGGGCAACATGGCGGTGCTGGTTCAGGCCAAGCGGCCGGGCATGCGGACACTGGAAGAGGCGATTGAGGACTAGGCGAGGGCCGGTTCTCTTTTAGCCCAATCTTTTCCGGCAGGCCGGACAGGGAGAAAATCATGAATGACAACCAGTCAGAGACCGGGCCTTTGATCCTGCCCGATCTTCTTGAAGTTTGCGGCTTGGCGCTTGGCGCCGCCCAGGACCTCGGTAAAGCCGCCCACGGCGCGGTCGAGGAGCTGGTCGTCAAAGACGGAAAGATCGACACCGCGGCTCTTGAGTCCGACCAGTTTGCCGTCCACGGGCTGGCCTGGTTCGAAACTTATGTCGCCGCCCTTCGTGAAATGCTGGCCTGGGCCGAACGGCTTAAGGCCGATGGCGCTCTGGGCGATCTGGAATCCCTCATCCTTCAGGCGGCTTACGGTGAATATCTCTGCCAGATGATTGGCGGCCTGCCGATGAGCCAGGTCGAGGTTTTGCGCCCCGTTGATCTGGGCATTCCGGTTCAGGCCCTGATCGGCTTTGCCGGCACGCCGGCGGTGATGACTCTTTCCGCCAAAGGGAATACTGCTTCTGTCCGTCAGGCGATCGCCGAACACATCAGCCACGGCAATTACGGCCAGACCGGTCTCGGCGACGAGATGCTCGACATGGTGCGCGACCAGTTCCATCGTTTCACCGAGGAACAGGTTCTGCCCAATGCCCATGAATGGCATCTAAAAGACGAGTTCATCCCGATGTCGATCATCGAGCAGATGGCCGAGCTGGGTGTCTTCGGTCTCGCCATCCCGGAAGAAAACGGCGGCCTCGGCATGGGCAAGGTCGCCATGTGCGTGGTCACTGAAGAATTGTCGCGGGGCTATCTCTCTGTTGGCTCCCTGGGCACGCGGGCGGAAATCGCCGCCGAACTGATCCGTCTTGGCGGCACTGAGGAACAAAAGGCCGAATGGCTGCCCAAGATCGCTTCGGGTGAAATTCTCACCACCGCCGTCTTTACCGAGCCCAATACCGGCTCGGACCTCGCCAGCCTGACCACGCGCGGCGTCAAAGACGGCGAGAGCTACAAGATCACCGGGGCCAAGACCTGGATTACCCATGCCGCGCGCAGCGATTTGATGACCGTGCTGGCGCGCACCAACCCGGATGAAAAGGGTTATAAGGGCCTCTCCATGTTCCTGGCTGAAAAGCCCCGTGGCGACGATGCCAACCCCTTTCCCGCCGACGGCATGTCGGGGGGCGAGATCGAGGTTCTCGGCTATCGCGGCATGAAGGAATACGAGCTGTCTTTTGACGGCTTCGATGTGCCGGCGGGTAATCTGCTCGGTGAGGTCGAGGGTCAGGGCTTTAAACAGTTGATGGCGACGTTCGAATCGGCGCGCATCCAGACCGCGGCCCGCGCCGTCGGCGTCGCCCAGAGCGCCATGGAAATCGGCATGAAATACGCCCATGAGCGGGTCCAGTTCGGCAAGCCGCTTTATGCCTTCCCGCGGATTTCCGGCAAGCTTGCCTGGATGGCGGTAGAGACCATGATCGTCCGCCAGCTCACCTATTTCTCGGCCAGGGAGAAAGATTCCGAGCGCCGTTGCGACATCGAGGCCGGGATGGCCAAGCTGCTCGCCGCAAGGGTTGCCTGGTCGAACGCAGACAACGCCCTGCAGATCCACGGCGGCAACGGTTATGCCCTGGAATACCCGGTGAGCCGGGTTCTCTGCGATGCCCGCATCCTGAATATCTTCGAGGGAGCGGCGGAAATTCAGGCCCAGGTGATCGCCCGCGGCCTGCTCACCCGCCGGGATTAAACGCTTCTCTCCAGCTATTCGCCCCGCCTCGACACATGGACGCCTTGAGCCGAGCATGGGACGCAGGGTAAGGTGACGCCCATGGCTTTTCTGAATGCCCTTTTGCCCTATCTCATCGTTGCCGCCATGCTGGCGACGGTCGGCGTGCTGTTTGCCGGGATTTTCTCGATGGCCAATGGCGGCGAATTCAACAAAAAACACGGCAACAAACTGATGCGGCTTCGGGTCATCTGCCAGGTTTCGGCGGTCGGCCTGTTCCTGATTGCGGCGCTGATCGCCTGGGCGGGATAAAGGGGCCGTTCATGGTCAAGCTCGATAAAATCTATACAGGCGGCGGCGACAAGGGGGCGACGTCCCTTGGCGACGGGACGCGGGTTCCCAAGCACGATTTGAGAGTCGAGGCCTATGGCGCCGTGGACGAGGCCAACGCGGTGCTCGGTTTGGCGCGGTTGCATGTCACGGGCATGGCCGACGAGATGCTGTCCCGCATCCAGAACGATTTATTCGATCTCGGGGCCGATCTCTGCCGGCCGCAAAAGCCGGACGCCGAGGGGATGGAGGACGGGCCCTTGAGGATTCTGCCCTCGCAATCGGCACGGCTGGAAAGCGAGATCGATTCCATGAACACTGAATTGGCGGCGCTGACCTCCTTTATCCTGCCCGGCGGCTCGGCGGCTTCGGCCCACCTTCACCATGGCCGCACCGTGGTGCGCCGGGCCGAACGCCTGGTGGCCGCGCTGATCGAGCGCGAGGTGGTCAATCCCGAGGCGCTCACCTATCTCAACCGGCTTTCGGATCATCTGTTCGTCGCCGCCCGTTTTCTCAACGACAAGGGCGGATCGGATGTGCTCTGGGAACCCGGCGCCAACCGCTGATTTTCAGCCGTCTTCGGGGCGGATCGGCAATTTCCTTCTTTTCCCCCCGGCGATTGACAGCCCCCCGGCAAAAATGGTCTATATTGCAACTGCGAAATGAACAGGGCGGCCCCGGAAAGTGGGCTAAGCCCAAGTGGGAAAACAGTTTCCGGGGTTATGAATGAAGATTCTCGTCGCCGTAAAGCGGGTTATCGATTTTAACGTCAAGGTCCGGGTCAAGGCCGACCAGACCGGAGTCGAGACCGCCAATGTCAAAATGTCGATGAATCCCTTCGACGAAATCGCTGTCGAAGAGGCGCTGCGCCTGAAAGAGGTGGGCAAGGCGACGGAAGTTGTGGCCGTCACCATCGGGCCGGCCGCTTCCGTTGAAACCCTGCGCACGGCAATGGCCATGGGCGCCGACCGGGGTATTCACGTAATCGCCGAGGGCGAGGTTGAGCCTTTGGGGGTCGCCAAGCTGCTCAAGGGGATCGTCGACAAGGAAAGCCCCGACATCGTGTTCCTGGGCAAACAGGCGATCGACAATGATTGCAACCAGACCGGCCAGATGCTGGCCGCACTTGCCGACTGGCCCCAGGCGACCTTTGCCTCGAAGGTGGAGCTTGCCGATGGAGAAGCAGCGGTTACCCGCGAGATCGACGGCGGGCTGGATACGGTGAATATCACCCTGCCGGCGATTATTACCACCGATCTGCGCCTCAATGAGCCGCGCTATGCCACCCTGCCCAATATTATGAAGGCCAAGAAAAAGCCGGTCGACCAGTTGAGCCCCGAAGATCTGGGTGTCGATGTGACGCCGCGGCTGACGACCCTCAAGGTGGAAGAGCCGCCGACGCGCGCCGCCGGGGTCAAAGTGGCCGACGTCGATGAGCTTTTGGAAAAACTGCGTAACGAAGCCAAGGTGATCTGATGAGCGTTCTCGTTCTTGCCGAACACGACAATAGTGAAATCAAGGCGGCGACCCTGCACACCCTGGACGCCGCCGCCAAGCTGGGCGGCGATGTGGTTCTGCTGGTCGCCGGTGAAAATTGCGGCGGTGTGGCAGAGGCGGCGGCAAAGATCGCCGGTGTTTCCAAGGTGCTGCACGCCGATGACGGGGCCTATGCCCATCAATTGGCGGAAAACGTCTCCTGGCTGATGAAAAGCCTGGCCGAGGGTTACACCCATATCCTCGCCCCGGCGACGACCTTTGGTAAAAACATTGCGCCACGGCTTGCCGCACTCCTCGACGTGGCGCAGGTTTCGGACATTATCGGCGTTGAAGCGCCCGATACGTTCAAGCGGCCGATCTATGCCGGTAACGCCATTGCCACTGTCCAGAGCAAGGACGCGGTAAAGGTCATTACCGTGCGCGGCACAGCCTTTCCCGCCGTCGCCACCGAGGGCGGAAGCGCCACCGTGGAGAGCGTCGAAAGTGCGGGTGATTACGGCAAGTCGAGCTTTGTCGGCCAGGAATTGAGTAAGTCCGACCGTCCAGAGCTGACCTCGGCCAAGGTCGTTATTTCCGGCGGCCGGGGTATGCAGAACGGCGATAATTTCCATCTTCTCGAGACCGTTGCCGACAAGCTTAACGCCGCCGTCGGCGCCAGCCGGGCGGCGGTGGATGCGGGGTTCGTCCCCAATGATTTTCAGGTCGGCCAGACCGGCAAGATCGTTGCGCCGGATCTCTATATCGCCGTCGGTATATCCGGCGCCATTCAGCATCTGGCCGGGATCAAGGACAGTAAGGTCATCGTCGCCATCAACAAGGATGAAGAGGCGCCGATCTTCCAGGTTGCCGATTACGGCCTAGTTGCCGATCTTTTTGACGTTTTGCCGGAGATGGCCGAAAAGCTTTAGGGCGCCGGGGCGCTCAGGAAAGGGAACAGCATGATCAAGACAGTTGGGATTATC
This sequence comes from uncultured Rhodospirillaceae bacterium, assembly GCA_964486105.1. Taxonomy (GTDB): domain Bacteria; phylum Pseudomonadota; class Alphaproteobacteria; order UBA11136; family UBA11136; genus JABJES01. The sequence goes on along the minus strand of CAZAKR010000011.1, from coordinate 47,443 downwards.
GGCGCAGGGCAGATGGGACAGGGCATTGCCCACGTCTTTGCTCTCTCGGGATTCGATGTGCTGTTGTGCGATCTCGGCAAGAAGGAACTCGACGCGGCGGTAAAGGCGATCGGTCATAATTTCGATCGCCAGATCAAGAAAAAACGCATCAAGCCGGCCGACAAGGCCAAGGCCTTGAAAAAGATCAAGACGGTCAAGGATATCAAGGGTCTGGCCAAATGCGATCTGGTCATCGAAACGATCGTCGAGGACGAGACGCTGAAAAGCGAGATATTCAAGAAGCTCGACAAGATTTTGAAGGAAGACGCTATCCTGGCGTCGAACACGTCGTCGATCTCGATCACCCGTCTGGCGGCGATGAGCGGCCGTTCGGGGCGTTTTCTCGGCATGCATTTCATGAATCCGGCCCCGTTGATGGAGCTGGTTGAGCTGATCCGCGGCATCGCCACCGAGGATGCGGTGTTCCAGGAAATCCGCGAACTGGTCGGCAGTCTCGGCAAGACCCCGGTGATGACCGAGGATTTCCCGGCTTTTGTCGTCAACCGTATTCTGCTGCCGATGATCAACGAGGCGATTTACACCCTCTATGAGGGTGTCGGTTCGGTCGAGGCGATCGACACCGCCATGCGGCTCGGCGCCAATCATCCCATGGGGCCTCTGGAACTTGCCGATTTTATCGGCCTCGACATCTGCCTGTCGATTATGACGGTGCTCTATGAAGGGCTGGCCGACAACAAATACCGTCCCTGTCCCCTGCTGGTGAAATACGTCGAGGCGGGCTGGCTCGGTCGCAAAACCAACCGCGGTTTTTACGACTATCAGGGCGAAGAACCGGTTCCCACCCGTTAACGTTTGGGTTTAAGGCGCGGCGGCGGTTTTGCTCTGAGGCTCCATCAGGCCCTCGATCATCGTCCGGGCGGTCGGCCCGTCCCATTCATAGGCGCCTTCATAGCGCGCCGCTTCAAATCCCCGGGCGTCAATTAAAAGGGTTGTCGGCATGCGCCTGACCGAAAGCGCTCTAGAGGCCGAAAGGTTGGAATCGTAATAGACCGGCAGGCTCTCCATTCCGCCCTCCTCAAGAAAGGGCACCACGGTTTCGGCGCCCTTGAAATCCTGGGAAAGGGCGATAAAAGCGAAGTTTTCACCCGCAAGCTCTTCATTGAGGCGGATCAGGGCGGGCAGCTCAATGAGGCAGGGCTCGCACCAGATGGCCCAGAAATTGAGCAGCACGGCCTTGCCGGCGAAATCTTCAAGAGAGACCGTATTGCCCGCTCCATCTGTGAAGGTGACGGGGGGAAGCGGGCGGGGCTCGTCGTGGAGGGTAAGCGGGCCGCCGGGGCGAGGCAGGGCTTCATAGGTCGCGCGACCGCCTGTATGATCGAGGTTGATCCATAAAATCGTCAGGGTAAGGGCGACACAAATTGCCAAAACGGTTAAAACTGCTGTTATTCTGCGTATTCCCATCCGGTCCTGCGTAAAAAGAGAACGATATTTCATGAGTGCAAAGAAAACATCCCGCCGCAAGTCTAAATCCCCCCATCGCAATGCCATGTGGGGCGGGCGCTTTAAAGGCGGCCCGGCGGCGATCATGGAAGAGATCAACGCCTCGATCGATTTCGACCGACGGCTGGCGAAAGAGGATATCGCAGGGTCCCGCGCTCATTGCAATATGCTGGTGGCGAAAAAGATCATCTCGAAAAAAGACGGCGCGGCCATTCTTTCGGGATTGAAAAAGATCGAGCGTGAAATTGCCGCGGGTAAATTCAGGTTTCGCCGCCAATTTGAAGATATTCATATGAACATCGAGGCGCGGCTGGCCAAGCTGATCGGCGAGGCTGCCGGTCGCCTGCACACGGCGCGCTCGCGCAATGACCAGGTGGCGACCGATTTCCGCCTCTGGGTGCGCGGCGCGATTGACGACATCGACGACGGCCTGCGGGCGTTGCAGGCGGCGCTGATCGGTCAGGCGGAGCGTCACGCCGGAACCGTCATGCCCGGTCTTACCCATCTGCAATCGGCCCAGCCGGTGACTTTCGGCCATCATCTTCTGGCCTATGTCGAGATGTTCGGCCGCGACCGGGGACGCTTTTGTGACGGCCGTGTGCGCCTTAACGAATGCCCGCTTGGTGCGGCGGCGCTCGCCGGCACGTCGTTTCCCATCGACCGCAAAAAAACGGCGCGGGAGCTGGGCTTCGACAAGCCGATGGCGAATTCCCTGGATGCCGTGTCGGACCGGGATTTTGCCCTCGAGTTTCTCTCCAGTGCGGCGCTGGCCGGGGTTCATCTCTCAAGGCTTGCCGACGAGATTGTTCTGTGGTGCAGCCCCCAATTCTCCTTTATTACCCTGTCCGACGGATTTTCCACCGGCAGTTCGATCATGCCCCAGAAACGCAACCCGGATGCGGCTGAATTAATCCGCGCCAAAAGCGGCCGCATCTTTGGCGACCTCTCCGGCCTACTGGCGACGCTCAAGGGCCTGCCGCTGGCCTATGCCAAGGACATGCAGGAAGACAAGGAGCCGGTTTTCGACGGCTTTGACGCCCTTAACCTGTCCCTCGCCGCGATGACCGGCATGATCGCCACCCTGACCGTCAACGCCGCAGCGATGACAGCCGCCGCCGGGGCCGGTCATGCCACCGCCACCGATCTTGCCGACTGGCTGGTGCGCCATCTCGACATGCCGTTCCGCCAGGCCCATCACGTTACCGGTGCATTGGTCGCCCTTGCCGATAAAAAGAGCGTGACACTTTCCGATCTCAGCCTGGCCGAGATGCACTCGGTCGAGCCGCGGATCACCAACGCTGTGCGCCGGGTGCTGAGCGTTGAAAAATCGGTGGCCAGCCGCAAGAGTTTCGGCGGTACGGCCCCGGCCAATGTAGAGCGCGCCTGCCTTGAGGCGCGGCGGCGTTTTCTCTAAAGGGGAAGGGATGGAGATGAAAGGCTTGTTGCGTATTTTCACCGCTCTACTGCTGGTCGTCGCGTTTTCCTCACCGCTTGTTTCATGCGGCAAGAAAGTTTCGCTCGATCCGCCTCCGGGCAACGAATATCCGCGGAAATATCCAAGTGAGTGATGCCCCTCACGTTACCGGCCCGGCCTTCGTTTACGGTGATGGTGTGCTGCGGGCCGAAGGGGTAGCGCTGAACACGCTGGCCGAAGAAGTGGGCACGCCCTTCTACTGTTATTCCACCACTGCGATGAGCCGCCAGTTTGAGGCCTTTAGCGCCGCCGTCAACGGCGCCTTAAACCCTGCGCCCCTAGTCTGCTTTGCCTGTAAGTCCAATTCGAACCAGGCGGTTCTCGCCACTCTGGCGGGCCTGGGCGCCGGGGCCGATGTGGTCTCGGGGGGTGAACTTGCGCGGGCGCTGTCGGCGGGCATTCCGCCTTCGAAAATCGTCTTTTCCGGGGTTGGTAAATCGGTCGCCGAAATGGAAGCCGCCCTTGATGCCGGGATCCATCAGATCAACATCGAATCGGTGGAAGAGCTGGCGATGCTGGATGAGGTGGCGAGGCGTCTGAACCGTCGCGCCACGGTGGCGCTCCGGATCAACCCCGATGTCGATGCCGGCACCCATGAAAAGATTTCTACCGGTAAGGCGGAAAACAAGTTCGGCATTGATTTGCCCCATGCGGCGGATGTTTATACCCGGGCCGCCGGGATGGACGGCATCGAGCTTTGCGGGCTGGCCGTTCATATCGGCTCACAGCTGACCGATCTCGCCCCTTTCCGCGAGGCTTTCAGCCGGGTCGCGCATCTGGTCGGGGAGCTGCGCGGTCAGGGTTATCAGGTCCATCGCCTCGATCTCGGCGGCGGTCTCGGCATTTCCTATGACGGCGGCCCGCCACCGGATCTGGATGGCTATGCCGCTATTCTGGCCGATGAGATCGCGCCCCTGGAATGCGAGACGATTTTTGAGCCGGGCAGGTTTGTGATCGGTAATGCGGGGGTGCTGGTTAGCCGGATTGTGCGGATCAAGCAGGGCATGAGCCGTCGCTTTGTTATTGTCGATGCGGCGATGAACGATCTTCTGCGTCCGGCCCTTTACGACGCCCATCACCATATCCTGCCGGTTATTGAACCCGCCGGAGATGCGGTGTTGAAAGACGTCGATGTGGTTGGCCCGGTTTGCGAGACCGGTGACACCTTTGCCGAGGCGCGGCCCTTGGCGCCCCTGGAAACAGGCGATTTACTGGCGATCTGTTCGGCTGGGGCATACGGCGCTGTGATGGCCTCGGACTATAACACCCGCCCCCCGGCGGCCGAGGTTCTGGTGGCGGATGGAGAGCATGCCGTCATCCGGCCGCGATTTGAGGTCAAGGACATCATCGCCCGCGACCAATTGCCCCCCTGGCTGTCTGCCCCCGGCGGTTCCGGCAAGGGACCGGCCAGGCGGTGAGCGCAGCTGGCAAAGACCGGGGCGGGGCGGAGCAAGCTCGCGCGGTGCGCCGTCTCAGCCTTCGTCTTATCGCTGCCCGAATCGTGCTGTTGCTTGAAAGCCTTATGCCCGCTCTGTGGCCGGGGCTGGCCGTCGCCGGTGTATTTCTCGTCTTTGCTTTATCCGATGTCTTCACTCTTTTCTCTCCGTTCTGGCATGTTGTCTCTCTCGCCGTTTTTGCCGGTGCCGGCGGATTTGCCCTGTGGCGTGGTTTTGGCGGCCTTGTTTTTCCCGATCGCGCCCAGGCCCGGCGGCGGATTGAAATTACCAGCGGCTTCCAGAACCGGCCTTTGGCGGCCCTCGATGATCATCCCGCCACCAATGTCGATGATGCGGGGGCCCGCGCCTTGTGGCGGCAGCATCAAGAACGCATGGCGGCTTTGGCGAGACGCCTGAAAATCGGCTTCCCTGCCGCCTCAATGGCCGCCTTTGATCCCAGGGGGCTGCGGTTTTTCATTGTTTTGGCTCTGGCGATCGCTCTTGTCGATGCGGGTGGCGATGCGCCGGAGAGGTTGCGGGGCTCTCTTGTCCCCGACTGGCGGGCTCTGGGCGGCGGCGCGGAAACCCGCCTTGATGTCTGGGTGTCGCCACCTGAACATACGGGGCTTGGCCCGGTTTTCCTGACCCGTGCGGGCAGGCCCCAGGAGGAGGTTAACGGCCCGACGCAAGAGATCGCGGTGCCGGCGGGAAGCCGGATCGAGGCCCGTCTCGACGGCGGTGGAGACAGGCCTGACTTGTGGTGGGGCGAAGATGAAACCTCATTCCAGGCTAATGGTCCCGAGGGTTTCAAGGTCGCCCTGGCTCTTGAACCGGTGAGCGGGGGGGATCAAAAGGGTGCGATCGAATTGCGCGTCGTCCAGGGCTGGTGGACGCTCGGCCGCTGGTCCCTGTCCCTGATAGAGGACCGGCCGCCTGAGATCGAATTCACGCAATCTTTGTCGAAAAGCGAGCGCATGGCCCTGCGCATCGACTATGAGGCCGGGGATGATTACGCAATTGTGGCGGTGACGGCCGAGATTTCCCAGTTCACCAATTCGATGCTGGGGCGGGAAGGGAACATCAAATCATCAAAGGCGGCGGCGAAAGGGAATACGCTTAATGTCGCGCTCCCGCCTCCTGCTCCCGGCGAGGGGCGCGGCCAGAGTTCGACCTATCACGACCTGACCGCTCATCCTTGGGCCGGGCTTCCGGTTCTGGTGCGCCTCAGGGCAAGGGATGGAATTGGCCAGACCGGCTATAGCTCGTCGAAGCTGACGGTTCTGCCGGCCCGGGAATTCAGTCACCCGGTTGCCGTGGCGATCATAGAGGAACGCCGCCGGCTTTCCCGTCACGGCGGCGGTCAGGGCGGGGCGCTAAGGCGTCACACCGCCTATAACCTGGGCGCTCTGGCCAAGACCCCGGATGAATTCGGCGACGATATGGTTGTTTTCCTTGGCCTTCAAATCGCCCGGCGAAGACTGTTGGAAGACCCGGCGCCTTCGGAATTTGGCGAGGTTCAGCGCCTGCTCTGGGATATCGCCCTGCGCCTTGACGATAAGGGACTGTCCCTGGCCGAGCGCGATTTTCGCGCCGCCGAAGACGCCCTTAACAAGGCCCTGGCAGAAGGGGGTGCGGGGGAAGAGATCGAGAGCATGATCAACGATCTTGAAGTGGCGCTGGAAAATTATCTCGCAGCACTGGCCGAGGCCCAGGGCCGGGCGCGGGAGAGTGCAGGCCGGCTTCCGGCGGATGCCTCGGTACAGGTTCTGCGCGGTGACGATTTGCGCGCCATGATCGATATGGCGCGGGAAATGCTCCGCACCGGCTCAAGGGAAGGGGCGCGGGAAATGCTGGCCCGGCTTCGCGAAACCCTCGAGAACCTGCACAGCGCGGGGGCGCAATCTTCGGCTTTTTCAAAGTTTACCAAGGACGTCATGCCGGCGCTCAGCGCCCTGATGGGGGAACAGCAGGCGCTTCTCGATGAAAGTTTTCGCCGGGCCCGTGAAAGAGCCGCATCGCGGGAGGATGGCGGGGCCGAAAACGGGGAGGATGGCTTGGGCGAGGCGCGCTCAAGGGGCGAGGCGCAGACGGATTTGCGCCGCCGGCTCGATGATTTCATGAACCGGCTGGCGGGAAAGCTTGGCCAGGTGCCGGTCGAGCTTGGTCAGGCGTCCCGCTCCATGGGCGAGGCAAGCCGGGCCCTGTCCCGCGACGCCCTTGGCGAGGCGACGGATTACCAGGCTCAGGCCCTGGAGGGCCTGCGGCAAGGAGCAAGGGGGGCGATGGAGGCCTATCTTCGGCAGATGGAAACCAATGGTAAGGGCGATGCCAAAGGCGACGGCGATGACCTCTCAAATCCCGCGCCGGGCGGCGATCTCGATCCTCTTGGCCGACCGCTTCCCGGGCCTCAGGGAAATTCACAAGGGCGGGTGCATATTCCCGCTGAAATGGAACTGCGCAAGGCACGGGAAGTTCTCGACGAATTGCGCCGCCGGGCCGGGGAAGCCGACCGACCGGCCCCGGAAAAGGCCTATATCGAGCGTCTGATTCCGGACTATTAATGCGCTATTTGAGAAATTATGAGGTTGGAGAACCGCGCTCTTAAGGGGCCGCTTCGGCAGGCGGGGTTTCCGCAGGTGTCGCCTCAGTCGCCATGGGGCTTGACGGTGGCGGCGGTATTGTGACGCCCATCTCTTCCTCAACCATCGTCGGCGCAGCCTCTTCATCGGCCATCATCGGGGTTTCTTCCTCCATCGCCGGTTCTGAGGCAGCCCCGGAATCCATGTCGCCGGTTTCCATTTCTTGCGGCTCTTCCATCATCTCTTCCGTGTCTTCCATCGCCCCTTCTCCGGTTGGCGTCATTCCCGCTTCCTCAAAGGAAATGAAAGTGATGGACAGACCGGCGGCCCCTTTGGGCGGGTCTTCGACGGTGACCTTGAAGGGAACGCCTTCGCCGGGAAGCAGGTTTTCCTGTCGGATGGTAAAGGTCCAGGTGTGGATCTCGTCACCATCCTTGGAGGTCAGCGCACCCCGGAAGACGGGGACGTCCCGCACATCCCGCGAGGTGTTGGCAACCTCTCCCTTGATGATCAGGCTTGAGACATCGCCTTCGCGGTGACGCTCGGACTTGATGCTGCGAAGCTCAAGCCCCGCCCCGGGAGGCAGTATCCCCATGCCGACCAGATTATAAAGGCGGTTGGAAGGCGGCCAGAGTTCAATAACTTTGTCTTTATAGAGAACGGCGCCGGTGCCGCCGCCGCCGAGAATGATGAGCAGAATGAGCCAGCCCAGAATCGCGCCGATATTTGATTTTTTCTTTCGCCCTAATGGACGCCCGGAGCCTCTTTCCATCGGTTCGGGCTCAAAATCCCCAAGATCGAGGGGGCCGGGAACATCAACCAGATCTTCCTCAATATCGTCGGCAAGGGTGTCGACGACATCCTCGGAGGCTGCTTCAAGGTTGTCTTCGGATTCCATCTCATCGTCGGCGCTGGGCTCTTCCGGCTCAGGAACGTCGGCAAGCTTGGTCTCTTCAGCCGCAGGCGGCGCGCCTTCGGGGGTCTGAAACCAGTCATGGGCGCATTTGGAACAGCGGACCTTTCGGCCGTCTGGTTCAAGGGCCGCGGAATCGACCTTGAATCGGATATCGCATGAGGGACAGGTAACGATCATGAGCCAGTCATCGCAGGGCAGCGCACCTGTTATTGATACGAATTATCATCGATTTTTTTATAGGCGGTTGACCGGCCAAGCGCAAGGAAAGACCATGCGCCGACCAGGGGTTGATTTTGCCAGGAATGGCGGGATTTTTCGTTTCAGATGGCTTATACGTCTTTCTGGACGGGAGCTTTGGCCCCGTGTCATTCTCTGTCTGTGAAGGCCGCCCGTTCGAGGGCCGCAAATCTGGAGTTGGCTTGGATGGTCCGTTTCGAAAATGTGGGTCTGCGTTACGGCTTAGGGGCCGAAATCCTGCGCGATTTGAACTTTTCCCTGGAACCAGGTTCTCTTCATTTTCTCACCGGGGCCAGCGGAGCCGGGAAATCCTCTCTTCTCAAGCTGATTTATATGGGGCTGCGGCCCTCGCGTGGGTTGATCAATCTTTTCGGCCGCGACATCAGCACCATGCGGCGTCGCGAACTGCCGGCCCTGCGGCGGCGCATCGGGGTGGTGTTCCAGGATTTTCATCTGATCGAACATCTTTCCGCCCTTGATAATGTCGCCTTGCCTCTGCGTGTCGCCGGTATGAAGCCGCAGAAAATCCACGATCATGTTGCCGAGCTCCTGGCCTGGGTGGGGTTGGCCGATCACCTCGACGACCGCCCGGCGACCCTGTCGGGCGGCCAGCAGCAGCGGGTTGCCATTGCCCGTGCCGTCATCAGCCGCCCCCAGCTTTTGCTTGCCGATGAACCGACGGGGAATGTTGATAACGAAATCGGGATGCGCTTGATTTATCTCTTCGATGAATTGAACAAGATGGGCACGACGGTTCTTATCGCCACCCATAACAAGGAACTGATTTCCCGTTTCAATCACCCGGTTCTGCATTTGGAGGATGGCGAAATCAAACTCCACCCGGCAACCGACAAGGTGGTTGCCTGAATGTTTGCCCGTCCCCTCGATTTGCCCCTTGATAAGGATCAGTCCAGCCGCTTTCTGCCCTGGATCGTCGCTCTGATGGTCTATCTGGCGGCGCTGTCCCTGGCTGTCGCCCTTACCGTCGGCGGGGTGATTGATCGCTGGGACCGGGATCTGGCCGGGGCCTTGACGGTTCAGATCGTGCCCCAGGGCGAGACCGGGGAGAAAACGGCAAGCCTGTCGGCGCAGATCGAGGCCGATCTCGACCGGACCCTGAAAATCCTCCGGGAGACGCCCGGAGTTATTGCCGCCGAGCCGCTGTCCGAAGGGGCGGTTCAGTCCTTGCTTGAACCCTGGCTCGGCAAGGGAGAGCTCTCGGTCGAACTGGTGATCCCCCGGCTTATCGACGTGTCGATAGACGCCGCCGATCCACCCGATGTGGCGGCGCTGGAAAAGCGCCTAATTTCCGCCGTGCCGGGTATCGCCCTTGATGATCACCGGGTGTGGTCGGACAAGCTGGTGGGGTTGGCCCAGTGGGTGCGGCTGGTCGCCCTGGGTCTGGTTTTCGTCGTCACCCTGGCGGCCATGGCGACGGTGGTTTTCACCACCCGCAGCGGCATGGCCGTCCACCACGGCATTATCGAGGTCCTTCACCTGATCGGGGCGCGGGACAGCTATATCGCCCGCCAGTTCGAATTCTACGCCCTCCATCAGGGCCTCTTCGGGGGGTTGGTGGGGCTTGTTCTCGCCCTTCTCACCCTGATCGGTCTTGGAACCGTCGCCCGGGGGATCGACCTTCCCCTCCTGCCGGCCCTGACGATGACTTTATGGGAATGGCTAATGATCGCCGCCCTGCCGGTTTTCTCCGGGCTTGTTACGATGATGACGGCGCGCCGCACCGTCCTGCGCGCTTTGGCGGCAATGCCATGAGTAGCCGGGAAACCAGGGGCATGGAAGCCAGGGTCTGCCGATGAGAATGATTCTTCTCGATCGGGACGGCGTTCTCAACGAAGACCGTTCCGATTATGTCAAAAGTCCCGACGAGCTGATCCTCGTTCCCGGCGCCGCCTCGGCCGTCGCCCGGCTCAACCAGGCGGGGGTTTTAACCGTCGTTGTAACCAATCAGGGGGCGATCGGGCGCGGTCTGTTCGATCTCGATATGCTGGCCCTTATCCACCAAAAACTGCATGCCGAGTTGGCCCGGGAAGGCGCCCATATCGACGAGATCCTTTTCTGTCCCGACCATCCCGATCACCCGACCGAGCGCCGCAAGCCGGCGCCGGGAATGCTGCTTGAGGCTCTCTCACGGCACGGCGGGGTGGCGGAAGAGACGCCGATGATCGGCGATACCCTGCGCGATATGCAGGCTGCCGCCGCCATTGGATGTCCGCGTATGATGGTGCGCACCGGGCACGGCGAAAATACCCTGGCCGCCGGTCTTGGCGATGAGGTCCAGCCGGTTCTTGTTTTCGCCGACCTCAAGGCCGCCATTGATAGCTGGCTGGGAGAGCCGGGATGAAGGGGTTGCAACGATACGCCGAGGCGCACCCCTGGCGCGTTATGGCGGCGATTATAGGCTCTGCAAGCGGGCTCTGGCTGGCCGGTCTTTTCTGGTTTGCCGGCCAAATTCCGCTGCGGGTAGTTGATACTGTAACCCGCAGCGACGCCATCGTCGTCCTGACGGGGGGGAGCAACCGTCTGCGTACCGGTCTTGATCTGTTGTCGCAAAACCTCGCCGACAAGCTTTTTGTCTCCGGCGTTTACCGGGGACTTGATGTGGCCGAACTGCTGGAGGTTTCCCAGCACGCGCCCGAAGAGCTGAGCTGTTGCATCACCCTTGGTTATGATGCCGTGGATACGGTGGGCAATGCCGCTGAGACGGCGACCTGGATGAAAGAAAACGGCTTTACGAGCCTGCGCATCGTCACCGCCAACTATCATCTTCCCCGGGGATTGATGGAATTTCGCCGCGCCATGCCCGACATCACCTTTATTTCCCATCCGGTTTTTCCTGAAAACGTGCGCCTCGATCCCTGGTGGCGATGGCCCGGCACCGCCCGACTGATCGCCGGAGAATATAATAAATTTCTGGCATCAAAGGTCTTTGGCAGGCTTTTCTCGAGACCCTACCGGGCCAATGCGGCCCGCCATTCGGTTGTCCTTTTTCCTGAGAACCAGTGATGTTTTTTTGATGTTTTTTCTGCGCGCCCTTATCTTTCAGATCGTTTTTTATAGCTGGACCATCCTGGTGTGTGGCCTGGGAACGCTGGTGGTATTGACTCCCGGTCGCGCCCTGGCGGTCGTCATCGAAACCTTTTGGTCGCGAAGTGTGCAGTGGCTATTGAAATATATTGTCGGATTGAAGGTCGAATTCCGCGGCCTTGAAAACCTCGGCGCGGGGCCGCTAATCCTGGCGGTCAAGCACCAGTCGGCCTGGGATACGATCGTCTTTGCCTCGATTGTGCGGGACCCGATTTTTATCTTTAAGAGGAGTCTTCTTGCGATCCCCTTTTACGGCTGGTTTCTGTACAAGCTGGATATGATCGCAGTGGATCGCGACGCCGGGGGATCGGCTCTAAAGGATATGGTCCGCCAGACCAGAAAGGTGATTGCCGAGGGATGCCGGTATATCGTGATTTTCCCCGAAGGCACGCGCTCGACGCCCGGTTCGCCGCCCGATTACCTGCCTGGGGTGGCGGGGCTCTATTCCATGGTCAAGATTCCGGTGGTGCCGGTGGCCCTGAACTCCGGCCTGTTCTGGGCGCGCCGCCGCTTTGTTATCTTTCCAGGCATCATTACCCTTGAATTCCTGCCCCCTATTCCTCCGGGCTTGTCGAGGGACGCCTTCATGGCCCAATTGCAGGAGAGGATCGAAACCAAAACCGCCGCTCTCCTCGATGAAGGGCGGGCGAGGGCCCCCTATCTGCCTTAAAGCGGCTCTGTCTATCGTAAACCCACCACCTCTGCGCCTCCCGCGTAGAGCATGAACCGGCCGTGGATAGAATTATCCCAGCCCTGTGGAAAACGGGGATATTTCTTTTTTTATTTGCCCCTTCAATATATTGCCCGGGTTGCGTTAAGGGGGCGATTTGTGGAAACATAACAAGAACATTTTCTTGACGACGGGGCTGGAATCCCCTTACACTCGGCCTTGGTTGTCGCTGACTGACCGGTCGGTGATAACCAAACGGGTTCCTCCCGGAACTCCCGGGCTTTCCGGAAACGCCGCGGTCCCGGCCCTGCGGCGGTTTTTTCCGGGCCTAAACGCTTTTTATCAGTGGGTGTTATCCCGATTGTCTGGCGTCGCCTCAGTGGGTACTGTTTATGGCGACCGTTTGGGGTGCGCTGAACAGAATGTTCCCGCTAGGAGGTCTTCTGCGGGATATTCATGGAGAAGTTAATGTCATCGGTTGCTCCGATTTCCCAGCAGATCTGGGACATGAAATATCGCTTTAAGACCCGCGATGGCGAGGCGGTGGACAAATCCATTGAGGATAGCTGGCGTCGCGTCGCCAGGGCCTTGGCCGCGGTTGAGAAGACGCCCGCGGACTGGGAAGAAAAATTCTACGCCGCCCTGGAAGATTACCGTTTTCTCCCCGCCGGTCGCATTCTGGCCGGTGCCGGAACCGGTCGTCAGGTGACACTGTTTAACTGTTTCGTCATGGGCGACGTCGCCGATTCCCTGGAAGGTATTTTCGACAGCCTCAAAGAGGCGGCGCTGACCATGCAGCAGGGCGGCGGCATCGGCTATGACTTTTCCACCCTGCGCCCCAAGGGGGCATTGGTAAAAGGCGTGGGGGCGGATGCTTCAGGCCCGCTCTCCTTCATGGACGTTTGGGATTCCATGTGCCGTACCATCATGAGCGCGGGCTATCGGCGCGGCGCCATGATGGCGACCCTGCGCTGCGACCATCCGGATATCGAAGCCTTCATCGAGGCCAAGCAGGAGCCCGGCCGTCTGCGCATGTTCAACCTTTCGGTTCTGGTCACCGATGCCTTCATGCAGGCTGTGAAAGAGGATGCGGGATGGGAGCTGGTTTTCGACGGGGTCTGCTGCAAGAGCCTGCCGGCGCGTCAGTTGTGGGAAAAGATTATGCGGGCGACCTACAGCTATGCCGAGCCGGGAGTGATTTTCATCGACCGGATCAACCGCCTCAACAATCTTTATTACTGCGAGGAAATTCACGCCACCAACCCCTGCGGGGAACAGCCCCTGCCGCCTTACGGCGCCTGTCTCCTGGGCTCAATCAATCTCGCCAAGCTGGTCTCCGCCCCTTTCCAGGCAACGGCCGGGCTTGATTTGGCAGAACTGGAAAGCCTGGTCTCGGTCTCCATTCGCATGCTCGACAACGTTGTCGATGTGTCGCAATTCCCCCTGCCCGAGCAGGAGCACGAAGCAAAATCAAAACGCCGGATCGGGCTCGGAATTACCGGGCTGGCCGATGCCCTGGCCATGTGCCGGGTGCGTTACGGCAGTGAAGAGGCGGTGCGCCTGACCGAAAGCTGGATGAAGGCAATCAGGCGCGCGGCCTATCTTGCCTCAAGCGATCTGGCGGCCGAAAAGGGCGCTTTTCCTCTTTTTGACGCGGAAAAACTCCTCGCCGGCGAAAATATCGCCAGCCTCGAAGACGATGTGCGCCAGGCGATTGGGGAAAAGGGTCTGCGTAACGCTCTTTTGACCTCGATCGCGCCGACCGGCACCATCTCGCTTTATGCCGACAATGTATCTTCCGGGATCGAGCCGGTTTTTTGCCAGACCTATAGCCGCAATGTTTTGATGCCGGACGGCACTCGCCGGACCGAGGATGTCTCGGGCTATGCCTTTCGTCTGTTCCGTCTTCTCCATGGCGAGACGGCGCCGCTGCCGGATTATTTCACCGATGCCCAGGCCCTGGCCCCCGCCGATCACCTGACCATGCAGGCGGCGGTTCAGAAATACGTCGACAGCTCGATCTCGAAGACCATCAATTGTCCCGAAGACATTTCCTTCGACTCCTTCCGCGACATCTATATGCACAGTTACGATCTCGGCTGTAAGGGCTGCACCACCTATCGGCCCAACGATGTGACCGGGGCCGTGCTTGAGATTAAAAAAGGCGAGGCGGCTGAGAACCAGCCCGAACTGCCCTTTGAGGCCGCAGAACCTCGCGCCGGGGATGAATTTGAGGCCGGTGGCGTGGTCTATATCACCCAGCCGCTTGAGCGCCCGGAGGAGCTTCCCGGCAGTACTTACAAGCTCAAATGGCCGGACAGCGAACACGCTATTTATATTACCCTCAACGATGTCATTCAGGACGGCAGGCGACGGCCCTTCGAGATTTTCATGAATTCGAAGAACGTCGATAATTACGCCTGGACCGTGGGCTTAACCCGGATGATCAGCGCCGTTTTCCGCCGCGGTGGGGATGTCTCCTTCGTCGTCGAGGAACTGAAAGCGGTTTTCGACCCTCGCGGCGGCCAGTGGATGGGGCGCAAATATGTGCCCTCGCTTCTCGCCGCCATCGGCGATGTAATCGAGTATCACATGAAGCAGATCGGCTTTCTTGCCCCCGACGAGGAGGCCGGGGAGAGCCGCAAAGAGCAGGTCAGCGCTGTCGGCGGCGGGGTCGGCGAGGGCGCCGGGCAGAAGGTCGTCGGCATGCCAGAAATGCTTCTTCGGCAATGCCCGAAATGCGGAGAAGCCGGCCTGATCCGTCAGGAGGGCTGTGATGTCTGTACCAGCTGCAGCTATTCGAAATGCGGCTAGATCCTTGGCTTACCGGGCATTTGCCGCCTGTGGCCCGTGGCGGCTATCGGTAAGTTGAGTTGATATAAGTCTAAGGCGGGGAACGAAAAACTTGCCGTTTCATCCGTTTCGTCCGATTGTCTCCACGTATTTTTGGCAAACCCGGTCATTCCCCCCATTTATCCCCCCATATTGTTTATTCCATGAAGCGTCTCACCTCCCTTGTTTCTGGCCTCGTTATCGCGGCGGCTGTCCTGTCGGCAGCCTATGGCGCCTATTGGTATGTGAGCGCCGAACAGATAAAGGGTGGGATCGCGGGCTGGGCCGAAGACCTCCGTGCCCGCGCCACGGAAGTTGAATACCAGGATGTGCGCGTCAGCGGTTTTCCCTACTGGCTCAATGTGACCGTCGATGGCCTCAGGGTGGCGAGCGCGGAAGGCCCAGACGGCGGTTATTGGGGGTGGAGCGGCAGTTGGATCGGCTTTGACATCCGTCCGTGGGATTTCAGCGAGATCAAGTTCCGCCTGCCCGGCACCTATCAGGTGACCTATCCCGCCGACGCCTTCAGGAAGGACGGAAAGGGCAAAGCTGGTGCGCGTAGCCTTTTCGCCATTTCATCGAAAGCCGAGGGCTATATCGGTTTGAAAGACGGCTTTCGGCCCTGGGCGGCCTATGTCGATATCAGTGGTCTGGAAATTCTTGCAGAAGATGCGGGGCCGGCCAGCGGCAATCTGTTGGAGGCCGAAAACGCCCGTATCAGCATCCGCACCTATCCCCCCGGCGAAGTGCCGCACCTCGACTCGACCCTTGATGTGGCGTTTTCCCTGGAGGGGCTGGTGCTGCCGGAAGATGACGATTTACCCCTGGGCTCCCGCTTTGACCTGATTCAGGGGGAAACCGCCCTGATGGGCGCCCTGCGTCCCGGCCCGACGGCGGTGGCGGTCCAGGAATGGCGTGACGAGGGCGGCACTCTGGAAGTTCTGCGTCTTAACCTGCGTTGGGGCGATCTGGATGTTGAGGGCGGGGGAACCCTGGCTCTTGATGGCGATATGCAGCCGATGGGGGCGCTGACCACCTCGATCCGGGGGTATAAGCCGGTCATTGAGGCGCTGGCGGAGAAGGGGGTCATCAAGGCTTCCCAGGCGACTACCGCCAAGGTCATTCTCGGTCTGCTCGCCAAGCGCGGCACAGACGGCCGCAAGACGCTTTCGGTGCCGTTGACGGTTCTGGAGCAAAAATTGAATATCGGGCCGATCCACCTTCTGGATTTGCCGACGGTCATCTGGGAGTAACGAAAGCGGTCCCCATCAGGGGCTGCGGCTCAGGCCTGATTGGCGTCGATAACGCCGCGGCGGATTTCCCGTGTGCGGGCAAAGTGGTCTTCCAGAGTTTTGCCGTCACCGTTGCGGATGGCCTTTTGCAGGGCGGTCAGATCTTCGGTGAAGCGGCCCAGCATGTCGAGAACGGCCTCGCGGTTGCCGAGAAAAATATCCCGCCACATGACCGGATCGGAAGCGGCGATGCGGGTGAAATCACGAAATCCCCCGGCGGCGAATTTGAAGACTTCCGATTTGGTGTGGGCTTCGAGATCGGTCGCCGTGCCGACGATGGTGTAGGCGATGAGATGGGGCAAATGCGAGGTGATGGCCAGCACCCTGTCGTGATGCTCGGCATCCATGATTTCGGTCTGCATGCCGACACTGCGCCACATTTGGGTGACCGTTTCGATCGCCGCCGGATCACTTTTCCGGGGCGGTGTGAGGATGCACCAGCGGCCCTCGAAAAGTTCGGCAAAACCGGCCTCGGGCCCGGAATGCTCGGTGCCGGCAATGGGGTGGGCGGGAATGAAATGGACATTCCCGGGAAGTTCCGGGGTGACTGTATCAATGACCGCCTGCTTGACCGAGCCGGCATCCGAGACGATGGCGCCGGGTTTAAGGTGCGGGGCCATGGCCCTGGCAAGGTCGCCAAAGGCGCCCACCGGGGCGGCCAGCATAATAAAATCCGCATCGCTTACAGCCGCTGCGATATCGGTGGTGCCGCTGTCGAGAATACCGAGCGCCAACGCCTTGTCGAGGGTGCCTTGGGTGCGCGCGCAACCGACCACATGGTTGGCCAGGCCATGGCGTTTCAGGGCCAGGGCGAGGGAAGCGCCGATGAGGCCGGTTCCGATAATAGCGACACGATCAAACATGAGAGCGGTGTTCCTGGACAGTTATGTAAAAAATATCATGCCAATGGAGTTGTTTACTTAGGCCGCAGACATGAAGCGGGTCAAGGCCTTGACCAGCGCCTGCATCTCTTCTTCGGCGCCGATCGAGATGCGCAGGCAGTCGGCAAGGCCGTAATTTTCCACCTGACGGACGATGATGCCGTTTTGTTTAAGAAAGACGTCGGCGCTGGCTGCACAATGGGCGGCCTCAAGAGGAAAGCCGACGAGGAGAAAATTGGCGACGCTGGGATGAACGGTAAGACCGATCTCGCTCAGCCTTTCAGCGGTCCATTGGCGCCAGGTCTCGTTATAGGCCCGCGCCCTGGCGGTAAAGGCGGAATCGTTCATTGCCGCGATCCCGGCGGCCTGGGCGCTGGCGCTGACGTTGAAGGGGCCGCGTGTCCGGTTGAGGACATCGACGATACCCTCAGACCCATAGGCCCAGCCCAGGCGTAAGGCGGAGAGGCCGTAGATTTTCGAGAATGTCCGGGTCATCACCACATTGTCGCGGGTGGCGCTAAGAACTCCGCCTGCCGTGTAATCGCCGGCGGTCACGTATTCGGCATAGGCAGCGTCGATGACAAGCAACACGCGTTCGGGCAGGCCATCAGCCAGCCGCTCCATTTCTTGCGCCGAGAGATAGCTGCCCGTGGGGTTGTTGGGGTTGGCGATCAAAACGACGCGGGTTTTCTCGCTCACGGCATTGAGAACGGAATCGATATCGGTCTTTAGATTTTTTTCGGGCGCTTCAACCGGTGTTGCTCCGGCAGCGTAAGCGGCGATCGGGTAAACGAGGAAACCGTGGCGGCTATAGAGCACCTCGTCGCCGGGACCGGCATAGGCGGAAACCAGCAGCGAGATCAATTCATCCGAGCCGTTGCCGCAAACGATCTTTTCGCCATCGATCCCGTATTCCCTGGCGATGGCGGCGCGCAGCCCGGCGGCCGAACTGTCGGGATAGCGGTGCAGGTGATCAGCCGCCTCAAGATAAGCGTCGCGCGCCAAGGGGCTGGGGCCGAGCGCCGATTCGTTAGACGACAGCTTGATCACCTTGTTGACGCCCGGCAATTCCGACAGGCCGCCGATATAGGGCGCAATATTGAGTATGCCGGGCCGCGGCGGGGGAGTGGTCATGTCAGGGCCCCTTCTTCAAAAGATGCGAGTTCTTCCCGTGTCATCGGGTCGGCATAGCCGCCGACATGAAGGACGCGGGTAATCGGCAGGTTGCTGGTCTCGGGAAGTTGTGTGATGCGGTCGTCATCCGGCGAGACGAACCCGGTCGTCTCGACCAGATATTGCCATGATGAGGGTGTTCCGCCGCCCGGTGTAAAGGCAATGAAGTCGGACTCGACGCCTATCGCCTCAAGGGCGTCCCTCAGGCCGGTACGGCTAATCTCGACATCGGTTTCGATAAAGATGATCGAGCAGTCGCGCTCTGATCGTTCCTGTTCTATGGCGGCGACGGCAATGGCTTCGGCGGCGTCGTTCCAGCCGCCTTCCTGGTCGGGTCCGGCGCCGGTAAAGGGCAGGCGGGCGACCACCCTGGGCGCGTTCGGTCCAACGCTTGACATCATCGGCCACCAGGGTTCGGTCCGTTCGCCCGGCGGCCAGGGCAGCACCCCGACGGTTGCCGAGCCGTCGGCCACCAGGCGCAGGGCCTCCTCCACGGAAGGAACCGCAATCATTGGTGTGAACGAGCCGAAATGCTCGCGCGCCAGACTGCGGTAGGTCGGCGCCCCATCGGGGGAAAAGACGGCAACCGAAAACGGGCCTTGAAGGCGGACCAGGGCGGACATCAGCTCACGCCAGATACGCATCAGGACATTTTTGGGGAAAACACCTTCATGCCGGGCGATCAGGCGGCGTAAAACCTGCGCTTCCCGGGCCGGCCGCAGATAGGCATTGCCGTCGCCGCCCTTCAGCGCACGGATTTTCTCGACTAGGGCGGCGCGGCGGATGATCAGGTCATGAATACCGTCATCGATCTTGTCGATGTCGCGGCGGAGGGAATCAAGGGATTTTCTGGATGAGGACATGATGCGGAGGGGTCCGGGTCAAGGAAGGATAGTAGTAGTCTCTGGTGTTGCTAAAATCAAAGAAAACGTTGACACTAACAGCCCATACTTTACTAGCTGTTTGGCCTTTTTGAGGGCCTTTTTCATTTATCCACCCGCCTTTGGGGAGCCTTCCGGCCTTAATCAAGATGACTCCGCCTTCCGCCAAGGATATTTCCCGCCCGCCCACCGCTGCCAAGGCGGCTGATCTTGCCGGCCATCGCATCGAGCTTGGTGGCGATGTCCCCCTGCGCCTTGATTGCGGGGCCGAACTCGGCCCCTTTCCCCTGGCCTATCAGACCTATGGCACGCTGAATGCGGATAAAACCAACGCTATTCTGGTCTGTCACGCCCTTACCGGCGACCAGTTCGTGCTCGGCCCCCATCCGGTGACCGGCAAACCCGGCTGGTGGGAGATCATGGTCGGTCCGGGGCGTCCGCTTGATACGACGCGTTATTTCATTATTTGCGTCAATGTGCTGGGCGGCTGCATGGGAACCGCCGGACCTGCAGAGATCAACCCTGAGACCGGCAAGCCTTACGGCCTTGATTTCCCGGTTATTACCATCCGCGACATGGTGGCGGCGCAAAAACTGCTAATCGACCATCTCGGGATCGACAAACTGTTCTGCGTCATTGGCGGTTCCATGGGCGGTATGCAGGTGCTGCAATGGGCGGTCAGCTATCCCGAGCGCGTTTTTGCCGCCGTGCCGGTCGCCTCTTCGGCCCGTCATTCGGCCCAGAACATCGCCTTTCATGAGATCGGCCGCCAAGCCATCATGGCCGACCGCGACTGGAAGGGCGGCGCCTATCATGAAACCGGCGACCATCCCAGCCGTGGGCTGGCCGTTGCCCGGATGGTGGCGCATATCACCTATCTCTCGGAAAAAACCCTGCAACAGAAATTCGGCCGCGAACTTCAGGACCGCAAAGGCGTGACCTACGGTTTTGAGGCCGATTTTCAGGTCGAGAGCTATCTTCGCCATCAGGGAATCAGTTTCGTTGAGCGTTTCGACGCCAGTTCCTATCTCTATATCACCCGGGGGATGGATTATTTCGATCTTGCCGAGGCCAATGACGGGATGCTTTCGAAGGCCTTTACCGACACCCCGGTGCGCTTTTGCCTGATCTCATTCACCAGCGACTGGCTGTTCCCGACTTCTGAAAGCCGGACCGTCGTTCATGCGCTTAACGCAGTCGCCGCCAATGTCAGCTTCGTTGAAATCGATTCCGATAAGGGCCATGACGCCTTCCTGCTCGACGAGCCGGAGTTTCACGCCACGCTCGAAGGTTTTCTCAATGGTGCGGCCGAACATCGCGGGCTGAGATGGTCGTAGGCGGGCCAGATCACGAAGGCCAGGCGGCCTTGCGCTCCGATCTGCGGATCGTCGCCGATATGGTCGAACCGGGCAGCCGGGTTCTCGACGTCGGCTGTGGCGACGGGGCGTTGCTCGCCTATCTCGGCCATGTCAAACAGGTCGACGGTCGCGGCGTGGAATTGAGCCAGACCGGGGTCAACGCCTGTGTTCGTCACGGCCTTTCCGTTATTCAGGGCGATGCGGATACCGATTTGAAGGATTATCCGTCCGACGCCTTCGATTACGTCATTCTCGGCCAGACCCTGCAGGCGACCCACAACCCCAAAGAAGTGCTGCAGGAAATGGTACGGATCGGCCGCCGCGCCATCGTTTCTTTTCCCAATTTCGGTTTCTGGAAAGTACGCCTCGAACTCCTGACCACGGGCCGCATGCCGATGACCGATGTCCTGAGCTATCAATGGTATGAAACCCCGAACATCCATCTTTGCTCATTGAAGGATTTCATCGCTCTCTGCGACGAGGTGGGTGTGGTCATCGAGCGTGGCGTGGTGCTCAACAGCGGCGGCCGCGCTATCGACTTTTCTCCCGGCAGTCTATTCGCCAATCTGTTTTCCAGCGAGGGGGTTTTCCTCGTCCGGCGGCGGGACTGACGGTTAGGGACCGGCGTCTTCGCGGAAGGGGCTGAGAACCGGTTGCCGGGCCCCGGCCAGCGGTGCGGCGGCGTATATCTGCTTTGATGCCTCAAGCAAAAGAACCCCGGCCAAACCTTTGAGAAAACGGTTGCCGATTTTTTCCCAGGCCGGGGCCGCGGCCAGGGCCATGCCGTTGGCCAGGGGCGGCATGAAAAGGGCACGGCGGCCACGCAGCGGCGTGAAGACGGTGTCCCGCATCAGGCGCGAAATCTGTTCAGGCGTAAATGGGTGGCCATGGCCAAAAGGCGTGGTTTCGACCCGTGCCCAGATCCCCCGCCGGTTGGGGACGACGACGAGAAGGCGGCCGTTTTCGGAAAGGATGCGCCAGACCTCGCGTAACATCGGGCGGAGCTGTTCACTCGATTCCAGCGCATGGACGAGAAGAATCCGGTCGATGGAATTATCGGGGAAAGGCATCAGGGATTCGCTTGAAAGGGCGACCAGGCCGGGCCCATCATCGGGCCAGTGGAGAACTCCCTGGGCCGCCGGCATCAGGGCCGCGGCGCGGCGTGATTGCGCGCCAAAATCCTGCAGATAGGGCGTTGCATAGCCGATCCCGAGGACCGAGAGGCCGGTTGCCTGTTGCCCCACCTGGGGCCAAAGGGCGTTGATCTGGTGCGAGATCATACGTCGGGCCACCTCGCCGAGAGGGGATTGGTAGAAATCGCGCAGATCAATAACGTCTGTCCACATAAACTGTTTTGCCCTCGTGGTCGTTTACCCGGATGACCGCCGACCCCTCAACATGATAGCCTGTTTCACGGGAAACAGGGAATTCCAGGAGGCTAGCGCTAAACCGATGTCGTCACTCGAGATACATCAAATCCCGGTGCTTTCCGATAATTATGTCTATCTTATTGAGGACAAGGGAAGCGGCGAATGCGCGGCTGTTGACCCGGCGGTCGCTGAGCCGGTGCTTGATCTGCTCGCCAGGCGGGGGATGAAGCTGGCCTATGTCCTCAACACCCATCATCACGGCGACCATACCGGCGGTAATTTGGCGTTGAAGGCGGAAACCGGCTGCCAGATCGTCGGCGCCGCCAGGGATGCGCCTCGGATCCCCGGTATCGATATCGAACTCGGCCAGGGGGATGTTTTCGACCTCGGCCATAGCCAGGCCCAGATTTTTGAGGTGCCGGGCCATACCATCGGCCATATCGCCTATTGGTTCAGAGAGGCGAGCGCCCTGTTTTGCGGCGATACGCTTTTTGCTCTCGGCTGTGGGCGCTTGTTTGAGGGCAGCCCGGCGCAAATGTGGGATTCGCTCTCCACCCTGCGCTCACTTCCCGGCGACACACGGGTTTATTGCGCCCATGAATACACGCAAGCTAATGCCCGTTTTGCCCTTAGCGTCGATGGCGATAATCCGGTCCTGCGCGCCCGCGCCCTGGCGGTTGACGGGTTGCGCGCCAAAGGAGAGCCGACCGTGCCTTCGACCCTGGCCGAAGAATGCGCGACCAACCCATTTCTGCGCGCCGATAACGCCGATTTTTGCCGGGCTCTGGGGATGGAGGGGTGCGATCCGGTCGGTGTCTTTGCAGAAACACGCCAGCGCAAGGATGTTTTTTAGGAGATGGATTGGTGATGAAACTCTATCTGACCCCGGCCTCGCCTTACGCCCGTAAGGTGCGGATCGTCGCCTCCGAAGCCGGGATCGGGGAAACGATCGAATTGGCCGAAATTGATTTAGCGGCGCCATCGGCCGACTTTCTTGCCGCAAACCCTCTGGGAAAAGTGCCGGCCCTGGTGATCGGCGAGGGGGAGACGCTTTTCGACTCGCCGGTGATCTGTGAATATCTGGCCGAACTGGGCGGCGACGTGACGCTTTTCCCGCCACCCGGCCCCTTGCGCTGGGCGGCTTTACGCAAACAGGCCCTGGGCGACGGGATTATGGATGCTTTGGTGCTCATTATGCTGGAATTGCGCCGCATTGAGGCCCAGCGCTCGCCACAGATGATGGCGCGCCGGGAAGGCCAGGTTTTTAAAGCGCTTGATGTGCTCGAGGCCGAAGCCGGAGAGGAGAGCGGTGCTCCGGCCCCGACGATCGGCGATATCTCGGTCGCCTGTGCGCTCGGTTATATGGATTTCCGGTTTCCCGACCTTGCGTGGCGGAGCGGGCGGGATAAGCTGGCCGCGGATCATGAAATCTTTAGCGCTCGTCCCGCCTGGCTGGAAACAGCGCCCGGAGACCAGGTCTAAAGCCCCGATCCAACATTTTTCATCTTCAGGAAGGCGCAAAAGGGGGATTCACAAGCCCTTCCCCGATGGGATAGAGTGGCCAACACTTACTGCAAATGTTGGCCGGGTCCAAAAAAGGGTCCGGAACGGGCCTTTAAATGGACGCTTACGCGGCAAAACATTCCTATACCGTAACATGTGCCTCGCGTTTCCGCGACGAGATCACCGCCCTGGCGGCGCGCCGCCGGGTCAATGTGGCGGATTTGGCGCGTTCCGTCCTGCTGCTCGTTTCGGCCCAGGAGATTGCCGGTTTTAGCGATCCCGGCGAGCCCGACAAGGACGATCGCGATCTGGTTATCCTTAAATCCGGCCCCTCCCAGGGGCGGCCCTGGCGGCGCAAGCCGCGCCTTCAGGTGCGCCTGCCTTTCGGTGCCGAAATAAGCGATATACGCCGGGCCCTGGGCATCGCCCTGGAGCTCGACAAAAAGGCGTTGGCGCTTTCCCTCGCCCCGGCAGAGGCGGAGGCAGAGGTGACGGCGCAGGACCCGGCGGCTGGCGGCCGGGGGGCGTCGGATGAACTCGGCGAGGAAAACGAACGTTTGCGGGCCTTGGTTTCGGTGCTCGCCTTCGAGCCTCTGGGCGACGGTATACGCTCCCGGGAAGACGCTCTGCATGTGCTCGGTTTCCCCCCCGCCGCACGACCGGCCTCAGGCGCGCTCAAGGCCCGTTTCCGCCTGCTGGCGACAATCCATCATCCCGACAGTGATTTCGGCAACCATCACCGTATGAGCCAGCTCAACGAGGCCATGGCCTATCTTCAGGGCGGTCTTTCGTAAATGGAAGCAGCAAAGATTATCGAAACCCTGGAGCTGATCCCCCACCCGGAAGGCGGCCATTACCGCGAAACCTGGCGCGACGAACCCGACGATGGCTCAAGGGGTGTCTTGTCGCTGATCTATTACCTGCTGTGCGAGGGCGAACGGTCCCACTGGCATTGGGTCGACGCGGTGGAGACCTGGCATTATTACGCTGGCGCACCGATTGGACTGGGTGTTTGTGAGCCCGGGGACAAGGTGCGCAATTACTGCCTCGGCAGCGATATCCTTAAAGGCCAGCAGCCTCAGGCAATTGTTCCCGCCAAGGCCTGGCAAAGTGCCGTGAGCATGGGGGCGTGGACGTTGGTCGGCTGTTCGGTCGCCCCTGCCTTCAGCTTCGACGGCTTTGAGATGGCGCCGCCGGGCTGGGAGCCGGGCCGTCGGCAGGGCGAGCCATGAGAAAGAGCAGAGGATTTTTCCGCAAATACATCGCCCCTGCCCGACAGTCTATGGAAACGGCCCCAATTCCGTCCAAAAGAGGAGAAGGAATGTTTGTTCGAGCGTTAATGCCGTTATTTCTGGGGGCTTGGGTCTGGGTTGCCGCGGGATCAGCAGTCTTTGCCGACGAGGGGGAAAATTCGCTTCATTTCGGGGTGTACACCTCTGACAAACCGACCGCCATGGTCAAAAAATTACGTCCCATCCTAGACATTCTTGAAAAAAGGATTTCGGAGGAATTGGGCCGCCAGATCGAGATTCACATGCAGGTCGCCCCGAGCTACGAGGCCGGGATTAATGCGCTGGTTGAGGGAAAGGTGGATTTTGCCCGTTTCGGCCCGGCATCTTACGTGCTGGCCAGAGAGAAAGATCCTGACATTTCTCTCCTGGCGGTGGAAAGCAACCGGGGCGGCATGATGTTCGACGGCATCATTTGTGTACGTGAGGATAGCCCCATAAAGGACATCCGCGAGCTTGAGGGCAAACTGTTCGCCTTTGGAGACCCAAATTCGACTATCGGACGCTATCTTTCCCAGCTCTATTTGATGCGCCATGGCATCACGGCAGATAACCTGGGCTATTACGAATATCTCGGCCGCCACGACATCGTGGGAGAGGCGGTTTCCAAGGGGCGATTCGATGCCGGGGCGCTGAAGGTGGGCACCTTTAATAAGCTGCAAAAAAAGGGCGCGGCCTTGCGGGTTCTGGCCTCTTTTCCCAATATCACCAAACCGTGGATTGCACGGAGCGGCCTGCCGGAAGCAAATCTCCGGGCCATTCGTGCCGCGATGCTGAATCTTGAGCCCGGCGTGATCAATAAAGACAAAGAGAACAGACCTTTCCTGCCGGCTGATGAAGGCGATTTTGCTTTTATCGCAGACGCCATTCGGGTCAATCCGGAATTTTTCGTTAAGGGAGGCGGAGGAGAGTGAAAGCGGCCTCTTTATTCCGGTTGCACGGCATATCCTTGCGCAGCCAGATCATGATCCTCTTGTCTGTCTGCATTGTCCTTATCGGCATAACCACCAGCCTCGTCGTGCGCAATGAGGTGGAACAGGAAATTCTCGTCCTCTTGCAGGACGAGCGTCAAAGGGTGACCTCTCTTATTGGAAGCGCGTCGATCGAATCCATGATCAGCGAGGACGTCCCTGCGCTGGAAACGCTGGTCAGCGAAACCATGAAGAAGGAACGGGTTATTGCCTCCATCTCCTTTCTCAACGAATCGGGGAATGTCCTGGCCGGGGGGGACAGAGGAGACTTAAGCGCAATAGACGAAGAATCCCTGTTTAGAACGAGTCACGAAATTTCTTTTATCGGCGAGCATTTCGGCCGGGTCGATCTGATGCTCGATTATACGAAAGAGTTCCAGATCGTTAATAGACATGTCCGACAAGTCACGCTGTTTGTCGTTTTCATCTTTCTTCTCTTCAGTGCGATGGTTGTTTTTCTGATCAATGTTCTCGTAGTAAAGCCGCTTCACCTGATCGAAGGGCGCATCGATTCCCTTGCAGAAGGGGATGAGGTTCCGGCGCTTTCGCTGCCCCGCTTTATTTCCCATGAAATCGAAGCCGCAGCCAATTCGGTTAATCAGTTGTCCCATGCCCTGAGCGAACAGCGAAAAGCCGAAGAGGCCCTTCGTCAAAGTCAGAAGCTTGACGCCATCGGACAATTGACCAGCGGGGTGGCCCATGAATTCAACAATCTTTTAACCGCGATCGGGGGTTTTGCCCGGTTGATTCAGCGCAATCCCAAGGAAACTGATAAGGTCAAAGATCATGTGGAACTCATCGTCCAGGCGAGTGATCAGGCCGGCGAGTTGACCAAGCAGCTTCTGGCCTTCAGCCGCAAACAGGTTCTTGAACCCAAGGTGGTCCGGGTGGGGGAAGTCCTGGATGGTCTGGAGGGCATGTTGCGCCCTCTGTTGGGTGAGCATGTGCGCCTGCAGGTTTCCGTACCCGATGAGTCGATCTGTGTCGAGGTGGATCCCGCCGAGCTAACCCAGGCCCTGCTCAACCTTGCTCTTAACGCCCGTGATGCCATGCCCGAGGGCGGGAACATCAGCATTGAGGCCGGGCTGGCCGAACCCGGTTCCCAGGAGGCCGATGGTTTTGAGACAATGCCGAGCGGTCGCTATGCGGTTATTTCGGTTGCCGATGACGGCAGCGGTATGGACGAGGAAACGCAAAAGAATATTTTCGAGCCTTTCTTTACCACCAAGGAGCCCGGCGAAGGGACGGGGCTGGGGCTTTCCATGGTTCATGGCATGGTTCACCAGCTGAAGGGCGGCATCACAGTTGAAAGTGCTCTTGGAAAGGGCACCATATTTAAGCTTTATTTCCCTTTGGCCGACATCGTGGATTTAAGCGAAGAAAAAAAATGGGCCGGGAACAAGCCCGCAAAGGGCCGTGAAACCATTCTCGTTGCAGAGGACGAGCTTGCCGTTCGCCAGCTGGCCCGTGTTGTTCTTGAGGAAGACGGATACAGGGTTCTGATGGCTTCCAACGGCCAAGAAGCCCTAGACCTCTTTCGCGGAGAAAAGGGAGGCATCGACCTTGTTCTTTCGGATGTCACGATGCCGGTTATGGGCGGCCAGGAACTTCTCGAGAAACTGCTCAAAGAAAACCCGGGCCTGAAATTTGTTTTCATGTCGGGATATACTTCGAAGATACCAGAACAGCTTAAGGCTCGTGACCACGGGGATCTGCCCTTTTTGACTAAACCTTTCGATCCTGATCATCTGTGTCAGTTGATCAGGAATACCCTTGATGCAGATTTCTGAAACAAAGGACAATTTTTAAACCAAAAGAAGAGGAATGATGGCTGTTGATTTCAACCGACTCCGGGTTCTGATCGTTGAAGATAATGATTATTCCGCAAAATTTATTCGTACTGTGTTGGGAAATCTGGGGATTTACCAGGTTTTCACGGCGCGTAACGGCAAGGATGCGTTGCGGTTTGTTGATTCTGCCGAGGAAATGATCAATTTCATCATCTGCGACTGGAACATGCCCCATATGACGGGTTACGAATTTCTATGTCAGGTTCGTAGCGTCGATCCCGACATTCCTTTCTTGATGGTTACCGCCCGGGCCACCGTAGATGCCGTTAAGGCCGCTCAGGACAAAGGAGTGAGTGCCTATATCGCCAAGCCTTATAAGCCCGAGGAGCTAGAGCGCAAGGTCGTCGCCCTGGCCAAGTCCCTGAATCCCAGCCGTCTGAATTAGTTCTTTCGACAACAAAAAAGCCGCCCCCGGCCAAATGGCACAAGGGCGGCTTTGATAGTTGATGTCCGGTTTAATGCCGGTTTAGGCCATATACTGACCGCCGTTGATCGACAGGGTCGAACCGGTCATGAAACCACCTTCATCGGAGGCGAGGAAAAGAACCGCCTTGGCAATTTCTTCGGTCTCACCGAGACGACCGACGGGAATCTGGCCGACGATCTTGGCCAGAATCTCTTCCGGCACGGCGCGAACCATTTCGGTGCCGATATAACCCGGGGCCACCACATTGGCGGTCACGCCCTTTGAAGCGTTCTCAAGCGAGACGGATTTGGTAAAGCCGATCATGCCGGCTTTTGCAGCGGCGTAATTGGCCTGACCGAACTGGCCTTTCTGACCGTTAATGGACGAGACGTTGACGATCCGGCCAAAGCCCTTTTCGCGCATCGATTCGATGACGCCACGGCTCATGTTGAAAATCGAATCGAGATCGGTGGAAATGACTTGGCTCCATTTCTCCGCCGTCATCTTGTGGAGGGTCGCATCACGGGTAATCCCGGCATTGTTGATGAGAACCTCGATCGGGCCGAGATCGGCCGTAACCTGCTCGATGCCTTTCTGGCAGGCGTCGAAATCGCCGACATCCCATTTATAGACATTGACGCCGGTCTCGTCCTTAAAGGCGTTGGCGGCGTCATCGTTGCCAGCGTAATTAGCGGCCACTTTGTAGCCGGCTTCCTTGAGGGCCTTGGAGATGGCGGCGCCGATGCCCCGCGTTCCGCCCGTTACTAATGCCACACGCGACATGTGAAATCCTTTCGCGTTAAGTTCTGGTTATAAAAAAGCGTTGCGGTCGGGCGCGATCTCAAGCGCGCTCGACACACATGGCGATACCCATGCCGCCACCGATACACAGGGTGGTGAGGCCTTTCTTGGCGTCCCGTTTCTGCATCTCGTGAAGCAGGGTAATAAGAACCCGCGTTCCCGAAGCGCCGATGGGGTGGCCCAGAGCGATGGCACCGCCGTTGACGTTGACCTTGGCGGTATCCCAGCCCATGTCCTTATTCACCGCACAAGCCTGGGCGGCAAAGGCCTCATTGGCCTCGATGAGATCAAGGTCGTCGGCCGACCAGCCGGCTTTTTCAAGAGCCGCCTTGCTGGCCGGGATCGGGCCGGAGCCCATAACAGCGGGATCGACACCGACGGTTGCCCATGAGGCGATCCGCGCCAGCGGCGTGATGCCGCGCTTGGCGGCTTCTTCCGCCGTCATCAGAACGGTGGCGGCGCCACCGTCGTTGATGCCGGAAGCGTTGGCCGCGGTAACGGTGCCTTCCTTGTCGAAGGCGGGACGCAGCTTGGTCATGCCTTCGATGGTGGCGCCGTGGCGGGGATACTCATCCGTATCGACGATGGTATCGCCCTTGCGGCCCTTGATGGTGACGGGAACGATCTCGTCCTTGAACTTGCCGGCCTTCTGGGCTTCTTCGGCTTTGTTCTGGGAGGCAACGGCAAATTCGTCCTGCTGTTCGCGGGTGATTTGCCACTGCTTGGCGACGTTTTCGGCGGTGTTGCCCATGTGGTAGCCGTTAGAGGCGCACCACAGGCCGTCCTTGATCATGGTGTCGATATATTTCAGATCACCCATTTTCTGACCAAAGCGAAGGTTCGCCGCGTGGGGCGACTGGCTCATGCTCTCCTGGCCGCCGGCGACGACGATGGCGCTGTCTCCGGACTTGATCGCCTGATAGCCCATGGCCACGGCGCGTAAGCCCGATCCACAAACCTGGTTGATGGTGACGGCGGTCTTGTCGGCCGGAATACCAGCGCCAAGGGCGGCCTGACGCGCCGGGTTCTGGCCACAATTTGCGGCGAGAACCTGGCCCATAATGGCCTCGTCCACGTCGCTTGCGTCTACACCGGCCCTTTTCAGGGCTTCTTCAATGGCCACCTGGCCGAGATAGGCGGCAGAAACACTGCTCAAGCCGCCGAGAAATGCGCCGATCGGGGTGCGCGCGGCAGCGGCAATCACGATATCGCTCATAAATTTAAGTCCTTTCCTGTACCCTTGGTGAAGGGGGATCCCTTCCATCGGAGTCTGTCCCGGTGGGGAAACTACTGATTCATCCCCCCAAAGGGCAAGGTTCAAACGCAGTTTTTATAAAAAAAACGCTCTTTATTGCGATTTAGGCGGTTTTTGGGCCCGAATCCAGTCGGTCAGAGGCTTCCAGCAGGCTTTCACCGCCCGGCTGGAGACCGCCATCCCGATATGGCCCAGCGGCGGGCGGAGAATTTCACTCCGCGGCAGGGCCTCGCCCAGAGCAAGGGCCGAGGCCGGGGGGACGATGCGGTCCTGCTCGGGCACGATGACGAGGCTGGGAAGAGAAACATCTTCTCCCCGGATGGTCTTGCCGGCGATGCGCCACTTGCCCAGACCGGTTTCGTTGCGCCCATACCATCCGGCCAGACATTCCCGCGCGACCGGGCCGGTCAGCGGCACGCCGTCATTGAGCCAGTCTTCCAGGTAGGCGAAAACATCGGCGCTGTTGCCTTTCCTGTGTTCCTTTTCAGCCCCCTGCCCGGCTATTCCGGCAAAACGGGAAAATTTGTGGGCCGAGCCCAGCGGGTCGAGACCGGCGAACAGGGATTGCAGGATATCCACCGGCAATTCGCCCGCCTGGTCGATGAAAAAGCCCAAAGGCCCGTCGATGGCGCTGGCCGCCAACAGGGCCTGCTGGGTGCGCTCGGCATGAAAATCCCAGGGCGTGGCCATGAATACCAGGGCCGATAAGTTTTTTTCCCGCAGCCGGGCAAGCGCCAGGGTAAGCAGGCCGCCCATGCAATAGCCCAATAAGACAGGCGGTCGCCCGAAGGTCTCCAGCGCCGCGTCAAGGGCGCGCGACAGCCGCCCGGCAATGTAATCGGTGAGGGAATAATCGCGCTCTTCCTCTCCCGGGGTTCCCCAGTCGAGGAGCATCGGGCGAACCCCGTTGGCCGCCAAATGATGCATCAGAGAGTGGCCTTCGCACAGATCGAGAACCTGATAGCGGTTGACCAGCGAGGGGACGACGAGGAGCGGCGTGGGGGGGGCTTTTTTTGATGCCTTTTTCTCTGTGGCGCCGTAATCGAGCAGGCGCGATCCGCCTTCTGTCCAAATCGCCGGGGGGTCCTTCAGGTCGCGGTGGCCGGGATAATCCCGGTAAGCGAGGATACCGTCGAGAAACCGCTGCATCCGGCGCACACCTTCGGCCTGAAGAGCGGAAAAGAAGGGTTCAGCCTCGACGTTTTCGAGCTGTTTTCTTAGGTTTTCGGTTGTTTCCTGAAGGGCCGGATTCCAGGTCAGCGATCCGCTTTTCAAGAGCTGAAATCCGAGCGGTGAGCTCGCCCAACTCATCGCCGCCGCCGCCAGATGCAGGGGCAGCGGGCGCGGTCCCTGCCGGGCCGGGGGGCGCTTGGGAGGAGGGCTGGGTTTGGCTGTGGTCACTATTCTGGGTAAACCCCTGTTGAAAAATGCGCATGGCGTCGTTCATCGACTGTGGAAAACCGCCGGCGGCGGGGCCGCTTAATGCGATCATGCGGCTCAAGGCTTCCGCTTGATCGGGATCGGCGGCCATGGCGGCCAACTGATCCTCCCAAAGGTCGAGGAAGCGGCGGGCCAGACTTTCCATATCCGGTGGCGTCGACATGGGTGCCAGTATAGCGGCCCTTTTTTAGCATTTTCGCGAAAAAAAGCCCGGAAAGGGAAAAAATAATGCATTGCAGCATTGATGAGAAAAGTCTGCTATTCTGATGCCGCCTGAATCCGGTTGCGAACCGGAGGGATCGGGCAGAATGATCAAGTTCCGGAGTGCAAGAGAAGATGGCAAAGAAGGCCCCTGAAACGGAAGGCGTTTCGACGTCAGAACCGATTGTTATCAAGAAATACGCTAATCGCCGTCTCTACAACACGGCAACCAGCAGCTATGTGACCCTCGATTACCTCTGTCAGATGGTTAAGGACAACAAGGATTTCGTCGTTAAGGACGCCAAATCCGGCGACGACATCACCCGCTCGGTGCTGACCCAGATCATCGTCGAGGAAGAGGCCAAGGGGCAAAATCTCCTGCCGGTGAATTTCCTCCGCCAGCTCATCAGTTTTTACGGTGACAATCTGCAATATATGGTGCCGAGCTATCTTGATCACTCGATGCAGAATTTCTGCCAGAACGAGGATCAGATGCGCGACCACATGGAAACCGCCATGGGCAATTTTTCGCCTTTCGGCCAGTTCGATGAAATGAGCAAGAAAAACATGGCTCTTTTCCAGCAGGCGATGAGCATGTTTTCGCCTTTTTCCTCAGATGCCGGGGATGACGAGGGCGAGGCCGCAGCCGCAGCCACGTCCGGGCAAGCGCCGGGCGGCGCAGATACCGATCAGGACAAGGACGCCGCCGCAATCAAGGATCTGGAGGGGCGGCTTTCCAAGCTCCAGGACCAGATCGAGGCGCTTTCAAAGAAATAAGGCTGGGCTTAGGACTGGGCTCAGGCCAGGGATTTAAGGGCGCTTGAAAGGGTGTCGATAAGGCGGTCGATTTCCCCGGGTTCAATGATCAGCGGCGGCGAAAGGGCGATGATGTCGGCTGTGGTGCGGATCAAAAGCCCGGCTTCAAAACAGCGTAGATAAATCTCAAACGCCCGGGCGCCGGGGCGGTCGGCTATGGGCTCGAGTTCGATACCGGCGACCAGTCCGAGATTGCGGATGTCGATGACAAAGGGCAGGTTTTTGAGCGAATGCACCGCCTCTTCCCAGTAGGGGGCGAGCTCTTGCGATCGGGCGAAGAGGTCTTCCTTGGCATAAATGTCCAGGGTCGCCAGCGCCGCGGTGCAGGCGAGCGGGTGCCCGGAATAGGTAAACCCGTGGGGCAGTTCGATGGCGAGCTCGGGCAGATCGGCCCCCATGAAACTTTCATAGATATGCTTTTTCACCCCGACCGCGCCCATCGGCACGGCGCCGTTGGTCAGCCCCTTGGCCAGGGTCATGATGTCCGGGGTGACGCCGAAAAGATCAGCCGCGAAAGGGGCGCCGAGGCGACCGAAACCGGTAATTACCTCATCGAAAATCAGCAGAATGCCGTGGCGGTCGCAAATCGTCCGAAGCCGCTCGAGATAACCCTTTGGTGGGATCAGCACGCCGGTTGAGCCGGCCATCGGCTCGACGATGACCGCGGCGATGGTGTCGGCCCCGTATTGGGCGACCATGTCCTCCAGGGCTTGCGCCAGATCACCGCCTGATTCCGGCTGGCCACGGGAGAAGGCGTTTTTTTCAAGATCATGGGTGTGGGGAAGATGGTCGGTACCGGGCAGGGCAAGGGAGAAGGGGTCGGAATTGCCGGGTATGCCGCCGACGCTCAACCCGCCAAAACAGACTCCGTGATAGCCCCGCTGGCGGCCGATCAACCGGGTGCGGCCGGGCTCGCCGCGCAGGCGATGGGTGGCAAGGGCGATCTTGAGCGCCGTTTCCACGGCCTCGGAGCCGGAATTGACGAAAAATACATGATCGAGATCGCCGGGCAGGAGGCTGGTCAGGCGGCTGGCAAGATCAAAGACGCCGGGATGCCCCATCTGGAAGGCCGGGGCATAATCGAGCTGGCGCGCCTGGGCTGAAATCGCCTCGGCGATCTCCTCGCGTCCATGTCCGGCGTTGACGCACCAAAGTCCACTGGCCCCGTCGAGCACCTGTCCGCCGTCGGCTTTGGTGTAATACATGCCCTTGGCGCTGACCATCACACGGGGCGCGGATTTATAAAGCCGGTTGGCCGTGAACGGCATCCAGTAGGCGTCGAGATCATTAGCCGAAAGTCGGGGGGGCATGGAATCTGTCATATAAATCGTCTCTCCCAAGAGGAAAAACCGGGAAAACAGCCGGAATCTTATGTGAAAGAATGCCGGACATTATCATTGGGCGAGAAAGAAAATCATCCCGATAAGTGAAAAATTCTGCCCTGGAGGTGGGTTAAAGGGAATAAATTTGGAAAAACGGCGGAATTCTGCGGTTTTTGGCGCGCTGGCCTTGACATTAAGATAAAACAATAAGAAAATTTATCTAAAATTTTAACTAAATGTATACTATTTAAAGGCATGGTTCTCCCGTGAGCACAGATTCTTCCATACGCCTCACACCTCCCACAGTGGCGGATTCCTCCATACCAGGAATCCGCCACACCTCTTTGGGGAAGGGCAATGTCACCCCCCTGCATCCTGAGCGCGGGGGAAGGGCCCCGTTTCGCCAATTTGCCAATGATCCTCTCACCCCTGAACATGCGGGCGAGCCCCCTTTGCTCGTCGAACAGCGCGAAGGCCCCCCCGACCGGCGCGGAGAGCGAACCTTCGATGAGGCAGGTGAAGAGGATGTCCCGGATCGCGATCTATCCGGATTTCAGGCCCCAGAGAACGCGGATACGCTTTTTGCCGCCCAGATACTCGGTCAGGAGGCTGCATCAGGGTGACCGGAAAGTCTGGGGCGTCAACGTTTTCATGCATCGGTAAGTGAAAATTACAGGCAGACGGGCCTTGGCGCTGAACCGATGCACACCCAATGGACAGAATACGATATTCTGCCGGTGATAGAGCGCCGTTTCAGCTTTAATACCTAGAGCCTGTCTTTCCTCCGGTGAGAGGATGAGTGTGGATGGTCCTGGGGCGGTCATATTCCCTGTTCGCCCCACGGGCCTGACGTCCTGTTGAAGCGCAAAGTGCGCTGTTCCCTTTTCCGCTCACGGGCTAACATCTTTCCCGCACGGCGTGTCGGAGAAGGAAGTTGACCCTTGGATAAACCGCAAACACTCGATCTCCTGCTGGGCAGGGGCCGGGGCGATGCCCCCGCCATTACCGGGCCGGGAAGGACGGCGCTTACCTATGGGGATTTGCGAAGCATGGTTGCGCGAACCGGCGTGGCGCTTTCCGGTCTCGGGGTGGGGCGGGAAGATTGCGTGGCGATGGTTCTGCCCAACGGCCCCCTTGCGGCGACGGCTTTTCTCGCCATTGCCTCTCATGCCATCGCGGCACCGCTCAACCCCGCCTATGGAAGGGAAGAATTTGACTTTTTTCTGGGCGATCTTGATGCCCGGTTATTGGTCGTCCCTGCCGGGGAAAGCGGCGCGGTTCGCCTGGCGGCGGAAAAGCAGGGCATTGAGGTGGTGGAAATTACAGGGGCGGAAAACAGCCCTGCCGGTGTTTTTGAATTCGCCGGTATAGCGTTACAAGGCGAGGCGCCCCCGCCACCGGAACCGGAAGACATTGCGCTTTACCTCCATACCTCGGGCACCACTTCCAGGCCCAAGCTGGTGCCGCTCAGCCATCGCAATCTTTGTATTTCCGCCGCCAATATCGCCACCACCCTGGGTCTGTGTGAAAGTGACCGCTGTCTCAACATCATGCCGCTTTTCCATATTCACGGGCTGGCCGCCGCCTTGCTCGCCTCTCTTTTTGGGGGGGGAAGCGTTTGCTGCTCGGGCGGATTCAACGCCTTGAAATTCTTTTCCCTTATGGACGAGGCGCGGCCAACCTGGTTCACCGCCGTGCCGACCATGCATCAGGCAATTCTGGCCAGGGCGGCCCGCAACAAAGATATCATTTTGCGTAACCCCATGCGTTTCATGCGGTCGTCTTCGGCCGCCCTGCCGCCGAGCATTCTTCGCGATATGGAAGAAGTCTTCGGCGCGCCGATGATCGAGGCCTATGGGATGACCGAGGCGGCCCATCAGATGACCAGCAACCCCTTGCCGCCGGAAGAACGTAAAGCCGGCAGCGTCGGCCCGGCGGCCGGACCCGAGGTGACAATCCTTGATACCGAGGGAAAGGCGCTGGGTCCAAACCTGCGCGGCGAGGTGGCGATCCGTGGGGAAAATGTGACCAAGGGTTATGCCAATAACGCAGATGCCAATACCCAAGCCTTCACCAGGGACTGGTTTAGAACCGGCGATCAGGGCGTGCTCGACGATGACGGCTATCTGACGATTACCGGGCGATTGAAAGAGATCATCAATCGGGGCGGCGAGAAAATATCGCCCCGGGAAATTGATGAATTACTGCTCGAGCACCCTCTTGTGGCCCAGGCGGTGACCTTTGCAATGCCCCATGACAAGCTTGGCGAAGAAGTGGCGGCGGCGGTTGTTCTAGCTGACGGGGAAGGGGGCACGGCAGACATGGAGAGCGAGTTGCGGGAATTCGCCGCCGCGCGTCTCGCCCCTTTCAAGGTGCCGCGGCGGATCATCACTGTGGCGGAAATTCCAAAAGGGCCGACCGGTAAACTGCAACGCATCGGACTGGCCTCAAAACTGGGTCTGGCGCCATGAAGATATGTATTTTCGGGGCTGGCGCCATTGGCGGCTTTCTCGGCGCCCGGCTGATCAGGGCCGGAGAGGATGTCACTTTGATCGCGCGGGGCGCACATCTGGATGCGATCCGTGAAAAGGGCCTGCGGATTATCGAGGAGGGCGAGACCTATACGGTTGAGGGGCGCGCCGTCGGGACGCCGCTTGAAGCCGGCCCCCAGGATGTTGTTTTCATCACCCTGAAATCCCATAGCGCCGTGCTTGCCGCGCGGTCCATGACGCCGATGCTGGGCCCGGACACGGTGGTGGTGACGGCGATGAACGGAATTCCCTGGTGGTATTTTTATGGCGAGAAGGGTCGATATGAGAACCATCGCCTGGAGAGCGTCGATCCAGGTGGTTGCCAGTGGGATATTATCGGGCCGCAGCGCGCCATCGGCTGCGTCCTCTATCCGGCGGCCGAGATTGTCGAGCCCGGCATCATCCGTAATATGGAAGGTGAGCGGTTTATCTTGGGCGAGCCGGGTGGCGGGAAATCAAGCCGCTGCAAGGCGATTGCCGGGGTGCTTGACGCCGCCGGCCTTAAGGCGCCGATCAGTCCGCGGATCCGCGACGACATCTGGATCAAGCTGTGGGGCAATCTGGCCTTTAATCCGATCAGCGTGCTTTCCGGCCTCACCCTGGAAGATATTGTCGCCGACGATAAATGGCGCGGTGAGGTTCGCGCCGTGATGCTGGAGGCCAGGAAAATCGGCGAGGCGCTGGGTGTTCGTTTTCGGGTCGATGTCGATCGCCGGATCGAAGGCTCGAGAAAGATCGGCGCCCACAAGACGTCAATGCTGCAGGATTTCGAGGCCGGGCGGGAGATGGAAATTGACGCTCTGGTCACCGTCATTCAGGAGATCGGCCGCCTCGTCGAGGTGCCGTCGCCATGCATCGATGATATGCTCGGGCGGCTTCGGGCGAAAGTTGACGAGAGGGGTGAAAAATGAGCGGGGCTGAGACGGTCCTTGTTACCGGAGGTGCGGGTTATGTCGGCTCCCACGCCTGCAAGTCCCTGGCGGCGGCCGGCTTTCTGCCCGTTACCTATGATGATCTCAGCCGCGGCCATGAAGAGGCTGTGCGCTGGGGGCCTTTGGAGCGTGGTGATATCGGGGACGGCGACCGCCTCGAAGCGGTGATGAAGCAATACAAGCCTCAAGCGGTAATGCATTTCGCGGGATTGATCGAGGTCGGTGAATCGGTGGTCAATCCGGCGCTTTTTTACCAGACGAATGTCGGCGGCATGCTGGCCCTTCTCGGCGCCATGGACCGCGCCGGGGTGCGGGATCTTGTTTTCAGCAGCACCTGCGCCGTCTATGGCGCCGCTCAAAGCCTTCCCTTGAAAGAGGATCACCCGCTATTGCCGATCAACCCTTATGGGGCGACCAAGCTGATGGCGGAAAGGATGATGGAGGATTTCGCCCTTGGGCAGGATTTACGATTCGCTGCCCTGCGTTATTTCAACGTCGCCGGGGCCGACCCGCAGGGCGAGACCGGAGAGGCCCACCATCCCGAAACCCATCTCGTTCCCAATCTGATCCTTACAGGGCTTGGCCGGCGCGAAAGTTTTGATCTCTTCGGCACTGATTTTTCCACCAGTGACGGCACGGCGGTGCGGGATTTCATTCATGTGGTCGATCTGGTGGAGGCCCATATCCGGGCGCTGGATTATCTGCGTGAAGGGGGGCCGTCCCTGGCGCTTAACCTGGGCACCGGCGCCGGGTTTAGCGTCCGTCAGGTCATCACTGCGGTCGAGGCCCTTGCCGGGGGGCCGATTAAGGTAAAGGAATGCGCGCGCCGCCCCGGTGACGCCGAAGAGCTTGTCGCCGATGGGCAAAAGGCGCTGGCGGTTCTGGACTGGCGGCCGGCCATGTCGGATTTGGAGACGATCGTCGAGACCGCCTGGCGCTGGCATGTCGCTCAAGGTGAGAAGAGCTGAGACCAGGGTGTCTTAACTCAGGCGTAAGCCGAGATGTCGTCGATCGAGACCTTGGTTTTTACCTGGCGGCCGAGAAGGTTGAGCAGGATCAATACCCGGTCGTTATCGGCCATGCTCTCGAACAGGCCGACCTGATCGCACAGCGCGCCGGATTCGACCACCACCTTGTCGCCTTTGCGGAAAGCCGGATGGCGGCTCATATCCACATAACCCTCGTCGGTCTCGCGGCCGATAATTTCCTCGACCACGCCGGGAAAAACAGCCAGTGGGCTGTTGCCCTGACAGATCAGATCGGAAACCCCGGTGGTTGAACGGATGGCGCGCCAGCGGGCCGCCGCCACGTCGATCATAACGAAGAGATAGCGCGGGAAGAGGGGCGAGGAAATCCAGTCGATCTTGCGGGCATGACTGCGCCGTTTGAGATGGCGCGGCAGATAGGCCTTGAAACCCTGACGCTCGAGATGCTGCAGGGCCAGTTCTTCCCCTTTCGGGCGGGTCTGGACGACGAACCAGCGATTCACGACTTTTCCTTTCCCTGATCGCCCACCTTCTCGGCCAGGGCGATGCCTGAGCGGGAGACCTGAAGCAATTCGGGTGTGAGAATGCGCTCCGCCGGAAGGCTGGAGAGGAGATACTGGTAGGTGGTCTGGGGTTCGTCGAGATCGGTGATGATCACTGCGTCGAAATTATCCATGTCCGACAGACGACGGACAACCGGCAGACGGGCGAAATGGCTTTTGTCCGAGCGCCGGTCGACGATGCCGACAAGGTGCAGGGCGTAATCCCCGGCGGAGAGGCTCAAGACGTCGCAGAGGTCACTGACACCGGCCAGGGCCACCCGCTGCCAGCCGGCATTGTCACAGGTCTCAAGCGCATCGGCGCATTGGGCACGGGCCTTGCGGAAAAAACCGAAAGAAGAGGAAAGATATTCCGCGGTGAGGCGGGATTTCTCGGCAAACCCCTTTGGCGTCAGATAATAGGCAAAACGGTTGGCCGGGGCCTGGGACGCCTTGATCAGGCCCTTTTTGACGCAGCGTTTGAGGTAGGCGTTGGTGAGCCCCAGCGCAATGCCCAGGTCATGGGCGACGGAGCGCTGGGTCAGGGCAGAGTTCTCATGCACCGCGTTCAAAAGCCCGAGGGTAATCTCGGCCTCGTTGTCGAGGGTTCTCTCCGATGTGCGTGATTCGCCCATCCAGCGGGGCTCCCCAATTGTTCAGTTCGTGAACTCTAGCGCGTTCAATTGATGAACGTCAAGGGGTGTTGGGGCGGCCCGGCTCAGGCTTTAAGGCCTGTTTTGGCTCTCAGCAATTGCCATAAATCTTTCCACAGGGGGGCGGCAAGCCCCAGGGCGGTGAGGATGATTAAAACAGGCTCAAGAGGCATACGGTATTTGGGCGAGGTGATGGGGCCGGTAACGCCAAGAAAATAGAGAGCCATGAGGGCGCTAAAGAGAGCCGCCCAGGGAGAGAGGTGAACCAGCCGGATAAACCCGACGCCCTGGAAAACCAGAACCAGTCCGGCACCGGCGATCCCAAGGGCCAGTATGATAAAATAAGCGCCGGAGCTCTCTTCAACAAAGCGCGCCAGCCGCGCCCCGAGCCCGGCCCCCGGGGTGTCGTAAAAGCTGGGTTTGGGCAGGGCGCGCACCCGGGGGTCGATCAGCACCGCCGGGGCGGCAAGATTGATCGCTGCCCCCTGCACCCAGATCCGGGCAATCCATGTGGCCGGAATTTTTTGTAATTCTGAAAACGCGTATTCGCTCATGCGGGCGCTTTCCCGAAAAGGATTATCGGTGGGCGCGATGTTGTTCTCAGTCAGATAGGCATTGTAGCCTTCGTAAGTTTGCCGGGAGGCGAGGTCATGGGGGGTGCCGTCGCCGATGCCGCGGACCAGAGGCACGACCCAGCCGAGAAGGTGGTGTCCCGATTGGGCCGAAAGGGCGGCGCTGTCGAAGGCCGAGATGTTGCGGGTGAGCAAGGGCGACAACGGAATGGCACAGGCCAGAGCCAGGGCAATGCAGGATAAAATGGCAGTTTTCAGGGGCTTTCGCTGGATCAGCGGGGCGGTAAATGCCAGCAAAACCATAACCGGCGCGGCAAGCTGGAGGATGCTGCGCAGGGTCAGGCTAACCCCTAGGAAGAGGCCTGTGAGGCCGGCGAATTGAGGCCGCGGATCGGTGAGAAAGCGGGCCGAGAAATAGAGCATCCAGACGAAGAGATGGAGGAACAGGGCCTCGGAGAGCAGAAAATTGCTGTGGATGATGAGATTGGGCCACAGGGCGGCCAGCACCGCCGAGAGACGGCCAATGGGGTTTGAAAGCATGGCCCCGAGAAGGCCGATGAGAACGCAGGTGCCGGAATCGATGATGCCCTGCAGGGCAAGGATCGGAATATAGGAATCGCCGAAGAAGATGCGCAGGAAGGCCAGGAAAAGGGGATAGCCCGGCACCCGTTCGGTGATAAAGAGCGTGCTGCCATCCATGGTGAAAAGGCTGGGCGCCCCGTGGCGCAGGATCTCGGCCGAGGCCGGCCAGTACATATTGACGTCCTCAACCATGTACAGGGAGGGGTCCGACCCAAGAAGGGCGAGGCTGATCCAGCGCACTCCAAGGGCGAAAAGAAAAAGCGAAAGAGAAAACCGTAGGCTCAAGGCTGAAATCCGTCGGGCTGGCCGAAA
Source organism: uncultured Rhodospirillaceae bacterium (assembly GCA_964486105.1). Classification (GTDB taxonomy): domain Bacteria; phylum Pseudomonadota; class Alphaproteobacteria; order UBA11136; family UBA11136; genus JABJES01. The sequence continues at coordinate 6,775 of CAZAKR010000011.1, read as the reverse complement.
AAACAGAGCAAAGCGGAGCGGGAAAACGCCAGCCGTTTATTTCCCCCCCTGCTGGTATATCCGCTGCCTTCTTTACGGGCAACGGGGACGGCGCGCGGGGTGTTGCAGAGTCAGCGTTCACAGGGCGAACAATCAACTTGACTTTTGTGTTCGCGTAATGAACATAGACGGGCTTGTCGGGTTGGTGCCTGTTCACCCGCCCTGCGGTAGCCTGCGGAAAACAAACGCTTTTTCAATAAAAATCAGCTTGGGAATTTCGGAGCCGGTAGGCGCTTTTCGGGCCGCTATCGGTCGGAATATTCAATATTTCCGTTCTCTACTTCTATTTTATCCGACGCCCCCAATCCTTTTTCTGGAGCTTAGACGATGAGAGATGATGTCATTCGCGTCTTCATCGGGCACGACCCCCGAGAGGCGGTGACCTATAGTGTGCTGGCCCACAGCATCAATGCCCGGGCAAGCCGCCCGGTCGCTATCACGCCTTTGGCCCTTGGCCAACTCGACGGTTTGATGTGGCGCGAGCGCAACCCCCTGCAATCGACGGATTTTTCCTTTTCCCGCTTTTTGACCCCCTATCTCGCGGGCTTTGAAGGCTGGGCCCTGTTCATGGATTGCGACATGCTGATGCTCGACGACATCGCCAATCTGTGGAAGCTGCGCGACGACCGTTATGCGGTGATGTGCGTCCATCACGACCATGAGCCCGGCGAGGACGTTAAATTCCTCGGCGCTCCCCAGACCAAGTATGAAAAAAAGAACTGGTCGAGCGTCATGCTCTTTAACTGCGCCAAATGTACGGCCCTGACGCCGGAATACGTCAATACGGCGAGCGGGCTTGAATTGCACCGTTTCCAATGGCTCGAGAACGAAGGTTTAATTGGCGAAATTCCCCATCGGTGGAATCATCTTGTCGATTATGACCCTGAGGTGCCGGTTGAACAGTTGTCGAACCTGCATTACACCATCGGCGGGCCCTATTTCGACGAATACCGGGACTGCGGATATGCCGATCAGTGGCATGCCGAACGGGACGATATGTTGCGCTGCGACCAGCGCTCGAAAACTGCCGCCAAGGCCAGCGGCTGATAGGCCGTTTTAGGATTTAAGGGAGAGTTTATTCGTGCTGAAGAACGTATTTATTACCGGCGGCGCCGGCTATGTGGGAAATCTTCTGGTGCCGACCCTGCTCGATAACGGGCATAATGTCACCGTTTACGACTCGCTCTATTTCGGCAAAGAGACATTGCCGCTGGACCATCCCGAACTCACCGTGATCGAGGGCGATATCCGGGACACTAAGAAGCTGGCGCAATCCTGCAAGGGTGCCGACGCTTTCATTCATCTGGCCTGCATTTCCAATGATCCCAGTTTCGAGCTTGACGACGGCTTGTCCACCTCGATCAATTTTGACTGTTTCGAGCCGATGGTGATCGCCGCAAAGGAAGCCGGTGTGAAGCGCTTTATTTATGCCTCGACCAGTTCGGTTTACGGTGTCTCGGACGCCCCGGATGTGCGTGAGGATCACCCTCTGGTGCCGCTCACCCATTACAATAAATTCAAGGGGATGTGCGAGCCGCTGCTGTTCAAGCATCAGAGTCCGGACTTCACCTGCGTCACCATTCGTCCGTCCACGGTGTGCGGTTATTCAACGCGCGCCCGTCTCGATCTGACCGTCAACATTCTCACCAACCATGCGGTGAACAAGGGCAAGATAACGGTCTTCGGGGGCGATCAGTACCGGCCCAATCTCCACATCAAGGACATGGTGCGACTCTATGAGCTGATGCTAGACCTGCCTTCTGAGAAGATTGCCGGCGAGACCTTTAACGTCGGCTTCCGCAATCTCAAGGTAATGGAAATCGCCGAACAGGTTAAAAAGGTGGTTGAGGAAGAGTATCCCGAACTTGGCGATATCGAGATCGACCGCACGCCGAGCGACGATAACCGGTCTTACAGGGTCAATTCCGACAAGATCAGGGATATGCTGGGGTTCGAGCCAAAGTTCACGGTTGAGGATGCGGTGCGCGATCTGTGCAAGGCTTTCCGCGACGGCAAACTGCCCGACAGTTTCGATAATCCCTGGTATTTCAATGTTCGTCAGATGCAGGAACTGAACGCGACATGACGGCGCACAAGCCCATCGCCGTGGTGACAGGTGGCGCCGGTTTTATCGGCAGCCATATGGTCGATCTGTTGATTGAGCGCGGCTATGGCGTGCGGGTCATCGACAATCTGACCGGCGGCCGCGAGCGCAATCTGGAGCATCTGAAGGACAGTCCGGATCTTTCCTGCGAGTGGCGGGATATTCGTGAGATTGAGCCTGACGACGCCCTTTTCACGGGGGCGAAATGCGTCATTCACTTTGCCGGGATCGGCGACATCGTGCCCTCGATCGAACGCCCGACCGATTACATGGAGGTTAATGTTCAGGGCACGGTCCGGGTGCTGGAAGCGGCGCGCGCCGCGGGCGTTGAAAAACTGGTCTATGCCGCCTCGTCGTCCTGTTACGGCCTGGCCGATACCCCGACCGGTGAAGCCCACCCGATCCAGACCCAATACCCCTATGCCCTATCGAAATTCCAGGGTGAGCAGGCCTGTTTTCACTGGCACAAGGTGTACGGGTTGCCAGTTAATTCAGTGCGTATTTTCAATGCCTATGGCACCCGTTCCCGCACTTCGGGGGCTTACGGCGCCGTGTTTGGTGTCTTCCTGCGTCAGAAATTGGCCGGGAAACCCTTTACCGTGGTCGGCGACGGCACCCAGACCCGGGATTTCCTCTATGTCACCGATGTGGCGAAGGGGTTCCTTGCGGCGGCTGAGGCCAAGCTCTCCGGCGAGGTCTGGAACCTCGGGGCGGGCAATCCCCAGCCGGTCAACCGGCTGGTCGAACTTCTCGGCGGCGAGGTTGTGTATATCCCCAAGCGCCCCGGCGAACCCGACTGCACATGGGCGGATATTTCAAAAATCACCCGCGATCTGGGATGGAAGCCGGAATTGAGTTTTAAGGACGGCGTCGGCAAGGTTCTGGAAAATATCGAGTATTGGCGTGAGGCGCCCTTATGGGAGCCGGATTCCATCGCCGAAGCGACAAAGACATGGTTTGACAATCTGGGAGCGTCTGCAACCTCTTGAAAGAGGTGGCCGAACGAAACGAAAGCAAAAAGGTTATGACAGCGCGCGAGAACATAAAGTCTCTGGAGGAGTTGGCCGGATTGGCTGAAAAGGCCCGGGAGGAAGGCAACAAAGTTGTCCTCGCCCACGGCGTTTTCGATCTTCTCCATATGGGCCATGCCCGTCATCTGGAGGCCGCCAGGCAGCAGGGCGATCTTCTGATCGTTACGGTTACCGCCGATCAGTACGTTAATAAGGGCCCCGGCCGCCCGGTTTTTCCCGAACTGCTGCGCGCTGAAATGCTGGCGGCCATGGATTGTGTCGGTTATTCAGGCGTCAACCATGCGCCGACTGCCGAAAATGTTCTCCGTGAAGTTCGTCCCGATGTTTACGTCAAGGGGGGCGATTATGCCGACGAAGACGAGGATGTCACCGGCAAGATCAGGGCCGAGAGGGAAATCGTCGAGGGCTATGGCGGCACTGTCGTCTATACCGATGAATTGACTTTCAGCTCGTCTGAACTGATCAACGCCCATCTTGCCATGAAGGCGCCCGAAGCCAGGGCCTTTCTGGATGGCGTGCGCAGAGACGGCGGGGCCGAACAGGTTCTTGGTCTGATTGAACGGCTCTCCGACATGAAGGTGATGTTCGTCGGCGAGACCATTATGGACGAGTATCATTACGTCACGCCGCTGGGCAAGGCAGCCAAGGAAAGCATTATCGCCACCAACTATCAGAGCCGGGAGTTGTTTGCCGGCGGGGTGGTCGCGGCGGCCAATCATGCGGCGAACTTCTGTGCCGAAGTTGAGGTTGTGACCTGTCTTGGGGCGGAATCAGAGCACGATGACGTGGTAAACGATTCTCTCCAGCCCAACATCAAGCTGACCGCATTCCGGCACTCAAAGCGCCCGACGATCTGCAAGCGCCGCTATGTCGATGACTCGGATATGAGAAAACTGTTCGAAGTCTGTTACATGGATGACAGCCCGATCAGCGAGACTCACAGTAGCGAGATCTGCGACTATATTGAGAAAAATGCTGGAAATTACGACCTCGTGATTGTTTCTGATTTTGGTCACGGAATGCTTGTTCGATCGGTTATCGACGCGCTTGAGAAAGCGGCAAAATTCCTTGCCGTCAACGCCCAGTCAAATAGCGCCAACCGGGGCTATAACCCGATCACCAAATATCCCCGCGCCGACTTTGTCTGTATCGATGAGCCCGAAGCCCGCATTGCGCTCCACGACAAGCACAGGGATCTCTACGATATTCTCGGACAGGATCTGCCCGCGGCGATCGATTGCAAGCGCATCATCGTTACCCATGGTGGGCGCGGCTGTTTGGCCTGGGAGCCGGAGAACGGGGTTCAGCACGTTCCTGCCTTTACGAACAATCCCCTGGACACGATCGGGGCAGGCGATGCCTTTCTCTCTCTGGCCTCGCCGATGGCGGCGATGGGGGCATCCATGCGCGATGTGGCATTTGTCGGCAACATTGCCGGCGGCATCAAAGTGGGGATTGTCGGTCACCGGAAATCTGTCGACAAGGTGTCGGTGAAAAAGTCTATCATTGGCCTACTCAAATAGTCGGGAAACTGAATACATGCAGAATATCGTAAGCGATTATTTCTCGATTGCCGGGAACCTTCCCCTGAAAACGGAAGCGACCGGAAAGGGCGGGGCGCCCATTTCTCTTGGCGAGGCTTTCCGTCAGACGATCGCGGACATTCAGGCTCTCAACGAGAAAGGGAATACGCTCCGTTTCATCGGCAACGGGGGGAGCGCCGGCATTGCCAGCCATATGGCGGTCGATTTTTCAAAGCGTGGTGAAATTCGCGCCAATGCCTTAAACGACCCTGCGATGCTGACCTGCCTTGGCAATGACCTGGGCTATGAGGAAGTGTTTGCCCATCAGGTCTCGCTTCACGCCCGCGATGGCGACGGGTTGGTGGCAATCAGCAGTTCGGGCCAGTCGGAAAATATTCTGCGCGCCGTCAAGGCGGCGCAAGACAAGGGTGTCAGGGTCGTCACCTTCAGCGGCTTTAAGGCCGACAACCCGCTACGCGCCGCGGGTGATCTGAATTATTACGTGAACTCAATGGAATACGGGTTTGTCGAGTTAACCCATATGGCCCTGTTGGGGGCTCTGATCGACATTATGATCGGCTGGCGCGTCGATCAGCCTTTGGGGCGCTGATCGGTTAATAGGGTCAGGGCGGCAATTCTTGTTGGAAGAAACGCCAGAAAAGCACATGTCTTGTTTTATCTGGCGTGTTTGGAACAGTATCCCGACGATGGCGCCGATAGGCGCATTTTGAGAGAGGTTCGATGAAAACCACAATTGTTTTTTCTGATCTGGTGCATGAGGGGCATTCCTGTAATGCCATGCCGTATGGCGTTTCCCTTATCGCCGCTTATGCCCTGAAGAATCTCGGTGATGAGATCGACATTCATCTCTTCAAGTTCGTCGAGGATCTGGCCGGATTCATGGAGGCGAATGCGCCCCAGATCGTCTGTTTTTCCAATTACATCTGGAACACCGACCTTTCCGTCAGCATCGCCCGCAAGATCAAGGAAGAGAACCCGGACAGCATCATCATCTTCGGTGGGCCGAATTATCCCCTTGAAGCTGAAGAGCAACAGGCTTTTCTGGAAACCCATCCCTATATCGATTTCTATATTTTCAAAGACGGCGAAGAGGCCTTTCTGGCCCTGTTCAATGCCTTGCAAGGGCGGGGTCTTGATGCCGGTGCTTTAAAGCAGAGCCGGCTGAAGCTGCCCAATTGCCATTATTTCACTGAAGGGGAATTCGTCGCCGGTGATCTGCTGCCTGTTATTGAAAATATCGAGGATATTCCCTCGCCCTATCTGACGGGCTTGCTGGACGGGTTTTTTGAGAAAAGCCTTGTTCCCCTGACCCAAACGACCCGGGGATGCCCTTTCAAATGCACCTTCTGTCAGGACGGTGATCTCTATGCCAGCCGGGTGAAGCGATATTCGCCGGAACGGATCAGCGAAGAGCTCGAATATATCGCCCAGCGCACGGATGTTCCCGAGCTCCACTGGGGGGATCTGAATTTCGGCATGTACAAGCAGGATCTGGATACCTGTCATACGATTGCGAGGCTGCGGGATAAATACGGATGGCCGCAAAGCCTCGACATCAATGGTAAAAACCAGAAGGAACGCGTTCTTGAGGCGGCCCGGATCATCGATGGCCCCGATCTTGCCGGCGGCGCCGTGACCCTGGTCACCGCCGTGCAATCCACCGATGTGGACGTATTAAGAGAGGTCAAGCGCGAAAATGTTTCCACAGAGGATATGGTGGATGTCGCCACCAGGGGCCGGGCGGTGGGCTCCAACAGTTTTTCCGAGGTGATTCTCTGCCTGCCGGGCGACACCAAACAGGCGCATTTTCAGACCATTTTCGATCTCATGGAATGCGACATCAATGTCATTCGCTCTCATCAGTTCATTATGCTCTATGGTTCGGAAGCGGCGACGATTGCCAGTCGCAAGCATTACGGCATGGTGACGCGCTTTCGGGTGACGCCACGCACAATGGCGCCTTATGAGGCCTATGGCCGGAAAACCTTCGCCCCGGAAATCGACGAAATCTGTGTTGCCAACAACACCATGCCTTTCGAGGATTATCTCGAATGCCG
>CAZAKR010000010.1:0-96275 GCA_964486105.1 uncultured Rhodospirillaceae bacterium | reverse complement strand
ACCGCCCTTTCACGGCGGCAACACGGGTTCGAATCCCGTTGGGGTCGCCATTTTCCCATCTGTAAATAGCCAATTTCCCCTGTCAGGCCCTTTTTTACCCCTCCAGAGCGGCGAAAATCCGTTTGCGCAGGTAATCGAGGCCGAAGATGAGGGGCACGCCGAGCCAGGCGAAGGCGTAGAGTGCCGGATCGACGGGGCCTGTGCCGATCACACGCCCCAACGGCGGGAAGTAGAGAATAGCCCAGGAAAAGATGATTTCGAAGGTGATCCCGCCGACGATCAGGGGGTTTTTCAATACCGACATATCAAGCCCGGACCCCCGGCTTGAGCGGCGGCCAAACAGATTGCCGATCTGCATCAGCACGATCGAGGAAAGAGTGAGCCCGGTGGCGGACAGATAAAGCGGCGCATTGGCGGCGATTTCTGTCCCGTACACCCATCCCCCCTGGTGAAGAACGAAAAAAAACAAGCTGAATGAAAAAGCCGCCTCGATCAGGCCGAGAAAGAAATAACTATGGGCGATGACCGGCCAGTCGAGAAGCTTATGCCTTCGGCTACGTGGTTTTTGCCGCATCACTTGCCTGTCCGGTTTTTCCTGTCCCAGCCCCATTGAGGGAACGATATCGGTGCATAGATCAATGCATAGAATCTGGATAACGGTCAGAGCGAGGGGAACCGGGAATAATATATAGAGCAGAAATGGAATGATCTCAGGCCCGTTGCTGACCAGCACGTAATTGGTGAATTTCTTGATGTTGTTGAAGATTGTGCGGCCTTCCTCTACCCCGGCGACAATCGAGGCAAAGTTGTCGTCAAGCAGGATAACCTGGGCCGCCTCACGGGCGACATCGGTTCCGGTTACACCCATGGCGACGCCGACATCCGCCCCTTTCAGGGCCGGCGCGTCATTGACGCCGTCGCCGGTCATGGCGACAACCTTATCCATCTGGTGAAGGGCGGTAACGATCTTGACCTTTTGTTCGGGTGTCGCCCGGGCGAAAATCTGTACCCCCCCTTTGAGGCGTTCGATCAGTTCTTTTTCGCGCAGGCTTTCCAGTTCTGTCCCGGTCATTGTGACCGAGCCCCGGGGGGTTGACTGATCGACAATGCCGGCCTGGCGGGCGATGGCCTCCGCCGTTTCCGGGTGATCGCCGGTAACCATCAGCATTGATATTCCCGCCCCATGGCATTGGTGGACCGCATCTGGAACCTCCACCCGCAGGGGGTCGGAAAATCCGAGAAAGCCGAGGAGGGTGAGCTCGCTGCCCAACACCTCGACCGGAGACTCGACGTCGATATCCCGGGGCAATATCCGCACAGCCACGGCGATAACCCTTAAGCCCTGAGAGGCCATATGATGGACGGTTTCATCGGCCTGCTTTAAGGCCTGCCGGTCGGCGGGGCGTAACTGAGCGCCGAGAGACACGATCGCCTTAATTTGAGGGCGCAGGGATTCCCAGGCACCCTTTGCACTAAAAAAGGTTTCTTCCTTTCGCGTAAAAATTCCCGCCGCATAGCGCCTTTCAACATCAAAGGGGAAACTGCGCTTCGTATTCGCCATTGTCCTCTCGACGGCCTCGACACCGGTCATCTGGGAAAAATGAGATGCAACAACAACATCCAGAGGATCGCCGTGATAATCTTGCGCCTTCTTTTCAAGGTCGCAGGCGGCAAGTGCCGCTTCCAGAATCGGGCTGCATTCGTCCACGGAAACCAGGGGGCGGGGATCAAGGCCATTGGAGATATGGGTGATGTCGAGCTTGTTCTGGGTCAGGGTTCCGGTCTTGTCGGTGCAGATGACATGCACCGCTCCCAGTGCCTCGACCGCGTTCAGGCTTTTCACCAGAACCTTGCGCCGCGCCATACGCAGGCTGCCCATGGCAAGAGAGAGGGTAAAGGTCGGCAACAATCCCTCGGGCACGTTGGCGACGATAATGCCCATCATGAACACCAAATTCACCCATAAGGGCCGGTCCGTATAAACGCCGTAGGCAAAAAACCCGATCCCCATGACAATTGCGATCAGGGAGAGCGTTCGCACCATGCTTTGAGTCTGATGTTCAAGTGGTGAGATATGTCGGCGGATTTCCTGGGACAGCAGGGCGATGCGACCAAACTGGGTGCGAAAGCCCGTGGCAAACACAATCGCAGTGCCTGTTCCGCGCAAAACCGAACATCCGGCAAAAACAACATTTTCACTTTCCGATATACTCTCATCACTTTTGTCCGGACTGCGGGGCAGGGGAATGGATTCTCCGGTCAGCGGCGCATTGTTTACAAGTAGATCGAGGGTGGATACCAGACGGGCATCGGCGGGAATGCTGTCCCCCTCGCGAATGAGCAGAATATCGCCGGGCACCAGTTGCGATGCGAGCACCTCGCTCTCCATTCCCTGACGCATAACCCGAACCATATGGGGCAGGAATTTACGCAACTCCTCCATTGCCCGTTCGGCGCGAAATTCCTGAATAAAACTGAACAGGGCGTTGAGGATCGAAACCGACAGCAGGGCCCAGCCGAGCACATTCATACTCTGGCCGGGCTGGATGTTGTCGGCGATAAAACAGATTACGGCTGCCAGATCGAGCAGAAGACTGAAAAAATTGGTGAACTGCCGCCCGAGATTTTTAAGCCAGCGAAAACGACGCACGGCCTCAAGGGTGTTGGGGCCGAGCTCACGCATTCTTTCTTCGACCTGTCGGTTGGTCAGGCCGGCGGGGCTGGAATCAAGGAGGGAATAGACCTCTTCCGGCCGGACATTCTGGATTTGTCCCGGCATCAGGCAACTCCGCGATAGATCGCAACATCGCAGGGCGCATTCCTCAATAACTCTTCTGTTTTGTCACCAAATAGAAAGCGCCGCCTAAGGCTTTTTCGGGGTACTTCCATCAAAATGAGGCCGCTTTTGTAACGGCCCGCATGGATGAGGATTTCCTTGACCCAATCGTCTGATATGCGTGTTACCGCTTCGATCCGTTCGGGATCCAGGGGAATGGTTGAGGCAATTACTTTTTCTATTTCTTTTAGATAGGCTGTTCCTTTTGCGCGCAGGGCCTGTGTTTCCGTTTCATCAATATTACGAAATCTTGCGTGACTAACCTCCATGATCCGAAGCAAGTGAAGTTCCCTTATGTCCGGGGAAAGCCTTGTCAGGAATGGCAGACTTGCGTGAAAACCTTCCATTGCACCCGAAAGGGGGAGGAGGATATTGGCTGGAAAGCCGAGAAAACCGGGTTGTAAAATCCGCAGGGCAATGACGTCCCACAGGCCGAGCTTCATCAACTGCTCAGATACGGTGCCGGAAAAATGCCCCTTTTTATGGCCCTTGACCCTGACGCCGCATATAAGAAGCGTCTCCGGCCCCGGTGGAATGTGGGCGGCGAGGGTGTCCATCACCCCGTCAGATCGTTCAAGGATTTCCTTTTGCAGGTTTATGCCCGTCAGGGCGCATTCCAACTCCAGGCGGTTGATTTTGGTCAATGACTCTTCTTGTGGCAGGCTGGCATCGTTGACATGGATCAGGTTGATCGTATTTTCCCGGTCATGGGAGGCCAGACGCAGGGCATAGCGAAAAACCCAGTCGTTATTGATTGAGCCGTCATAGGCAAAATAAATCGCCATGGGACATCTCTTTTGAAACATTCATACCCGTATCGGTTTATCATAACCGGGTTTATGGACTTGATTGACGGGAAATTTTTCTTATTTCTCTAGAACTCGGTTGATAACCGCTCGAGGATGCAATTTGGGTCTGGATTAATCATGACCACTCCCACCCCGCTACACGTTCCAGCGATAAAGAACAGCATAGACAGGGTAATCCACGCTCTTGAGGGGCGCGTCAGCCAGGGTTTGGCGCCGGCCTCCCTTTTGCTCGCCTATTACGACTGGCTGGTTCATCTCTCCAATTCACCGGGAAAAATCGGTGAGCTGATTGAAAATGCCCTGACCAAGGGGGCCAATTTTTCAATGTGGTCGGCCCACTCGGCTTTCGACAAGGATTCCCAGTCTTATATCGAGCCCCTGTCCGGGGATCGCCGTTTTCAGAGCAACGAATGGAAGGCCTGGCCGTTCAACGTGCTGTTTCAATCCTTTCTGATGGTTGAGCAGTGGTGGCACTACGCGACCACCGGAATCCAGGGCATGTCCAGTCATCATCAGGACGTAGCCGGTTTTAGCGCCCGGCAGGTTCTGGATATTTTTTCACCGAGTAATTTTTTGCTGACAAATCCAGAGGTTCTCAAAACGACCTGGGAACACCAGGGCGGAAATCTGGCAGGCGGTATTGAGAATTTTCTCGCTGATTTGCAGGACACGATTTCCGGAAAGGACCATCGGCGGATCAGCGAATTCAAGGCCGGTAAAAACCTCGCTATTACGCCTGGAAAGGTGGTCTACCAGAACAGGCTCATTGAACTGATCCAGTATGCGCCGACGACGCCTCAGGTTTACGGCGAGCCTGTTCTGATCGTGCCGGCTTGGATCATGAAATATTACATCCTCGATCTACAGCCTCAGAATTCGCTTGTTCGCTATCTGGTGGAGAAGGGGCATACGGTTTTCATGATTTCGTGGAAAAATCCCACAGAGGAAGACCGCGACCTCGATTTGGAGGATTATATCAATCTCGGCGTTATGGCCGCCATCGATGCCGTCGGTGTTATCGATCCGCGCCGCAAGATACACGCCACCGGTTATTGCCTGGGCGGGACGATTCTCGCCATGGCCGCTGCCGCCATGTTCCGCGAGAACGATCTGCGTCTGAAAAGCATCAGCCTGTTCACTGCCCAGACCGATTTCACCGAGGCCGGTGAATTGAACCTGTTTATCGATGAAAGCCAGGTTTCCTTTATGGAAGAAGTGATGTGGGACAAGGGTTATCTCGATACCGCGCAGATGGCCGGCGCTTTCCAGTTGTTGCGATCCAACGACCTTATCTGGTCGCGTCTGGTAAAATCCTACCTGCTGGGCGAGGACGAAAAACTCAACGATTTGATGACCTGGAACGCTGACGCCACGCGCATGCCCTACAAGATGCATTCGCAATACCTAAGAAAGCTCTTTCTCGACAATGATCTCGCGGCGGGCCGTTTTGAGGTGCGGGGGCGTCCAATCGGCCTTATCGACCTCCACGCTCCGATCTTTACCGTCAGCACCCAAAATGACCATGTCGCGCCCTGGCATTCGGTTTACAAGATTCACCTGCTCACCAACACGGAAGTTACCTTTTTGTTGGCCACGGGTGGCCATAACGCAGGCATCGTCTCCGAGCCGGGTCGCCCCAACCGGCATTTCCAGATATCGGTCACCCAGGCGACCGATAAATACGTCGATCCCGACGAGTGGCGGACGAAAACCCCGGTTGATGACGGATCCTGGTGGCCGGCCTGGCAGAAATGGCTGGTCGTTCATTCCAGCCGACGAAAAAAGCCGCCGCCATCCATGGGGAATGAGGAAAAGGGCTATCCACCTCTTCGCGATGCGCCCGGAACCTATGTGCTTGAGCCTTAGACCGGGAAGGGCAGGGGACTCACGCCTTGTCCAGGGCCTGGGTCAGGTCGGCGAGGATATCGTCGATATGTTCGATCCCGACAGCCAGGCGCACATATCCCGGTGTCACGCCTGAGGCCAGCTGCTCTTCATCTGTCAATTGCTGGTGGGTGGTGGTGGAGGGATGAATGGCGAGAGAGCGGGCGTCACCGATATTGGCGACGTGATAGAACATTTCCAGCCCATCAATGAATTTACGTCCAGCCTCGGCCCCGTCTTTAAGTTCGAACCCGACCAGAGCGCCAAAACCGCCCTTAAGGTAGGTATCGGCCCGGCGCCGGGTTTCACCTTCCATCAGGCTGGGAAAGATCACATGGCTAACCTTCTTATGCTTGCTCAGAAAATCGGCCACCTTGGCGGCGTTTTCGCAATGGGCGCGCATGCGCAGAGGCAGGGTTTCCAGACCCTGGATAAACTGAAAGGCATTGAACGGGCTCATGCTGGCGCCCATGTCGCGCAGCAGAGTCACCCGCGCCTTGATGATATAGGCCACCGGCCCAATGGGCTTCACCGCCTCGGTCCACACCGCGCCGTGATAGCTCGGGTCGGGCTGGTTGAGCATCGGAAAGCGATCGGCGTGGGCCTCCCAGTCGAAATTACCGCCATCCACCAGCAACCCGCCGATTGATGTGCCGTGGCCGCCGATATACTTGGTGGTCGAATAGACGACCACCGCCGCGCCATGCTCAAAGGGGCGACATAAAACCGGACAGGCCGTATTGTCCATAATCAGCGGTACGCCGAGTTCGCGGCCGATATCGGCGACTTCTTTGATCGGAAAAACGTTGAGCTTGGGATTGGGCAGGGTTTCGGCGTAATAGCAGCGTGTCCGCTCATCGGTGGCCTTGCGGAAACCTTCCGGGTCGGCAGGATCGACGAAGCGGACTTCAATGCCCATGTCCTTCATGGTGTTGTTAAAAAGATTCCAGGTGCCGCCGTAGAGATCGGTCGAGCTGACGAAATTGTCGCCGGCATGACAGATGTTCTGTATCGCGATCAGCGAGGCTGCCTGACCGGAACTGAGCGCCAGAGCTGCGGCACCGCCCTCAAGCGCCGCCACTCGTTTTTCAAGCACGTCGCAGGTCGGGTTCATGATGCGGGAGTAGATATTGCCGAATTCCTTCAGCGCGAAGAGGTTAGAGGCGTGCTCCGTATTATCGAACTGGTATGAAGTTGTCTGATAGATGGGTACGGCGACAGCGTTGGTGGCGCTGTCGCTGCGATAATCACCGCCATGCAGGACAAGTGTTTCCGGGTTTTTATAGTCGGCCATCCATTCCTCCCTAGGATCAATTGTTTTATTAGTTGCCTCATGGCGAGGCTTTAGCCCAAGAGATATTACCGACAGTGCCGCGGGTTATACAAATTATTAATGGTGAATGTGGGCGTTTTGATTGCCTAGGGCCGGGGCGTGCTAAACGGCGTTATCTTTTGCGCATGGAATCGGAAATTTCGCGGGCCAGTTCGGCGGTGCGTTTTTCCGGGTCAAAGGCAATTTTGATGGCGGATGACAGATTGGGCAAAAGTTCCAGGTCTTTTGCTTCAGGTTTTTTGAAATGCTCACGGATGCGGTTGGCCAGATCGAGCATATTGAGGCAGAGCTCGCCGACATGGGCATAAGACGTCCCACGCAGGCGGCGGTTGATGTCCTCTGAGGCAATGCGTAAATCTTCGAGGTGCTGAATGATATGCTTATCTGCCTCTCCACCGGTGTAATGGGGGTGGATGAAGTCAACGAGATAGGCGATATGAGCGGCGTTACGCTCCATTTTCTGGGCGTTTATTTCTTTGGTGAATTTGTCGATTTCATCCTGGATTCTTTCTGAACTCTCTTCACCCGTGGCCTTGATCCTTAGCGGGTTGGGGACGTCGATCAGGGGAATATTGTTGTCCTCCCGTGGTTTCTTGTGCCGGTCGGGGCCGATATAGGTGCTGGTCACGACAAAGGGTTTACGGGCGCTGATCAGATGCAGCACCCGGCCGTAAATTATTTTCGTCGAAATCGGTTTGAGCAAAATATCGTCGGCCCCTGAATCAATGGCTCGGCTGATCATTTTCTGGGTCGGGGTATCGGTAATGAAAATGGCGACAATAAAAGGGTTCTCACCAATTTCATGATTACGGATGCGCCGGACAAGTTCGTTTACATCGCCGCCGGGAAGACTCTCGTCGCAGACCAGAACATCGATGGAATTCGCCTCCACGGCCTTGACAATTTCACTATATTTCCCGGTATCACGCACCTGCCGGAAACCAAGGCCGTTCAGCCCCGCCCTTAGGGCAGAGCGGACATAAGCGTTTGAATCGCAGATCAGAAGGTTAACGTTGTCAAAGGAGTATTCGGCCATAAACTTTATTCTTTTTAAGTCTTTCGGTTGATATTAAGGATAATAATAGCATCGACTCCCGATAGGATCAGAAAAAATGGAAGCGTGCTTTTAATCTGCCGTTCGGCTAAATATTAGCAAATAAAAAAACTTAAAATGAAAGCGCTATCAAACTATTGATCTTGAGCATGATTTTTCGAAAAATATCGTACAGCCTCTTTTGTCTGGCTTTTTTTGTCGGATTTGCGTTTCTTTCCCCTGCCAGGGCAGAGGACGACCCTTCGCTTTCCTCCGTTGTTATTTCAAAAAAATCGTTTTCTGAATGGCTTGGGCTGGCCAAAAAAGACGATGCCATGGCCCAATACGTGGTTGGCCAGCTTTACGAGAAGGGGGACGGGGTTAAAAAGAACGATTCAGAAGCCGCCAAATGGTACCGCAAGGCGGATAAAAAAGGCCTTTCCGACGCCACGGCACTTCTTGGACTCCTTTATCTTGAGGGACGCGGCGTAAAGCAGAGCAATAAAAAAGGAATAAGCCTTCTTAAAAGCGCCGCGAAGAGAGGGAATATCCGGGCCCGTTACCAACTCGGCAAAGCCTATAACGCTGGTAAGTATGTGAAAAAAAATATCGTCCTTTCCTATCAGTGGTTTTATCTTGCCGCCTACGTCCCGAGAACGCCTGAAAGTTTCGCCGCCAAAAAGGAGATTGAAATGCTCGCCCAGGTGATGACAAAGGGCGAGATTGACGCAGCCCTGAAAAAGGCCCAAAAATACACGGGTGGGCGGTAATCGCGCTTTTTCAGGACACAGTAATTAAAATAAAGTCAGGATTTTAAAGATGAGTGAAGATGAAAACGGAGCAATGGACGAGGCCGAGATCGAGAGCAAGAAAAAGGCGCTTGAAATTATCGCTCGCGCCTTTGGGGAATGCGAAGCCTCCGAGATTTCCGGGCTGGTCGCCGTCGGTGCCTTTCTTGATCACATTATCGCCCATCTGGTCTCCATGAACGACCGCGATATGACGTCTCAGTTTCTTGAATCTCTTGCCGGAAAAGTTCGTCAGGGCATATACGATCAAGTGGTCGATGACCAACCGATCAGTGGCGGTACTCCCCTCGAGCCCGAGAATGGGCCAAATGGCGGCAATGGCCAATCCAGCGGCGAAAATTAATCCTCAGCCGCGTCATCATGGGTATGATAAAGGCCTTATGTCCTTTCCTTCGCTCTCTTAATCGTTTTTGCCAGTCTTGAGTCATGGGCCTTTTGTCATGGACAATAAGACAAATAATAAATCGGGATTTTTCAAAACCATGATCGGCTATCTCGCTGCAATGGGTGTTGGTTACGGGGCTGCCGTCGGTGGCCTTTATTTCGTCCAGCGCAGTCTTATCTATTACCCCGATAATACCCGGCCATCGGCGCCTGATTTCGGGGTGCCGGAAATGACCGCCTTTGATCTTACCACCGAAGACGAGATCGACCTTCTCACCTGGTATCAGCCGCCGGCCAGCGATGGCGCGCCGGTGATCGTCTATTTTCACGGCAACGCCGGCCATATCGGTTATCGCGGCTGGAAAATCCGGCCTTATCTGGATGCCGGCTTTGGCGTCCTGTTGTTAAGCTGGCGCGGTTACAGCGGCAATGACGGTTCGCCTTCAGAAGAGGGACTTTACACCGATGGTCGCGCGGCGCTTTCTTTCCTTCAATCCAAAGGCATCGCCCCGGACCGTCTGGTGCTTTACGGTGAATCCCTTGGTGGTGGCGTAGCCGTTGAACTGGCGCATAATCAAGCCAGTTCCGGAGCGCCCGTCGGGGCTTTGGTTCTGGAAGCCCCCTTTACCTCGTTGCCCGAGGTGGCGACCCAGCATTACCCCTGGTTGCCGGTGAATTTGCTGATGGAGGATCGTTTCGAATCACTGTCGAAAATAGGCGACGTCCAGAGTCCTGTTCTTGTTCTTCATGGTGAACTCGACAGGGTGGTGCCGGTCGATCACGGCTGGCGCATGGCTCAGGCGGCGAAAAAGCCCAAGCAGGGGCGGTTTTACGCCGAGGCGGGCCATAACGATCTTTATCGGTTCGAGGCCGCCGACTCGGTTATCGGTTTTATAGAAAAACATGTGCCGGGGCGGCCATCGGAAACGGCTTCTCCCTGAAGTGATGGCTCTGTGGGTTTATCCGCCGCCGCGGTGAAAAGTGCGGTCAAAGGCGTCGATAAATTTATTTGTCTCGGCTTCATCGAGACCTTTGAACGAAAATGCTACATGAGTAACGGGCAGGCGAAAACCGCCGAGCCGTCGTTCGCTCTCTTCAGACAGATAAATTACAACACATTTGTCCGGTCGTCCCAGGGTAAGGGTCAGGCCCTCAACGCTGACATGGGCATTTTCAACACCCAGTCCTTTCTCCGCGGCACCCGGAATAAGACGCAGAAAATCGGCATGGTTGATCGTCATTTCCCGGGTCGGTAGATTTTCTGGAATATTTTCACTCATTGTAATTCCGTTCAACCGCCTGCGATCGGCGGCCAGATGGCAATCACGTCGCCATTATTGAGTTGAGTATTTACCCTTTCCACGGGCTCAAGGTAAATACCATTCAACAAAACAAGATGGGTAAGTTCGGGCGGCAGGTTAAATTGTTCGATCAGGTCCTGGGCCGTCGCGCCGTCGGGCATTTCGAGTGAAGTCTGGTGGCGTTCGGCATTATCGGGAAGATAACGGTCAAGCATGGCGTAGAGCTTTAAGGTTATTTTCATGGGGATAGCGGCCTGACGAGAAAATATCCGGGCAGCGGGGTCAACCAATACTCCTTGTCGCGCCGATATAGGCCTCCATGATCCGGGTCGGATTGTCGATCAGCGCATCTTTCCAGTGACCGAGCGGCAGTCTGGTTTCGATCAGGCCGCGCAGAATTCCCACATGTTCGGTCAGGCCCAGGGTCGAGGCCCCGATCAGCACATCGCCGTCGAATTGAAGGTTTATGTATTTGAAATTCGCTTCGTCGGATAGCTCTGCCTGATCGCCTTTTTTAACCCCCATCCACTGACCAAAAGAGCTTGAAATCAGCCCCATGGTATCAAGCACGTTCATGTTCAGGCTGCCGTGATAGGGGACGTCCCCACCGGCCATATTCAGCGCCGCGATGCGACCGTGTTCGACGGCGGTCGGTTGAATGGCGTGAACTGAATACTCGCCGGTTGAAAAATCGCGTCCCTGGGCGACGTCGCCGGCGGCGAAAACGCCCTCGATATTTGTCGCCATCCAGTCATTGACCAGGATTCCGTGATCGGTCTCAATACCGCTGCCTTCGAGAAAATCAATAATCGGCGCTACTCCGGCGGCCGAGATGACCAGATCGGCATCCAGTTTTTCCTTGCTTGATAAGTCGACCAGAAGGGGATGCTTGCCCTTTCCCTTTTCGATTTTAGTGATACTGGTCGATGTATGAACCTTGATCCCCTTGCTGACACACCAATCCTTTAAAAGGTTGCCGGCAGTTTCGTTCATCATCCGCGGCACCATGCGGTCGCCCATCTCGACGACGCTCAGATCGACGCCGTTTTCGACCAGGGATTCAAGGATGATGCAGCCGATAAATCCGGCCCCCATCAACACCACCTTGGCGCCTTTCTTAGCACCTTTGGCAATGTTGCGGCCGTCTTCCAGGGTCCAGCAATGATGCACCCCATCCAAATCGATGCCGGGGATGGGTGGGTTGAGGGGCTGGGCGCCGGTGGCGATCAGAAGTTTTTCAAAGGCAACCGGTTTGCCTTTTTCCAAAATGACCTTGCGGCCTTTGGTATCGATTTTGATGACCCGATCCTGGACAATCCCGATTTTTAGATCCTTGAAATGGGATTTGCCGTGGCGCAGATGGGTGCCGTCCTCGCCAACCCGCTTGATCAGGTAATAGGGCAGAGCCATGCGCGAATAGGGCGGCTCGCTTTCACCGCCGATCAGGGTGATCTTGGTTTTGGGATCAGCCTTGCGCAAAGTCTCGGCGGCAACAACCCCCGCCGGTCCAGCGCCGATAATGACGTAAGCCATGACGCTCAGCCGCCTTTCTTATAGACCGAGTCGGTCGCAGGTCTGGTTTGTCGGCACGCCTTCCTCGGTCCAGCCCCGTAACTCGTAATATTCGGGCAGCATCTTGCCGAGTTCGTTGACCTTGCCCTTGGCCGGGCCTGTCTTGCCGGCATCCTTCAACAGCCGCTTGGGCAGGGTGTCGTCGGCAGCCGTGATCCCGGCGGCCAGGTTGAACTTGCGTTCCAAATTCCAGATGCGCTCGCCCATCTCCATCAGATTATCCAGCGACCAGTCGCCTTCGCAGGCGGCGTTGATCTGGGGCTGGATATCGTCCATCGACCAGGCGAAGGTGGTAAAGACGCAGATCCCGGCCGAATCGACTACTGCCGTGGCGTCCTGAAAGGCCTTGACCAGACCGGCCTTGCCGTCGGTCTCCAGGGGATCCGTCTTTTCGGGAATACCCATCACTTCCGACGCCACCGTATAGCCGCGCAGATGACAGGCGCCGCGGTTCGATGTCGCATAGGCCAGCCCGATGCCCTGAATGCCGCGGGGGTCATAGGCTGGAAATTCCTGCCCCTTGACGGTCATCGACAATTCAGGCTTGCCGTATTTCTCGCACAGGCGTTTCGACCCCAGTCCGATATCCTTACCGAATCCTTCGCCACTGGCGGTCAGTTCGGCAAGGGTGGTCAAGGCTTCGATCGAGCCGAAGTTGAGTTTCAGTCCACCGGTTTCTTTCTCGGTGATGGTGCCGTCTTCGAACATCTCCATTGCCGCGGCGACGGTGGCGCCGAACGAGATCGGGTCATAGCCGTCTTCGTTACAGATAAAATTGGCATAGGTCAGGGCTTCGAGATCATCGATTCCGGTATCCGAGCCGAGCGCCCAGGCCGCTTCATATTCGAGCCCGCCAGAGGCATGCCAGTATTCGGGCTTGTTGACGATTGTGAAATGACTCTCGTCGATCTTCGAGATGCGGCCACAGGCAATAGTGCATCCAAAACAGGCCTGGTTGGTGATGAGGTTGGCCTTGCCGTCGGTCTTGCGTTTCTCGTGCATGGCTTCGCCGGAGATTTCGCCAGAGCCTTCGAACTGAACTTCCCGGTGGTTGCGGGTCGGCATGGCACCGATTTCATTGATGACGTTCATCAGCACCTGGGTGCCATAGGTGGGCAGGCCCTCGCCGGTAACGGCGTTTTCAGCCAACACTTTTTTGCCGGCCCCGGTCGCCTTCATAAACGCCTTGGGGTTATCGACCGGCACGCCCAAGGTGCCGCGCACGGCAATCGCTTTGAGATTTTTAGACCCCATAACGGCGCCGACGCCAGAGCGTCCGGCGGCGCGGTGAAGGTCATTGATAACACCGGCATAGAGAACGCCGTTTTCACCGGCCCGGCCGATTGAGGAAACCTTGATCTGGGGATCCTGATGGCGGGACTTGATCCAGGGTTCGGTCCCCCAGACCGTCTTGCCCCAGAGCTCCTTGGCCGGCAGAAGTTCCGCCTTGTCGTTTTCGATAAACAGATAAACCGGCTTTTTGGATTTACCCTCGACGATGACCATGTCCCAGCCGGCGAATTTCAACTCCGCACCCCAATAGCCGCCGGAATTTGAGCAGGCGATGCAGCCTGTCAGCGGACCCTTGGTAATCACCGAATAACGCCCCCCGGTTGAGGCCCCGGTGCCGGTGAGCGGCCCGGTGGCGAAGATCAGCTTGTTGTCGGGGGACAGGGGATCGACCTTGGGATCGATTTCCTCACAAAGATATTTCGACGCCAGACCGCGCTGGCCGAGATAGGCATCGGCCCAATCCATATTGAGGGGTTCTTCAACGCAGGTGCCCTTGGTGAGGTTCACTCGCAGGACTTTTCTATGCCAACCCATGATTTCCTCCCACTCTTAAGCTTGTTGTTGCTGGGCGTCGGTTTTTGCCGCCCAGTCGCGCATTCTTTCCAGTCCCGTCCAGTTGGCGTCAACGAAGGTGATCGCCTCTGTGGGACAGGCCTTGGCGCATTCCGGGTCGCCGCCGCAAAGATCGCATTTAGCAACCTTGTGGGTATCAGCGTTGTAATTGATCGTGCCGAAGGGGCAGGAAATGGTGCAGACCTTACAGCCGACGCAGGTGTTGTCGTTAACCTCCTTGGCTCCGGTATCGCCGTTGACGGTGATCGCCTCGACCGGACAGGCATGCTGGCACCAGGCCTCGGCGCATTGAGTACAGGTATAGGGCACCATGCGGCCCTGTTCATGGAAATTAAAGACCCTGATGCGCGATTTAGAAGGGTTGAACAGGCCTTCTTTTTCATAGGAACAGGCCATCTCGCACTGCAGACATCCGGTGCATTTAGACGGCTCTATATGTAGAGACTTTTCCATGTTTGACCTCCCAGCCCAATTTTCCCGATATTAGGCCATTCTTTAACATCCATTTCAACCGCAAAGTGGGGAGGTTAAATACCAACTCCGTTGGGTAGAAAAGCCCCCTTTAAAGGCCCTTGGAGTCGGAAGCCGCTTCAGGCATACTCGCGCCGTTTCCGCTCAGGGGTCATGCCCTGTCCATCGCTGAAAACCTAACTGTCCGGCCTTTATTGATGAATTTTTCCGCCCTTATGCCTGTCCGCCCCTTGATCTCCCTCGCGGCGCTCCTTGTTTTTGCCCTTGGGATGGCCTTTTTTGCCTCCCCGGCCTTTGCCGAGGGTGGCGCTGGCGCGCCTCATCTCGACGGGTCGGCTTTGGGGCTTGCCTGGGTTGTGCCCTTTGCCGGGATATTGCTCTCCATCGCCATTGTGCCCCTGGCCGCGCCCCATTTCTGGCACAGCCATTTCGGCAAGATTTCGGCCTTCTGGGCGCTCTGTTTCCTGGTTCCCTTTACGATCGTTTACGGCTTTGAAATCTCTCTCTATGAGGTTCTCCATATCCTGCTGCTTGAATATCTGCCGTTTATCATCCTGCTCTTTGCTCTTTACACGGTGGCCGGCGGGGTGCGCCTTACGGGCAGCCTTCAGGGAACGCCCCTGGTCAATACCGGCATTCTTTTCCTCGGCACGGTGATCGCCAGCTGGATGGGGACGACGGGTGCGGCGATGCTGCTGATCCGGCCGATCATTCAGGCCAATAGCTGGCGCGCCAACAAGGTCCACATCATTGTTTTCTTTATTTTTCTGGTCGCCAATGTTGGCGGTTCCCTGACCCCGCTGGGGGATCCGCCCCTGTTCCTCGGTTTCCTCAAGGGGGTCGATTTCTTCTGGCCGACGACCCATATGCTGGGGCCGATGGTGACGGTTTCGGCGATTCTTCTGGTTATCTTTTTCGTCCTCGACACCTATTGCTATCGCCGGGAAACGCAAGCTCCCGCCGCGGGTGAGGCAATGGAACGGCTCGGGGTCGAGGGCGGCATCAATATTCTGGTACTGGGCGGCATTGTCGTCGCCGTTCTGATGAGCGGCCTGTGGCAGCCGGGGCTGTCGTTTGAGGTCTATCACATCCATCTTGAGGCCCAGAACCTGCTACGCGATGCGCTTTTGGTTGGCCTGGCCTTTCTTTCACTCCGCATCACCCGCTGGGAGAGCCGTCAGGCCAACGCCTTTACCTGGTTCCCGATCGTTGAGGTGGCAAAATTGTTTGTCGGCATTTTCCTCACCATCGTGCCCGCCATCGCCATTCTGAAAGCCGGAACGGACGGTGCCCTGGCGAGTGTGGTGTCTCTGGTCAGCGACAATAACGGCGAGCCGGTCAACGCCATGTATTTCTGGCTCACCGGCCTGTTGTCCGGCTTCCTTGATAACGCGCCGACCTATCTCGTCTTCTTCAATACCGCCGGCGGCGACGCTGAGATATTGATGGGGCCGATGGCCAATACCCTGCTGGCGATCTCGGCCGGTGCCGTGTTCATGGGGGCGATGACCTATATCGGCAACGCGCCCAATTTCATGGTTCGCGCCATCGCTGAGGAAAGGGGCATCGCGATGCCGAGCTTCTTCGGCTTTATGGGCTGGTCGTGCCTCTTCCTGCTGCCGATTTTCGCTCTCGTGACATTCCTTTACTTCTAAAGGCCTGTTCTTCGCTTGAGGTCGGATTAGTGGGAGATCAGCACCGGCATGGTCATATGGGCGGTGACATGTTTTGTCACGCTGCCGGCGATAATTTCATGCAGCCGCGAGTGGCCATGGGCCCCCATGACGACCATATCGGCGCCGGATGAGCGGGCATGGAAAAGAATGGTTTCACCGACTCCGGAATTGTCGCCGACATCGGTAATGATTTCCACATGGACATCGTGACGGGAAAGGAAGGCGGAAATCTCGGTCCCCGGCACCGTATCGACTGTGGGATGGCAGATCGCCAGCAGGGTGACTTTCTGGGCCTTTTGCAGCAGGGGCAGGGCATCGCGCACCGCGCGCAGGGACTCTTTGCTGCCCTTCCAGGCGATCATGATATTGCGCCCCGGAAGGCCGGGCTTGCATTTAAGGGACAGCACCAGCACCGGACAGCCGATTTGGAGAACGATGTTCTCAGGCGTGTGAAAGGTGATGCGGTCTTCTTTTTCTTCCGATTTGGCATGGCTGACGATGACCAGGTCTGCGGTTTCGGCATGACGGGCCAGCACCTTGAGATGGTCGCCTTCCTCCATACGCCATTCGATCGGCACGCCGGCACGTTCGGCGCTTTCCCTGACCTCTTTTTCAACCGCTACGGCGCGTTCGCGGGCGATTTCCGTGGCCTCGTTGATATATCCCATTGAGGCCCCGCGCCCGGCCAGCGGCATGCTGACCGGTGTCGCGTTGTAAAGGGCGATCAGATGGGCGTCGAACGTCCGGGCCAGTTCAACGGCGACGGCAAAGCGGGTCAAATGGCCTTCATCGTTGGCCATATGGACGAGGATGGTTTTAAATCTGGACATGGGGGAAAACTATCCTTGGCCTGAGGCGATTGCAACGCAGAAGCGCCTCTCCGGGCCCTTTTATTTGCGCCTTGAAAAAAGGGCGATAACAATAGGGGCTTAAACGGCTTTAAGGGAACACCCATGCGATTACCGGCTCTTCTATTTCTGCTTCTGATTTGTCCGCTGCTGGCCGATGCCGGGGACGCGCTTTCCTCTGAGCCGTCGAAGCTGATTATTGAGAGCTCTTCAGGCGATCATAACTTTACCGTCGAAGTGGCGCGCACCCCCGCGGAAAGACGCGAGGGGCTGATGTTTCGCCGGCATTTAGCCAAAGATCACGGCATGCTGTTTCTTTTCGACGACGAAAAACGCCGCGCCATGTGGATGAAGAACACACTGATCCCGCTCGACATGCTGTTTCTGGGCTGCGGCGGGCGGGTGCTGGCCATTCATTCCGATGCGACGCCGAAATCCCTTGAACCGATTGCTCCTGAAGTTTTGTCCTGCGGGGTCCTGGAAATTGGCGGCGGGGTGGCGGCGAAGCTTGGAATTATCACCGGTGATCGTGTCCGTCATCCGGCGTTCGCGGATTAACCCCATACAGCTCAACTACTGTCTTCGTAATCAAGGGGCTCGGGCTTGCGGTGACGGGGCATCCACGCGCGCCCCGGTTTTAAAAGCTTTTTGCTGTTTTTTGGCCGTGTAATCCAGCCTGACTGCACCATAAAACCAATCAGGTAGGCAAAAAACGCCGAGAGGAAATAATCACCCGGCAAAATTTGCCCCCAGTTGATATCCCGGGCCATATCCGGGGATTTCCGCTCCGACCCCTGGTGACGGGCGGTAATATCCTCAACTGTATCGGCAAAGGGCTGGAGCCCTTTATCATAGGCCTTAAGGATGGCGTCGAATTGCGGTGGTAAGCACGCCACCGGCGAAGGCGTCTTTGTATTTACTCTCTTTGCCGACAAGATCCTCGACACTGAAATACCGCGTCAGTTTCACATTCAAGCCGCCGGCAACATGAATTTTTCCATCATTATCGATTGCCCATACGCCCTGGGGAACAGAATCGGCGGGGGATGTAACGATGGATTGATCATTGGGGGATGCAATCGGCCGCTCGGAGGGTGATTTCAGATAGCGGGAAAAGAACTCATTGAAGGTCGTCCATTTGTTCGTCGTCCCGTACCAGCCCTTCTTCATATTAAACCGGGGATCGTTATAAAATTCCTTGTAGGTTTTTTCGCTCCACGACGCTTTTGTATCGAGAAATTGGCCCCAGGCATCGGCAAAGTCACGAAGCCATGCAGAAAAGGGGCCGTAATATTGAATTGTGTTATTGAACAATCCCTTGCCTTCCAGCTCGGCCAGTGGCTGATCGATCAGAAAATAGAAGTAACAGATACTTTGCAGAATCTGGTCGCGAATAAGGTCCGGCGGATTATTGATGACGACCTGGGGGATAAGCTGGGATGCCTCGTCTATATAGGCGTAATAATCCGATAAATTCTGCGCCGGGTTGGTCTTTAA
The DNA here is from genome assembly GCA_964486105.1 of uncultured Rhodospirillaceae bacterium. GTDB lineage: Bacteria > Pseudomonadota > Alphaproteobacteria > UBA11136 > UBA11136 > JABJES01. The sequence continues at coordinate 77,956 of CAZAKR010000010.1, read as the reverse complement.
GTCCGGATTGCTCTTTTTGGCTTCTGCAATCGATGCTTCAAGCAGCGATTTGAGCGCCGGATCCTTTTCAAGCAAGGCGATCAGGCTTTGGGTAATAGGTTTGTGATCCTTCCCATGATTGTCGGCCAGGGCAGGGAGTGAACTGGCGCTAAAAACAGCCGCCAACAAGAGTCCGGTGAAAAGAAGCCTGATTTTGGTAAACATTGTCTGCATTGCCTGATCCTTTTTATTTTGCTCAAGTCTTATGTTCAGGGAACTATAGACGGCTATTGATGTCATCGAAAATATTGCGTTTCGGGTCTCGAAAGTTCCTCTTTCGGTCTTTCCAGACCTTGCTTTAAAGGGGCAAAAACCCTAGGTTCCAAAAAGATCGGGGCGTGGCGCAGTCTGGCAGCGCACCTGCTTTGGGAGCAGGGGGTCGGAGGTTCGAATCCTCTCGCCCCGACCAGCCCCGCCCTCATAAGGGTTGGTGTTTGGAATTCAAGGAGAGCGTCATGGATGTCAGGATCTATCAGCCGGCGAAAACGGCCATGCAGGCGGGTCTGGCGCAAACCCATGAATGGGTGCTGGAATATCTGCCATTGGCGAAAAAAACCCACAATCCCCTGACCGGCTGGGTGGGATCTGCCGATACCCGCCAGCAGATCAGGCTCAATTTCTCTTCCCGTCAGGCGGCGGTTGACTATGCCGAGGCCCATGGCCTTGTCGCCCTGGTTGAGGAACCCCAGGCAAAACGCTATCGCCCGAAAAGCTATGCCGACAATTTCCGTCACGACCGGATCAGATAAAGCGGCTAATAAAGGCGGCAAAAAATACTCCAAGCGGCCGATAATTAAGATACCCAAAGCGGTCACCATGGGCGCCCTTAGCTCAGTTGGATAGAGCAACGGCCTTCTAAGCCGTAGGTCGCAGGTTCGAATCCTGCAGGGCGCGCCATTTCCCCTCTAAAAATACCGGTTAGATTCATTTAAGCCGTCGGTGAGAAAAAGTCCGTAAGTCTTTACTTGGATAGACCTTTATTTATCCAGAATATAAATTCCTAAATACTTACCATAACGTCTTTTTTTGCTCCACCCGTCTTCGTCCGCCCAGGCTCGCCCCGTCGATTGCCACGGTCTTGAGGATGAGGTGAATTTGCTTGCCTCTCACGAGGTCAAGCTCAAGGCAGGATTTGGCTGTCACCCGCGCCCACAGGGGAACGCCGACATCGACCAGAATTTCAACCAGGCCGTTTTCGCCCTCGGAAATTTGCGTGATACGGCCTTTAAAGACGTTCTGGGCGCTGAGGCCGACCGGTTCTTCTGTCGCCAGAAGAATATCCCTGGCGCGGATGCGTACCCGCACGGTTTCGCCCTTATCCGCCTTGATCCGGGGAACCGTCAGAACGCCGCCGGGAAATCGCAAGAGAGTCAGGGGGTGTCCCTTCACATCGCCTTCGACTTGCGTGGCTATGACCGAGCCTGCTTCAAAACGCCCGGTGAGCGGGCTTAAGTCAAGGCGGCTCATAATTTCTTCCAGGGGGCCGGCGGCGACGGATCGTCCCCGGTCCAGCACCACCAACGTATCGGTGAGGCGGACAATTTCATCCATGGCGTGGGAAATATAGATCACCGGCACCGAAAGCTCGTCGCGCAACCCTTCGATAAAAGGCAGAATTTCGTTCTTTCGCGGTTGATCCAGGGAAGCCAGGGGTTCGTCCATCAACAGTAATCGCGATCCCGCCAACAGGGCGCGGCCGATGGATACCCGCTGTTTTTCACCCCCCGACAGGTCCCGGGGCCGGCGGGTCAAAATATGCCCTATGCCCAGCAGGCCGACCACATGGTCAAAAGAAATCCCGTTTCGGCCCCTCCCGGCGCGCATTTGTCCATAGCGCAGATTTCCCTCGACGCTGAGATGGGGAAACAGCCGCCCCTCCTGAAACACATAGCCGATGCCGCGCTCCTCGGGCGGCAGATTAATCCCCTGTCTTGAATCAAACAGCACCTCGCCTTCGGCGATGATGCGTCCCTCGTCGGGATGATCAAGCCCGGCCACCAGATTGGCCAGGGTTGTTTTGCCCGACCCCGACCGCCCGAAAAGCGCCGTAATGCCGGTTTTCTCGACGTTGAAGGCGATCTCCAGATCGAGGCCCGGCGAATGTTTTCTCACATCGATTTCAAGCATCGCCTCAGCCCTCCAGCTTCGAACGCATATAGCGGGCGACAAGCTCTGAAAGGGCCAGGGCGAAAAGCGACAGGCCGATAAGAATAAGCATCAGATCGAAGGCGGCGGCTTCATTTCCCGGCGCCTGAACGAGGGTATAGAGCATCAGGGGCAGGGTGCGGGTTTCACCGGGGATATTGGAAACGAATGTGATCGTAGCGCCGAATTCTCCGAGGCTGCGGGCAAAGGCAAGGACGATGCCGGTCAGGATACCGGGCAGGGTCAGGGGCAGGGTGATGGTGAAAAAGATATCGAGGCGTTTTGCGCCCAGGGTCCGCGCAGCGTTCTCAAGGCGCTGGTCGATGTTTTCGATGGCTAGACGGATGGCCCGCACCATCAGGGGAAAGGCCATGACAGCCGCCGCAATCGCCGCCCCTTTCCAGTTAAACGAGACGGTAATGCCGAATGTATCCATCATCCAGGCGCCGATAGCGCCTTTCCGCCCAAGCAAGACCAAAAGCAGATAACCAACCGCCACCGGGGGCAGGACGAGGGGCAGATGGACCAGGCCGTCGAAGAGGAGTTTTCCGTGAAAATCGAGCCGCGCCAGCACCCAGGCACAGGCAATGGCGAAGGGCAGGCTGGCGCAGACGCTCCACAGAGCGACCTTGAGACTGAGGCGCAGCGCCTCTATTTCGGCGGGGGACAGTTCCGGCATATCCCTAGTCTATCGTGAAACCGTGATTGCGGAACGTATTGCGTGATTGGACCCTGGAAAGATAGTCGAAAAAAGCCCGGGCTTGCGGGGGCGCGCCATTTTCATGGTTCTCGATCAGGGCAGCCTCATAGATGATCGGCTGATGGGACGCGGCGGGGAATAGCGCCAGCAGAACGACGGCCGGGTTCCCATGGGCGTCACTGGCGTAAACAATCCCCAAAGGGGCCTCTCCACGCTCGATCAGCGCCAGGGCGCCACGGTCGCTGGAGGCTGGGGCGAGGCGGGGATGGATATTTTCCCACAGACCGAGTGATTGCAGGGCTTCCCGCCCGTAGATTCCCGCCGGCACATAAGCCGGATCACCCATAGCCAGACGATCGTTTCCGCCAAGTCTTTCATTGATGATGGCTTCAATCCCGGCGTCGGATTGCAGCCCCGTTTCTCCATGGGGAGCGACCAATGCCAGGGCGTTGCCAAAAAATTTCCGGCGATCAAGGATTTCAATATCTTGCGACCCGGTGACGTAATCCATCCATTGGGGGCTCGCCGAGATGAAAAGATCGCACGGCGCGCCCAGCGTGATCTGACGGGCCAGGGTGGCGCTGGCGGCCAGCGTCAGGGATACGTTCAGGCCGCTTTCGGTTTTAAATTCCTGCATGATCCTGGTCAGGGGTGCGGCGAGGCTGGACGCGGCATAAACCATGATCCGGCTTTCCTCAGGCCTGGCAGGGTTTGTGAGGACCAGCAGGCATAGAATTGCCGCAAGCACTGATAAATAAAACCGGCGCCTGGGGGGCTTATTTTTTGGAATAGAGTTCATCGGGCGGGGTTTCGACCTCGGCGATGGTCACCAGCTCATTGTCGCGCATGGCCCGGTAAAAACAGTTGCGACGCCCGGTATGGCAGGCGACACCGGTCTGGTCGACCATCAAAAGCAGGGTGTCGCCGTCGCAATCAAGGCGCATTTCGACCAGTTTTTGCACCTGGCCCGAGGTTTCGCCCTTGCGCCACAACGCGCCTCGTGAGCGTGACCAGTAACAGACCCGGCCCGTACTCAGGGTCTCAATGACCGCCTCGCGGTTCATCCAGGCCATCATCAGCACTTCAAGGCTGTCGTGCTGCTGGGCGATTGCCGGTACAAGACCGTCACCGTTGAAAACGATGGAATCGAGAAGGGGGGAGGGATCTTTATCGTTCATCGTCGCCATGGTTGCTCCGGCATTGATAAATCGCAAGCAAAGAGTTCAATATCCCAGATTTTCCGGGTCAGCCTGATATTCGATGCCATGAGTTCACAATTAAAACCAACTGGAATTGTCGGTTATTTAAATAAATGCCTAAAAACTAAACAATTGCGTTAAATAAGGGATAAAAATTATCTGAAAGTAAGAATTTCTTCAGTAATAGCCTTCATAAAGATTGCATACAGATATATGTTAAAATATTGAACTAACTAGAGATTAAGTCATGTCAGCCTTGGACCTTAAGTCCCGCCTTACCAATTTAAAAATCCGTGACCGGATTATTCTCGGCCTCGGCGGTGTTCTTGCCGTTCTGGTGATTGCCATTGCCGTTTCGCTCTTTTTTGTCGGCGGCATTAAAAAAGACACCACCAGGATCGTCGATCTGAGGGTTCCGACAGCCCAGGCCAGCGCCGCCATGGTCAATGACATCAACGCTTCCCTGGCCGCCCTGCGCGGCTGGATGCTGACCGGCAATAATGGCTTCAAGGTAACCCGGGCCATCGTCGGGCCGATCACCTCTATGACCGGCGCCATGGGCGATCTGGCCGGCGGCAACAAGGAGATCGAGATTCCCGGAACCGAGCGCAAGGACGAGATCGGCGAAATGGCCGGTGCGGTCCAGGTGTTCAAGGAGAACATGATCAAGAACGATGAAATGGCCGCGGAGCAGCGCCAGCGTGATGAGGCGCGAAAGATCCGCACCGACAAGATCGAAAACCTGACCAGCGACTTTGACAATACGGTGTCCGAATCCTTAGGTGCTGTGGCCTCGGCCTCGACTGAGCTCAACGCCACCTCGGAAACCATGGCCTCGGCGTCGGAAGAAACCACCCGTCAGGCCGGCGCCGTTGCGGCGGCGGCTGAAGAGGCCTCAACCAACGTTCAGACGGTGGCCTCGGCGTCCGAGGAGTTGTCCAGCTCGATCGCCGAGATCAGCCGTCAGGTGTCCCAATCGACCGAGATTGCCGGCAAGGCGGTGAAAGAGGCCCAGCGCACCGACAGCACCGTGCGCAGCCTGTCCGAGGCGGCGAGTAAGATCGGTGATGTGGTGGCGCTGATCACCGATATCGCCGAGCAGACCAATTTGCTGGCCCTCAACGCCACTATTGAGGCGGCCCGCGCCGGTGACGCAGGCAAAGGTTTTGCCGTAGTCGCCAACGAGGTTAAAAGTCTCGCCAACCAGACCGCCAAGGCGACCGAGGAGATCGGCAGCCAGATCACGTCCATGCAGGGTGTAACCGAAGAGGCGGTTGCGGCGATCGAAGGGATCCGCGGGATCATCGATGAGATCAACTCGATCTCAACGACAATCGCTTCTGCTGTTGAAGAGCAGGGTTCGGCGACGACTGAAATCTCACGCAATGTTCAACAGGCAGCAGCGGGAACCCAAGAGGTTACCACCAACATTACCGGTGTTAACCAGACAGCCGACGAGTCAAGCAAGGCTGCCGGTGACGTTCTCAATGCCACCAAGGAACTCTCAAGCCAGTCTGAGAATTTGCGCAAAGAGGTGGACAGCTTCCTCAATGGGATCAAGAACGCTTAAAGCCATTGCGTAACCATCTTCGAAAAGGCCCCGGGGGAAACGAGTTCTCCGGGGCCTTTTTTATCGATCAAGACAGGTCCGCAAATCCCGCCCGAGATTATCCATCAGGGTGAAATAGGCTTGCCCCCCCGGCGTCAGATCGATGCCCAGGGGGTCAAGGCTTGCGGTCTTCACTTCGCTGTCTTCGGTGATGCGATTTAAAAGGGCAGGGGCAAACTGGGGCTCACTGAAGACGCAGACAATGTTCTCGTCCCTGATCCGCCGCCTGATCGACAAAACATGGGCGCCCCCCGGCGGCCGCGAGGGGGTCAGGGCGATGATCCCGGCGCGGGTCAGGCCATAGCGGCTTTCAAACGGACCGTAAGCATCGTGAAAGACGATATAGGGCCGATCGCGCACCGGGGCGGTCAGTTTTTCGAGTTCCCGGTCGAGGCCCTCAAGGCGCTCGGACATGCGGGCTGCATTGGCCTCGTAAAGGGCGGCGTTTTTTGGGTCGGCTAAAGCCAGGCTATCGGCGATCATCGCGACCATCTCACCGGCCTTTACGGGGTCGAGCCAGATATGAGGGTTTTCATCCCCATGATTATGAGGGTGCCCATCGCCATGCTCTTCCTCCTCACCCGGCGACCCGCCCTCAGCCTCATCTTCATCGCCGAGCATTGAGACAATTGTGGCTTTGGCCGCCAGGGATTTCACCGGCCGGGCGAGGAAGGTTTCCAGTTCCGGCCCCATCCAGAAGACGATGTCGGCCTTAGACAGGGATACCGCCTGGGAGGGGCGCAGGGCCGTGGTATGGGGTGAATTTGTGGGCGGCAATAACAGCACCGGTTCGCTGGTTCCTTCTGCGGCCCCCGCCATAACGCCGCTGACCAGGGAATGGAGGGGCAGGATGCTGACCACAACCCTGGGTGAATTGTCGGATGCAGCATCTAATCCCGTTGCTCTGAGGCACAGGAACAATCCGATAAGGGCCGGTAAATATCGCATAACCACTTGTTATTCCTCGCAGAATAAATAAAAGAAACAGGGTAACATTGGAATGTTATAATATAACAACTTGTCATATGCACGAGAATCAGCAAATGAGTAAGACGAGCACCCAGGCGGGTCTGACGGCCTTTCCTTCAGGCGGCCATAATCACCAGGCCTGTATCGGCAAGGCCCTTGAGAGGGCCGAGGCGATTTGCGCCGAGCGCAAGGTGCGCCTGACTCCGGTTCGGGCAAGGGTGCTTGAACTGGTCTGGGCGTCCCATGCACCGGTCGGCGCCTATGGCCTCCTCGATAAGCTGAAAAACGACAAGGCTGCAACCGCCGCGCCGACGGTGTACCGGGCGCTCGAATTTCTGCTCGAACAGGGGCTCATTCACCGTATCGAATCGCTCAATGCCTATGTCGGCTGCGATCACCCCGACGCCGCCCATACGGGCCCCATTCTCATCTGCCGGGTCTGCGGACAGGCCGCCGAAATTGAGGATAACGGCATTGGTGCTGTGATGGCCCGGTGGGCCGGTCACGCCGGGTTTGAGGTTGAAAGTCCGGTGATTGAGCTTAAAGGTCTGTGTCCGCGTTGCGGTGACGGCGTGCCGGGCCTGACACCGCCATCCATCCCCGAGCCGCCATCGGGCCCAATCCTCATCGAGGCGGTAAATTTGCGCGTCGTCTTAAGCGGCCTCAATATTCTCTCCAATGTCTCCCTGAGCGTCCACAAGGGGGAAATCGTCACCATTATCGGTCCCAACGGGGCCGGCAAGACGACTCTGATCCGCGCTCTGCTCGGTCTGTTGCCGATCAACGGCGGCCGGGTCACACATCCGGGCACAGATCCGATAATCGGCTATGTGCCCCAGAAGATCGACATCGACGAGACCCTGCCGCTGACCGTAAGACGCTTTCTCGATCTCGCCGGGCCTGTGGCCCAGGGGCGACGGGAAAAGGTGCTCAACGAGGTCGGCGCCGGGCATTTGCAGATGCGTCCCATGCAGCGGTTGTCGGGGGGTGAATTGCGCCGGGTGCTGTTGGCCCGCGCTCTTTTGCGCCAACCCGATCTTCTGGTACTCGACGAGCCGGTTTCAGGCGTCGATGTCATCGGTCAGGCCGATCTCTATCAACTTATCTCGCGCCTGCGGGACGAGTACGAATGCGGTGTTCTGATGGTTTCCCACGATCTTCATGTGGTGATGGCGGCCACCGACCGGGTGGTCTGTCTCAACACCCATGTCTGTTGCCAGGGCCTGCCTGAAACGGTTTCCAGGCATCCGGAATATCTCTCCCTGTTCGGCCCTGAAGAGGCACGCGGCATGGCCGTTTATACCCATCATCACGATCACCGCCACGACAATGGTGGCGATCACGAGGATCACGATCATGGATGATCTGGTTTTCCGCGCTCTTCTCGGCGGCATCGGACTGGCGGTAATCGCCGCCCCCTTCGGCGCTTTTCTGGTGTGGCGGCGGATGGCCTATTTCGGTGCCGCCCTGGCTCATGCGGCGATCCTCGGCATCGCCCTGGGATTCCTGTTTGAAATCAATATCACTCTGGCCATTCTTGTGGTCAGCGGCCTCAGCGCCCTCATTCTGGTCGCCCTTGAGCGCCAAAGGACGCTTTCCAGCGACACCATACTCGGCATTCTCGCCCATGGCGCCTTGGCCCTTGGCCTGATCGTCATCGCCTTGCAGGACCGCCTCAGGGTAGATCTTATGGCTTACCTGTTCGGTGACATTCTGGCCCTGGGGCCAAGCGATATTCTGCTGATATACGGCGGTGGCGGGGCGGCCCTGGCGGTTCTCTTTGCTATCTGGCGGCCGCTTTTATCCCTCACAATCCATGCCGATCTGGCCCGGGTCGAGGGGGTCGGGGTCGAGGGCATCCGTCTCGTCTTTATGCTGCTTTTGGCGCTGGTCGTTGGTCTGGCGATGAAGATCGTCGGTCTGCTGCTGGTGACGTCACTGTTTATCATCCCCGCCGCCTGCGCCCGGCGCTTTGCCGCGACGCCGGAGGCCATGGCCGCCATCGCCGCCCTGATCGGTGCGGTTGCCGTTGTCCTGGGGTTGTGGGTTTCGTTTTACTGGGATCTGCCCTCAGGCCCCGCCATCGTCATGGCGGCGATTATCTTCTTTATCGTCTCAATGCCGTTTTCCCGCCGCATCGCTTAACCGGCGGCATTCAACCGTTCAAAACCGGCCTTAAGATCGGCGATCAGATCGTCCGCATCTTCGAGCCCGGCGTGAAGACGCAGCAAAGGCCCGCCGCCTGAGCCCGCCGGCGGCCAGGAAGTTTCGCTGCGGCAATATTCGGGCTTGATAGGCAGGATCAGGCTCTCGAACCCGCCCCAGCTGAATCCGATACCGAACAATTCCATCTCGTCGAGCATGGTGGCCAGGGCCTTGTCCGACACCGGGCGCAGGATCATCGCAAAGAGGCCGCAGGTTCCGGTGAAATCCCGCTTCCACAACTCATGGCCCGTATCACCGGGCAGACCCGGGTGGATGACCCGTTCGACCTCATCGCGACCGGCCAGCCATTTCGCCAGCTTGAGCCCGGTTTCGCCATGGCGGGCCAGCCTGACATCAAGGGTGCGCAGGCCGCGCAGACCGAGATAGCAATCGTCGGGTCCGGATGAATTTCCCAAAGTGACGACGGTGGATTTGAGGCGCTTGAAGTGCTTTTCCCGGCAGATGATGACGCCCAGCATGGCGTCCGCATGGCCGACGATATATTTGGTCGCCGCTTCCAGGGAAATATCGACGCCCATATCGAAAGCCTTGAAGTTGAGCGGCGTGCCCCAGGTATTGTCGAGCATGGTGAGGATTCCATTTTCCCTGGCGGCACTCGCGATCGCCGGCACGTCCTGGACCTCGAAGGTCAGGGAACCCGGTGATTCGAGAAATACCAGTTTCGTATTGTCGCCGATGAGAGAGGCGATATCGCCGCCGATCAGGGGGTCGTAATAGGTAGTCTCGACGCCGAATCCTTTGAGTATTTCATCGCAGAACTTGCGGGTTGGCTGATAGACCGTATCGACCATCAGCAAATGGTCGCCGCTTTTAAGGAATGCGGTCAGGGCGCAGGTGATGGCGGCCAGTCCCGAAGATGTGGCAATGGCCTTGTCGCCGCCGGCGATCTCGGCCACGGCCTCTTCGAAGGCGAAGGTGGTAGGGGTGCCGAAACGGCCGTAATAGACCCCCTCGAAGGGTTTCTTGACCGCTTCATTGAGGTCGGCCAGGGTTTTAAACAGAACCGTCGAGGCGTGATAGACCGGCGGATTAACGATGCCGAAATTGGCGAAGGGATCGCGCCCGGCAGTCGTCACCTGGGTTTTGGATGTTTTGGGGGCTTTGCCCTTGTTGCGGCTCATTTGGCTTGCCTCTTCTCCCGCAGCTGGTTCAGGCCCCCCGACGGCAATCGAGGCCAGTATAGGGACTCTTAGACGCTTTCCACCGGCAAATCATCATTGCCGCCCCATTCGGCCCAGGAACCGTCGTAAACGGCGACATCCTTATGGCCCAGCAGATGCAGGCCAAAGGCCAGCACGCAGGCGGTAATGCCGGATCCACAGGTGGTGATAACCGGCTTTTTCAGGTCGATCCCGGCTTCCTCGAATTTTGCCGAAAGCGTGGCAGCGTCAAGCATTGTCCCGGTTTCGGGGTCGCAAACCTGGCTGTAGGGGAGGTTGAGGCTGCCCGGAATATGCCCCGAGCGGATGCCTTCTCTGGGGTCGGCCTCTTCACCACTAAAGCGTGGTGCTGAGCGGGCGTCGAGCACTTGCGCCTTGCCGCTATCGATATTGGCCAGCACATGGCCCCGGTCGGTGAGCAGAAAATGGTTGAGGCGGGCCGATAAATGCCGCTCCCGGGGGGCGTCGGGATGGGAATCGATCTCTAAACCTTCGGCCTCCCATTTCGGCAGGCCGCCGTCGAGGATCGCCACGTCCTGATGACCGAAAACCCGGAACATCCACCACACTCTCGCGGCACTGAAAAGACCCAAGCGGTCATAAACGACGATGCGGATGCCGTCGCCAAGCGCCAAGGCGCGGGCGCGGGCCGACATCTTTTCGGGTGAAGGCAGCATATGGGGAAGATCGCTTTCGCTATCGCTGATCTCGTCGATATCGAAGAACACGGCGCCGGGGATATGGGCGGCGTCATATTCGGCCCTGGCGTCGCGCTCGGCACACGGCATGAACCAGGTGGCGTCGACGACGCGCAAATCGGGGGCGCCCAGATTTTCGTTCAGCCACTGGGTGGAAACCAGAGAATCTTGATTGATGTATTGCATTAAGGCCACTCTCTAATAGATTGTCGTTTAACTACTTTTCTTCAAGCCACGCTGGGATTGGTAACCCTTTTTCGGTCAAAAAATCCGGGTTGAAAAGCTTGCTCTGATAGCGCGAGCCGCCATCGGCGAGCACCGTAACGATGGTATGCCCCGGCCCCAGTTTTTTGGCAAGCCTGATTGCGCCGGCGACGTTAATTCCTGTTGAGCCGCCGAGCACCAATCCTTCATTTTTAACCAGGTCGAAGATCACCGGCAAAGCCTCCTCATCCGGGATCTGCTGGGCCCCGTCTATGGGCGCGTCTTCCAGGTTCGCCGTGATCCGCCCCTGGCCGATCCCCTCGGTGATCGAATTACCTTGCGCCTTCAATTCACCATGGTCGTAAAAATTGAACAGCGCCGATCCCATGGGGTCGGAAAGGACGATTTTAACTTGCCTGTTGCGCTCCTTTAAGGCCTGACCGACCCCGGCCAGGGTCCCGCCGGTGCCGACGGCGCAGGTAAAGGCGTCAACCTCGCCCCCGGTCTGCTCCCAGATTTCGCGTCCGGTGCCCTCAAAATGGGCCTTGCGATTGTCCGTATTGTCGAACTGATTGGCCCAGATCGCGCCGTTTGGCTCCTGGGCCGCAATTTCCTGCGCCAGGCGCTGGGAATAGTGCACGTAATTCATCGGGTCCTTGTAGGGGACGGCCGGGACCAGATGGAGCTCGGCGCCGATCAGGCGCAGCATGTCCTTCTTTTCCTGGCTCTGGGTCTCGGGCATGACGATGACCGAGCGATAGCCCAGCGCATTGCCGACCAGGGTCAGGCCGATGCCGGTATTGCCCGCCGTGCCCTCGACGATCACCCCGCCGGGTTTCAGCTCGCCGCGCTTTTCCGCCTCGCGGACGATATAAAGGGCGGTGCGGTCCTTGATCGAGCCGCCGGGATTGAGGAATTCCGCCTTGCCGAGAATGGTGCAGCCGGTCTCTTCCGACGCCGCGTTCAGACGGATCAGGGGTGTATTACCAATGATATCTGTAAAACCGTTTAAATATGCCATAAGATTACTGTGTAATTATGAGTTCACGCAATCTAGCCTGTAGTATCAGGCAACGCAAGGTGGCGATTTGGAGAGGACACGCCTTGACAGTTTCATTTCCTCTCCCGATCATCGCCTGAGGAATTTCAAGTGCTAAGAGGAGGGCGCAAGGCGCGGATGAAACGGTTTTCGGCTCTTGCTCTCGCGGCAGTATTCCTGCTTTCCCTCCCGCATCCGATCTGCGCCGCGCCGCCCCCCGACGATGTGCTGGTGGTGGCCAAGCGTATCGACGATGTGATCTCCCTCGACCCGGCGGAGGTTTTCGAGTTTTCCGGGGCCGAGATCATCGCCAATATCTATGACCGCCTGGTGGCCTTTGATCCAGCCGATGTAACGAAGCTGTACGGCGGCGCGGCAGAGGCTTGGGACGTTTCCGGGGATGGCCGCACCTTCCGCTTCAGGATGCGTCCCGGCATGCGCTTTCATTCGGGAAATCTGGTCACCGCCGAGGATGCCGCCTGGTCCTTGCGTCGGGTGATAAAGCTCAACAAATCGCCGTCCTTTATTCTCGGCCAGTTCGGCCTGACGCGCGAAAACGTCTTTGAAAAGATTTATGCCCAAGACGACGCGACACTGGTTATCGAGCTCGATAAACCCTATGCGCCCACCTTCCTGCTTTACTGCCTCACCGCGGGCGTCGGCTCGGTGCTTGATCGCCGGGCCGTGCTGGCCCATGAGGAGGACGGCGATCTCGGCCACAGATGGCTCAAACGCCATTCCGCCGGGTCCGGGCCCTTTGCCCTGAAATCCTGGCGGGCCAATGAATACGCGATCCTTGAGGGCTGGCCGGAATACTGGGGGGGCGCGCCTCATCTGCGCCGTCTGGTTTTTCAGCATATCGCCGAGCCCGCCACCCAGCGCCTGATGCTGGAAAAGGGCGATGTGGACGTGGCCCGGGACTTAACCCCGGATCAGGCCGACGGGCTTAAAGACGATCCAGTGGTTCGTCTTGTCCATGCGCCCAAGGGAAAGATACTTTATCTGGGCCTCAACCAGCAGAACCCGGTTCTAGCCGATCCAAGGGTTACAGAGGCGCTTAAATATCTGGTCGATTACCAAGGCATCGCCGACCATATCGTCCGCGACAAGGGGGTGATCCATCAGACCGTCATTCCCCGGGGGCTATTCGGGGCACTGGATGAGACGCCGTACCGCTTCGACCCGGCCCGGGCCTATAAGCTCCTCGAAGAAGCCGGTTTCGGAGAGGGCTTCGAGGTGACGCTCGATACCCGCCACGGGTCGCCCAATATCGAGATCGCCCAGGCCCTTCAGGCGGGGTTCGCCACCGCCGGCATCCGCCTTGAAATCCTTACCGGCGACGACAAGCAGGTGTTGACCAAATACCGGGCGCGCAATCACGACATCTTTCTTGGCGAATGGGGGGTCGATTACCAGGACCCCCATTCCAATGCCGACGCCTTTGCCGCCAACAGGGATAACGGCCCCGACGCCAGGTTCCGCACCCTGGCCTGGCGCAACAGCTGGGCCGATTCCGGGCTGACGGCACTTACAAGCGCCGCCATCCTGGAGGGGAATTCCAAATCCCGTGAGGGCATATACCGCGACATCCAGCGGCGTATGCTGGCGACATCCCCCTTCGTCATCCTTTTTCAGGGGGTCGATCTGGTTGCCGAGCGCCGGGACGTTTCCGGCATTATCTGGGGGCCGAGCTTCGACAGTAATTTCTATCGTTTCGCCACCAAGGGCCGAAAAGGGGAGAAACCGTGAGTTTTCCGATGATAAACCGCTTTGCCCATACCGGGCTGCGCGCGCTCATCGCCCTTGGCCTGACCTTTCTCGGCCTGCTGCTGGTTACCTTTTTCATCGGCCGGGTGATCCCCGTCGATCCGGTGCTGGCGGCTGTCGGTGATCGGGCATCCGCCGACGTGATTGAGGAAATGCGCTACGCCATGGGGCTCCATCTGCCGCTATATGAGCAGTTCTGGCTCTATCTCAGGGATGTGTTATCTGGCGATTTTGGAATTTCAGTGCTCACCGCCAACCCCGTCACCACCGATATCATCCGGCTTTTTCCCGCCACCCTGGAACTGGCGAGCGTGGCGACAGTGATCGGGATCGTCCTCGGCGTGCCCTTGGGCGTCGTCGCCGCCACCCATCAGGGGCGCTGGCCCGATCACACCATCCGCATTGCCTCCCTGGTCGGTTATTCGATGCCGGTGTTCTGGCTGTCGCTTGTCGGGCTGCTCGTTTTCTATGCCGCCCTCGGTCTTGTGGAAGGGCCGGGCAGGATCGACGTTTACCTTGAAGAAACAGTGCCTTCTGTTACTGGGTTAATCCTGGTTGATAGCCTGATTTCAGGCCATTATGAGATCTTTCGCAACGCTCTTTCCCATCTCGTTCTACCGGCCTCGATTCTGGGTTATTTCTCCCTGGCCTATATCGCCCGCATGACCCGCGTCTTCATGATTGAGGAACTCTCAAAGGACTACGTCATGGCGGCCCGGGCCAAGGGGCTCACCGAGACCAGGGTGATCTGGCGTCACGCCCTTGGAAACGTCGCCGTGCCGCTGATCACCGTTATTGCGCTCGCCTATGCCGGGCTGCTCGAAGGTTCGGTCCTCACCGAGACGGTTTTCTCCTGGCCGGGGCTGGGGCGCTATATCACCTCGTCCTTGCTCAATGCAGATATGAATGCGGTCCTCGGCGGCACATTGGTGGTCGGCGCGGTATTCGTTCTGGTCAACCAGCTGGCTGATTTCCTTTACCGTCTGGCCGATCCGAGGATTTCATGAGCAGTGCCGACACCCTGGGTTTTGACGCTAAATCGCCGGCGGCTGCCTTTTGGAACCGCTTTCTTGAGCTGTTGCGCGCCCTTATCGCCAACCCCCTGACCGCCGCCGGGCTCGGCATCGTTATTCTGCTGATCCTCATCGCTGCTTTTGCGCCGTATCTTGCCCCCTACGACCCTCTGGCGCAAAACCTCGCCGACCGGCTCATGGCCCCGAATGGGGCCCACCTCATGGGCACCGACGAGCTGGGCCGGGATATTCTCTCGCGTATCCTTTACGGCGCCCGGATTACGTTGAAAATTGTCCTTCTGGTCGGGATCAGTGTCGCTCCGATAGGTCTTCTGATCGGCTGCACGGCAGGGTATCTGGGCGGGATAACCGATATTGTGCTGATGCGCATCACCGATGTATTTCTCGCCTTTCCCAAGCTCATTCTGGCCTTGGCCCTGGTCGCAGCACTGGGTCCGGGGCTGGAGAACGCCATTCTCGCCATTGCGATCACCGCCTGGCCGCCCTTTGCCCGTCTCGCCCGCGCCCAGACCCTGACCCTGCGGCAAGCCGATTTCGTCGCCAGCGCCCGCCTGCAAGGAGGGAGCAGCGCCTATATCATTCGCCGCCATATCGTGCCCTTGTGCCTGCCGCCGATCATGGTCCGGGTGACTTTGGAGATGGCGGGGATCATCCTCACCGCCGCCGGGCTCGGCTTTCTCGGGCTCGGCGCCCAGCCGCCCTTGCCCGAATGGGGGGCGATGATCTCATCGGGGCGTAAATTTCTCCTCGATCAATGGTGGGTGGCGACCATGCCGGGGCTGGCGATCCTCGTGGTTTCGCTCGGTTTCAACCTGCTCGGCGACGGATTGCGTGACGTTCTCGATCCACGCCGTGAAAGGGGGGCGGGATGAGGACGCCGCTTCTCAATATCTCGGGCCTCAGCGTGGCCTATTCCGGGGCGCGGGATGCGGCCCTGGCGCTGGATAATATCTCGCTCCAAATGGGACGGGAAAAACTGGGGCTGATCGGCCAGTCGGGATCGGGGAAATCGACCTTGGCCCGCGCCGTTCTGCGCCTGATGCCGCAAGGCGCTGAGGTCAGCGCCCGAACCATGGATTTTCTGGGCGCCGACCTCTCATCCCTCGACGAGCCGTCGATGCGCCGGCTGCGGGGCCGCAAGATCGCCTTTATTCCCCAGGATTGCCGCGGCGCCCTCAACCCGGTGATGCGGATCGGCCGCCAGATCGCCGAGGGGCTGCCCAAATCGATTCCAAAATCCGAGGCTCGCGCGCGCATCCTGGATATGCTGCGCCTGGTCCATCTTGACGATCCCGAGCGTATCCTTGCCGCCTATCCCCATGAGCTCTCGGGCGGCATGTGCCAGCGCGCGGTGATCGCGATGATGGTGATGGGGACGCCCGATCTTCTCATCGCCGATGAGCCAACCTCGGCGCTCGATCTCACTGTTCGACGCCATGTGCTTGATTTATTTGATGAATTAATAAAGCCCGGCGGGGTCAACCCGGACGGCATGGGGCTCCTTATCATCTCTCATGATCTCGATCTGGTGGCCGGGTTTTGTCACCGGGTGGCGGTGATGTACCAGGGAAGGATCGTCGAAACCCTGTCGGCTGCAAAAATCGACAACTGCCGCCACCCCTATACCAAAGGTCTGCTCGACTGCCTGCCGCGCTTTTCCAATGGTGGCCGGATGCTTCCCACTCTCAAACCAGAACCATCGTGGATGGAGCCGGTATCATGAATGGGACGCCCCTGCTCACAATCCGCGATCTTTCTCTCTCCTATCCGGGACGGGGCGGGGGCGGCAAACCGGTCCAGGCTCTCGACAGGGTCGGCTTCGATGTCGCGTCCGGAGAGAGCTTCGGTATTGTCGGTGAAACGGGATCGGGCAAGTCAACAATCCTCAAAGCCGTCAGCCGTCTGACAGATTTTCAAAACGGCTCTATAACCCTTAATGAGCGAGATATTAAATCATTCGATAACAGAGAGTTATCGCATTATCTTCAGATGGTGTTTCAAGATGCTTCCAGCGCTCTCAACCCCCGTTTTACCATCTCCGCGATCCTTGCCGAACCGCTGGTGATCGCCGCCCGCAAGGTGAGCGAGGAAAGGCTTGTCCAGGCGCTGGAGCGGATCGGTCTTGGAGGTGATTATCTCTATCGCTTTCCTCATCAGCTTTCCGGCGGCCAGCGCCAGAGGGTCGCCATCGCCCGCGCCCTGATGACGACGCCGCGCCTTGTACTGCTTGATGAGCCGACCTCGGCCCTTGATGTCGGCGTGCAGGCGGAAATTCTTAATCTGCTGATGGATTTGAAAACCAAAACCGGGCTTACCTATATCTTGGTCAGCCACGACCTTGGGGTCATCGCCCATATGTGCGACCGGGTGATGGTCATGAAGGGGGGCGAAAAGATCGAGGAACTGCCTGTGTCCAGCCTGCGCTCACGCCGCGCCGCGGCGCCCTATACCGAGGCGTTAATCGCCGAAAGCCGCCTTTAAATGCTGTTTTAAGTCCATTTTTGGCGGATTTCCGCCCGGTTCAGCGCCAGCCAGAAGATCGAGACCACGGCCGCCGCATTGGCGATCACCCCCGATTTGACTAAGCCGTAAGCCTCGTCAAAGGGCAGGACGACGACCCGGATATCCTCGTCTTCGTCCTTACAACCGTGAATTCCATCCGCCTGATCTGAATCGACTCGGCCGCAGAACAGGGTCGTACACTCGGATGTGCCACCGGCACTTGCCAGATAATCGCTGATCGGCGCCAGATCAGTGATCTTACAGCCGCATTCTTCCAATGTTTCTCGCTCCGCCACCTGTTCGGGGGTTTCGCCTTCCTCGATAATCCCGGCGATGACCTCAAGCAGCCAGGGGTGACGGTTTGCGGCATAGGCACCGATGCGGAACTGCTCGATCAGCACAACCGTGTCGCGCCGGGGGTCATAGGGCAGAACGGCGCAGGCATTTCCACGTTCGAACAGCTCGCGGGTAAATTCCCGGCTCCAACCGCCGGCGTGGAGCTTATGACGCAGGCGGTAGTGGTCCATGCGGAAATAGCCGCGAAAAACTTCCTTTTTTTCAACAATTTCGAAATCATCCGCCCCAAAACCGGAAAGTGGGGGCTGGGGTTTATTTGTCTTCTTTTCGCCCATTGCCTTGAAAATGACCTATTTCGACCTGAACTTGTATGAATTCCCCGCCGGGGCCTCGCCGAGGCTTCAGATTGAACCGGGGAGCCCGCGCCATCAAGAATAATTCCTTATGGCAATATTCTTATTCACATCTGGTATTGGGCCCTGCCTTGGCCTATTTTTCTGGAAAGTACATCGATAAAAAAAGGAGGCATTCAATTGCCCGCAAAGAGATTTATCCGTTCGGTCCCGCTCAGTATTTCGCTTGCTCTTGTTGTTGCGCTGCCCCTGGCCCTGGCCGGTTGCGATGACAAACCGGAACAGAACTGGGACGTTCCCAAGCTGACCAAATCCTGGTCCGTGGATGGTTTCTCCCAGCCCGAATCGGTTCTTTTTGATCCCAAGGACGAGGTTCTCTATGTCTCCAATATCAATGGCAATCCACTAGACAAGGACGGGAAAGGCTTTATCTCGAAAGTCCGTCCTACCGGCGAGATGGTCGAAGAGATGTGGGTCGAGGGGCTCAACGCACCAAAGGGAATGGCAATTTTCGAGCGCACACTCTATATCGCCGATATCGACACCCTGGTCGCCATTGATCTTACCGATAAATCCGTGCAGCGCTTTGAAGCGTCGGAAGCGATTTTTCTCAACGATGTCGCCGTTGACGCCGACGGCCGTGTCTATGTGTCCGACATGATGGATAATGTGATCTATCGCCTTGAGGGTGAGGATTTCTCATCCTGGGTCAAATCGGGAATTCTTGAAAATCCCAACGGTCTTTTCGCCGAGGAAGAGCGTATTGTTATCGGTACCTGGGGACCGATCAGTGAAGGATTTAATACCACCCGGCCCGGTACTTTGAAAACCGCCACCATTGACGGCCAGACTCTTGCCGATCTCGGCAGCGGCACGCCGATCGGCAATCTCGACGGGGTTGAAGGCGACGGTTCGGGGAATTATTTCGTCACCGACTGGATGAATGGAAGGCTTCTTTTTGTCCGCCCGGACGGATCGTTCGAGGAACTGCTTGATCTTGAGCAGGGCAGCGCCGATCTCGCCTATGTGCGGTCTTTGGACCTTCTCGTTATTCCGATGATGAACGACAACCGGGTGGTCGGCTACAAAGTCGAATAGTCCTGGAAAACCAACAGGCGGGAGGATGCGATGCCCAATATAAGCACTGAAAAAGTCTGCTTTATCATCATCAAGGCCAGGGAATTCGACGTTAAGGTCGATCCCGTGGACAGTGATCCCGGCAGTAACGCCAGCGATGACAATATGAGCGTCATCCTCGAGGATTTCGCCGATGATGCCACCTACCAGGAACTGAAAAGCTTTATCGAGGCCCTCAACCAGGACGAACACGCCGAGCTCGTCGCCCTGATGTGGGTGGGGCGGGGCGAGTTTGAGGCCACCGAACTGGACAAGGCGCGGTCGCAAGCCATGGGCCATTCCGACGCCCATACGGCGGAGTATCTGCTCGGCACGCCGCTGCTTTCCGATTACCTCGAAGAGGCTCTCAACAAGTTCGATCTCTCCTGCGAGGAGTTTGAACTGGGACGGCTTTAGACCGCCGCCCTAATCGCAACAGCTTTCACCGCCTTCATCTTCGCCGCCACCGCCGCAGCAATCTTCAATCGCCTCACTGGTGAGGTCGTAACCGGCCCCCTTGGTTTCCTTGGCGTCGCGCTTGACGTTACGGCGGCAATCGAATTCACGCGCTTCGTCCGGATCGACCGCGTCTAAGGGCGCAACCGGGATGATCTGATCCCTGTAAGGGGGGGAATTGTAAAGACGATAAGTTTTTTCGCACACCGCCATGCGCTCGCCGCGCTCCAATGTGTGACCGTCATCGTCGAGCACCTTGCGCCAGGGGCCGGTGTAAATCACCGCCTGATTATGATCCATACAGGGGCCTTCCTTACCCTTATAGGCCGTCACCGTGATCGAGCGGAACTCAATGCCCTCGACCGTCCGCCAGGGGGTTTCGTCGCGCTTGGCAATTTCGAGCCCAAAAAAGCCGGCTTCTTCAAAGGCGCGCAAAAAGGCGCGTTCCTGATAAGCCCCGGACAGACAGCCTGACCATAATTCCGGATCTTTCGACATGTGGTCGGGCACCACTTCGTCGCTGACGATATCGGAAATAGCGACTCGGCCGCCGGTTTTTAAAACCCGGTACATCTCGGAAAACAACTGGGCCTTGTCGGCGCCGTGAACAAGATTAAGCACGCAATTCGACACGATCACGTCGATCGAATTGTCCTCAATGAGGGCAGGGGCGGTTTTGCGGAAATTCTCAAAGGCCTGAAGGCCCTCGAAATCGCTAATCGGGTTCTCCTCCACATAACGGGCCATGGCCGTGACGTCGGTTTTTAAATCCTGGATATGGCCGCGCCGAAAGGTGACGTTGTCCCAGCCGATTTTTTCGGCCAGCTCGGCCCTGTATTTTTCCGCCAGTTCCAGCATCGCCGGGTTGAAATCGACGCCGATGACCTTGCCCTTCGCCCCGACAATCTGGGAAATGATGTAACAGATCTTGCCGCCGCCTGAGCCCAGATCGAGCACCGTCTCCCCCTCATTCACGTAACGCGAGGGATCGCCGCAGCCGTAATCACGCTCGAGAATTTCCTTAGGGATAACCTTGAGATGCTGGGTGTCATATTCGACCGGACAGCACAGGGCCTCTTCGCGGTCCTGCGATGCGGCGGCATAGCGCTTGAGAACTTCTTCTTCCGTATTCAATGTGACGACGCTCATGGCGGCAAAG
The DNA here is from genome assembly GCA_964486105.1 of uncultured Rhodospirillaceae bacterium. Taxonomy (GTDB): domain Bacteria; phylum Pseudomonadota; class Alphaproteobacteria; order UBA11136; family UBA11136; genus JABJES01. The sequence continues at coordinate 57,284 of CAZAKR010000010.1, read as the reverse complement.
ACCTCGTAATGGATGTATGAGTCTCACAGGAAAACTACCAGAGAGCGGATGAAACCTGAACTTCACATTTTAGTGAATGTCGACACCTGATATTCCCGACGCTGGCTGGTTTCTAGCGCTTCATCACCAGATTGACCCCGTAATTGTCGCCTGAGATGTTGGGCAGGAGGGACATCTGGCGGCTGCTATCCATGAAGGGGCTGAGATAGGTAATGACCTTGCCGGCGGAATAGCCGATCACGGCGCCGGCGAGAACGTCGCTTAGCCAGTGGTCGTTGTCATAGACCCGCGACAAGCCGACCAGACTGGCCAGGGTATAGGCGGCGGGGGGCACGTACCAGGTATTCTTGTACTGTTCGGCGAAAACCGTGGCCGCCGTAAAGGCGACGGTTGTATGGCCGGAGATAAAGGATTTCTCGCCGCCGGGGCCTTTGAAATCCCATGAACTCGCGCCTTCCGTATCGGGTCGGGTGCGCCCGAACAGCCGTTTGGCCGATTCGGAGAAAAGGCCGCCCAGGGCAAAGGCCTGAAAGCCGAGCAACGCCGTTTCCTGGGTTTTGGCGTCACCGAACAGGGCGCCGACGGCGTAATAGCCGCCATACCCGGCGAGCATGTATTTGCCCTTACCGATCGGCTCGACGGCAAAGATCGCATCGCCGAAACCGTTCTGGTTATCGATAAAGAAATCATTAATCGACTCGTCGGCGAACATGACGCCACCGATGACGCCACCGATCAGGGCGGCGCGCATCCATTCACTCGTATCCCAGGAGAGCGGCGCCGTCACAAATTCAATCGGGGCGCGGTATAAATTCTTCCAGTAATCGGGGTTGGTCAGAATTCGTCTTTCTTTTGGCGCCGCGGCCTCTGCTTGCCGGAGCGGCGGCTTTTCGACCGGCGCCCTTTCAACTGGCGGTGACACCGGCGGCGGGGCCGTGTTCGCGGCATAGGCCGGGGCCTGGGCCTGTACCGGATAGGGCGCATAAGCGCCCGGTATATAGCCGGGGGGGGCATAGCCCGAGGGCAGGGCCGGACCGGCATAGGCAGGATAAAGGGCCTGATAGCCCACCTGTGGGTAAGCAGTCTGTGGGTAAGCAGTCTGTGGGTAATAACCCGGATAACCGTAAGGCGTCGCGGCGTAAGGGCTCGTATAGGCGCTGTGATAGGGCTTTTGTTCATTGACCCGCTGCCAGTACGTCTGCAGGACGACATTGCTCGTCGGATCGTAATTGGTCGCCGACGGTTCGGCGGTAATTGTCGGGACAACGGTGTCGGCAGTCGGTTCTTCAGCCCACAGGGGCGTAACCATGGCTGAAAGAGCCATAATTGCAGTGGTCGAAGATAAAAGAAAACTGCGGTGCCAAACGGCCATAAACAAAACTCGCTTTATCTCACCTTAAAAATCCGGATCGACAAACCACCCCCAAAAGAGGCAATAGCGACGCCCAAGCCCCCATCATCCCTCATGGCGGGGTAAATCTAAAGCATTAAAAAAATGCAAGTTTCAGGCCAGTCGGCCAGAATCGGTTGCCTGGGCCCTGTTCCATGTTACGCTCGAATTGTGACACGGATTCCGGGCCTGGAGGCAGGGGGACGATGTTAGAAGAAAAGCACCGCCAGGATGGGCCTTTCCATCTTATTCTCATCAAGCCGTCTCATTATGACGATGATGGTTATGTCATCCAGTGGGCGCGTTCGGCCATTCCCTCCAATACCCTGGCGACCCTTTATGCTCTGGCAATGGACAGCCGCCGGCGCAATCTTCTGGGGGTACATACCGCCATTGATATCGACGCCCATGATGAGACCAACACCCGCATCAATCCGGCCCGGATCATCCGCCGCATCAAGGGTGGCGGGGGGCGTGGACTGGTCTGTTTTGTCGGTGTTCAGTCAAACCAGTTCCCCCACACCCTTGATCTGGCCCGGCCTTTGCGGGCAGCGGGCATTCCGGTTTGTATCGGCGGCTTTCATGTTTCCGGCTGCCTCTCCATGTTGCCGGAAATTCCCTATGACATAAAAGAGGCGCTTGACCTGGGTATTTCCATTTTCGCCGGTGAAGCGGAAGGCCGTTTCGATGAGGTGTTAAAAGACGCCGAAGCGGGGGGCCTGAAGCCGATTTATAATTACCTCGATGATTTACCCAATCTCGACGGCGCCCCGACGCCGATCCTGCCGCCCTCGACGATTAAACGAACTGGCGGCGCCCTGACCAGCTTTGATTCGGGCCGCGGCTGCCCGTTCCAGTGTTCTTTTTGCACCATCATCAATGTCCAGGGACGTAAATCCCGCTACCGCAGCGCCGACGACATTGAAAATATAATCCGTCTCAACGCCGCCAACGGCATCAACAGTTATTTCATTACCGACGACAATTTCGCCCGCAATAAAAACTGGGAGTCCATTTTCGACCGCCTGATCCATCTGCGGGAAGAAGAGGGGCTGCGCTTTAAGTTCGTTATGCAGGTCGATACCCTGTGTCACCAAATTTCCGGATTTATCGACAAGGCGGCGCGGGCCGGTTGCACGCGCGTGTTTCTCGGTCTTGAAAGTATAAATCCTGAAAACCTGGTAACCGTGAAAAAACGCCAGAACCGGATTACCGAATATCGCACCATGCTTCAGGCCTGGAAGAACCACCGGGTTATTACCTATTGTGGTTATATCCTCGGCTTTCCAGCCGACACACCCGAAAGCATCCGCCGCGACATCGCTATCATCCAGCGCGAATTGCCGGTCGATCTTCTTGAATTCTTCTGCCTTACGCCTTTACCCGGTTCGGAAGATCACAAGACCCTGATGGAAAAACAGGTGCCGATGGATCCCGATATGAACAAATACGATCTAGAACACGTCACCACCGCCCATTCGAAAATGACGCGCCGTGAATGGGCCGGTATTTACGACGATGTGTGGGAGGTCTTTTACACGCCCGAACATGTGGAAACGATTCTCAAAAGGGCGGCGGCGAAAAGGATCAGCATCGGCAAGACTCTGTTCCTGATTATCTGGTTTTACGGCTGCAAGACGATCGAGGGGATTCACCCCTTAGAAGGCGGCTACCTTCGACGTAAATACAGGCACGACCGGCGCCCCGGACTGCCTCTCGAAAGCGCTGTCGTTTTTTATCCCCGATATGTCTTTGAGCTGGTGTCGAAACACATACGTTTTCTCGGCCTTATCCTGCGCTATGGGCGCATCCGTTCGCGTCTGAAACGCGATCCGGCGGCAGGTGATTATACCGATACCGCCTTGGCCCCGGTGACCGAAGAGCAAGAGGAGAGCCTCGAAATATTCACCGCCACCCAGGCGGCGCGAAAAACACTGACCAACAAGAGAGACCGGGAAAGTCTGCGCCAGTCGCCCGAGCACAGTGGAATCTGAAGCGGCGGGATTTAACGCTGTCTGCGCACCACCGATTCGGAAATATCCTTGATCATTTTGCTTTCTTCGGGCTCGAGCTTGAAGGATGTTTCGATTGCCTGGGCCAGTTCCGGCAGCAGTTTGATGTCCTTGGCATCCGGTTTCTTGTAATTCTGGCGGATGGCATTGGCGACTGTATAGAGCGTATTACAGAGATCGGCGACATGGACGAATTTGCTGTCGGCGAGGCGGCGCGATATGTCCTGGGAAACATAAACCAGCCGGTCCACCATTTCGCGTAAACGATCGTCGATTTTCTTGCTTTCGTAACGGGGCAGAATGTGATCGACCAGCCACCGCACCTGAGTGGCGTGACGCTCAAGCTTCTGATCGTTGATAAGCTTACTGGCGATATCGATCGCTTTTTGCAGCTCCGAGACGCTGGTTTTTCCAAACGCTTTCATGCGCAGAATATTGGGAACCGTGAGCAGGGGGACCTGCTGGGCGCCGGGCCGCGGTTTTTTGCGGCGATCGGGGCCAATGTAATCGGTGGTGACGACAAAAGGCTTGCGGGCATTGGTCAGGGCGACGATTCGATCAAAAATGACATCGGTCGATACCGGTTTGATGATCAGGTCGTCGGCGCCGGAATCGATGGCTCTTGTGACCATTTCCTCGTTTGGCGCCGATGTGGTGGCGATAATGACGAGGAAGGGGTTATAGCCGATTTCATTATGACGGATTTTGGTGATCAGATCGCACAGATCGCCACCGGGCGTTTCCATATCGCAGATCAGAAGATCGATCTTGCCTTCAACGACGGCCTTGGTGATCGGCTCAAGTTTTCCGGTGTCGAGAATGTTCCTGAAACCATGACGGAACAGGTCACCCTTATGGACTTCGCGAACCTGACTATTGGGTTCGCCGATGGCAAGCTGCGAATGTTTATAATCGTAACGGGGCAAATGAATTCCAAACGCCTGTATTTATTATTAATAAAACCTTACCAGCAAGAAAGCTATGGAATGGTTAATTTACCTGTCTGATCTGGTTCAAGAAGGGTTTTATACAGCTAAAGAGTTGGGAAATAACCCCTTATTGAGCAAGGGCTGAATTCCTGGCGAACGCTAGCCGTGGCGCTGGCTGATTGACTGGGAAATATCGCGGGCGATACCAACTTTCGAACGGTCAAGCTTAAAGCCGCCTTCAACGGCCTGGGCGAGCTTTTCAAGAAGTTTAAGGTCCTTGGGGTTCGGCTTTTCATATTTTTCCCGCACCGAAACCGCCACATCATGAAGAGAATGACAGATTTCCGCAACGTGGTCGTAATCGCCGAGCGCCAACCGGCGACCGATATCCCGTGAGATGAAGAGCAGGTTGTCGAGATGCTTGAGAAGTTTTTCGTCGATCAGATCGTCCTTGTAGAGGGGCAGGAGCTGGTTGACCAGGCCGCCACCCTTGAACGCCACCCGGAGCAGATCGTGCGGGGGCCGAATTCGTCGGCAAGCGCTGAGTCTTCGGAAAAATCCGCCCGGCCTAAAAAAGCGCGGAATAAATTAAATCGCGGTATTGATCGCGAAAAGCCGCTGCCGATGATGGGCAATTCCTCCGACCCATTCCTCTTTGTCTGCGCTATTTGTCTCTTTCTTTTCGCTCTCTGGTTTCTTTAGGCGCCAGAGGCCGCAGGTTTCAAAGGGGCGGGCCGAACGCTGTCGCCGTTGACTCTTTGCGTCTTTGTTTAGGGGGGGTAAGCTGGTTGTATCACCGGCCTTGGTGCATTTTTAAGCAGGGGAGCGACCCGTCCCATGGAAACTATTGAAAATTGCGGCAATTGCCGGTTTTGGCGTCCGGCCTGGAAGTTTAAGCACAGGTCGCTTGGCGAAAGCGCGTTGAAACAGCGCTTTGAGAAAAAGGCCGATGAAGACGGGGCTGTCCGTGCCTCCGAGCGCGGCCAGTGCCGCCGCTACGCCCCGCGCGCCAGCGCGCTGACCACCATATGGATGGGAAACAAAAGCGTCGGACTGGTGCGGTGAATACGAGGTTGAAAAGCCGGTCGGCAAAAAGAAATAGGTTGGGAAGCAGGCGTCAAGCAACCTCCATCGAACTGATGGCCGCTAAAAGCCGCTAGCGGCAGGCGATACCGGCCACCACATCCAGAAAGAAGGCGGGGGCTTTCCACACAGGGCATATGGGCGTTGAGGTTAAATGCGCTTGCCCCCCAAATGTATCGAGGGGCTGGCCCGGTTAAGGACCAACCCCTCGATTGTATTGGCTCCGGCGACAGGACTCGAACCTGTGACAAGGCGATTAACAGTCGCCTGCTCTACCAACTGAGCTACGCCGGATCAGGATACCGGACGGGAGATTTGCCCCGCCTGGCCCGGATTTAAGTTCCGATGGAAGGCCATATAGCAAACCGGCTCGCCCCTGACCAGTTTTTTCCCCTCCCGTTTTCCCATCGCCCCCAAGAAGGGCCTCCAGGGAGAAAGACCAGGAACAGGCAAGGGTGGAGGCACGGGCCGGAATCGAACCGGCGTACACGGATTTGCAATCCGCTGCATAGCCACTCTGCCACCGCGCCATCCGCGCCCGGCCCAAAGCTTGAACCCTGCTTTCAGGACGGGTGGGGAGGCAGGTATACGTTGGAACGGCGATGGTTTCAACGCTGTGTTTTTGTAAGGCCTCCGGCTCTCATCCAGGGGGTGAATTAATAAGACCCGGGATAAAGAGGCAGCGCTATCTTTCCGCGCCTGATCATTGTAAATTAAGGGTGCTCAAACTATAAGAATTTATAGATTTTCTCAGAACCCAGCGGATGCCATGTCGGAATACGAAACCCGTCGCCACAATATGGTTGAAGGCCAGATTCGCACCAACAAAGTGACGGATCCAGCTTTGATCGCGGCTTTTTCAGAGCTGCCCCGTGAGCTGTTCGTGCCCCAGGCCCAGCGCTCCATCGCTTATATCGATGAGGATATCGAGATTGCTCCGGGGCGTTTTCTGATGGAACCGATGGTTCTCGCCCGTCTGATTCAGGCGGCCGAAATCTCGAAAGACGATATGGTCCTCGATATCGGCTGCGCCTTTGGTTACGCGACGGCAATTCTGGCCCGTCTCGCCAATACGGTGGTTGGGCTTGAGAGTGACAAGCGCATGGTCGACAAGGCGAACGCCATCCTCGGCGAACTGGCAGTCGATAACGTGGCGCTGATGAAAGGTTCCCTGGAAAAGGGTTTCTCGAAACAGGCCCCTTATGACGTTATCCTGATCGGCGGCGCGGTCGAGAGCATTCCCCCGACGATCACAAAACAACTGGCCGAAGGGGGGCGGCTGGTCACCGTCGTTTCCGATGGAACGGGAACAACCGGATCGGGCACCCTGGTTCTTCGCCAGGGCAATGATTTTTCCAGCCGCGTCTTGTTCGATGCCTCCACACCACCCCTCCCAGGATTTCAGCGTGCCGAAGAATTCGTATTTTAGCCCCTTTAGGCCGCCGCAATCGTGCCGCAGAGGTTTCCTCCTCGCCTTGGTCGCCCTTGTTTTCTGCGCCGCGACGGTTCGCGGTGAAACACTTGAGGAAGCCCTGGCCGAAGCCTATTTGAGCAACCCCGGACTTCTCGCCTCGCGCGCCGAGCTGCGTTCGGTCGATGAAAAAGTGCCTCAGGCGCTGTCCAACTACCGGCCAACCATTTCGGGCGCCGGTTCCGTCGGCAAGGCCAATCAGGCGCGCAGTTCGGCTTTCTTCAGCGCCAACCAGAACCTGACCCCGGCCGACGGCAGTATCAGCCTTACCCAGCCCCTGTATCGCGGATTTCGCACGATCGCTGAAACCAGCGAAGCGGAAAATCTGGTTCTCGCCGCCCGCGCCGATCTCGCAGAGGCCGAACAGACAGTCCTGCTGGATGCGATCACCGCCTATATGAACGTCTTGCGCGATCAGTCTGTGCTTGATCTCAATCTTAAGAATGAAGCCGTGCTGACCCGTGAACTCGAAGCAACCAGGGATCAGTTCGAGGTCGGGGAATTGACCCTTACAGACGTTTCCCAGGCCGAAGCCCGGCTGGCCCGCGGCAAAGCCGACCGGATCGGCGCCGTCGGTGATCTTGAATCCTCCAAGGCCGTCTATCTCAGGATGATCGGCCATCTCCCGGGAACCCTCATCGAACCGGCTTTGAGGCCGGATCTTCCCAAAGACCTTGAACAGGCCTTGGCCCTTGCCGATACGGACAATCCGCAAATCGTTTCCGCCCGCTATACCCATCAAGCCGCCAAGGATAATGTTCAGGAGGTCTTTGGTGAATTGCTGCCCGAGGTTAATCTGGTCGGTGAGATGAGCCGGTCACGCAACACCTCATCACCGGGCAGCAGTTTCGATAATATGCAGGTGACGGCCGAATTAAGCATGCCCCTCTATCAGGCCGGTAGTGTCTCTTCCAGGGTAAGAGAGGCCAGACAAATTGCCGTCCAGAATCGCCTTGAGGTCGAAGATGCCCGGCGCGCGGTAAGGGAGGAAACGGTGACTGCCTGGGAGGCCCTGGTGACCGCCCAGGCCCAGATTGAGTCCTATGAGCTTGAGATCAAGGCCAACAAAATAGCCCTCCAGGGGGTGCGCGAGGAAGAGACCGTCGGTGCGCGCACTGTGCTTGATATTCTCAATGCCGAGCAGGAATATCTCGACTCACAAGTCTCTCTCGTCAGCGCCACCACGGACGAGCGGATTGCCGCCTACGAATTGCTTGGCGCAACCGGCCGATTGCTGGCAGGATATCTTGATCTGCCGGTGCAAATTTACGATGAAGAAAAACACTATGATGCCGTCAGATACAAGATTTGGGGTACTGAGACGAATAATGATTGACCTTGACACTAAATAAAGCGAGGATTTAGATGTTGGTTAATGGGTGTATCCTGACCTTGCACTGTAATTATTCGACCTGTTTCTGGAACTTTTGTCCATGAGCGATGCCGAGGCCCAAGACGAACCCTCGATGGAGGAAATTCTTGCGTCAATTCGCAAGATTATCGCCGAGGAGGATGAACCTTCCGGGGAGGAAGGCGAAAGTGAGCCTGAAGCGGCTGCTGAACCTGAGTCCGAACCGGCTGCTGGACCTGAGCCCGAAACGGCTGCTGAGCCTGAGCCCGAACCTGAGCCCGAACCGGCTGCTGAGCCCGAACCGGAACCGGATGTAGAGCCCAAGCCCGAACCTGCCGCCGAAGAGATGGAGCCCGCTGAAGATATGGATGCTGCTGCAGAAGAAGACGTTCTTGAGCTGGTTGAAGTTGTTGAGGATGAGCCGGCGCCTGAACCTGAGCCGGAACCCGCGCCTGAGCCGGAACCCGAGCCGGAACCCGAGCCCGAGCCGGAACCAGAGCCTGTGGCGGAATTACCGCCGGTTGCCGAGGGTGATCTCCTCTCTACGGAAACAGTTGACGCTTCATCGGCTGCTCTCTCCGCCCTGTCCATGATGGCCCTGATGCGGGAAAATATCGGTTCCGGCCGTACAATCGAGGATTTGATCCGCGAGATTCTCCGCCCCCTGCTGAAAGAATGGCTGGATGCCAATTTGTCTGATCTTATTGAGCGTCTGGTTCGCCAGGAAATCGAAAAAATGGTCAATAAGGCCCGTAATCTCTAGGCCAATCCTTACACTTTATTTGCTTTTTCCAAACCGGACCTTGCTTTCAGGGCGAAGTTTCCTTATCCCCACCTGAACCTAATCAACAACGGAACCATCTGGCAGATGCTGGACAAAACCTACATTCCCGAGGAAATCGAGTCCAAGCACTATGGCGCCTGGGAGGATTCCGGCGCTTTTGCCGCCGGCGCCAACCCGCAAGCAGCGCCCTATACCATCATGATGCCGCCGCCAAACGTCACCGGCAGCCTCCATATGGGCCACGCGCTTACCTTTACCCTGCAGGATATTCTGGTCCGTTATCACCGGCTGCGGGGTCGCGACACCCTGTGGCAGCCGGGTACCGACCATGCCGGAATCGCCACCCAGATGGTGGTTGAGCGCCAACTCGACGCCGAAGGGTCAACCCGTCACGATTTGGGCCGTGAGGCCTTCATCGACAAGGTCTGGGACTGGAAGGCCGAATCCGGCGGCACGATTATCTCTCAGCTGCGCCGCCTCGGGGCCTCGCCGGACTGGGCCCGTGAACGCTTCACCATGGATGAAGGCCTCTCAAAAGCGGTGACCAAGGTTTTCGTCGATCTCTATCGTGACGGTCTGATCTACCGTGACAAGCGGCTGGTCAACTGGGACCCCAAGCTGCACACCGCTATTTCCGATCTCGAGGTCGAGCAGCGGGAAATTAATGGCTCGATGTGGCACTTTAAGTATCCGATAGAAGGTGTTGATAATAAATATATAACTGTCGCCACAACCCGTCCGGAAACCTTGCTGGGCGATAGCGGCGTGGCGGTCCATCCCGAAGACGAGCGTTACAGCGATCTGATCGGTAAAAACTGTCTTTTGCCGATCGCCAACAGGCCGATCCCGATCGTTGCCGACGAACACGCCGACCCGGAAAAGGGCTCAGGCGCGGTCAAGGTTACTCCGGCCCATGACTTCAACGATTTCGAGGTCGGTCGTCGTCATGATTTGCCGTTGATTAATGTTTTCGACCGGGACGCCCGTCTCAATGAAGAGGCGCCGAAAGCCTATCGCGGCATGGATCGTTTCGAGGCGCGCAAAAAAATCGTCGCCGAGATGGAAAGTCTGGGTCTGCTCGAAAGGATCGAGGAAAACCCCATGGTCATTCCTTACGGTGACCGTTCCGGCGAAGTGATCGAGCCCTGGCTCACCGATCAGTGGTATGTGGATGCGCAAACCCTTGCCCAGCCGGCGATTGAGGCGGTGGAGAGCGGCAAGACCAAATTCGTCCCCCAACACTGGGAAAACACCTATTTTGAATGGATGCGCAACATCCAGCCCTGGTGCATTTCCCGCCAGATCTGGTGGGGACACCGGATTCCCGCCTGGTATGGCCCCGACGGCAAGCCCTTCGTCGCCGAAACGCAGGCAGAAGCGCTGGAGGAGGCCAAAACCCATTACGGCAAGGATGTTAAGCTGAGCCGCGACGAGGACGTGCTCGACACCTGGTTTTCGTCCGGCCTGTGGCCGTTCTCGACCCTGGGCTGGCCCGACGAGACGCCCCAGGACGTCGAACGCTATTATCCCGGCGACGTGCTGGTTACCGGTTTCGACATTATCTTTTTCTGGGTCGCCCGGATGATGATGATGGGCCTCCATTTCATGGGCGAGGTGCCGTTCAAGACGGTCTATATCCATGCTCTGGTGCGTGACGAAAAAGGCCAGAAGATGTCGAAGTCAAAGGGCAACATTATCGACCCCCTGACGGTCATCGACGAGTATGGCGCCGACGCCCTGCGTTTTACCCTCGCCGCCCTTGCCGCCCAGGGACGCGACATCAAGCTTTCGGCAAACCGGGTTGAGGGTTATCGCAACTTCGCCACCAAACTGTGGAACGCGGCGCGGTTCTGCGAAATGAACGGCTGCGCGCCGGAGGTCAATTTCGATCCGGCGACGCCCAATGAAACCGTCAACCGCTGGATCATCAGCGAGCTGGCGGTGCTTTCCGGCAAGGTAGCCGAAGCCATTGAGACCTATCGGTTTAACGAGGCGGCCCATCTTCTCTATCAGTTCACCTGGGGTTCTTTCTGCGACTGGTATCTGGAATTCACCAAGCCCATCCTTCAGGCCGAGGGCGACAGCGCCAACCTTGAGGCTCAGGCTGAAACAAAGGCCGTTACCGCCTTCGTTCTTGATGGATTGCTCCATCTTCTCCACCCCTTCATGCCGTTTATTACTGAAGAGCTGTGGGAAAAAATGGGAACCAACCGCGAGGGCCGCCTGATCACCGCCGCCTGGCCGGAATTCATTGCCGCCCTTGACGATTCCATGGCGCGGGCCGAAATGGACTGGGTTGTGCGATGCGTCAGCCAGATCCGCGCCGTGCGGTCGGAAATGAATGTGCCGCCGGGGGCTAAAATCCCGCTTATTCTTTCCGGCGCCGATAATAAAACCTTAGGGCGTCTCGATACCCACCGTGATCTGATCGCTACCCTGGCCCGGCTCTCTGTCATCGAAACAGGCGACAGCGTACCAAAGGGATCGATCCAGTCGGTGCTCGATGAGGCGACATTGATCCTGCCTCTGGCCGGAATTATCGATGTGACGGCTGAAAAAGCCCGGTTGGCTAAGGAAATCGCCAAGCAGGACGATGAAATCGCGCGCTTTGAGAAGAAACTCTCAAATCAGAAATTCATTGCCAAAGCGCCGCCGGAAGTAGTCGAGGAACAGCGCGGCAAATGCAGTGAGGCGGAAGCGGCGCGGGATAAATTAAAGGAAGCACTCACCCGTCTCGAGGCCATGTAAGACGATGCTTTCACTCACCCGCAAATCAGTTGCCGATGGCGGATATGACTTCGATCTTGCAATGCTTGAGCGCCCCGGCACATCGGGTGATAAAGCGGGCGGCGACCTGATCCTCTTTATCCACGGGCTGGGTTGCGCCAAGGAGTCCTTTGCCTTCGATCAATCGCAAAGCGTGTGGGAGGAGGGGCCGCTAGCCTCAGCCACCCTGCTTGCGCCCGATCTGCCCGGCCATGGGGATACCCCCGCCATTTCCGGTTTTTCCTGCTCGATGGGAGATCAGGCGGCGGTGCTCGGCGCACTTCTTGATACTTATGAGTTCGAGCGGCTCCATATCGTCGCTCATTCCATGGGCGGCGCGATCGGGCTTCTTTTGGCTGAAAAACATTATTTGAAGCTTAAATCTTTCGTCAATGTAGAGGGCAATCTCTACCACGAGGACGGCGGGCTGCTGTCGCGCAAATCGGCCAGTTACGACGAAGACATATTCGTTGCCGAGAAATACCAAAACCTTCTCGCCCGCGCCGATGGTCAGGGCCCCGATATGCAGCTCTGGGCCGAGTGGGGGCGCCAATGCGACCCGCGGGCCTTTTATAAAAGCGCGGTATCCCTTGTTAAATGGTCGGATAGCGGCGAACTGGGGGCGATCTTTCTGGAGTTAAATTGCGCCAGGACCTATATCCATGGGGAAACCAGCGCCAACATGGCTGTGATCTCGCGCCTTGAGGGAATTACCTGTATTGAAATTCCCAAAGCCGGTCACTTCGTCATGACCGACGCCCCGGAGGTCTTTCATCCAACAGCGATGCGCCAATTATCTTTGCCCTAGGAGCTTAGGGCGTTAACCCGTCTCCACAGCGGCCAGCGGGTCGGGGCCGAAACGGTTTTCACCGGCGCTTCCCTTCATAAAGCCGATCTCGACCAGAAGCCATATGGCGCCGAGGATCGGGATCAGGGCGATCAGCAGGAACCAGCCTGAACGGTCCCGGTCGTGACAGCGCTTGACCCCCAGCGAAAGCGACGGCCAGATCAGGATGATAGAGACGACGCCTGAAATCGGGCCTGTCCCGAATTCGGGGTCAAAGTTTCCGGTTATAAAATCGGCATAGGTGGCGACCAGAGAGATCAGGATCAGCGGTAAATAAGCGAGCCAGTATCTGGCCCTGTTGAACCGCCCGTCGAAGGAGATGTAAATCTCCCTGAAATCCATATTGCCCATTTTCTTATACCCCCCTGTTTGATCCTCGACATCTTGCCCGCCGCGCCCCATCTCGTAAAGGGAGAGAAAATTACATCAGACGGATAAATCCGGGCTTTGCTCGGGCACGCACCCTCGTTATTCTCTCACCCCAAACGAACCCCAACCCTGACAGGTCTTACAATGCCTCCCTATCGTTCCCGCACATCCACCCATGGCCGCAACATGGCCGGCGCCAGAGGACTCTGGCGCGCCACCGGCATGACGGATGAAGATTTCGAAAAACCGATTATCGCCATTGCCAATTCCTTTACCCAGTTCGTACCCGGCCATGTGCATTTGAAAGACCTGGGACAACTCGTCGCCCGTGAGATCGAATCCGCCGGCGGTGTGGCCAAGGAATTCGACACCATTGCGGTCGATGACGGCATCGCCATGGGCCATGACGGCATGCTCTATTCCCTGCCGTCCCGTGAGATCATCGCCGATTCGGTGGAATACATGGTCAACGCCCATTGCGCCGACGCCCTGGTCTGTATTTCCAATTGCGACAAGATCACGCCGGGCATGTTGATGGCCGCGTTGCGCCTCAATATTCCGGCCGTTTTCGTTTCCGGCGGCCCCATGGAGGCCGGTCATGCGGTGATCGACGGCGAGGATAAGGCGCTCGATCTCATCGACGCCATGGTTCAGGCGGCCAATCCGGAAGTCTCCGACGAAGACGCGCTTAAATACGAACGCTCGGCCTGTCCCACCTGTGGCTCGTGCTCTGGCATGTTCACCGCCAATTCCATGAACTGTCTGACCGAGGCTTTGGGCTTATCCCTGCCCGGCAACGGTTCGCTGCTGGCCACCCATGCCGACCGCAAGGAATTGTTTTTGGAGGCCGGACGGCGGATCGTCGATCTGGCCAAACGTTATTATGAAAACGATGACGCGAGTGCGCTGCCCCGCAACATCGCCGCCAAACCGGCATTCGAAAATGCCATGACTCTCGATATCGCCATGGGCGGCTCGACCAACACGGTGCTTCACATTCTCGCCGCCGCCCAGGAAGGTGAGATTGATTTTACCCTCGACGATATCGACCGTCTGTCGCGCAAGGTGCCGAACCTCTGCAAGGTGGCGCCGAGTTCCCATTTTCATCTTGAAGACGTGCACCGGGCCGGCGGTGTCATGTCGATCCTGGGTGAGTTGTCAAAGGGCGGGCTGCTCAATCTCGATCTGCCGACGGTGCATGCCGAGACAATTGGCGCGGCCATCGATAAATGGGATATCGGGCGCAGCAGCGATGAGGGCGTTCATAAATTCTTTTCCGCCGCACCCGGCGGCGTGCCGTCGCAAACCGCCTTCAGTCAGGACAAGCGCTATGACAGCCTCGATACCAACCGCGAACTGGGCTGTATCCGCGATATGGAACATGCGTACAGCCAGGATGGCGGGTTGGCGGTTTTGTACGGTAATATTTCGGCCAACGGGTCGATCATCAAAACCGCCGGGGTCGACGACGACAATCTGACCTTTACCGGCAAGGCACGCATTTTCGAGAGCCAGGACGCAGCCGTTGAAGCGATCCTCGCCGATAAGGTGGTGGCGGGCGACGTGGTGCTGATCCGCTATGAGGGACCGCGCGGCGGGCCGGGTATGCAGGAAATGCTCTATCCGACCTCATATCTCAAATCGAAGGGGCTCGGTAAAGCCTGCGCCCTGATCACCGACGGGCGCTTTTCAGGCGGCACATCGGGGCTATCCATCGGCCATGTCTCGCCCGAGGCCGCCGAAGGCGGGGCCATCGCTCTGGTTGAAGAGGGTGACACCATCGTCATCGACATCCCCCAGCGGATCGTGCGGGTGGATGTATCCGATGATATGCTGGCCAAACGGCGCAGCGAAATGGAGGGCAAGGGGGCAGGGGCCTGGAAACCGGTCGCATCGCGGCCGCGCAAGGTGTCAGGCGCCTTGAAAGCTTACGCCGCGCTGACCACCAGCGCCGACAAGGGCGCGGTGCGTGACGTGACGCAGTTGGAAAAATAAAACCACGGGGAAGCCATGCCGTTCACCACGGCCACCTCAAAGCGGATAGAAAACGATCTTGGCGCCAATCGGCCGTTCGTAATTATGCTCGCTGTTTACGCCGTGATCTGGACGGCGCTCGCCCTTGATCCGTACAACCGCTTCGACTGGTTTCTGGAAAACCTGCTGGTGATTTCCTGGGTCGTCGGGCTGGCGGCCACCTATCGCCGTTGGCCCTTTTCCGATCTTTCCTATTTTCTGCTCTTTATCCTTCTGGTGCTCCACGGGGTGGGCGCGCATTACACCTATTCCCTGGTTCCCGTCGGTTTTGACTTCGGGGACGCCATCGGCGAGACCCGCAATCATTACGACCGCGTGATTCATTTCGCCTTCGGCCTTTTGATCGTCTACCCGTTCCGCGAAAAGATCCTCCGCAATTCGGATATTCGCGGCTTCTGGCTCGGTTTTACGGCCTTTTGCGTCATCATGACCTTCTCGGTTTCCTACGAGATCATCGAATGGGTGGTGGCGGAAATCGTCGAGCCCGAAGATGCCTATGCCTTCCTCGGCACCCAGGGCGATGTGTTCGACGCCGAAAAGGATTCGGCGCTGGCCGGACTCGGCGCGTTGATCGCCCTGACGATCATTCCCTTGCTTGAGAAAAAAACGTCATGAACTGGGCCTTTATCCGCGCCATCCTGATCCTGCCGGTTAATGCGATCATCATCGTGCCGCTGGTGCTTATCTGGGCAAGTGCGGGGACGGATTTTGCCGCCCGCCCGGTGCCGCTCATCAGCCCGGCTTTTATCGTTGTGCTTTTAAGCAGCCTTGGCGGACTGACATTGGGTTTCTGGACGGCGCGGGATTTCGTGACAAAGGGCGAGGGGACACCGGCCCCCTGGAACCCGCCGAAAAAATTCGTCCTCTCGGGGCCATACCGCTATCTGCGTAATCCGATGATTAGCGGTGTTTTTCTGATGCTATTCGCCGAGGCGCTCTATTTCCGCTCATGGCCGATTGCCGGATGGCTGGGTTTTTTCATCCTCGCCAATCTTTTCTATATTCCGCGTTTTGAAGAACCCGCCCTGGAGAAACGTTTCGGTGATGCCTATCACACTTTCAAGGAAAACGTGCCGCGCTGGATCCCCCGCCTGACGCCGTGGCGGGGAAATTAATCCTCTGAAATCTCGCACCACACCGGGGTGTGGTCGGATGGCCGCTCCCAGCCCCGGGGCGTGCGGTCAACGCCGCTGGCGGTGAGCCTGTCGGCTGCTTGCGGCGAGAGCAGAAGATGATCGATGCGGAGCCCGTGATTATGCTGCCAGGCGCCGCGCTGATAATCCCAATAGGTGTATTCACCCGGCGCGTCGCAAAAGGCGCGGATCGCATCGGTGAGGCCGAGATTGACCAGGGTGCGGAAACGCTGGCGGGATTCCGGCCGCCCCAGGGCGTCGTCGCCCCAGGCTTCCGGGTTATGGGCGTCGCGATCATCGGGAATGATGTTGTAATCGCCGCCCAGAACCAGCGGTTCCTCCAGCGCGAGGAGGTTCCTTGCATGGTCGGTGAGGCGATCCATCCAGGCGAGCTTATAGGGGAACTTTTCCGTATCGACCGGGTTGCCGTTGGGCAGGTAAATCGACGCCACCCGCAATACGCCGTCACCCAGATTTGTCACCGCCTCGATATAGCGCGCCTGTTCATCGCTCTCGTCTCCAGGCAATCCCATCGTCACGTCTTCCAGCGGTGTTTTGGACAGGATGGCGACGCCGTTATAGGTTTTCTGACCAAACACCGCAACGTTGTACCCCGCCGATTCAACCTCCAACATGGGAAAGGCTTGCGACTGGCATTTCAGTTCCTGCAGCAATACCACGTCGGGGGAGAAGGCTTTCAGCCAGTCGAGGAGAAGCGGCAACCGCGCCTTGACCGAATTGACGTTCCAGGAGGCAATTTTCATGGGGGGAGGGTTCCGAGGTGAGGGAAGTGGGAGGGGTTTTACTATAAACGAATCATCAGACCAACAGGCGGCGAAATGAGGGGGGGGCGAGGCCGTTCTTTCAAGATGTAGCAGATAATGGCGGAAGAGGGTTAGTTTGCCGAGTCGATCAGAGGCCTTGAGGTAAAGGTGACGGTCTCGCCGCTATCGTCGTCCACATAACTGCGCGTATAGGAACAGTTGACGTCAATTCCCGAGGCGATCAGGGCTTTCACCTGGCTGGTCTCGCCCATTAACGCCGCCCTGCTCAGATCCTCGCATTGGCCGTTTGCCCGCCCCACCGGGGAACCGAACATTGTGCAGATAAACATAAAGGTAAAAAAGACGGATGCTTTACGCATGAAAAAAACTCCCTATACGTAATAATCTCTTCTCAATACCCCCTTGTCAGTTCTCCACGTCGGCCAGTTTGCCCATCTCCCTCGAATGCTTTTTCATCTCTTCCACATAGGGCTTCATCCGCAAATCGGAATTAAGCACGTGGTTGATCAGCCAGTTTTTCAATAGCTCCGCCATCTCGGCGCCGATTTTCTTGATGTCCTTATCATCGCAGGTGCGGGTCTCCTCGATGATATGGTTCAGGGTGTGGAGCAGGTCTTTATGCTCTTTCGCATGGGCATCGTGAAAGGTATAGCTGGAGTGGAGTTGCAGATCCTCCTCACGCTTGAAATGGGTCTTGCAGTAAAATTTCAGGGTGTGGAGGATTTCCAGGGCGTCTTCACTGGTGGTGAAATAGGGGGCCTCCCGTTCGAGCTGATTGATGATCTCGATCAGGTGGCGGTGGTCTTCATCGATCGGCCCCCCGTCAACCGACATCTTGTCGCGCCATTCAATGGTCATTGTTCAATCCCCTGCAAGCCGTTATGAGGACGAGGCAGCGGTTAAAGAGTCACACCGAAAAAGATGTGCCGCAGCCACAGGTCGATGAGGCGTTGGGGTTGGTGATCTTGAAATAGGCGCCCATCAGATCCTGCGCAAAATCAACTTCCGACCCGGCCAGCATGCCTAAGGACATCTCGTCGATCACCAGCTTCGCGCCGCCATACTCGAACACATGGTCGTCGTCGTTCACCGCATCGTCGAAGGAAAAGCCATAGGAAAAGCCCTGGCACCCGCCCCCCGAAACGGCGATGCGCAAATTCTTGCCCGCATGGTCGGGGGTCTCGGCGAGTTCGAGAATGCGTTTGACCGCATTATCGCTCAACGTCACCCGGCGCTCGGGCGCCGGAACACTATCTTCGGGCGCCATGGGGGGTGTTTGGGTGGTCGTATCGCTCATCTTTCTCACATCCGTTTGGCCTTGGACCGGGTTCATTTTAGCCGATCATCTGTACTCATGTAAGTATCAAGGAGAGAAAGTCCAAGAGGGGGGCAGGAAAATGCGCCGTCTCTCCCCTGAAATGCCGGTTTGTTGATTGCCAGAATTAGCTCTGCGGGATAGGTTCTCGCAAATGAATACCAGCACCTCATTCGCCCCATTCGCCTGTTTGCGCGAGACCAGCCGGGGCCGCAGATATCCCGAGCCCGAGAGCCCGCCGCGCTCGCCTTTTCAGCGCGACCGCGACCGCATCATCCATTCGGCCGCCTTCAGGCGCCTTAAATATAAAACCCAGGTTTTCGTCTATCACGAAGGCGATAATTACAGAACCCGGCTCACCCATTCCCTGGAGGTCTCGCAAATCGCCCGCTCGGTGGCCCGGGCGCTTAAGGTCAACGAGGATCTGGCCGAAGCCGTGGCCCTGGCCCATGATCTCGGCCATACCCCCTTTGGACACGCCGGGGAAGATGCCTTAAACGCGGCGATGACGCCTTTCGGCGGCTTCGATCATAATGATCAGGCCCTGCGTATCCTCACCCGATTGGAGCGCCGCTATGCCGAGTTCGACGGCCTCAACCTGACCTGGGAGGCTTTGGAAGGGGTGATCAAGCATAACGGGCCCCTGGCCGCACCCCTGCCGACGACCATCGCCGATTATCCCAAATCCCATGATCTGGAAGTCCACACCTATGCCTCCCTTGAAGCCCAGATCGCGGCGCTTTCCGACGATATCGCCTATAACAATCACGATATCGACGACGGTTTGCGGGCCCAATTGTTCACCATCGACGACCTGACCGATGTGCCCCTGGCCGGGCCGGTGGTCCATAACATCCAAAAGCGCTATCCCGATCTGGAACTGCCGCGCCTCGTCCATGAAACCGTGCGCCGGTTGATCAATCTGATGGTTCACGACCTTTTGGATGAAACCAACCGCCGTCTGGCAGAGGCAAAGCCCGGCTCGGCCCAGGATATAAGGGATTACGGGGCGCCGATCGCCGCTTTTTCCGAGATCATGCGGGAAAACGACAAGGCCCTGAAGAAATTCCTCTTTGCCTCCATGTATCGCCATGAAAGAGTCAACGCCATGACTGCCGAGGCGGGCCATGTGATGGCGGAGCTTTTCGCTTATCTCCACGCCAATCCCGATGTCATGCCCGCGCCCTGGCCGGTAGAGGCCGACGGCCCGGGAACGCCCAAAACGGCGCGCCTCGTCGCCGATTACATCGCCGGTATGACGGACCGTTACGCAATTAAAGTTCATGGCGATATTCCCGCCAGTAAAAAGGCAGGATAAATGAATTTTTTCAATCTTATACGCGACGATCTTATTAAAGTGATTGAAGACCTGTCAGGGGCTGGAAACCTGCCCGGCGGGCTTGATCTTTCGCGTATCAACGTCGAACCAGCCCGCCAAGCCGGCCACGGCGATGTGGCGACAAACGCCGCCATGGTGTTGGCAAAACCGGCGGCCATGAACCCCCGGGACCTGGCCGATCTGATCGCCGCGAAACTGAAAACCCATCCCGCCATCGCCAGTCTGGAAGTGGCCGGGCCGGGCTTCATCAACCTGACCCTCGACAACGCTTTCTGGCATACCCGCCTCGGCGAAATCCTGGCCGCCGGTCGCGCCTATGGCGATTCCAGGGCCGGCAGGGGCGAGGCGGTCAATGTCGAATACGTGTCGGCCAATCCCACCGGGCCGATGCATGTGGGTCACGGGCGCGGCGCGGTTTTCGGCGACGCCCTGGCGGCTCTGCTGGAAAAGGGCGGTTACGAAGTAACCCGGGAATATTACGTCAACGATGCCGGGGCCCAGGTGGATCAGTTGGCGCGATCATGCCATCTGCGCTATCGCCAGGCTCTGGGCGAGGAAATCGGCGATATCCCGGAAGGCTTGTACCCCGGCGATTATCTGATCCCGGTCGGGGTCGCCCTGGTCGAAAAATTCGGTGATAAATACGCATCCGCCCCCGAATCCGAGTGGCTGGAACCGGTGCGCGAGATTGCGATCGAGGCCATGATGGACCTCATTCGCGCCGATCTGGCGGCCCTCGGCATCCATCACAAGGTTTTTTTCTCCGAGCGCCAAATGGTCGGCAAGGGCGGGGTCGAAGCGGCGCTTAAAACCCTCGAAGATAAGGGTCTGATCTATACCGGCGTGCTTGAGCCGCCAAAGGGCAAGTTGCCCGATGATTGGGAATCCCGCCCCCAGACCCTGTTCAAGGCGACCCAGTTCGGCGACGACGTTGACCGGGCATTGAAGAAGTCCGATGGCTCATGGACCTATTTCGCCGCCGATATCGCCTATCATCTGGACAAGTTCAACCGCGGCTTTGCCTCGATGATCGACGTCTGGGGGGCCGATCACGGGGGCTATGTCAAACGCATGAAAGCCGCAATCACCGCCATAACCGGCGGGGAGGGGAGCCTCGACGTCAAAATCTGCCAGCTCGTCAATCTGATGGATAAAGGCCAGCAGGTGAAAATGTCGAAGCGCGCCGGCACCTTCGTCACCCTGCGTGAAGTTGTCGATGAGGTCGGCAAGGACGTGGTGCGTTTCATCATGCTTACCCGCAAGAACGACGCGGCGCTCGATTTCGATCTCGCCAAGGTCACCGAACAGTCGCGGGATAACCCGGTTTTCTACGTCCAATACGCCCATGCCCGGTGTTCTTCGGTGACCCGTCTGGCGCTCGAATCCTTTCCCGGCCTCGATGTATCCGACGAGGCCCTGGGTGGGGCGGCATTCCATCGCTTGACCGACCCTTCCGAGATTGCTTTGATCAAACAACTCGCCGCCTGGCCGCGTCTCGTCGAAAGCGCAGCCGAGGCTCATGAGCCCCATCGCTGCGCCTTTTACCTTTCCGACGTGGCGGCCGCTTTCCATGGCTTGTGGAACAAGGGCAAGGAGAATGTAGGTTTGCGTTTTCTGGTAACCGACGACATGGAATTGACCACCGCCCGCATGGCCCTGGTCCGCGCGGCGGCGATGGTTATCGCCTCGGGTCTGGATATCTTTGGTGTCGAACCGGTTGAGGAGATGCACTGATGGTTTCCGATCAAGGCCCACCTGATGACGGTTATGGTCGCTCCGACAACCCGCCCGGCGTTTCTCACGGTCGTCAGCCGGGCTTTTTCTCCCAGCCCCGCAACCGGGATTTTCCAGGCGGCGATCAGGGTTATGCCCCGCCGGGCGGCGGGCGCTGGCCGGTCGCCGGCAGCACCAGGCGGATGCTGTTTCGCGGTGTGCTGGTCGCCGGTTCTTTCGCTATTTTCGCGGCGATTGTCTGGTATGCCTATCAACAGGGCCATCAACGCGGGGTCGATAGTACGCCGCCGATCATCAAGGCCGATGTTAATCCCAACCGGGTCAGGCCGGCCGCTCCCGGCGGCATGGAAGTCCCCCATCAGGACAAGATGATCTATGACAGGGTGTCGCCGGAAGACGAGGCCCCCAGGGTCGAGCGCCTGATGCCCCGGCCCGAAGCCCCGGTGACCCGCAAACCTCCCGAGCCTCCACCTGTTTTTCCCGAGACCGGGGGATTGACCGATATTCCGATGCCGGTGATGCCGGATTCAGAACCGCCGCAATTGTTGTTGCCGGAAGACCCGCGAGCCCCCCAGCCCCTGACCACCGCCCGCCAGCAGCAGACGATCGCCCCACCGCCGATTGTCGCGCCGCCACCTGTCGCGGCTCCGCCTGCGGCGCCATCCGCCACGGCTCCGCCGCCGGTTGCCTCGGCCACCCCGACACCGAGTTCGGCCGCCGGGCTTTACAAGATTCAGCTGGGCGCCTTTCGCTCGGAAAAGGCCGCCGAAATGGAATGGCTGCGGCTTCAGGGGCGCAATACGGATATTCTCGGCAAGCTCAATTTGACGGTGCAAAAGGTTGATCTGGGGGCCAAGGGGCTGTTTTTCCGCGTCCAGGCCGGAACCTATGCCACCGAGGCCGCCGCCCGGTCGATGTGCGCCGAACTGACCCGGCGCAAAACCCCCTGTCTGGTTGTGCGGCCTTAAGCCCGCAGCAAAAAATTTCATGTCCTCGCCACAAGACGTCCCACAGGCCCCGGTACAGGCCTCAGCACAGGCCGTTATCTTCGGCTGTTCCGGTCCCGCCCTCAGCGAGGCGGAACAGCGTTTCTTTACCGAAGCCAATCCTCACGGCTTTATCCTTTTCGCCCGTAATTGCCAAACCCCCGATCAGATCCGCCGCCTTGTCGATGATCTGCGCTCCAGTGTCGCCCGCCATGATGCGCCGGTTCTGATCGATCAGGAAGGGGGGCGGGTGGCGCGGCTGACCCCACCCCATTGGCGGGCCGCACCGGCTGCGGCACTGTTTGGAAAACTGGCCGAAACCGACCCAGAAAAAGCGGCCCGTGGTGCCTTTATCAATGCCCGGTTGCTGGCGGTTGAGTTGGCGGAACTGGGGATCGACGTCGATTGCGCGCCGGTTCTTGATCTCGGCCATCCCGGCGGCGACCCGGTAATCGGCGACCGCGCCTTTTCCAATGATCCGCAAATTGTCGGCCAATTGGGTAAGCGCGCCTGCGAGGGCTTTATCGAGGGCGGAATCCTGCCGGTGATTAAGCACATTCCCGGCCATGGGCGCGCACTCTGCGACAGCCATCTCGCCTTGCCGGTGGTCGATGACAGCTTAGAGACCCTGGATTCCACTGATTTTGAGGCCTTTCGGGCGTTGGCTCACATGCCCTGGGCGATGACCGCCCATGTGGTCTATAGCGCCATCGACCCGGATCATCCGGCGACCACATCGAAGATCGTCATCGATGAAATTATCCGCCGCCGGATCGGTTTTGGCGGGGTGCTGATTTCCGATGATCTTTCCATGAAGGCGCTTAGCGGCGCCATGAGGTCACGGGCCGAAGACTCACTTTCCGCGGGCTGTGATCTGGTACTCCACTGTAATGGCGAGATGGCCGAGATGGAGGAGGTGGCGGCTGGGTGCGGCCCGGTAAATGACCGTGCAAGGGCCAGAATAGACGCTGCAAACTCAATTATAAAACCATTACAAGCTATTGATAAAAATGAATTAATATATGAACTTAATGTTCTGCTTGAAGGCGCGGGGTGAGCGATTTGAGCGAGATGATTTATGTCGCTTCAACCTGGGTGCTGCCGGTTCTTCTGGCGATTACTTTGCACGAAGCCGCCCATGGATTTGCCGCAGCACGGCTCGGCGATGATACGGCACAGCGTGCGGGCCGGGTGTCGATCAACCCTTTGCGTCATGTTGATCCCCTCGGCACCGTGGCGATCCCCCTGATGCTGCTTTTGTTCAAGGCGCCGTTTCTTTTCGGTTGGGCAAAACCGGTGCCGGTCGATTTCGGCCGCCTTTACCACCCAAAGCGCGACATGGTGCTGGTCGCCGCCGCCGGCCCTTTGGCCAATATCACCATGGCGCTGGGTGCCGCCATTCTCGTCCATCTGGCCTTTTATATAAGCGGAACGGCGGGGATCTGGCTGCTTGAGAACCTGCGCAACGCCATGGTCATCAACCTGGTACTGGCGGTCTTTAACCTCATCCCCTTACCGCCCCTCGATGGCGGGAGGATCGCCGTGGGTCTGTTGCCCCGGCCCCTTGCCCTGCGCTTTGCCCGTCTGGAGAAATGGGGTCTGTTCATTGTCGTCGGAATGCTGTTTATTCTGCCTCTGATCGGCTCCCGACTGGGCGTCGAGATCAATATTTTCGCCTGGCTTGTTGGCGTGCCCGTCAACTTTCTTTACGACCTTTTGCTGCATATTTCCGGCGTTGTCTGAGTGAATGAATGAGCGATAAAGACACCTTTGAGGAAGAAGTAAGGCCGTCAGGCCCGGTTTCCGCGACCGCGGACGGGGAAACGCCGGTACAGCTGATCCTCGATCTGGAAGGCTATGAAGGTCCCCTCGACGCTCTGCTCGGCATGGCCCGGGACCAGAAGGTCGATCTCGTCCATATCTCTATCCTTGCCCTTGCCAACCAGTATCTCTCCTTTGTCGAGCGGGCACGCAATATGCACCTTGAAATCGCCGCCGATTATCTGGTGATGGCGGCCTGGCTTGCCTATCTCAAGTCGCGGCTTCTTTTGCCCCATGCCGAGGAAGACGAAGAACCTTCAGGGCCCGAACTGGCGGCGGCGCTGAAATTTCATCTGCGCCGTTATGAGGCCATGCGGGGCGCAGGCGCCCAGCTTTTCGAACGTCCGCAACTGGGCAAGGGGTTTTTCAAGCGCGGGGCGCCCGAAGGCATCCGAAACATCCGCAAGACCGTATATGAGGCCTCCCTTTACGAGTTGCTTAAGGCCTATGGCGACCAACAGCGCCGTCAGGTCGACCAGACCCTGCATATTGCCCGGACCGAGGTGTATTCCATTCAAGACGCGGTTGATCGACTCAATCGCCTCCTCGGCACTTCCCTGGACTGGCTGACCCTGGCCGCTTTTCTTCCCGATACGGCCAATAACCCCGAAGCCATCCGCTCGGCCCTGGCCCTGACCCTTGCGGCGAGTCTGGAAATGGCCAAGCAAGGTCGGATTAATTTGCGTCAGGAAAAGGCTTTCGCCCCCATCTATCTCCAAAAAGGCGAGAAATGGGATGCCGACATAGAGCAAGAAACCAACGACAATAATGAAGGCTGGCCATGAGCGACGACATTTCCCCTTTACGCATTCTGGAAGCGGTTCTGTTTGCCGCCGCCGAGCCCCTTGATACGGCGACCCTGGCCGCGCGGCTGCCGGAAGGCACCGAGCTTGAGCCCCTTTTGAGTGAGCTTTCCAGCCATTATGAAAATCGCGGCGTCCGTCTGGTCAAGGTGGGCAATAAATGGGCCCTGCGCACGGCTCCTGATGTGGCGCCCTTCCTGCGTCTGGAAACCGAATCATCGCGCAAATTGTCTCAGGCCGCGATTGAGACACTGGCCGTCATTGCCTATCATCAGCCGATCACCCGGGCCGAGGTTGAGGAAATCCGGGGCCGGCAACTCTCCAAGGGGACGCTGGATACCCTCCTCGAAGCGGGGTGGATCAAACCCAAAGGCAAGCGGCGCACACCCGGCCGTCCTACCACCTGGGGCACGTCGGATGCCTTTCTCGATCATTTTGGTCTGGAATCCATCGGCGACCTGCCAGGCCAGGAAGAACTTAAAGCCGCCGGTCTGGTCGATAAGCGTCCGGCGATTACCGCCTATTCCCGCATGAACAAGTCGATGCGCGAAGCGCTTGGCCTCGATACGGGCGAGGGCGGCGGAGAGGGATCTCCTGGCGAGACTAACGACGAAAACGGTCAGGGGTCTGAAAACGGCGGCGAGGGGGGTGAAGAACTTGAAGAGTATCAGCCCCTTAAAACCGCCGAGGAATAATCTGTCCGCCTCGGGCCCTGGATGTCCCTGTCATCGACATCGTTGCGGGGCGGCGAGGTTTCTGCCATCATCGGCATTGTAACTACTGTGTTTTTCCGGGTTTTGTTCCCGGCAATCTGGAGTGCCCCTAAATGAGCGTTGGCCCCTGGCAAATCATCCTGATCCTGGTGATCGTCCTTATTATCTTCGGCGCCGGCAAGCTGCCCCGTGTCATGGGCGATATCGCCAAAGGCGTTAAGAATTTCAAATCTGGTCTGAAAGACGAAGAGGCGGGCGATAGCGCCTCAACAGATGAAACGGCAGAGCCGGATAGTCTCGACGCCCCCAAAAAGGCCAAATCACCTGCCAAGGCAAAGAAAAAAGCCGCCAAGAGCTAGGCTTGCCCTCGGGGCGCGCCTCTTACTGCCAAAGCGGGCGGGGCCAAACCCTTGAGACAAAGTACAACGCCGCGCTCCTATCGATCGCTTAAGGATATGATCCCGAATGTTTGATATCGGTTGGACGGAAATGGCCCTTGTGGCGATGGTCGCGATATTGGTGATCGGGCCAAAAGAACTGCCTCGGGTTCTGCGCAACATTGGCCGGGCCATGGGCAAGGCCCGCTCAATGGCCCGGGAATTCCGCAATAGCATCGACGAAATGGCCGAAGAGGCCGACGTCAGGGATATCCTTCCCAAGGCCAGCGATTACACGCCGGAAAACCTTATCGGCTCGGAGAACATGATTTCTCCCGACGATTTCTCCGTCAACCCGTCCACAGATAAGGACGCTGCGGCGGCGAAAAACAAAGCCGGCAAGGAGGAATCCTAAAAAATGGCGGGCCGCGACGATTCCGAAAACTCCCAGATGCCGCTGCTTGAGCATCTTATCGAGTTGCGCAACCGGCTGGCGGTTTCGGTCATCGCCATTCTGCTGACGTTTATTGTTTTTTTCATCTATGCCGAGGAACTTTACGGCTTTCTGGTTGAACCCCTGGCGGTCATCCTGGCCGAAAAGGGCCATCACCGGATGATTTATACGGGCCTGACGGAGGTTTTCTTTACCTATATCAAGGTCGCTTTTTTCACCGCCCTTTTTGTTTCCTTCCCGGTCGTCGCCTCGCAAATCTGGATGTTCGTCGCCCCTGGGCTTTACAAGAACGAGAAGGGGGCCTTCCTGCCGTTTCTTATTGCCACCCCGGTGCTGTTTCTGCTCGGAGCGGCGCTGGTCTATTACCTGATCTTTCCCCTGGCCTGGCGGTTTTTCCTCGGTTTCGAGGCCCCGGGCGGCGCAGGCGTACTGCCAATCCAGCTCGAGGCCAAGGTCAACGAATATCTGTCCCTGGTGATGACCCTTATTTTCGCTTTCGGCATGTCGTTCCAGTTGCCGGTATTGCTGACCCTGATGGCGCGGGTCGGCCTGGTTTCCAGCGCTTCCCTGAAGACAAAGCGCAAATACGCCATCGTCATCGCCTTTATCACCGCCGCCATTCTGACGCCGCCCGATATTATCTCTCAGGTGGCGCTTGCCTTGCCCATATTGGTGCTCTATGAAATCTCGATTATCGCCGTGCGCATGATCGAGAAAAAGGAGGCGGCGAAAGACGCCGAAACCGAGGCCGGTTAAAGGCCATGCCGGCGACTGGACGCCGCGCCGTCAAAACACTATAACTTGTTCAAATAGCCCGTAACGCCCACTAGCTGTTGCGTGTTGTATCTTCTTTAGAGGCCCAACTCCCATGCACGACATCAAGTGGATCCGTGACAACCCGCAAGCCTTCGACGCCGCCTTGACCCGGCGCGGCATTGCCATTGCCGACCCGGTATCAAGCAGCCATATCATCCATCTCGATAGTTCACGCCGTCTAGCCCAGACCAAATTGCAGGAAATGCAGGAAAAGCGGAACGAGATCAGCCGCGAAATCGGCGTGCTGATGGGCAGCGGCGACAAGGAGGCGGCTGAAAAGCTTAAAGGCGAAGTCGCCGCCATGAAGGCCGACATGCAGATCATGGAGGACGAGGACCGGGTGTTCGAGGCTCAGCTCGACGACCTTCTGGCCTCGCTGCCCAATATCCTCGACGACGATGTGCCCGAGGGCGCCGACGAAGCGGCCAATGTCGAGCTACGCCAGGAGAGCGAACCCACCAAGCTGGATTTCAAAGCCAAAGACCATGTGGCCCTGGGCACAGCTCTCGGCATGATGGATTTTGAAACCGCGGCGAAAATGTCCGGGTCGCGCTTCGTTGTCCTGAAGGGGGGGCTGGCGCGGATGGAACGCGCCCTGGCCGCCTTCATGCTCGACCTCCATACCAAAGAATTCGGTTACACCGAAATCAGCCCGCCATCCCTGGTCCGCGACGAGGCGCTTTTCGGCACCGGCCAGTTGCCGAAATTCGGCGACGATCTTTTTCGCACCACCAACGACCATTGGCTGATCCCGACCGCCGAAGTGCCCCTGACCAACATGGTGTCCGGCGAGATTATCGACGCAGATACCCTGCCTCTGCGTTTTACCGCCCATACCCAGTGCTTCCGCTCGGAAGCCGGGGCGGCGGGCAAGGACACCCACGGCATGATCCGTCAGCACCAGTTCGGCAAGGTCGAGCTGGTCAGCATTACCCACCCCGATAAGTCGGCCGACGAGCACGAGCGCATGACCGGCTGCGCCGAGGAAGTGCTCAAGCGTCTCGGTCTGCCTTACCGGGTGATGACGCTCTGTTCCGGCGATACCGGGTTTTCGGCCCGGAAAACATACGATATCGAGGTCTGGATGCCGTCCCAGGATTGTTACCGCGAAATTTCAAGCTGTTCCAACTGCGGTGATTTTCAGGCCCGGCGCATGAAAACACGCTTCCGCACGTCTGGCGAAAAGGGTAACCGCCCCGTCCATACCCTTAACGGCTCCGGCCTTGCTATCGGCCGGGCGCTGATCGCGATCATGGAAAATTACCAGCAGGCCGATGGTTCGATTGCCGTGCCGCACGCCCTGCGTCCCTTTATGGACGGGATCGAGGTTCTGACCCCCTGATGTTCAAGGCGCCGCTTAATCTCGCCACCGCCCGAATACTGCTCTCCAACGATGACGGCGTGCATGCCGCCGGGCTGAAGGCCCTGGAGCGGGTGATCGGTAAAATTTCGAAAGACGTCTGGACTGTGGCCCCGGAAGCCGAACAAAGCGGGGCCGGGCACTCCCTGACCATCCATCAGCCTCTGCGCCAGCGCAAACTTGCAAAGCGCCGTTTCGCCGTCGACGGCACGCCCACCGACTGCATGTTACTGGCGATCCATCATATCCTGGGTGGCCATCGGCCCGATCTGGTTATTTCCGGCATCAACCATGGCGGCAATCTGGGCGAGGATGTGACCTATTCCGGGACCATTGCCGCGGCCATGGAGGCCACCCTTCTCGGCATCCCGGCGATCGCCCTTTCCCAGTTCCGCGCCAACGATATTTCATCCCCCTGGGCCATCGCCACCCATTACCTGCCCGGCATTTTGAAGAAACTGGCGAAAAACCCCTGGCCCAAGGATGTCCTCATCAACATTAATTTTCCAGATTGCCCCCCCGGTGAGGTCAGCGGCATCCACGTTGTCCGTCAGGGGCGCCGGCGTCTGGGCAACGATATGATCGAGCGCATCGATCCCCAGGGCCGACCCTATTACTGGTTGGGGAATCTGCGGAGCGACGAGCCGACCTATAAGGCGAGCGATCTCTCGGCGATGAAAAACAAGGCGATTTCGATCACCCCGCTTAATCTCGATCTTACCCACCGCTCGGCCTTGCGCTCCCTGGCAAAGGCTTTCCCATGACGCTGCAGGACGATAAAATCCGTCTGATTATGGAATTGCGGCAGATGGGCATCGCCGATACCGAAATCCTGTCGGCCCTTGAGAGGGTGCCGCGGGATAAATTCATTTCCGATACCTTTCGCGCATCGGCCTATGATAATGCTCCTCTGCCTATCGAATGCGGCCAGACCATTTCACAACCCTATGTGGTCGCCTTTATGACCCAGGCCCTGAAACTGGAAAAGAACATGCGGGTACTCGAAATCGGCACCGGATCAGGTTATCAGGCCGCAGTGCTGGCCCAGCTTTGCCGCCGGGTCTATACGATCGAGCGCCACAAGCCCCTGATGGCCCTGGCCGAGGCCCGGTTCCGCGAATTGGGGCTGGATAATATCTCGACCAGGGTCGGTGACGGAGCCAAAGGCTGGCCGGAAGTGGCCCCGGTTGAGCGCATCATCGTCACCGCCGCCGCACCGCAAGTGCCAAAGGCGCTTTACGATCAACTGGGCGAGGGCGGGATCATGGTCATTCCCGTCGGCGACGAGTACGGGCCCCAGGAAATTCTGCGCATTACCCGTATCGAAAAAGGGTTTGATGAGGAAGCTATTCTCCCGGTGCGCTTTGTCCCTCTGGTCAGGGGGGAAGAGTGATGAAGCGACTTTTGACCTCTTTTATCCTGATCGTGTCGGTCATAACCCTTGGCGGTTGCGAGCGTTATATCTATGGCGAAGCCCCGGCCGCACGCACCGCCCCCAAATCGAGCGCTAAAACCACCCCGCCGCCCAAACCGGCGGCAGCGGCGAAAAAGGCTGCGGCGGCGCAGGCCGATCTCGCCAATACCGCGGCGAACCCCGGCGAGGTGGTGGTCAAAAAAGGCGAGACCCTGTACGGCATTGCCCGGGCCCACAAGGTGGCTCTGCGCGATCTGATCACGGTCAACCGGCTCGCCCCCCCTTATGAGCTTAAAACCGGCCAGCGACTTGTTTTGCCCGAGCAGCGGGTCCACGAGGTGCGGCGCGGCGAAACCATTTACGCCATCTCGCGGCGCTATGGCGTCACCATGTCGGAACTGGCCCGCATCAACGGCCTTGAACCGACCTCGCCGATCAAAATCGGCCAGAGGCTGCGCCTGCCGGCCAGTATCCGCCCCCAATCCCGCCTCGCCGCCCTTCCCAAATCCATAGGGCCACAAACACAGGCGCAAAAATCCCTGCCAAAATCCCGCCCCAAATCCGGCGTTTCCACCGCCGAGCTGCCGCCACCAACCGCGCCACAAACGCCACAGGCCCTGGGCGATGCGCCTGATGGGCGGCAGAACATCACGGCGCCGGAGCTGACACCCCCCGATGCGCCAAATGTTCCCGACGCTCCCGGTGCGGGGGTCGCCCCGAAAGGCCCGGTAAGTTATCCCGAACCGGCGCCGCGCACCGGCGGCCGCTTCGCCTGGCCGGTCAGGGGCAAGGTCGAGAGCCCATTTGGCGCCGGCGAGGGGGGCTTGCATAATGACGGGATCAACATCATGGCCAAGCGCGGCACCCCGGTAAAGGCGGCCGAGACCGGGGTCATCGTCTATGCCGGAAACGAATTGCGGGGCTTTGGCAATCTTCTGCTGATCAAGCATGCCGACGGCTGGACCAGCGCCTATGCCCATAACCAGAAAATTCTGGTCAAGCGCGGCGACCGGGTGAAAAAGGGTCAGAAAATCGCCCAGGTCGGCAGCACCGGCAATGTCTCTACGCCGCAGCTCCATTTCGAACTGCGCAAGGGCTCGCAAGCCGTCGATCCGCAAAAGCATCTCTAGGCGGAAACGTCTTCAGCCGATCTTCTTGCCCTGTTTGCCCGCCAAATCCTGGATGAACTGCCAGGCGACGCGGCCCGAGCGGGCGCCTCTTGTCACCGACCATTCATTGGCTTCCGCCAACAGGCGATCTGCGGCGATGCGTAATTTGAATTTCTTGGCATAAGCCGTGACGATGGCGAAATAGACATCCTGATCGCAGGCATGAAAGCCGAGCCAGAGGCCGAAGCGGTCCGACAGGGACACTTTTTCATCTACCGCTTCCGACGGGTTGATGGCGGTCGAGGTCTCGTTGTCGATCATCTCGCGGGCCATCAGATGGCGGCGGTTCGAGGTGGCGTAAAAGATGACGTTTTCAGGCCGCCCCTCAAGCCCGCCTTCAAGCACCGCTTTCAATGATTTATAGCTGCTGTCCGAACCATCGAAGGAAAGGTCGTCGCAAAAGAGGATAAAGGAGCGCTTATCGCGGCGCAGAATGTGGAGTAAAGCGGGCAGGGTGGGGATGTCGGCCCGGTGAATTTCAACCAGGGCCAGCTTGCGCTCTTTCTTGTCCGCCCGCCCCAGCTCGCGGTTGACCAAGGCGTGGACCGCCTTGATCAGCGAGCTTTTACCCATGCCCCGCGCCCCCCATAACAGGGCGTTATTAGCCGGCAGGCCACCCGCAAAATGGCGGGTATTGGCGAGCAGAAGGTCGCGGTTGTCGTCGATCCCCTTGAGCAGATTAAGCTCTATGCGGCTGACCTTTTTAACCGCTGCAAGGTCGCCGCCCTCGCCAGCCGAACCCTCCCCACCGGCGGGCGTCCACACATAGGCGTCGGCGCGGCCGAGATCGCCGGGCTTTACCGGCGCCGGGGCAAGGCGTTCTAAGGCTTGGGCGACACGGGAGAGAAGGGCGGTGGTCACAGTGTCGGTCATCTGGCTGGCTTCCGGGGTTTTAAATACAGGACCGCGAACCTACCCAGACCCGGCCCATGGGTCAATCAGAGGCGCAATTAACCGGCCAATTGAGCGGTTGGAGTTGCAAATATGCGTGTGGCCGCTATATTCCGGCGTTCCAGCTTTTTAACCAGCTTTCAGGTATTCCGAATGATCGTCTCTCCTGCCTTCGCCCAATCCGCCGCGGCGCCCGCGCCCTTCGACCCGTTTGGCTTTTTTATGCCCCTGCTTCTGGTCATTGGCGTGTTCTATTTTCTCGTCATCCGCCCCCAGCAGAAGAAGATGAAAGAGCATAACGCCGCCCTTAACGCCATTCGCCGTGGCGATACCATCGTCACCGGCGGCGGTCTTATCGGCAAGGTGGCCAAGGTCGTCGATGACACCGAATTACTGGTTGATCTGGGCAAGGACAATCAGGTGCGCGTTATCCGCAGCACCGTTTCCAGCGTTCTTTCCAAGCCCGATCCGGCCGAGGCCAAAAAATCAAAGCCCGCCAACGATACCGATGATAACGGTAATGGTGAAGGCAAGGCCAAGACCGGGCGCAAGCGCGGCAAGGCCAAGAAATAATTCTTATCCAACAGGTAACGACAGGCCACCCCCGCCATGCTCTATTTCGCTAAATGGAAAATCACCCTGATCACCGCCCTTTGTCTTCTCGGCGTGGTCTTTTCGTTCCCCAATTTCCTCTCCTATCAGGCGGCGTCGGATCTTCCCGGCTGGCTGCCCTCAAAGCAGGTCAATCTGGGGCTTGATCTTCAGGGGGGGTCGCATCTTCTTCTCGAGGTCGATGTCAATACGGTGATCAATGAGCGTCTCGACGCCCTGGTCGATAACATCCGCACCGCCCTGCGTAAGGAAAAAATCGGCTATACCAAGCTCGGCGTTGCCGGCGGCGGCGCCCGGTTCCGTCTCACCGACCCTTTGGAGGACGAAAAAGCCAAGTTCCTTTTGCGCGAAATCGACCCCGGCCTCGTCATTACGATGAACGACAACGCCATTTTTAACGTCACCTATGACGAAAACACACTCCGCGAAATCAGGACCAGCGCCGTCAACCAGTCGATCGAGATCGTGCGGCGGCGTATTGATGAGACCGGCACCCGCGAGCCGACCATCCAGCGCCAGGGCGAAGACCGTATTCTCATCCAGCTGCCCGGCATCAAGGACCCCGAACGCATCAAGTCCCTGCTCGGCAAGACGGCAAAGCTGACCCTTCATCTGGTCGATTCCTCGGTCAGCGCCGATAGCGCGCGGGAAGGCAAGGTGCCGCCGGGTTCGATCATGCTGCCCAGTGGCGACCCGACCGACGACGAGCCGTTCTATGTTGTCCGCAAGCGTGTTGTGGTCAGCGGCGACCGTCTTGAAAACGCCGCCGCCACCATGGACCAGCGCAGCGCCCAATGGGTGGTGACCTTTAACTTCGATACCCTAGGCGCCAAGAAATTCGGCAAGGCGAGCTCTGAAAACGTCGGCAAAAGACTGGCCGTGGTTCTCGACGGCAAGGTGATCAGTGCGCCGGTGGTGCGCGAGGCCATTCTCGGCGGCTCGGGACAGATTTCCGGCCGCTTTACCCCCGAAGCCGCCCGCGATTTAGCCCTTTTGCTGCGTGCCGGCGCGCTTCCAGCGCCCCTGACCATTCTTGAGGAACGCAGCGTCGGGCCGAGCCTGGGGGCCGATTCAATCGCTGCCGGTAAAATCGCCTGCCTGATCGGCTTTCTGGCCGTCGCAATATTCATGATTATCATCTACGGCTTTTTCGGCATCGTCGCCGATATCGCCCTGGTTCTCAATCTGATGATGATCCTCGGCGCCCTGTCGGTTTTGCAGGCCACCCTGACCCTGCCGGGTATTGCCGGTATCGTCCTCACCGTCGGCATGGCGGTTGACGCCAATGTGCTGATTTTTGAGCATATCCGCGAGGAAGTGCGGGCCGGGCGAACGCCTTTCAACGCCATTGAAGCGGGCTATAAGCGGGCCTTTACGACCATTGTCGACGCCAATGTGACGACCCTGATCGCCGCCCTGCTGCTTTATGAATTTGGATCCGGCCCGATCAAGGGCTTTGCCGTTACCCTTTCAATTGGCATTCTCACCTCGATGTTCACGGCAATCATGGTGACCCGCCTCCTGATCGTCACCTGGCTGCGCCGTCGGCGTCCCGACGTCCTGCCGATCTGACCGATATCTGAAAAGCAAAATTCATGAAACCCATCCAGCTCATTCCCGCCAACACCCGTATCGACTTTACCGGTAAGCGCAAGATCGCCTTCGTGTTCTCTGTCGCCCTCATCGTTCTGTCGACTTTCTTCTATCTCAACCGTGGCCTCAATTACGGCATCGATTTCGAGGGCGGGATCATGCTCGATGTCGCCTATGAAACCCCACCCGATTTATTTGCCGTGCGCGGCACCCTGGGCACCCTGGGGCTGGGCGATGTGGAGATCCAGGAATTCGGCGAACCCAACAATATCCTGGTCCGGGTCCAGCGTCAGGAAGGCGATGAAAAGGCGCAACTGGCGGCCATCGTCGCGGTCAAGGAAGCCCTGGGCGAGGGGCTTGATTACCGGCGCACCGAATTTGTCGGACCAAAGGTCGGCGAGGAGCTGATCCAGGCCGGGTTGACGGCGGTGATCCTGTCCCTCATCGCCATGCTGATCTATATCTGGTTCCGTTTCGAGTGGCAGTTCGGCATCGGCGCCCTGGTCGCCCTGATGCATGACGTGGTCACCACCATCGGGCTGTTTGCCGTGTTGCAGCTTGAATTCAACCTCGCCACCATTGCCGCCATCCTCACCATCGCCGGTTATTCGATCAACGATACGGTGGTTGTCTATGACCGGGTGCGCGAGAACCTGCGCAAATACCGCAAGATGGATATGCTGGAACTGCTCAATCTGTCGGTCAACCAGACCCTGGCGCGGACCACCATGACCTCGGTGACGACGCTTTTGGCCCTGGTCGCCCTTTACGTCTTCGGCGGCGCGGTGATCCACGATTTCGTGCTGGCGATGATGTGGGGTGTTTTTATCGGCACCTATTCCTCTATTTTCGTCGCCGCACCGCTGCTTATCGGCCTCAACCTGCGTCCCGGCAGTGCCGGCGCTCTGAGCTCCGAAGAGGGCAAAACCCCTTAAAGCAGCCCCATCGACCGGGAAAAGTTGCGTTATGGGCCAGCCAACCCGCCAGCTTATCGAGTCCTACGGTGAGGATGGGTTTACCGTCAGCTCTCATTTGTGGCGTTGCCCCATCCTGGTCTTTGCCGGCCAGACCCTGGAGTGGAAAATTGGCGGCAATTTACCCGACGCCATCAGCCTCGACTCATTGGTCCCGGTTTTCGCTTATGAACCGGCAATCGAACTGCTGCTGATCGGGCAGGGGCCGCGAATTCTGGCGCTGCCGGAAAGCTTTCGCGCCTCTCTGCGGGAAAAGGGGATCGCCATTGAGCCCCTGGATAGCGGGGCGGCCTGCCGCACCTTCAATCTGTTGTCCATGGAGGGACGGCGTGTCGCCGCGGCCTTGCTGCCGATTGCGGAAAAAACCTAAGCGCCGCCGCCCATACAGCCCTCGGCATTGGCGTTGACCTTGCGTTTTTGCGCCCACAAATCGCCAAGCTCACTCAGTTTCGCCTCGTCAAGGAATT
Organism: uncultured Rhodospirillaceae bacterium; assembly: GCA_964486105.1. Taxonomy (GTDB): domain Bacteria; phylum Pseudomonadota; class Alphaproteobacteria; order UBA11136; family UBA11136; genus JABJES01. The sequence continues at coordinate 21,492 of CAZAKR010000010.1, read as the reverse complement.
GCCGGGCCATGGGAAACAGCGCCCCTTCCTCTTTCTGGAAGTGATTAAAAGCCAGATCAATCAATTCCCCGGTCAGGGTCTTAAGGGCTGCCGGATCTGTTTCTTTGCCTAACCTTCCGAGAAGGTCGTCTATGGCCTTGTGTTCGCTTCTCATCACAGAGAGCGGCCCCATCTGTCCGATATGGGGTTCAAGGCTGGGGAACAGCAGGTCTTCCTCAATACCGGCATGGGCGCGCAGCAATTGATCGAGAACCGCAACAGCACCGCGCATCTCCTCGACCGGGAGGTTTTTTTCGGGCAATTCACGTAAATGGGAGAACAGGTCGTAAAGAACGGCGTGTTCGCCGAGCAGGGCATCGGTCAGTTTCATCCGGGGACTCCACGTTTATTATTGTTGTGTATGTACACAGCAATACCCCGGGGCAAGACGGGCGGTCCTTGATATAGGTCATCGGGTTTTAATTTTTTCACCATCCGGTTCATGGGCTGGCCCGGTCACTACAACCCAGAGGCGGCAGAAACGACTTTATCCAATTTATCATAAATGCGTTATAACGAGTCGTAATGTAAAAAGAAAACGGGGCTGTTAAGCCCCGCTCTCAAGAAGAATATTTTGGCAGCCTATGCGACCGCCGGTGATTGCCTCTAATAGAGGTTCTGGGCCGACACCATGGCATAGAGCATCGGGAAGGAGAGCATGGTGTTGGTCCGTGAGAACAACATCGCCGTGCGCGCCGCCGCTGCCTTTGCGCCCGCATCGGCCTCGACAATGCCCAGCGCCTTTTTCTGGTTTGGCCAGATGACGAACCAGACGTTGAACCACATGATGATACCCAGCCACATGCCGATGCCGATGGCGGTTTCCTTGGTGGCGAATTCATCGCCCATGCCGAGGGTCATGGCCGAGTGGAGATAACCGTTGAGGTGAGCCAGAATAAGGCCGGTGATGATGGTCGCCATGGCCCCCCAGCGGAACCAGAACAGGGCGGCAGGCGCAATGACCTTGCCGATTGCCGGTTTCTGGTCGTCGGGAATGTTCGGCATATTGGGGATCTGGACGAAGTTGAAATACCACAACAGGCCGATCCACATGACGCCCGAGATGACGTGGAGAAAGCGGAAGCAAAAGGCCCACCAGGAATGGTCGAAGGTGGGCACGCCGCTGACATAAAGGGTCATAAGGATGAGAAGGACGAAACCCAAGATGATCGTCTGGTTCAAATTAGTCAGTGGATTGTTCATTATGTTTCCCCAAAAGGCTGTAATCTGTCGTCGCGTTCAAAAAGTCATGATACGAGATTTCCCCATACTACCTACAAAATATAGTGGTTTCAACAGATAAATTGACTACTTCTAGTTTGCATATGGAAAATGGGCCGGGTGACGGGGCGGGGAATGTAGCCGCCTTTACGGCTTGCGCCGGGATGGTCAAGCACGGTGACAGGGACCGCGCCCTTTGCGCCTTTTTCGCGCCGCCAAAAACGCGGCCGGGGCTTTTCGCCATCGCCGCCCTCAATCTGGAACTGGCACGGCTTCCCGACAAGGTCAGCGAGCCTCTGCTTGGTGAAATCCGTTTGCAATGGTGGCGTGAAACCATCGCCACGATTTACGGCGGGGAAACGCCGCCCCGTGACGACATCTCCCGCGCTTTGGCGGCGACAATCGCCCGCTTCGACCTTTCCCGTGATGTTATTGAGGGTCTCATCGACGCCCGCGCCTTTGATCTCATTCCCGACCCGCCCGAGGATTTGGCGGCGACAATGGCCTATATCGACAACACGGCAGGCGCCGTCACTGCCTTATGGCTGCAGGTATTGGATGGCGAAAATAATTTACCGGAAGGGGCCCCGGCCGAGGCCGCCCGCCATGTGGCCCGCGCCTATGGGTTGAGCGGTCTCCTGCGCGCCCTGCCGGCACATGCCCGAAGGGGACGGCTTTTTCTCCCCGCCAGCCTGATGAAACGCCATCAGGTGCGGCGGGAGGATGTCTTTTCGCATTCGCCCGAGGGAAATTCCGCCGCCGGGCTGGCCGAAATTGCGGTTGAATTTGCCGATCAGGCCTTGGGCGAACTGGCTGCCGCCCGCGCCCTGACGCCTTCGCTTTCAAGGGACATGATGCCGGTGATGCTGCCTGCGATCATCGCCGAAAGCGCCCTTAAAACACTGAAGAAGTCAGGGTATGATGTCTTTGCAGCCTTCACCCGGCCCCACCGGGCGCCGTTGTTGAAAATGGCCTTAAGGCGCTTTACCGGCAGTTTATGAAGTCTTGCCGCAGCCGGTAAGTGGATGTATGGAATCGGTGATGAGGATTATCGAGGCAACCAAAGAAAACATTCTGACCGGCGCCACGGTTCTGTTCGGGGCATTGGCCCTGATCGGCACGGCGGCTGTCCTGCTCGGTGTGCCGGCCAGCCAGCCCTTGATGCTGGCGACCCTGGCCTGTCTCCTGGCCTGCTTTGCCTGCCTGTCGCTGTTGGCGCGGCGCCACGTATTGATGCACTATCATGTGCGGATCAAGCGCGACCACACGACGATTAATTTCAAACCCGGCAATGACGACAAAGCGGCTGAAACCGGCCGTGCCCAGGGGCGGATTCATGTGGAAACCCGGTTCCAGTCCCTGCGCGAGGATCTCGAAACCCTGAAAATCCAGAAATTCATTTCAGAACCGACCACCATCAACGCCACCGGGCTGCTCAACGAATGGGGCTATGCCGGGCGGATCGCCACCCCCCAGGGCGGTGCCAGCATCCTCCAGCCCGACCCGCGGATATCCGATTCCCGGTCCTTCGACCTGACCTTCAACCTGCCCGACCCCATGGCCATGGGGGAAGTATTTACCCTGACCGAGGATTATTCCTTTTTCACCGACATCAGCCAGCCCGGCGCGACCTACGTTTTTATTGTCCGCGACCCGACCAGGGAACGGCTGATCGATATTCTTTTCGAGGGCTTGCGGCCGGAAAATGCCGAAATCACCATCAATAACGGTCATGGTGAATTCACCACCCTGGCCCTTGATGTCGAGGAAACCGGCCCCGGCGCCTGGCGTATTCCCTATCGCTGGAAACGGCCCTCTGTGGGTGAGGAATTGCGCCTGTCGTGGAACTGGGCTGTTGAAGTGGTCGAGGCGGCCCGCGCCTCGTTGCGTTCGGCCAGCAGCACCCGCACCATCCTTTCAGCCGCCGCCGATGCCAGTCAGCCGAGTATCGGCTTTGCCCAGGATGTCCCTGAAGCGGGGCCCGGAGCAAAGATCGTCGCCACGACCCCCGACGGCCAGCCGCTGGAAGAAGGCGAAGAGCGTATTTACAGCCGCATGACAGAAACCATTGAAACCCAGGGACAACAATCGGGACCGCAACCCGTTCCCGGCCTTGGCGGCGGAGGAAGTGGCGGCAAAGGCGACGACGACGAACAGCTCCCCGGGGCCTCGGCCGACGACCACCCGATCATTCAGGCCGCCCGCGCCCGCATCAAGGCCAAATATAATCGGGATAGCTAAGACCGGCAGGACGGCTAGGCGGAAACCGTTTGCTGCTGACCGGTTTCGGCCAACCACCCGTCAAGGGCCGCCAGGGCGCGTTCTGCGTGGGCGATCTTGCGGTTGCGCTTACCCCTGACACGCCCCTCCAAAGGCGGGAACAATCCGAAATTGACGTTCATCGGCTGGAACGTCTCGGCGACGGCGCCGCCGGTAATATGGCCGAGCAGGGCGCCTAATGCTGTTTGCGGCGGCGGGGAGGGAAGTTCGCGGCCTAATCTCTCCTCGGCCGCAAAACGCCCGGCAAGCAATCCGATAGCAGCCGATTCCACATAGCCCTCAACCCCGGTGATCTGTCCGGCAAATCGAAACTGCGGACGCAGTTTATGGCGCAAACGGGCGTCCAGTTGTTTCGGAGCGTTAATGAAGGTGTTTCTGTGGAGACCGCCCAGACGGGCGAATTCAGCATTCTCGAGACCGGGAATGGTGCGGAAAATCCGTATCTGTTCGGCATGTTTGAGCTTGGTCTGAAAGCCGACCATATTGAAAATGGTGCCCAGGGCATTGTCCTGGCGCAATTGCACCACCGCATGGGCCTTGATATCGGGAGAATGCTCGTTGGTCAGGCCGACCGGCTTCATGGGGCCGAAACGCAGGGTCTCCGGCCCCCGTTCCGCCATCACCTCGATCGGCAGGCAGCCCTCGAAATAGGGGGTATCGCGTTCCCATTCACGGAATTCCGTCTTCTCACCCTGGGTCAGGGCCTCGATCAGGGCCGTGTACTGATCCGCGTCAAGGGGGCAGTTGATGTAATCCTTGCCGATACTGTCCGCCACCCCTGAGGAGGCCTTGTCATAGCGCGACTGCATCCAGGCTTTCGACATATCGATGCTGTCCCGGTGAACGATGGGCGATATGGCATCGAAAAAGGCCAGACTGTCTTCCCCGGTCAGCGCACAGATAGATTTGGTAAGTCCCGGCGACGTTAAGGGCCCGGTGGCGACAATCACCTGATCCCAGCCATCATGCGCCTCGTCGGGCTCCGGCAGGGCGTCAACTTCGCCCCGTTCGACCGTAATCAGCGGTTCTTGGGCAATCCGCGCCTCGACCATTTCGGCAAATCCCTCGCGATCGACCGCCAGGGCGCCGCCCGCCGGCACCCGGTTAGCGTCGGCACAGGCAAGGATCAGTGACCCGCAGCGGCGCATTTCCTCATGCAGCACCCCAACGGCGTTAGCACCGGCATCGTCGGAACGCAAAGAGTTGGAACACACCAGTTCGGCCAGATTACCGGTCTGATGGGCCTCGGTCGGTTGATCGGGGCGCATTTCATGAAGAATCACGGGCACACCGGCGCGGGCCAGCTGCCAGACGGCTTCGCAGCCGGCGAGGCCGCCGCCGATCACCCGAACCGGGGATGTTGATATATCTTTTTCCATAGGGCTGACATAGGCGAGGGAACCGGCCTTGTCCAGCCTCATGGGCCGGGAAAGCGGGCCCGACCGGGCATCGCCCTTGGTACGGGCCTTTGAGTATGCCTAAATGCCGTCCATGTCTATCCGCTGGAAACTTCTTCTGCTTCTTCTCGCTCTTTCCCTGGTGCCGGTGATCGGCCTTGGCCTGTTCGATCATCTTGTCACCCGCGAGGCCGGCAATGTGCTCTCGGCCCGCACCGGCGAACAGGCGAGCAGCCGGGCCATCCAGCGGCTTTTGCAGATGACAGAGGATCAGGTGCTGATCCTGCGCCGTTCCCGCGAGGTGATGGAACTGGCGGTCGAGATACAGGCGATTGAGGTCGAAAAGACGTTAGCCGGAAAAGGCGCGAAAGCAGACACGGAGAAGGGGGGGACCGCCGCTAAAACCTATGACCAGAGCGATTTCGACGATCCCGAGCGCGCCCCGCCGGATTTGGCCTATAGCGACAAACACGGCTCCCAGAAAGTCAGTTTCGGCCATCAGAGCCTTTATTTGGCGCCCGGCGGCGATGAGGCGGCGGCAGCAAAGGAAAAACGCCTGATCGGCGGTCTGCGTGATACATATGCGCGGCTGCAAACAATCCATTCCGATCTTATCCTGCGTCAGTACACCGCCTTTGAAAGCGGCTTTCTGACCGCCTATCCCGGCCATGGCGGTTATCCCGAGGGTTTCGACCCCCGCCAGCGGCCCTGGTACCAACGGCTGATCGCCGGCGAGCGGCGGCAAAGCAGCGATAAATTCCTCTGGAGCCTGCCCTATGTGGACGCCTCTTCTGGCCAGATCGCTTTTACCGTCTCGATGCCGGTTTACGGACCCGACGGTGCAATCGCCGGAGTGACCGCCATCGACGTTCTGATGAAGGATATCTTCCGCTTTGCCGGGGTGCCGGCGGAATGGCAGGAAAGCCTCGAGGCGATGATTGTCTTTGTCGATAACCGCCAGCCTTCCGGCGAGGGGAGACTGGCGATTTTCGCCCGTCGTGGCGATGGCGAGGGGATGACCTGGCAACGCCCCAGGGTCAATATTGAGTATTTTTCACCGATTAAACATAGCGGGTATGCAGACCTCCTGAAGGCCATCGAAAAGGGCAATTACGGCATCCGCCATATGCCCTATGAAGACCGCCTTTCCCTTTGGGCCCACGGTCCGATCGATGATATCGGCACGGCTTTGCTGCTTATCCTGCCCCTTGACGTGGTGCTTGAAGATGCCCGCAAGGGTGAACAGTTCATCGAAAGCCTGACCCTGGAAAACCTCCATTCGACGGGGCTCGCAACCCTCCTTGTCGGCGCCATCGTCTTCCTTGTCGCCTTTTACGGGGCGCGCAGCGTTACCCGTCCGGTCCGCGCCCTGACCGATATGGCACGGCGCATATCGACAGGCGATTTCGCCGCCCGCGCCGACGTCAAAGGCAGGGACGAGCTGGGCGAGCTGGCCTGCCGTTTCAATGAAATGGTGCCGATGCTTGAAGACCGCCTGCGTATGGTCAAGGGGCTGAACCTGGCCAGGGAGGTTCAGGAAAACCTCATTCCAAAGACCGCCCCGGATATTCCCGGTTTCGATATTGCCGGAACCAGCATTTCCTGTGACGAGATCGGCGGCGATTATCTCGATTTTCTCGATCTTTCCAATGTCTGCGCCAACGAGGAGTTCAGCGGTTGTCACGCCATGATCGTCGGTGACGTATCGGGCCACGGGGCGGCCAGCGCTCTCTTGATGGCAACCGCGCGGGCTCTGCTGCACGGTCTGGCCGGCAGCACCCAGTCGCTCTCGGGTCTGATCGGTGAGGTTAACCGGCGTCTGACCCTGGACATCGAGGGGGGGCGTTTCATGACCCTGTTCTGCGGCCTTATTCATGCCTCCGGCCGCCGCCTGACCTGGGTCAGCGCCGGTCACGATCCGGCAATTGTCTATGACCCGGCAACAGACGCCTTTTTTGAACTCGATGGGGGCGACATTCCCCTCGGCATCGACCCTGAGTGGAAATATTCCGAAGCGGAAACAGCCGATTTGCCAATCGGACAGATTGTGACCGTTGCTACAGACGGAGTCTGGGAAACCCGTAATAGTAGTGGGGAGATGTTTGGCAAGGACCGTTATCGGGACGTTATTCGTCGCCATAAAGGTAAAAAAGCAGCCGAAATATGCCGGGCAATTACCCGGGAATTGGCTGAATTCCGTGGCGATTCGGCGGTGCGCGACGACGTTACAATGATCGTTTTAAAGCTAATTTAGCTTTAATTATCAATAAATTAGTCATGTATCTCATTTGATCCGGACCATCCGGGCCGCTATATTGGTGGGCCGGGAGAAATTATTTGCTTAATAACAATTACAATTAACCTTACGAATACTCTTTTTCCGTGTTAAACCAACCTTCTCACCTCGGTAGAAGTTAGGCAAAATGACAGGCCGCGACAGCCGAATTAAACAATTCTGGAACAAAATCCAGGCATTTCACCGCCGGGGCAAGGGGCTTGGCCGTCTTAAACGGCTGGCGCTGCTGGTCGCCACGCTGCTTTTTGGGACAATTCTTTATGCTGGAATTACCGAATTTCATGTAATGCGCGATTCGGTGAGAGTGAATGACGAATGGGTCGGTTATGCGCGCCATTCAATCGCCATCGACTCTCGCCTTAACCGCCTGAAAAGTGAATTCGGTTACGGCGGATTCATCCATAATTTCAAAAATTATATTCTCCGCCAGGACCCTCAACTGACATATCAGGCGGGGCAAAAGTTCGCCGCGGTGAAGATGTTGACCGGAGATTTGCTGCGGCATTTTAAAAGTATTCGCCGCCATGGTGATTTTCACCGCTTTTCGGATGATGCAGCTGTAAGGATCATTACCGCTCTCGACGTTCTTGAGGCGGGTGTTGATGATTATTGGGGTAAATTAGAACTGGCCCAAAAACTGTCGGCGGAAGGGGCGAATGCCGAAGAAATCGACGCCAGGGTCAAAGTTGACGACGAGCCGATGGTGGCCGCCCTTCAAAGTATCGATTTTGAAGTGGCGGCAACCCAAAACGTCGAACTCGGTCATATCAACAAAGGACTCGAGCGCATACTCAAAGCCGTGACGAGGGGGAGTTTTCTGCTTCCTCTTCTCTTCGTTACCGGTTTTATCACGGTCTGGCTTTTATGGAACACGGTCAGCCAGGTCGCCAGCCGCCAGGAAGTCGAGGAAGCGCTGGTCGAACGGGAGGCTTTTTTCCGTCTGCTGGCGACGGTCGCCCCGGTGGGCATTTTTCACACCGACCGGGAGGGGAGGTGTGTTTATATCAATGAGCGCTGGAAAAGCCTGACCGGGCTTTCAGCCGAGACTGCCCTGGCTGACGGCTGGACAAAGGCGCTCCATCCCGACGACCGGGAAGACGTTGTCAACACCTGGATGAGCGCCGTCTCGGATAGAAAGCCCTATCGCCAGGAATTCCGGTTCCTCCATCAGGACGGACACACGCTCTGGGTGCTGTCCCAGGCCTTGCCGGAAATTGACGGCGTTGGAAATCTCCGCGGCTATGTCGGCACGGTTACCGACATCAGCGAGCTGCGGGAGGCGGAAGCCGGGCTGCAGCTCAGTAATGAACGTTTCGCCAAGGCTTTTCGCGCCTCGCCCGGCCTGTTTGCCATTTCGCGCCTTGAGGACGGCATCCAATACGACGTCAACGATGTCTGGCTCGATACGCTGGGTTACGAGCGCCAAGAGGTGATCGGCAAATCGGTGGCGGAAATCGGCATCTGGGTCGATCCGTCCGGCCGCGCCAAAATGGTCGACATTCTTAAAAAACACGGCCATGTCCGTAATTACGAAGCCCGTCTCAAGCGTAAGGACGGCCGGGCCATCGACGTCCTGATTGCCTGTGAGGTGGTGGAGATAGAGGGTGAAAAGCGTATTCTCTTCGTCGCCCATGACGTATCCGAGGTTCAGCGCCTCAAAGGGCAACTCCAGAACGCCCAGAAGATGGAAGCCGCCCGCGGCCTGACATCGGGCATCGCCCACCAGTTCAATAATCTCTTCATGGGGGTTTCCGGTTCTCTCGAATTGCTCTCGGAGATCCCGTCTCTCAATGATAATCAGCAGAAAATGATCGATCTCTCGCTGATGGAGATACAACGCGGCAAGAAACTGACCACGCAGCTTCTCGCCTATACCTCGCAACAGCCACTTTTGCCGCGCCGCATCAATTTGCGTGACACGATCAGGGAACAGGTTTTTCTCTTCGAGGTCTTTCTCGGCGAAACCCTGGAATTTAAATCGAAAATCAACAAGGAGCTCTGGGAGGTGGAAGTCGATCCGGGTGAGATGGATAACGCCCTGTTCAATATTTTCGCAAATGCCCGCGACGCCATGCCGGGAGGCGGTAAAGTCACCCTGGAAGCGACAAATGTCTCTCTCGATAAGGCTGAGGCATCGCAAAAATCCCTTAAATCCGGCGATTACGTCACGATTTCCGTTCGTGACGAAGGGGCGGGGATGTCGGCGGAAGTGATGAGCCGCGCTTTCGATCCCTTTTTCACCACCAAGGATGTCGGCCAGGGAACCGGGCTGGGCCTCAGCATGGTCTCAGGTTTTGCCACCCAGTCGGGGGGCGGGGCCGAAATAGAAAGCACACAAGGCGTGGGGAGTGTGGTGCGTATTTATCTGCCCCGCGCGGCTGGCGCCGCCGAAGAGAAAAAAAAGACGATAAAGAAGCCCGGAAAAGTAGCCAAGGGCAGCGAAACCGTCCTTGTCGTCGAGGATGATTCCACGGTGCGCCTAATCGCCGTCAGTATGCTGGAAAAGCTGGGCTATAAGGTTCTTGAAGCGGCCGACGGCGAAACGGCGCTAAGTAAGCTTGAAAGCAACAGCAAGGACATCGACCTGCTGTTCAGCGATATCGTCATGCCTGGGGGTATTTCGGGCATCGAACTGGCCGCCAGGGTACACTCAAGCCATCCCGATCTGGCGATCCTGCTGACCACCGGCTACAGCCCCGAAGAAGTCAATCCACCGGCCAAAACCGGCGAGAGCTGGCCGCTGATCCCCAAGCCCTATACGAAAGACGTTCTGGCGAGGGAAATCCGCACCGCGCTCAAATTGGTGAACGCCTAGGATTTCAGGCGCTTTTACGCTTTTTTCCCCGGCCGGTTCCGAGCAATTTGGATAAATACTGCCCGGTATAGCTCGTCTTCACCGCCGCCACCTCTTCCGGGTTCCCCTGGGCGACGATTTTCCCCCCCTTGTCACCGCCCTCGGGGCCAAGATCGAGGATCCAGTCGGCGGTCTTGATGACATCGAGATTGTGCTCGATCACAACCACCGTATTCCCCTGATCGACGATGTGATGGAGCACTTCGAGAAGCTTGCGCACATCCTCGTAATGGAGGCCGGTGGTCGGCTCGTCGAGGATATAGAGGGTGCGTCCGGTGGCCCGTTTCGAGAGTTCCTTGGCCAGCTTGACCCGTTGCGCTTCGCCCCCCGACAAGGTGGTCGCCGCCTGTCCCACATGGATGTAATCGAGCCCCACCTTGTGCAGGGTCTCCATCTTGCCGCGAACCGCCGGAACGGCCTTGAAAAAGTCCGCAGCTTCTTCAACCGTCATATCAAGAACATCTGCTATTGATTTGTCTTTAAACTTTATTTCAAGGGTTTCTCTGTTATATCGACGGTCCTTGCACTCATCGCACTGAACATAAACATCGGGCAGGAAATGCATCTCGATCTTGATCAGCCCGTCCCCCTGGCAGGCCTCGCAGCGCCCCCCCTTGACGTTGAAGGAAAAGCGTCCCGGCTTATAGCCCCGGGCCTTGGCCTCGGGCAGACCGGCAAACCAGTCGCGAATGGGCGTAAAGGCGCCGGTATAGGTGGCCGGGTTCGAACGCGGCGTTCGGCCGATGGGCGATTGGTCGATATCGACGATTTTGTCGATAAATTCGATGCCCTCGATCTTGTCGTGTTCACCGGCGATGGCCCGCGCCCCGTTGAGACGCCGCGCCAGCTCCTTATACAGAGTCTCGATAACCAGGGTCGATTTGCCGCCCCCCGAAACCCCGGTGACGCAGGTAAAGGTGCCGAGAGGGATGGCGATGTCGAGGGATTTCAGGTTATGGGCCTTCGCCCCCCTGATACTTACCGATTGTCCGGGCTTTCCCTGGCGGCGGGCTTTCGGGATGGGGATGCTTTTCTGGCCGCTCAGGTACTGGGCCGTCAGGCTTTCTTGTGATTTCATCACTTGGGCGAGGGGCCCGGCAGCGACCACCTCACCACCGTGGATTCCAGCCCCCGGCCCCATATCAACCACGTAATCGGCCTCACGGATGGCTTCCTCGTCATGTTCGACCACCAGCACCGAATTGCCGAGATCGCGCAGACGGATCAGGGTATCGAGCAGGCGCCTGTTGTCGCGCTGATGGAGCCCGATTGAGGGTTCGTCGAGGACATAGAGCACCCCGGTAAGCCCCGAGCCGATCTGCGAGGCCAGACGGATACGCTGGGACTCGCCCCCGGAAAGAGTGCCCGAGGCCCGCGACAGGGTGAGATAATCAAGCCCGACATTGACCAGAAAGCCGAGACGCTCGCGAATTTCGCGCAAGATTCGCCGGGCGATCTCGCGATTTTTGGGGGAAAGGGTGGTTTCCAGATCATCAAACCATTGGGCGGCTTCGGCAATCGACATCTCAGCCGCCTGACTGATATTCAGTTTATCGATTTTTACCGCCAGGGCTTCCGCCTTCAGGCGCAGACCATGGCAGCCTGGACAGGGATAGGCGCTGCGATAGCGGGACAGATCGTCACGCAGCCAGCTGTCGCCCTTGATAAAGCGTTTTTCAAGGTTGGGGATCACCCCTTCGAAAGGCTGGGTGACGCTGTATTGCTTGAATCCGTCGTCATAATCGAAGGCAATGACCTCTTCGCCGGAGCCATAGAGGATGATTTCCCTATATTTATCCGACAGCGCCCGCCATGAATCGCCGAGGCCAAAGCCGTAATGTTTGGTCAGGCCTTCCAGGGTCTGGGCGTAATAACGGGTCGGCGACCTGGCCCAGGGCTGGATGGCCCCGTCGCGCAGGGTCAGCTTGTCATCCTGAACGATGAGGCCGGCATCGAAAGCCTGGCGCTGGCCGAGCCCGTCGCAATCGGGGCAGGCGCCGAAAGGATTATTGAAGGAAAACAGGCGCGGTTCGATCTCGTCGATGGTAAAGCCCGAGACCGGACAGGCGAAGCGAGCCGAAAAGGTTGTGCGTTCGCCGCTATCGGCTTCTTCCGTGAACATCAGCCCATCGGCGAGCCCCAGCGCCGTTTCAACGCTGTCGGCGATCCGGCTCTCAAGCCCCGGCCGCAGCACCAGCCGGTCGACCACCACTTCGATATCGTGTTTGAGCTTTTTGTTGAGGGTCGGCGCCTCGTCGATCTCATACATCTCGCCGTCGATCTTGACCCGCTGAAAACCGCGTTTTTGCAGATCGGCCAGTTCCTTTTTGTATTCGCCCTTGCGGCCCCGGACGATGGGGGCGAGCAGATAAAGCCTCGTTTCGGCGCTCATGGCGGTGATCCGGTCGACCATCTGGCTCACCGTCTGGGCCTCGATGGGCAGACCGGTGGCCGGCGAATAGGGAATACCCACCCGGGCGAAAAGAAGCCGCATATAGTCATAAATCTCGGTCACCGTGCCGACGGTGGAGCGCGGATTGCGCGAGGTGGTTTTCTGCTCGATGGAAATTGCCGGCGACAGGCCTTCGATGGAATCCACATCGGGCTTCTGCATAAGCTCTAAAAACTGGCGGGCATAGGCCGACAGGCTTTCGACATAACGGCGCTGGCCCTCGGCATAGATGGTGTCGAAAGCAAGCGATGACTTGCCCGAACCGGACAGGCCGGTGATGACCACCAGCTTGTCCCTGGGGAGGTCGATATCGACGTCTTTCAGATTATGTTCCCGCGCCCCGCGGATGCGAAGGGTCGCGGCATCGATGGCGCCGGGAATGGCGACTGACTGTTTGACGACTGGTTTTTTAGGCGCTTTGCGGGCCGTTTTTTTAGCGGTTTTTACAGCCGCTTTGGCAGTCGGCTTGGCCGCGGATTTGGCAGTTTTTTTAGGGGCGGGCATGGATTTCCTGAAAGGTTCGGTTGGCGCAAGGCAGTCGAGCATTATAGGCGATTGGGTCGCCCAATAGCCAAAATTTTTACTTTCGGCCAGAGAAAATTGTCATCGGACGTCAAACCGTCTAGCCGCCCTTCATCCTTTATGTGTAGAGTGCCCCGAGCAGATCAAACCAACCTAAACACCCCCCCAGGGGGGCCAATTATTCAAATTCGGGGAGTTTCATGGCAGGCTCAGTTAACAAGGTCATTCTCATCGGCAATCTCGGCCGTGATCCGGAAATCCGTTCGATGCAGAACGGCGGCAGGGTGGCAAACCTTTCCCTCGCCACATCGGAAAACTGGAAAGACAAGAATACCGGCGAACGCCGCGAAAAGACAGAATGGCACCGGGTCGTAATCTTCGACGACAGGCTCATTGATGTGGTTGAGAAATACGTCACCAAGGGCTCGAAACTCTATATCGAAGGCCAGTTGCAGACCCGTAAATGGACCGATAAGGACGGCCAGGACAAATACTCCACCGAGGTCGTCCTCCAGCGTTTCCGTGGCGAGCTGACGATGCTCGATTCCAAGGGCAGCAGCGGCGGCGGCGATTTCGGCGGCGGCGGTGGCGGCGATTATGGCGGTGGCGATGGCGGTGGAGCAGGGGGCGGTTCCCAACCCCCGCCGGCTGATTTCGACGACGACATTCCGTTCTAGGCTCTGGCCGTTCCAGAAGACAAGCCGCATCGCGGTGGTCGCTCCAATACGGCCAAGGGTGGGAGACTTCGATGACCAGGAACGCCTGGACATTCACGGTTTGCGCTTATGGCTTGAGCTGGCTCCTGGCCGGGGCCTTTCTCGCCGTCGGTAAGGATCTCTCCGACCCTTCTGCCAAGGTCTTTCTGGTCACCTATATGTTCGGCCCGGCGGCTGCGGCCTTGATCCTCACCCGGTGGCGGGGTGGGGGCGAATGGCGCAAATGCCTCGGCCTTTCATTCACCATTAATCCCTGGTGGGTTGTCGCCTGGCTGACACCGGCTGTCATTGCCGCAATGGTAATCGTAGTCAGCATTTGGCTGCCCGATATCTCGCTGGTTTCCTTTGCCGATGGCGTGGCGGCGCGGCGCGGTGCGGCGTTGACGCCCGAACAGATGGCCCATATCAAACCGCTGGCGGTGATCGTTCTGATCGCGCTGGCCGCCGGGATTATTCCCAATGCCCTGGCCGCCGCCGGGGAGGAACTGGGCTGGCGCGGTTATCTGTGGTTTGAATTGCGCGACAAGGGGTTCTGGCGGGCCAGCTATGCGATCGGCATCATCTGGGGTTTCTGGCACGCGCCGATCATCCTCATGGGATATAACTATCCTTCCGACCCGGTGGCGGGGGTTTTCATGATGACGGCAATGACGACGCTTCTCTCACCGCTTTTATGCTGGGTGCGCCTGCGCGGCGGTTCTGTCATCGCCTCGTGCATTTTTCACGGCACCTTTAACGCCATAGCGCCGCTGTCGCTCTTTCTTGTCGCCGGGGGAACCAGTTTCCTCGTCGGGCCGACCGGGCTCGCCGCCCTGATCGTGCTGGCTGCGGTAAATCTGGTGATTTTCTCCCTTGAGCGTAAAAGCCCCGGTCCGGGAAAAGCCTAATCCGCCACCGCCCCTTGAGCCGTCATCAGGGGTGGGCTTTTAGCAAGTTCGGCCAACTCATCAGGCGAGATTGGGTGGCTGAACAGATAGCCCTGATACATGTCGCAACCTTCCTTGCGCAGAATATCGAGTTGCTGCTGGGTTTTGACACCTTCGGCCAGCACCTTCAGTTCCAGGGTTTTAGCCAGCGCAATCACAGCGCGCACGATCGCGTTGTCGTCGTCGTTTTCACCGAGATCGGCGACAAAGGAACCGTCGATCTTGATCTTGCGGATGGGAAATTTCTTCAGATAGGTGAGTGACGAATAGCCGGTGCCGAAATCGTCGATGGAAACGCCGATACCCAGCGCCGTGAGCTGGTCGAATTGTTCAGCCACATCGTCGGCCCGGGCCATGGCGACATTTTCGCTTAATTCCATCTCGATCTGATTGGCATCGGCGCCGGTTTCCTCAAGCAGGGTTTTCATCGTCGCCACCAATTTGTTGCTGCGCAACTGGTGGGCCGAAAGATTGGCAGCCACCACCACCGGCGGTACACCGGCCTTGTCCCAGGCGGCGACCTGGAGGCAGCACTGGCGTAGCACCCATTCCCCGAGGCGACCCATCAGGCCGGCGCTCTCAGCCGCCGGAACGAAATCGGCCGGAGAGATCATGCCTTTTTTCGGGTGTTTCCAGCGTAACAGCGCCTCGGCGCAGCGCACTTCGCCGGTGTGAAGGTCCATCTGCGGCTGATAGGAGAGATAAAGATGGTCGGCTTCCAAGGCATCGTAAAGCTCACGGGCCAGTTGCACCCTCGCCTCGACCTCTTTGTTCATATCAGCGGAATAGAGTTTGTAGCCGTTGCGTCCGCCTTCCTTGACCGCATACATAGCCATATCGGCAAAACGCAGAAGATCTTCCGGGTTGTCGGCGTCGAGGGGATAGATCGAGGCCCCCAGTGAGAGCCCGCAATCCACCTGATATTCCATAATTTGGAAGGATTTGGAAAAGGAGTCGTTGATTTTCTGCGCCACCACTTCGGTCAGGCCGGCATCGGCCAGGCCTTCGAGGATGACGGCGAATTCATCGCCGCCGAGCCGGGCCACGGTGTCGCTGTCGCGGACCGCGTGAAGAAGCCGTTTGCCGGCGGTTTTGAGCAATTCGTCGCCAACCTCATGGCCCAGGGTGTCGTTGACGTCCTTGAAACGGTCGAGGTCGATGAACATGACCGACATCATCGTCGAGCTGCGCCGGGCCCGGGCGATGGCCTAGGCCATCCGGTCCTTGAACAGCACCCGGTTGGGTAATCCCGTCAGGGCGTCGTAATGGGCCATGTTGGTGATCTCATCAACGCCGTCGCCCTGGGCCTCCTTGGTATCGCCGTCGTGAACGGCGAGGTAATGACTGGTCCGCCCCTCGGCATCAAAGATCGGGGTGATGGTCTGAATGAGATGATAATCAGCATTTTCCCCGGCATGGATCGAAACCTCGCCATGCCAGACCCCGCCTGAATCGGCGGCCTGCCAGAGACCGGCGTAGAAATCGGCCTCCAGGCACTCTGAATTAGTGGCCAGGGGAATGTGGCCGATCAATTCGGAGCGGGGTTGGCCGCAAAGGGCCAGATAGGCGTCATTACACCATTGGACGACGCCCTGGCGGTCGGTGAGAAAAATCGGATTGGCTGATTGCAGGGCTTCAAGCTGGCCGATAAAGGCGGGCTGTTTCAACTTGCGGCGGCGAAAAAAATAGGCCAGCAACAGAGCGCTGAGGAGGACGAAAGCGAGATCGGTAAATCCACGCAGGGTGGAAGAGGAATCCGCAGCGCCAGCAAAATGAGTCACTAGGGTGTTGCCAAAGACGACATAAGTAACGGCAATGGCAATATAAACGGCAATAATCCGCACGGTCTTTTCAGCCCCTTGATGTCTTTTGTCGCCGTTTAATCCTAGACCACAATTGAACGACTAAAAAGCCCCGACTTTTTATGACGGCTTTGGAATAAAGGCGTAAAATCCGGGCCTGTAAAAAAACGCTGAAAAAGGCCTGATTTCGTTGTTTAACCGGGTTGAATTTGCTAGATTGAAACGACGGATTCACGAGGTCGGCCCCGTCGCCGGCCTTTTTCTTATCCTCTTGATTTTAAACGTTATTTTACTTGGACACCACACCCATACCTGAATCATCCAATATCTCCCCGATTTCGATCGAAGAGGAGATGCGCAGCTCTTATCTCGATTACGCCATGAGCGTCATCGTCTCAAGGGCGCTGCCGGATGTACGCGACGGCCTGAAACCGGTTCATCGGCGCATTCTTTTTGCCATGAAAGAGGGCGGTTACGACCATTCCAAGCCTTTCCGCAAGTCGGCCCGCATCGTCGGTGACGTCATGGGTAAATTCCATCCCCACGGCGATACGGCGATTTATGACGCCATGGTGCGCATGGCCCAGCTTTTTTCCATGCGCCTGCCGCTGATCGACGGCCAGGGAAATTTCGGCTCCATGGACGGCGACCGCCCGGCAGCCATGCGTTATACCGAAGCCCGAATGGCGCTGACCGCCCACGCGCTTTTGGAAGATATCGACAAAGACACGGTCGATTTTCAGGACAATTACGACAATTCGGTCCAGGAACCGGTGGTCCTGCCGGCCCAGTTCCCCAATCTGCTGGTCAACGGCGCCGGCGGCATCGCGGTCGGCATGGCGACCAATATTCCGCCCCACAATCTCGGCGAGGTGATCGACGCCTGCTGCGCCTATATCGACAATCCTGACGCCAGTGTCGCCGATCTGGCTGAGCACGTTAAGGGGCCGGATTTCCCCACCGGCGGAATTATCCTCGGTCAGGCCGGCATCCAGTCGGCCCTTCACACCGGACGGGGCTCGGTGGTCATCCGCTCACGGGCGAAGATCGAAGAGATCCGCAAGGGCCGCGAAGCCATTATCGTCAGTGAAATTCCCTATCAGGTTAACAAATCGCGGCTGATGGAGCGTATCGCCGAGGTGGCGCGGGAAAAACAGGTTGAGGGTATCGCCGATTTGCGGGACGAATCCGACCGCAATGGTGTGCGCATGGTGATTGAGATCAAACGCGACGCCCAGGCCGATGTCGTCCTCAACCAGCTTTACCGCTATACGCTGCTGCAAACCAGTTTTGGCGTCAATATGCTGGCCCTTAACGGTGGCCGCCCGGAAATGTTCAATCTGCGCCAGGCCATCGCCGCCTTTGTCGAATTCCGCGAAGAGGTCATCACAAGGCGCACCATTTTTGAGCTTAACAAGGCCCGTGACCGGGCCCATGTCTTAATCGGCCTGGCCCTTGCCGTGGCCAATCTCGATGAGATGATCGCGCTGATCCGCAAGTCCAAGGACCCTGCCGTTGCGCGGGCCGAATTAATCGCCCGCTCATGGCCGGTGCAGGATATCGGTCCGTTGATCGAGCTGATCGACGAACCCGGCCGCGCCATTTCAAAAGAGGGCACCTATCAGCTCTCCGAGGAACAGGCCAAGGCGATCCTTGAATTACGTCTCCACCGCCTGACCGGGCTTGAGCGGGACAAAATCGACGATGAGCTGCGCAAGGTCGTCGATAACATCAGCGATTTCCTTGAAATCCTGGTCTCCCGTGAGCGCCTGATGACCATTCTGCGCGACGAGCTTTTGGCGATCCGCGAGTCGTTCGCCAATGAGCGGCGGACCTCGATTGAAGAATCCGAGTTCGAACTCGATGACGAAAGCCTGATCCAAGCCGAAGACATGGTGGTCACCGTCTCCCATGGCGGTTACGTCAAGCGGGTGCCTCTGTCGACCTATCGCGCCCAGAAGCGCGGCGGCAAGGGCCGGGCGGGGATGGCGACCCGTGATGAGGATTTCGTCAACCAGGTCTTTGTCGTCAACACCCATACCCCGGTGCTGTTCTTTTCTTCCAAGGGCATGGTTTATACGCTCAAGGTGTACAGGCTGCCCCTGGGCACGCCTCAGGCCAGAGGCAAGGCGCTGGTCAATCTGTTGCCTCTCGATGAGGACGAGACCATCTCGACCCTGATGCCGATGCCCGAAGACGAGGCAAGCTGGGGCAACCTCAACGTCATGTTCGCCACTACATCGGGCACCGTGCGGCGCAATCTTCTTTCCGATTTCACCAACATCAAATCCAATGGCAAGATCGCCATGAAACTGAAGGGCGATGACCGTCTGATCGGCGTTCATACCTGTCAGGAAGACGATAATATCCTGCTTTCGACACGAAGCGGTAAGTGCACCCGCTTTCCGGTTACCGACATCCGCGTGTTTTCGGGCCGTGATTCCGTCGGCGTGCGAGGGATCAAGCTGGCCAAGAAGGATGAAGTCATTTCGATGACCATTCTTCATCATGCCGATTTCGATATGGAGGAAAGGGACGCCTATCTGCGCTATGCCGCAGCTCAGCGCCGTAGCGATGAAGACGGTGAGGGAGCGTCCGGCGCCAATGGTGAAGCCGCCGGGCCCTGCCCACTATCCGAAGAACGTCTGGCTGAGCTTTCCGGGCGCGAAGAATTTATCCTCACCGTTACCGACAAGGGTTATGGCAAACGCAGCTCGGCCTATGGATACCGGGTGATGAAGCGGGGCGGCCAGGGGATTGCCAATATGGACCTCACCAAACGCAACGGCAGCGCCATCGTCGCCGCCTTTCCGGTCGGCGAAAACGACAACATCATGCTGGTTACCGACGGCGGCAAGCTGATCCGCTGTCCGGTTCACGATATCCGCATTGCCGGGCGCAAGACCCAGGGCGTGACGCTGTTCAAGGTAGCCAAGGACGAGCGTGTGGTTTCCGTCGCCTGGCTGGCCGAAGAAGACGGCGACGAAGACAGTGCCGAGGTCGAAGAAGGCGATGAAAGCGCCGGTTCCGCCCCCCAGGGCGCTACCGATCAGCCGGAAAACGCTACAGAGGACGCCACAGAGGACGATGAGGACGATGGTGTCTAGGAAATCCCATATCTGCATATATCCCGGCACCTTCGATCCCGTTACCTACGGCCATCTCGACATCATCCAGCGGGCGACCCGGATCGCCGATAAGCTGATCGTCGCGGTCGCCGCCAATGACGGCAAGTGCCCGCTTTTCGATATTGAGACCCGGATCGACATGCTGAGTGATGAAGTCTCGAAAATCGATATCAGCGGAAAGACCATCACGGTTCAGCCCTTCAACAGCCTGTTGATCGATTTTGCCCACAAAACCAAGGCCTCTACGATTGTCCGCGGCTTGCGCGCGGTATCGGATTTCGAATATGAATTCCAGATGGCGGGGACCAATGCGCGTCTCGACCGCTCCATCGAAACCGTCTTTTTGATGGCCTCGGACCGCCACCAGTTCACCTCCTCGAAACTGGTCAAGGAAATCGCCCGTCTGGGCGGCGACATTTCTGATTTCGTTCCTCCCCATGTGGCTGGACTGATCAAGAAAGAACTTCGATAAACCCTCACTAATTACACAAGGAAATGGAGATAATACATTGACTTTAAAAAAAATAATCTTTGCTATGGTTGCTGTATTCTTCTCCTGCACACAAGCAATGGCTGAAAAAACGACAACTGAACTCGACCCCGAAAACACCCTTTATCTCGACCTGCGCCAGGGACGGGTCACCATCGAACTGTTCCCCGACGTGGCGCCCCAGCATGTGGCCCATATCAAGGAGCTGACCCGCGAGGGTTTCTATGACGGGCTGACCTTTCACCGGGTCATCCCCGGCTTCATGGCCCAGACCGGCGATCCCTTGGGCAACGGCACCGGGGGTTCGGAGAAACCTGATCTGAAGGCCGAATTTTCCGATATTCCCCACGATCGCGGTATTCTCTCAATGGCCCGGGGTGGCCACAGCGTCAACAGCGCCAACAGCCAGTTCTTCATCGTTTTAGAGGATTCCGGATTCCTCGACGGCAAATACACGGTCTGGGGCCAGGTGGTTGACGGGATGAACTATGTCGATCGCATCAAAAAAGGCTCGGAAAGCAGGGACGGCGCCATAAAAGGCAGGCCCGACAAGATCGTCCGCATGCAGGTCGCCGCCGATGCCGATGGCGCCGACGACGATGAGGCGGGCGACGCCAAGAAATAGCCGTAATTGCCGGAACAAACCGGCCGGCGGGAACCGGATTACCGGTTTTCTAACCAAGGGAGGCTTAAGGCGTGTTTCGAGCCTCGGTTTCCATGGCTGTTCTTATCCTGACGCTTGTCGCCGGGGCGGCTTTCGTTCCGGCCTATGGCTTTGGGGCAATCGCCTATAACCCGCGGACCGGGGCCTGGGGGTACAGCTTTGGTTATGACGATTTGTCACAAGCCGAGGCCAAGGCGAGATCAGAATGCGGGCAGGGGTGCTCAATCGTCGAATGGGTTGATTACACCTGCGGGGCGCTGGCCGCAGACCCGGATAATCCCGGCTATTTCGCCACCAGCACCGTCTGGCGCACCCAGTTCGACGCCGAGGAATCGGCCCTCTGGGATTGCGGTCCCGAATGCTTGCCCGTGATGTGGGTTTGTGACGACTGAAACTACCGCCGCCGAGGCGGATATTCGCCTTGACCAGGGGCGATGCGGGCCTTAAGAAGAGGCCCTTCATTTTGCGGCTGCACAATCTGCCGCAAGATCAAGTCTAGGAGCCTGTAGCTCAGCTGGTAGAGCATCTGACTTTTAATCAGAGGGTCCCGGGTTCGAGTCCCGGCGGGCTCACCAATAAGAACAAGGGGTTAGGCTGTAATTGCCTGGCCCCTTTTTCTTTAAAGTCACCAATAAGTCACCATCAGAGGGCTGATCCTCCCCCACTGAATTGGTCCACCCCTTATGATAGGAACGGGAGGATCGA
>CAZAKR010000009.1:0-103294 GCA_964486105.1 uncultured Rhodospirillaceae bacterium | reverse complement strand
AGGACATGAAGATGCACTAACATTCAAACCGGACCAGTTAATGGGGGCAGGTCAATGGCTCCCTTCTTCACCCTCATGGAACAGCACCGCTTCTGGGTAATAGAGCTTGCGCTCAAGCTGGCTGAGTTGGGTGTTGGCGGACATCTGTTTTATTATTCCACGAGCGCTTTGGCTTTCCTGTCCCGCTTTTTCTTAGTCGGCGGGGGGAATTCAAAGGCCAGCCGGCCACCTTCCAGCTTCACCTTGACGACACCGCCTTTTAACAGACGACCAAAGAGAAGCTCTTCAGCGAGAGGTTTTTTGACTTCCTCCTGAATAACCCTGGCCAGGGGCCGGGCGCCGAATTGAATGTCATAGCCCTTTTCGGCCAGCATTTTGCGGGCGGACGGGGTCAATTCAATGGTCACACCGCGCTCACTGAGCTGGCCCTCAAGCGCCATGACAAACTTATCAACAACGCGGCCGACAACCTTCGGCGTCAAGTGAGCAAAGGGAATAATTGCGTCCAGGCGGTTGCGGAACTCTGGCGTGAAAAGCCGCTTGATGGCTTCCTGATCGTCGCCCTCACGAACTGTCCGCTCAAAGCCGATAGCCGGTTTAGCCATTTCAGCAGCCCCGGCATTGGTCGTCATGATCAGGATGACGTTCCTGAAATCGATGGTCTTGCCGTTGTGATCGGTAAGTTTTCCATGATCCATGATCTGGAGGAGAATGTTGAAGAGATCCGGATGGGCCTTTTCAATCTCGTCGAGAAGCAGGACGGAATGAGGCTGTTGATCAATAGCGTCGGTCAAAAGGCCGCCCTGATCAAAGCCGACATATCCGGGAGGCGCCCCGATCAGACGGGAAACACTGTGCCGTTCCATATATTCCGACATATCAAAACGTGTCAGCTCAACCCCGAGCTGACGGGCAAGCTGACGGGCTACTTCGGTTTTTCCCACACCGGTCGGTCCAGAGAAAAGATAACTGCCAATCGGCTTCTCGGGCTCACGCAACCCCGCCCGTGAAAGTTTGATGGCGCTGGTCAGCTCAGAAATCGCCTTGTTCTGGCCAAAGACGACGGTCTTTAAATCCCGGTCCATATTCCTCAGGGCCGTCCGGTCGTCAATCGAAACGTTTTTAGGCGGAATCCGAGCGATCATGGCAACCACATGCTCTATATCCTTGACCGAAATCTTTTTCTTCCGGCGATTGGGTGGTCTGAGCATCTGTGCCGCGCCGACCTCATCGATCACGTCAATGGCCTTGTCGGGAAGCTTACGGTCGTTGATATAGCGGGCCGAAAGATCCACCGCTGAACGTATCGCCTCGATGGAATAGCTGACCTTGTGGTGTTTCTCGTAATAAGGCTTAAGACCAAGAAGAATTTTAAAGCAATCATCAACCGACGGCTCGTTAACGTCGATCTTCTGGAACCGCCGGACCAGCGCCCGGTCCTTTTCGAAATGATTGCGGTATTCCTTATAGGTCGTCGAACCGATACAGCGCAGATTGCCGCTGGCCAGGGCGGGTTTGAGAAGATTAGAAGCATCCATGGAGCCGCCGCTGGTCGCCCCTGCCCCGATCACCGTATGGATTTCATCGATGAAGAGGACCGAGTTTGCTTTAGCTTCAATGGCGGCGATAACCGATTTCAGGCGTTCCTCGAAATCCCCGCGATAGCGGGTTCCGGCCAAAAGAGAGCCCATATCGAGAGAATAGATGGTGACATCGGCCAAAACCTCCGGCACCTCCCCGTTGGTGATTCGATGGGCCAGGCCCTCGGCGATAGCGGTTTTTCCGACACCCGGATCGCCCACATAGAGGGGGTTGTTCTTGGTCCGACGGGAGAGAATCTGGATCGTGCGGTCAATCTCTGCCCCACGCCCGATAAGCGGATCAATCCGCCCTGCGGCGGCTTTCTGATTGAGATTGATACAGAAGTTTGAAAGCGCCTCGTCATCCTTTTTCGGCGCCTCTTCATCGGATGTCTCTTCTTCGGCCCCCTCGACTCTGCGCTCTTCCGACAGCTCGGGCACCTTGGCGATGCCGTGGGATATATAATTGACCACATCGAAACGTGTGATGTCCTGTTCCTGCAGAAAATAGACGGCAAAGGATTCCCGCTCAGCGAACATGGCGATAAGAACATTGGCGCCGGTGACAGATTCCCGACCGGAAGACTGTACATGAATGACGGCGCGCTGGAGAACTCTTTGAAACCCTGCGGTAGGTTTGGCTTCGACATCGTGGTCGGCAATAATTTCCTGAAGATCGCTATCGATATATTCAAGAAGGTCCTGACGCAAATCCTCAACATTTGCTCCACTGGCGTTAAGTGCGGCAAGGCAATCCTGATCCTCGGTCAAAGCAAGCAGGAAATGCTCCAGCGTCGCGTATTCATGGCGCCGCTCACTGGCGAGGGATAAAGCCCTGTGAAGACTGAGTTCCAGGCTCGGTGACAACATATCGCCTTAATCCTTTTCCAGGGTACATTGCAACGGGTGCTGGTGCTGACGCGCCGCATCCATAACCTGACTGGCCTTGGTTTCGGCGACTTCATACGGAAAGACGCCACAAACCCCCACACCCTTTCTATGAACATGCAGCATAATGCGGGTCGCCTCTTCATGAGCCTTATTAAAAATCTGCTCAAGAATGTGTATGACAAACTCCATCGGCGTGTAGTCGTCATTAAGAATGATAACTTTGTACATGGAGGGCTTCTTGGTCTTGGGCTTGCTTTTTACGACAACGCCCGTCTGTGACCCTCCGCTCGAATTTTTTTCTCTGTCACTCATCGCACTTCAACCGCAATTAACCTTCCGACCCGTAATTCTATGCTCATCAGATAGTATCAGTCATGACCGAGATCAATCCATAGCGCCGTTTCAGACAAGAAAAGCAACACTTTCAACCCAGTTTACGCCAAATCAGTTTCACAAAAGGTTATCAACTGATAAGAATATTAGCCCCATTTTAAGGGCAAATTAACCATAACGGCTTATTTCGAATAGACAAAGATGTGGGGATTTCCATAGAATCCTCTATAAATGCCATCTTGGAAGAGGAATAAGCTCATAATCCATGGTACGATAATAGGGAAGCAGGCCCCGGGGGAAGAATATGGCGTTATTTTTTAATTTTCCCGGCTCGATATTCGCCTGCCTTAAAAGGCGGGAAAGGAAGTGGGGGGCCCTGAGTGCCGTTTTGGCGTTCGTGCTGTGCCTTTTCATCCTTCTCGGCCCAACCCCGACTCTGGCGAAATACGCCGCCATCATTATCGATGCCGATAGCGGCGAGATCCTCCATGAGGTCAACGCCGACACCAGGAATTATCCCGCCTCCCTGACCAAGATGATGACCCTGTATATGACGTTCGAGGCGCTGGATAACGGCAGCCTTAAACTCTCGGATAAAATGAAAGTCTCGCGACGGGCCAGCGGACAGGCCCCCTCCAAGCTTGGCCTGAAAAGGGGCGATACTATTCTGGTCAGGGACGCCATCCTCGCTCTGGTCACCAAATCAGCGAATGATGTGGCGACGGTACTTGCCGAAAAGCTTGGCGAAACAGAAGTTAATTTTGCCCGGATGATGACCAAAAAAGGCCACGAACTGGGGATGAAACGGACGACGTTTCGCAATGCCTCGGGCCTGCCCAACCGCCGCCAGCTCAGCACCGCCCGCGAATTGGCTGTTCTCGCCCGGGCGCTGATCAAAAATCACGGCAAATATTACACTTATTTTTCAACCGCAAATTTCAGCTATAAAAAACGCACCTACAAAAACCACAACAAGCTTCTTAAAACCTATGAAGGCGCCGACGGCATAAAGACCGGCTATATCCGGGCGTCTGGTTTTAACCTTGCGGCATCCGCCGTGCGCAACGGGCGGCGACTGATCGGCGTTCTGATGGGTGGGCGTTCGGCTAAATCCCGCAACATCCAGATGGCAAAACTTCTCGATAAAGGATTTGGCAAGATCGGCGTGACAACCCGGTCGGTCGAAAATTATCCGAGTAATTCTCCAGCGATTACCGTGGCTAAAAAACAGGCCGCCCAAGCAGGAACGACAAGCCTCCAGAATAACTCACCCTCCAACACCCTGAATAAAAAACCTCAAAAAGGCGGCTGGGGAATTCAAGTCGGCGCCTTTAGCCGCTATGCCCCGGCTCATCTGACCGCATCGCGAACCCTGCGCCGTTTTTCCACCCTTCTTGGCGGCGCCAAGGTCGTGGTTAACCCCGTCCGCGACAAAAAGAACCTTGTTTTTCGCTCGCGTCTTATCGGACTCGATAAAAATTCGGCATTCCGCGCCTGTGAAAAGCTGAAGCGCGAGGGCCTTGCCTGCCACGCGGTTTCTCCCAAGGGCGATGTTTCCCTGGCCCTTGCCGACAAGGACAAACCCTCGACAAAGTGAACGGGGATAAATGGGTGGGGCGTCTTCCCCCGTCTGGCGCAAAAAAGAAGGTGTCTAGAAATCAGGCGGCGTAATGCCGCTTTCCCTCAACTGGCCGACGAGGGCGGCTTTCAGCCTTTCAAGGCCGTCCGCAGTTGAAGACTCGCACCGGGCGACCAGCACGGCCTGGGTGTTTGACGCGCGCAGCAACCACCAGCCATCGACTGTTTGAACCCGCACCCCGTCGATATGGTCGACCTGCGCCCCGGCGGCTTCAAGTCTTGTTTTCACTTCATCGATAACGACGAATTTCCGCTCTTCCGCGCAATCAAAACGCAGCTCCGGCGTATTCACCAATACCGGCATACGGGCATGAATGTCGGCCAGGCTTTCACCCGACCGGCTGATGATTGAGAGCAGGCGCACGGCGGCATAAAGCGCATCATCAAAGCCGAAATAGCGATCAGCAAAGAAGATATGACCGCTCATCTCACCGGCCAGCGGCGCCCCGGTTTCGACCATCTTGGACTTGATCGGCGAATGGCCGGTCTTCCACATCAACGGCTGCCCCCCCAATCGCTCAATCTCGTCGAACAAGGCCTGACTGGCTTTCACGTCGGCAATAATTGTCGCCCCCGGCATCGCGGCGAGTATTTCAGCCGCCCAGATCATCATCAGTTGGTCGCCCCAGAGCACACGCCCGTCCCCATCGATGACCCCGATCCGGTCTCCGTCGCCGTCAAAGGCGATACCAAGATCGCACCTCTCCGCCGCAACCACATCTTGCAACTGACGTAGATTCTCGACCACGGTGGGGTCTGGATGATGGTTGGGAAAGCTGCCGTCTATTTCCGCATTAACCAGAATATGCGTACCCTCGAGTCGCTCGGTCAGGCGGGACATGACTTCTCCCGCCGCTCCGTTCCCGGAATCCCAGGCGACCTTTAAAGGGCGATTGCCCTCATAGGTCTTTGCCAGCACATCGACATAGGCCGATAAAATTTCCACCTTCTCGGCGCTGCCCTCACCGCTTTCGAAATCGCCGGCAGCCGCCAGAGCACCAAGATTTTGTATGTCCTGGCCGTAAAAGGATTTACGCCCCAGCATCATTTTAAAGCCGTTGTAATCGGGCGGGTTATGGGAACCCGTAATCATAATTCCGCCATCAGCCTCAAACTGGCAAACGGCGTAATAGAGCATCGGCGTCGGGCCACGCCCCACCCTGGTCACATTGACCCCGGCTTGCGTAAGCCCGGAAACAACCGCCGATTCCATTTCGGGGGAACTCAATCGTCCGTCATAGCCGACACAGACCTGTAGGCCGCCAGTGCGGCGCACGATAGTGCCGAAGGCCCGTCCAATCGCCCTCGCATCGACATCGCCCAGAGTCTTGCCGACAATTCCCCTGATGTCATATTCACGCAAAAGCGTCGGGTCGAAACGATGGCTATCGGTCATGAAAGTATCTTCTCAGGCCTAGATAAAGGCGCTGTCGGGACGGCCGATGCAGCTATAGGTGAAACCTGCATCCTTCATCTCTGTGGGATTATAAATATTCCGCAGGTCGACAACGACCGGCGCATTCAGATTTTCCTTCATCCTCGCAGTATCGAGAGCGCGGAATTCGTTCCACTCGGTAAGCACCGTCAGCGCGTCCGCCCCCTCCATGGCCTCATAAGCATCATTGCACCAGGTCACACCGGTAAGCAGTTCCTTTGCTTCCTTCATCCCTTCAGGATCAAAGGCGCGGACCTCAGCACCGGCGGCTTGAAGGGCGGGAATGATATCGAGGCTGGGACTATCCCGCATATCGTCGGTATTGGGCTTAAATGTCACCCCGAGAACGGCGATTGTCTTGCCCTTAACCGAGCCGCCGCAAGCCTCAATGATCCGCCCAGCCATCGCTCTTTTGCGCTCATCGTTATAGGCGACCACATGCTCGACAACGCCAATAGGCACACCGTGCTCTTCTGCCGTTCGAACCAGGGCAAGGGTATCCTTGGGAAAGCAGGATCCGCCATAGCCGGGACCGGGATGGAGAAACTTTGCGCCAATGCGCCCGTCAAGACCGATCCCCTTGGCCAGATCATGAACATCGGCGCCGACCTTTTCGCACAAATCGGCAATCTCGTTTATGAAGGTGATCTTGGTGGCAAGAAAGGCATTGGCGGCATATTTTATCAGTTCGGCCGTTTCGCGCTTGGTAAAGACAATCGGTTTCTCGATCAGGAAAAGCGGTCGGTA
Organism: uncultured Rhodospirillaceae bacterium; assembly: GCA_964486105.1. Taxonomy (GTDB): domain Bacteria; phylum Pseudomonadota; class Alphaproteobacteria; order UBA11136; family UBA11136; genus JABJES01. Next base: position 96,670 of record CAZAKR010000009.1, on the reverse strand, counting down.
AAGTTTGCGCAGAACCTCACGGGCGCGCTCGCTCCCGGCACCGATCACCACCCGGTCGGGCCGCATGAAATCTTCAATCGCCGAACCTTCACGCAGAAATTCAGGGTTTGAAGCGACGTCAAAATCCGCATCAGGGTTTGCCTGACGGATGATTTCCTCCACCTTGGCGCCGGTTCCCACCGGAACGGTGGATTTGTTGACAATCACCGTATAGCCCTCAAGGGCGCCGGCGATCTCTTCGGCCGCCGCATAGACATAAGAAAGATCGGCATGACCATCGTCTTTGTTGGTCGGCGTGCCGACGGCGATGAAAACCGCATCGGCACCGCCGACAACCGATTTAAGATCGGTGGTAAAAGTCAAACGCCCGGACCGTTCGTTAGCTTCCACCATGGCTTCGAGACCCGGCTCATAGATGGGAATTTCCCCATTCTGGAGTCGCTCGATCTTTTCCTCGTCCTTGTCGACGCATACAACATCAACCCCGAATTCGGAAAAACATGTGCCGGATACGAGTCCGACATAACCTGTGCCAATCATGGCAATACGCATGGGCGTTCAATCCTTCAAATAACGTGGTTTCGGAAAAAGCTGAATAACAGGCTCTATAGGCCTTGTTTCAAGAAAATTCACGGCAAATTTTCTTCACCGCTTCCTTCATATCCTCCCTTTCATGGGCAAAGGCGATATTAGCCTCAAGAAAGCCTATTTTATCGCCGCAATCAAAGCGCCTGCCCTCAAACCGGAGGCCGTGGAAAGCCGTGCTTCCAATCATATCGGCGATCGCGTCGGTGAGCTGAATCTCGCCGCCGGCCCCTTTTTTCTGGCGTTCGAGATGCTCAAACACCTCTGGCTGAAGGATATAGCGGCCAATGATCGATAAAGTCGATGGAGCATCTGAGGGATCGGGTTTTTCAACCAGCCCCTTAACCGCCACCAGCGGACCGTCTTCACCGGCAATATCAAGAATGCCGTATCTGTTGGTATGTTCTTTTGGCACATCCATAACCGCGGCCATATTACCTCCGGCCTTGCCATAGGACTGGACCATTTGCGCAAGACAGGGCTTTTCGGCAAGCACCAGATCATCAGGCAGAAGAACGGCGAAAGGTTCGTCTCCGACCAGATGGCGGGCACACCAGATTGCGTGACCAAGGCCGAGAGGTTCGGGCTGACGGGTATAGGCGATCCGCCCAAGGGATTCGGTCAGGCGGATGGTTTTATTGGAAAGCTCTGTCTTTCCCCGCGCCTCCAGGGTCTGCTCAAGCTCATAGGAACGGTCAAAATGATCCTCGATAGCGGCTTTGCCGCGACCGGTGACAAAATAGAATTCCTCTATTCCGGCAGCCTGAGCCTCTTCGACCGCCCATTGGATAAGGGGCTTGTCGACGACGGGAAGCATTTCTTTCGGCATCGCCTTGGTGGCGGGAAGAAACCGTGTTCCAAGCCCGCCTACCGGAAAGACCGCCTTACGTATCTTGCCTGACATCTCGTCCTGTTTGATATGAAAAGCCAAGGGAATGGAGCGCCGGAAACCACATGATTATGGAAGGGCGGCGATAAGATTGTGTTGTGCCACAGCGAGAAACCGGGGGCAACCCCACCTCACGGCCCGAGCAGAATATCCCGGGCCTCGTTAATGCGGGCGGCGAGCCAGTTCGATCCCCCCTGGTCGGGGTGAATCCGCACCATCAGCCGGTGATGGGCCTCGCGGACGGCCTCCTCGGACGCCCCCTCCTCAAGCCCCAGGATTTCATAGGCCTCTTCGGTTGTCATGGCGGAGCCAGACCTGCCGGATGAGCGGTTTGACGCGCCCCCTTCCTCGAAAGCCTCCCCCTCGCGCCAGTCGGGATAATAGCGCTCAAGATAGGCTTCGAGCACGGGGACCGACTTGGCGTCGAATTCCCGGCATTCCTCAAAAAGCGTGAGCAGTTCCTCAATCGACATCTCATTAAGGCGGCGACCTTCAAAACCGCCCTTACTCACCATCCCGTCCAGCTCACCGCTGTCGTGGTCGAGCTTCATGTGGAGATAATCGGTCACCACCTCCGAGGTCTGCCCCGGTGACGGGCCGCCCATATTCTTAAGCCGCCGCCATAGACCGTGCCAGCGCATCACAAAAGGCAAAAGGGCGATCAACCCCCCCAGGGCCGCCGCGCCACGGGTAACCGCCAAATAAAGAATGACCAGAACAGCCAGAGTGAGAAGAGTCCTTTTGACCACCCGCGCCATCACCTTGGGATCAGCCGATATGAACCAGCGGCCAAGGAGAACAAGACCAACCAGCAGCAAAACCCCAAAGAGGAAATAAGCAATCATGCCGGACTCTTACCGCCTTTCCGGACCCTGAAGCCTGAGCTGTCTCGAGAGATCGCCGACGGCGCCGCCGGATCGTTTGGAGTAATCGGCCAGCGCCTTGCGCCCACCTGCGGCAAAAACGGCAACTGCGGCCAAAAGGTCACGCAACTGCTTTGCGCTGCCCTGGTCGAAACGGCAATAGGCCCCGCCGGTCAATCGGGCAATCTGTTTAAACGCCCGGCCGGCGACCGGGTCATCCCCTTCGTGAAAAATGAAGGCGGGAACATTACCCAGCCCCAGTTCGCCAGCCAGCTTGCAGAGGCCGTCCACATCCTCCTCACAGCAATCACCAACAAATACGAGGGCATTTATGCGGTTTTTGCGGTTCTCATCGAGAGCATGGGAAAGGATTTTCCCGATCTGGGTTTCCCCGCCGAGGCAAAAAACCCCCGTCATCAGGCGCACGAGTTCCGGCGAGGATGTAAGCCATGGACTGGCCTCAAATTCTCCAAATCCCCGGTAATAAGCCAACTGAATTTCCAGCCCGCCCAGCCCGTCGGTCTGGGTGAACATCTCACCCTGGATCTTACAGGCCTGATCCCAACTCGGCTCGCGACTGGCAGTGGCATCCATGGCGAAGAGAAGGCGACCCCGGCCTTTGCCTTTTGGGTGGGGGGGAATCTTGTTCAAAGTCGACAGAAAACTGTCAATATCGGCCTGGTTTGACGGGGCCGACGAAGACTTGGTGAGAGGAAGTTTGCTGGGATTTTTCATTGAAAACCTGAAGGCGGGCAAAAATTCCCACCGCAACCGAATTTAACTGTTTCACCTGAACAGACCCATTCTAGTTACTTCGCCACAAGCCGTCACCGGTGATCGTCAATTAAGGATGGATATGAAGAGCCGGTGAAGCGAAATAAAAAACCGCCGCACACCAAGGTGTGCGGCGGCTGTAATCTCCCGGTTAGGTCCGCCCCAAGCGCAAATATCGGGCGGAAACAATCAAGCCAGGTTTAAACGTTATTCAGGCGATCAGCCCTTACCGAGAACACCGGCAAGACGGCCGGAAAGAGCACCGAAGATGCCGCCAACAACCAGTGAGATGATGGCAACGGCGCCGGGATTGCTGAGATCAATCGCCCCGGCGTCAAGACCGCCAAGTTCATCCGAACCGAGCAGGGCAAGTGCCGCGGTAGTGGCATAGCCATAAACGGCGGCCGGAATATTGGCGAAAGCCTCGACCTGGGAAGCAAAGACCAGAACGAAGACCGTGACGCCAACCCAGATCGGCAACGTCAGAGTACCAAGGGGCACAGCGCCCACCAGATTAAGAGCGACGACGGCGAGAACCGCGCCGAGGATTTGCCCGAAAATAGCGCCTTTCAGGGCTTCAGCGTTGCCGCCGGAGGCGAAATAGCAGCCCCAACCAATAAACACGCCCCAAATCTGGACGACCGGACCCAAGGGGCCAAAAGCCAGCCAGGTTGCGACGAAACCAAGACCGCCAATACTGATAGATAGAGCTAAAAGACTAGACATAGTTTGTACCCCCCATGGGAAACAGAGTAAGGAATTCACAAGTCTTGATGAAGAAAAACCCTGTATTCAAAGAGCAAGGGACAACCCCCCTCATTCCCTTCGAGAGAAACCTCCACCGACAACCGAATACAATATTTATGCATTTCGACTGTGACTACACTTTATGCCACTACATATTGTGATTGTCAATGCAAGAAGGAATTATCGACACCGCGGATTCAATTTCTTTACTTACATAATAATTACTCAAAATTATGTGTCCTGCTTTGCCGGCGCAGTATCACCGCCTATTATTTCCAGAGAGAAACTTGAAATGATCGAACCCGCCCCGCATTATCCCCCGGATATTCTAGGGCGCCTTCAACCACCCCCCTGACGCCCTCGTCGGGGTCAAATTCTATCAGGCCACGGCAGGCCAGTTTTTCGCCGTTAAGGAACTTTTAGATGTGCGGTCTGACCGGCTTTTTCGATCCCTCGGGCAATGCTAGTGAAAAAGAGATGGCCGCCATCGTCAAAAAAATGGCGGCAACTTTGCGACATCGCGGCCCCGACGATGACGGCATCTGGTGTGATGGCGATGCCGGGATTGCCATTGGCCACCGTCGCCTTGCGGTCATCGACCTTTCTCCCCAGGGCCATCAGCCCATGGTATCGGGCAACGGTGAATGGGTGATCGCCTATAACGGCGAGGTCTATAATTTTCCTGAGCTCCATGCCGACCTGGTCAAGGCCGGCATTCCATTTAAGGGCCGCTCCGACACCGAAGTTATCCTGGAGGGGTGCGCCCATTGGGGCATTGCCGAGACCATCACCCGCCTTGTCGGCATGTTCGCCATCGCCCTTTGGAATCGCAAGACACGCCGCCTTACCTTGGTCCGCGACCGTCTCGGCATCAAACCGCTTTACTGGGGAAGCCCCGAAAAGAAATCCGGCGGCCTGTTCCTGTTCGGCTCGGAACTGAAATCACTGGCCGCCCATCCGGGCTGGCGGGGCGGGCTCAACCGCGACGCCCTTGCCGGTTTTCTCCGCTATGGCTATGTCCCGGCGCCGGACTCGATCTATGCCGACATCCACAAACTGCCCCCCGGCCATATGCTGACGCTCTCACCAGAGGCCGCACCAGAGATCAAGGCCTATTGGAGCCTCGCCGAAACCATTGAGGCGGGACGCTCAAACCCCCTCGACATCACCCAAGGCGAAGCGGTTTCACAGATTGAGACACTGATCATGCAATCGGTGAAAGACCGCATGGTGTCCGATGTGCCACTTGGCGCCCTGCTCTCGGGTGGTATTGACTCATCGGTCATTAGCGCCTGCATGCAGGCTCAATCGAACGATAAAGTGCGGACGTTCACCATTGGCTTTGCCGAAGGCGGCTATGACGAATCCGCCCAGGCCGCCGCCATAGCCAAGCATCTGGGCACCGATCACAGCACATTGACCGTCGCCCCGGGCGATGCCCGGGAGTTGATCCCCCGATTGGCGGAAATTTACGACGAGCCTTTCGCCGATTCCTCTCAAATCCCCACCTGTCTTGTCTCCGCCCTGGCCAGAGAGAAAGTGACCGTAGCGCTTTCCGGCGATGGCGGTGACGAGGTGTTCCTCGGCTATAATCGCTATAAATGGGCCGAAAGGCTGTGGCGCTACAGCGCCAGCCTGCCCTCCCCCCTGCGCCGGGCGGCGGCGGCTTTCCTGCAGGCCCCCTCGCCTGCCGCCTGGGATGGGTTGGGACGAGCCCTACCCGCCTCCCTGCGTCCGCGTCTGATGGGTGAAAAGATGCATAAGCTGGCCTCCGTTTTGACCGCCCGCACCGCCAATGATATTTACACCCGTCTTCTCACCCCCTGGGCGGATGGAGAAGAACTGATTGCCGGTGTCAGCGGCCGTAATCCGGTTTTCGGGGATAAAGCCCTCAACGACGCCCTGCCCGATTTTCCCCTGCGCATGTCGGCCTTCGACACCCTGACCTATCTTCCTGACGATATTCTGACCAAAGTCGACCGGGCCAGCATGGCCGTAAGCCTGGAGACCCGTGTGCCGCTTATCGATCATCGGCTGGTCGAGTTCATCTGGCGCCTTCCCCCGGCCTTACGCCGGGGAAGCGACAAGGGTATGGGGACAAGTAAATCTCTCCTTCGTGAGGTTTTATACCGCCATGTGCCAAAACAACTGGTGGACCGGCCGAAAATGGGATTCGGCGTGCCGATCGACAGCTGGCTGCGCGGCGAGTTGCGCGACTGGGCCGAAGACCTGATCTCACCATCCCGCCTGAAGGCAGAAGGCTTGATTAATCCCCAACCGGTGCGCCGGGCCTGGGCCGAACATCTTTCCGGCAAACGCAATAACCAGCATGCCTTGTGGAACGTTCTGATGTTCCAGGCCTGGAATGTGAACCGCAACAGCGCCGCAGGCGGATAAGGTCGTTTACATGGGTAGATACCGCCAGGGACATGACAAGCCAAAGCTCCTCTATTTCGTCTCAGAGGACTGGTATTTCTGCTCGCATCGGGCCCCCCATGCCGGCGCGGCGCGGGATGCCGGATACGAAGTGGTGGTGGTCTGCCGCGAGAACACCCACGGCGCTCAAATTCGCAATGAGGGGTTCCGGCTCATCCCCCTCAACCTCAAACGGCGCAGCAGGAATCCCCTGCGTGAGCTTGCAACGCTTTTCTCCCTGATCCGTATTTATGCCCGCGAGAAGCCCGACATTGCCCAGCATGTGGCAATGAAACCAACCCTTTACGGCTCATTCGCCGCCTGGATAACCGGGGTGCCCCAGGTCGTCAATTCAGTCGCCGGAATGGGGTATATCTTTATCTCGAACGATATTGCCGCCCGGCTACTGCGCCCCCTGATCCGTCTGGGTTTCCGCTGGCTGCTTAACCGCGGCGACAATCACGTTATTCTGCAAAATCCGGATGATCTGGAAATGCTAACTAAAGCCTCCGTCCTTGACCCGGACCGGGTAACCATTATTCCCGGTTCAGGGGTTGATATCGAAGCCTTTGCCCCCTCACCCGAACCGGCCACGACACCGGACAGTCCGCCCATCGCCCTGCTGGTGTCACGGATGCTCTGGGACAAGGGGATCGGCGAGTTGGTCGCCGCGGCGCGCCTGTTGCATCAGCGCAAGACGCCCATCCGCATTCGTCTGGCCGGGGGGCCGGACCCGGAAAACCCCGCCACCATTGATGAGAGGCAACTCAAAGCCTGGGTTGAGGAAGGCGTCATCGAATGGCTGGGACCGCGTGACGATATTGCCGACCTTCTCAAAAAATCCCATATGGCTGTTCTGCCCTCATACCGCGAAGGCCTGCCGAAAAGCCTGCTTGAGGCGGCCAGTGCCGGACGGGCGATTGTCGCCAGCGACGTGCCGGGATGCCGTGAAATCGTGGGCGACGGAAAAAACGGCCTTCTCGTCCCGGTGCGCACCAGCGCCCCTCTGGCCGAGGCTCTGGAACGGCTTGCCAGGGACAAGGATTTGCGCCAAAAGATGGGCCGTGAGGGTCGGCGCATGGTGGAGGAAAGCTTTGCCGAAGGCCTGATTACGGCACAGACCGTCGCCCTCTACGACCGACTGATCGAGCGCAATGACGCAATATAGACCCGCGCCTATGGTAACGCCCTCCCGGAACCCTAAATGACAGCCATGACCGAACAAGATCTTATCGCCAAATACGACCGGATGGTGCCGCGCTATACGAGCTATCCCACGGCGCCGCACTTTTCGCCCGCCATCGGGCCGGATGACTATGCCGCCTGGCTGGCCGAAGTGCCCGATGGCGCACCCCTGTCTCTTTATCTCCATATTCCCTATTGCGACACCATGTGCTGGTTCTGTGGCTGTACCACCAAGATCGTCAATCGCTATGAACCGGTGAAGGCCTATCTTGAGTGGTTATGCGCCGAGATTGCCATGGTGGCGAGGACGCTGAAAACCCGCCATCCCGCCACCTATATCCATTGGGGCGGCGGCACCCCGACAATTCTGAGATCCGACGATATCCTTGCCCTCACCGATACCCTGCGCCACCATTTCGATTTTGCGCCGGATGGTGTTTTCGCCGTTGAAATTGATCCCCGCGAGATGACCCGGGAAATCGTCACCGCATTGGCCGAGGCCGGCGTGACCAGGGCCAGCCTCGGGGTTCAGGATTTCAATCCGAAGGTGCAGGAGGCCATCAACCGCATCCAGCCCTATGAGATGACGAAACAGGTGGTGGACTGGCTACGCGCCGACGGAATCGATGAAATCAACCTCGATCTCATGTACGGCCTGCCCTATCAGAACGAGGCCGGAATTATCGAGGCCGTTGACCGCGCCCTGACCCTGAAACCGAGCCGGTTGGCTCTTTTCGGCTATGCCCATGTGCCGTGGATGAAAAAGCACCAGCGGCTGATCGACGAGGTGGCTCTCCCCGACACGAGCGAACGCTGGGCCCAGTACAATGCCGCCAGGGAGCGTCTGACCGGAAAAGGATTTGTCCCTATCGGGCTGGACCATTTCACCCGCGATGACGATGCCATGGCCGTAGCCCTTAAAAGCGGCAAGCTGCACCGCAATTTCCAGGGCTATACCACCGATACCTCCGCGACGCTGATCGGCTTTGGCGCATCGGCCATCGGCTCCCTGCCCCAAGGCTATGTCCAGAACGCGCCCCATACCAATCATTATCGTGACGCCATCACGAAAGGCCGGCTGGCCACTGCTCGCGGTATTGCCCTAAGCGATGAGGACAGGTTGCGCCGCTATGTCATCGAGCGCCTCATGTGCGACACCACAATTGACCTCGGCGCGGCATGCAGAAAGTTCAATGTCGCGGAAGACCATTTCAGCGATGAAATAGAGGGGCTGGGCGAAATGATTGAAGACGGCATTCTCACCATCGAGAAAACGGGCGCCGGTACCATCCTTACCCTGACGCCCCTGGGCCTGCCCCTGGTGCGTACCGTCGGCGCTATCTTCGATACCTATCTTGAAAGCGGAATCGGACGCCACGCCAAAGCGGTTTAGGCTTTTCTCCTAAAACAGGAAAACGCCCCCCACGAAAGCGGGAGGCGTTTCCTGTATTGGAAGCGATTTACGGCCAGCCTAGAACAGACCGGTCACCTCGCCGGATTTATCGACGCCGACGACCTCGGCCGCGGGCACCCGGGGAAGGCCCGGCATGGTCATAATATTGCCACTCAGCACGACCACGAACTCGGCCCCGGCGGAGAGCCGTACATCGCGGATCGGCACCGTAAAGCCGGTAGGCGCGCATTTCAGCGCCGGATTGGTGGAAAAGCTGTACTGGGTCTTGGCCATACAGATCGGATAATGGCCGAAACCCATCTTTTCGATATCGGCAAGCTTGGCCGCCACCGCCCCATCGAGGGAAATATCGTCGGCGCGATAGATCTCCTTGGCAATGGTGCGGATCTTTTCGACCAGCGGCATTTTATCGGGATAGAGAAGCTTGAAATTGGCTTTCCCGGCATCAATGGTTTTTACCACTTCCCTGGCCAGTTTCCTCGCCCCGGCGCCGCCTTTTTCCCAATGCTCGGCCAGGACGGCGGTGACGCCGACCTTTTTGCACTCTGCCTGTACCAGCTTGACTTCGTTCTCCGTATCGGTGGGGAAGCGATTGATCGCCACAACCACCGGCAGACCGAATTTGCCCATGTTTTCCACATGGCGCAGAAGGTTGGGAATGCCCTTGGCCAGAGCGCCGAGATTTTCCGGCCCGAGTTTTTTCGAGTCGACCCCGCCATGAAGCTTCAGCGCCCGCACGGTAGCCACGACAACGACGCAGGAGGGCTTTAGCTTTGCCTTGCGGCACTTGATGTCGAGGAACTTTTCAGCCCCCAGATCGGCCCCGAAACCACCTTCGGTGACGACGTAATCAGCAAGCTTGAGGGCCGTCTTGGTGGCCAGCACGGTGTTACAGCCATGGGCAATATTGGCGAACGGACCGCCATGGATGAAGGCTGGATTATTTTCCAAAGTCTGCACCAGATTGGGTTGCAGAGCGTCCTTCAAAAGCGCCGTCATCGCCCCATCGGCCTTCAATTCACGGGCCGTAACCGGCTTCCTGTCGCGGGTATAGCCAACAATGATATTGCCCAGACGTTTCTGAAGATCAGTGATGTTGTTGGCAAGGCACAAAATAGCCATCACTTCCGAGGCCACGGTGATGTCATAGCCGTCTTCACGGGCAAACCCGTTGGCAACCCCGCCAAGGCCGACGGAGATCTGGCGCAGTGCCCGGTCGTTCATATCGACGACGCGACGCCAGGTAATGCGGCGGCTGTCGAGCAGGGGCGCATGGCCCCAATAAACATGGTTGTCGACCATCGCCGAAAGCAGGTTGTGGGCGGCGCCAATAGCGTGCATGTCACCAGTGAAATGAAGATTGATATCGGCCATCGGCACGACCTGGGCGTATCCGCCACCGGCAGCCCCGCCCTTCATGCCGAAAACCGGCCCAAGACTGGGTTCACGCAAGGCGACAATCGTCTTTTTACCGATCTTGTTGAGACCATCGGCTAGACCCACGGAAGTGGTGGTCTTGCCTTCGCCGGCAGTTGTCGGCGTCATCGCCGTGACCAGAATCAGATGGCCGTCTTTTTTCTTCTTCAAGCCATCGATATAGGTGAGCGGCATCTTTGCCTTGTAATGGCCGTGAGGCTCAAGATTCTTGGGTTTGATACCAAGGCGCTTATCCGCAAGATCAAGAATAGGGCGCATTTTTGCCGCCCGGGCAATGTCAATATCACTCTTAGGCGCCGATTTCGATTTGGCCATTAGATTCCTCCCAAATCCGTGTGTGTTTTCCACCGATGCCGATCAGACAGCTCAGACTACGCTCGCCTCCCCTGCCGGCAACAAACTCAAGCCCTTCTTATACGCGCCACCAACCCACCGTGAAAACCCCTATCGTAACCCGCCCCGGTTTTAGCCATAGACCCGGATGCGTCTTTCCGTGACAATCTAGTCAGTCAATTGAAACTCGAACCGACGCTGGAAATATGAGCCGGGAATTCTGGGAACATTTTCCCCACGGCGCGGATGTGGGAATTCGTGGCGGCGGCCCGACCAGGGAACGTGCCTTTGCCCAGGCGGCACTGGCACTGACCGCGGTAATTGCCGGGCCTGAAACAATTGCCGCGAAAACCACAGTCAAAATCAGCTGTAAGGCCCCTGACGACGCTCTGCTACTGGCGGATTGGCTAAACGCGATTATCTATGAAATGGCGGTCCGGAACATGCTGTTCGGCGCTTTTGACGTCACCATCAGAAATAGTCAACTGACAGCCGAGGCCCATGGTGAGATGATTGACCTCCAACGCCACCATCCAGCTGTCGAGGTGAAGGGCGCGACCTATACTAACCTCGATGTGCGACAGGAGAAGAACGGCACCTGGATAGCGCAATGTGTGGTTGACGTATAGCAAGGCCCACTGCCGAGGCCGGAGAACAAACAAGGCAACCGCCCCGATTAAAAGGAGCAATGAAATGTCCTCTATAACCCGAGAACAGATTATCGAAATCACCGGGACTCTGGATGATGCCCAAATCGTCGAAATTATCTCATCCGGCGCAACGGAAGCCGAACTCCTCGAGGCGCTTGAATGGGTAAACCGGGAAGACGACTATCTCGGAGCCGAAAAGAGAAAGTCCCTGACCGGAAGGGTGGCGCAACTCTATGACATCCTCAGTGTCGATCTGCCCGAGGAGGAAGAGGACTAGCCGGCCGGAACCAATCTGACAGCGCAACAGATTCGGAGAAAGGGCGATGGACGAAGCGAGCGGACTCATTCGTGAAGAGGAATTCGCCTGGCGGCTGCCCCAGACAGGCAAGATGCGGGTGCCGGCGTTTTTCTATGCCTCTGCCGATCTGGTCGATTCCATGGACGAAAAGGCACTCGATCAGTTACGCAACGTCGCCAGCCTGCCCGGCATCGTCAAGGCCTGTTACGCCATGCCCGACGCCCACTGGGGATATGGATTCCCGATCGGTGGAGTGGCGGCCTTCGACCCGGAAGAAGGCGGCATCATCTCAGCCGGCGGCGTCGGCTTCGATATATCCTGCGGTGTGCGGACCCTTCATACCGGCCTGAAGACCGCTGACGTGGACCGGATCAAGGACTCTCTCGCCGATTCTTTATTTGACAATATTCCGGCCGGTGTCGGCAGCACCGGCACCCTTACTCTCGATGCAAATGAAATGGACGCCATGCTCAAAGGCGGCGCCCGCTGGGCCTGTGAGCGCGGCTATGGGGAAGCTGAAGACCTCACCCATTCGGAAGAAAACGGCTGTATGAAAGGAGCCGAGCCGGCTTGCGTCTCGACACAAGCCAAGAAGCGGCAAAAAAAGGAAATGGGGACTCTCGGATCGGGAAACCATTATCTGGAAGTTCAGCGGGTAGCCGGTATTTTCGACGAGAGCGCAGCAGCGGCCTTCGGCCTTGCCGACGATGATATTGTGGTCAGTATCCATTGTGGATCACGGGGACTCGGTCACCAGATCGGCACCGAATATCTGCGCGAAATGGCGATCGCCGCCTCTTCTTTCGGCATCGACCTTCCCGACCGGGAACTTGCCTGTGCACCGATCAAATCCGATATCGCCCGGCGGTACCTCGGCGCCATGCGCAGCGCCATGAACTGCGCCATGGCCAATCGCCAGATCATCACCCACCTGACCCGCAAGGTCTTTGCCGAGCTCGTTCCCGCCGCCCGGCTGACCCTGCTCTATGACGTTTCCCACAATACCTGCAAGGTGGAATCCCATGAGATTGAGGGCAGCGGACGATTGCTTTACGTGCATCGCAAGGGTGCGACCCGGGCCTTTCCCCCAAACCATCCGGAATTGCCTGAAAAACTGCGCGAGGCCGGCCAGCCAGTCATCATCGGCGGGAGCATGGGGACGGAATCCTATATTCTTGTCGGCACACAAAGCGGCATGAAACGATCTTTCGGCTCGGCCTGTCATGGTGCGGGACGCAGTATGAGCCGCCATCAGGCCCTGAAACACTGGCGGGGCCGTAATCTGGTAGACGACCTTGCCGGGCGCGGCATTCTCATCCGCAGCCAAAGCCTGCGCGGGGTCGCCGAAGAAGCGCCCGGCGCCTATAAGGACGTTGCCAAGGTGGTGACAACGACCGAAAAGGCGGGGCTGGCGAAACGGGTGGCGCGGCTTGAACCGCTGGTCTGCATCAAGGGATAACATCCTTCCCATGAAAATGAATTGCCCATAACCGGCGTTGCCTTTAAATAATGGGCCATGACACAAAATGATCCCTCATCCTTTGCCCGCGAAACTGCGCGCATTCTCCTCGATATCAAGGCCGTGCATGCGCGGCCCGACGAGCCCTTCAAGCTTACATCGGGACGGCTGAGCCCGGTTTATATCGACTGCCGCAAGATCATTTCCTTTCCCAGAGAACGTGCGCGGTTGATGGATATGGCGGTGGAGTTGATCGACCGCGAGATCGGCCGCGACAATCTTGACGAGATCGCCGGTGGCGAGACGGCAGGCATCCCCTTTGCCGCCTGGATCGCCGAGCGCATGGACATGTCCATGCTCTATGTGCGCAAAAAACCCAAGGGGTTCGGCCGCATGGCCCAGATCGAAGGCGATATGGCCGAGGGGGCAAGAGCCCTTCTGGTCGAGGATCTGGCCACTGACGGCGGCAGCAAGATCCATTTCTGCAATGCCCTGCGCGAGGCCGGGGCAACGGTCACCGATACCTTCGTCATCTTTCATTACGGTATTTTCAAGGAAAGTGCTGAAATTCTGGGCCAGGCCGGGGTACGCCTGCACGCCCTGGCCACCTGGTGGGACGTTCTGGCCGAGGCCGAAGCGGGCGGTTATTTTGATGAAAATGCGGTAAGGGAAGTCCGCGCCTTTCTCGAAAATCCCAACGGCTGGTCCGACGCCCGCGCCTGAGACGCCCGCGCCCATGTGGAATTAATTCCGGCCCTTACCCTATCGACGGGAAAACCCCCTTCAGCCCGGCGGCCAGCATCTCAATGGCAATCGCGGCGAGAATAATCCCCATGATCCGGGTGGCGATGTTGATACCGGTCTGGCCGAGAATTTTTGCCAGCGGTGTGGCGAACAGCATTAAAACGATCAACAGGGCGCAAATCACGATCACCCCCGCACCGACGGTGACAAAACCGCTCACCCCGCCGATATGGTGGACATAAACGATCACCGTGGCGATTGAGCCGGGACCGCCAAGCAGCGGTATCGCCAAGGGAACAATGGCAACACTGTCCTTGGCCTTGGCTTCTTCGTGTTCTTCCGGGGTGTGGTGGATATGGCTTTGTTTCGAATGCAGCATGGCAATCGCCATCAACAGGATGATCAGACCGCCGGCGATGCGGAACGAAGCGACGCTGATGCCGAAAAAGCTGAGAATCTCATTTCCCGCGGCGGCAGAAATAAGAAGGATGATGGCTACCGCCAGGGGGGTGACAAGGGCCGTGCGGCGGCGCTCTTGAAGCGAGCGATCACCGGTCAGGCCGATGAAAATCGGCACCGCGCCGATCGGGTTCATGATCGCGAACAAGGCCGCCAGAAAAGTTAGAAATTCAGGATAATTAAACATCAATTCCCCCCGAGAGATATCTTACTCTCCCGGTTTGGGTGCGGTCAAAATATGGTCTATTATTGAATGATCGGTTTTTGAAAAAGGAGGTTTCATCCATGGCCCCCGGTTTAAAAAAATTCTTTCAGATTTTGCCTGCCTTGGGCCTGATTGCCATTTTAGCCCTTCCAGTGAATGCGCAGGAGCCGGCGCCGCCCGGCGAAAGACCGCCACCGCCCGGACCCAACGGCGACTTACCGCCTCCCGGCGAACGGCCGCCACCGCCCGATGGGGAACCGCCGGTGAATATCGAGATTGAAGTGGGCCCCCATCCCGGCCCCGGTCCCGGCAGAGGTCCGGGCCCCGGTGGAAGGCCTCGTTAATTAAGCATCCCGGCAAACAAGCACACTCATGGAACCGAAAAGGATATTTTAAATGACCCATCTTTCGAAATTTTCTTTTCCCACCCTCGTCTTGACATTCGCCCTTGCCCTTTCACTTGCTGGCGGCCCCGCTGCCGCCGAACCCAAGGGGAAAAAGCTGGGCGCCGAAACCGGCGACTGCATGCAGGGCATGGAAGGTGGCAAGGATAAGGCCACCGAGGACTGTCTTGGCTCGCAAATGCAGCATCAGGACGAAATGAAGCAGATGCATGAGGATAAAAATAAAGCGAAAGAGAAGACAAAGGGTAAAGGGAAAAAATAGTTAATCCCCTTATTTCTTAACGCCAGAATAACCAGTGGGCGGCCTGGATACCGGGCCGCCCTCTTTATTCCAGACCGTCGATCAGCCCGTCGTCGGGGGTCGAGGCGTTTGCATAAAGCCGCCGCGGGATACGACCGGAGAGAAAAGCCAGCCGCCCGGCCTCAACGCCCAGGCGCATGGCCCGGGCCATGGAAACAGGATTTTGGGCGCGGGCCACGGCAGAGTTCATCAACACCCCGTCACAGCCCAGTTCCATGGCCAGCGCCGCATCGGACGCCGTGCCGACCCCGGCATCGACAATAACCGGCACCGAACAGACCTGACGGATAATGCGGATGTTATAGGGGTTGCGGATTCCCATCCCCGAACCGATAGGCGCACCCAGCGGCATCACCGCCACGCAGCCGATATCCTCAAGTTTTTTGCAGGTGATTGGATCATCATTGCAGTAGGGCAGAACGGTGAACCCGTCAGCCACCAGTTCCCGGGCGGCGACCAAAAGCTGTTCAACATCGGGAAAAAGCGTCTCGTCGTCGCCGATGACCTCAAGTTTGACCCAGTCGGTGCCCAGAGCCTCCCGGCCAAGCTGGGCGGTTAGAACCGCGTCCTTCGCCGTATAACAGCCGGCGGTGTTGGGCAGGTAGCGATAGCCTTCGCCGAGAACATCAAACAGGCTTTCGCCGCCGCCCTGAAGGGAAACCCGGCGCATCGCGACGGTTACCACTTCCGCCCCGCTGGCTTTAAGTGAATCGAGCATCACCTGCTGGTTGGGGTATTGCGCCGTGCCGAGAAAAAGACGCGAGGCCAGAGACACACCGGCAATTTCCAATTGATCGTTTTCCACCGGGCTCGCTTTCATCAAGGTTTCACCTTCCATCTTCCTCACCCCCCGGCCAGGGGGCGCACGATTTCAACTTTATCGCCATTGGAGAGTTTCGTCGCCGCCCACTCACCGCGAGGAACCACCCGGCCATTGAGCGCCACGGCAAGGCCCTTTTGGGCCGGGTCAATCCCGGTGGCGACGATCAGGGCGGAAAGTTCATCGCTTTCGACGATCCGAGCCTCGCCGTTGACGACAAGAGAAAGACCGTTACCGATTGTCTGGTTTGCGGGCATCGACATCAGGCGGCAAACCGGGTGGCGTTGAAAGGCCGGATAATTTCGGCGATCTCGCCGGTCAGAATATAGTGGCTGACAGCCTTGGCCGTGACCGGGGCAAGAAGAATGCCGTTCCGGTGGTGGCCGGTAGCCATAACCAGGCCTTCCAGACCGGGGGTGTTTCGCGTCCCGGTAAGAGGACCTAGAATCGGCGCGTCGTCGCGGCTCGTCGGACGCAGGCCCGCCCACAGATCATCGAGCGGCAGATCATAAACCCCTGGCAGAGTCTCCCAGGCGTGGCGCAACAAATCCATCACGCCGCCGCCTGTCATCTGGGTGTCGAAATCCATTTCTTCCACGGTGGCCCCGACAATCAGCCTGCCGTCCAGACGCGGCACCAGACAGACCTCCGGCCCCCAGACCACATGACGGATCAGCGGATCGCCGGGGGGCATTTTCAGAGACAGCATCTGACCTTTGACCGGCCGTACCGGCGGCCGCAGACCATCGGGCAGGCCCTTGATATTCCGCGACCAGGCACCGGCGGCGAGAACAATTGTTTGAGCGGAAACTTGCGTCCCGTCGCCGAGTTTGAGGCCGCGCACCGCATTGCCCTCGACAAGAATCTCAGTTACCTGGGTTTCCTCGCGCAGGATACCGCCGGCAGCCGTAAACGCCGTTTTCAGCGCCTGGACAGCCTTGCGGTTGTCAACCTGATGGTCCTGGCCGCTGAACACCCCCGCCAACACGCCGGGAGAGAGATGCGGCTCCTTTTCGCGCACCCCGCTATCGTCAAGCCAGGTCATCTCAAGCCCCTGGGCGCGGTGATACTCGTAGGTAAAGCGCAACCGTTCGCGGTCGTCCCGGTCAAGCGCCACCACCAGGGTTCCCTCGGTACGGTAATCAACGCTTTGCCCCGAAGCCGCCTCTATCTCATCTGCGAATTCCGGCCACAAGGCCCGGCTTTCGAGCAAAAGCGGCAATAATTGTTCCTCGCCGGGCTCAGCCTCGACATGGGCGGCCAGCATGCCCGCCGCCGCCCAGCTCGCCTCTTGCCCGGCGCGGCCACGCTCGAAAACAGTCACTGACCGGCCTTCGCGGGCCAGATACCAGCCGATGGCAAGGCCGCAAATACCGCCGCCAATAACGGCAATCATGCCATCCTCCAGGGCCGCACAAGGCAGGAAAAAAAGAAAAGAGATATTCTAAACGTCATCTGGCACTCCCTCCGCTGGCATCAACCAGTTCAGGTTCAATGGGTATGCTCTCAGTCCTGACAGTTCAATCGCCGGGACACCCCAGTCCTATATAGAGCGGAACGATGCGCCCACAAAGCCTGCCTGTCAAGACAGGTTAGTCGCCGGGTTTGGCCCCCTCGAAAAAATCAATCGACAGGTCGTTAACCAAAAATTATCCTTAAATTTGGACTGGGAGGTCAAAGGATGAGCCTGGAGCTTAGCCCATACCCGGCATTTTGGGGCAGGACAGTGACAACGCTGGCAAGGCTATTTCGCCGGCGTTTTCGTTTGCTGAAAATTCTGCCTATCCCCGCCTGCGCCCTTATTCTCTGTCTGCCGGTCGAACTCTCCCCCCTTACCGCCCAGGCTCATGTTGTCGGAACCGAACAGAGGGACGAGAACGCTCACCCTTTCAAGGTGCTGGTGCTCAATTCCTATCATGACGGCTTCAGCTGGAGTGATCCGATCATGACCGGCATAAGAGACACCCTTAATGCCTCTCACCTGCCGATCGATCTGTGGATCGAATATATGGACACCAAACGCTTTCGGGAAAAAGAGCACCTGGAAACCCTCTACCGGCTCTTCATGGATAAATTCGCCGACAGTCACTTCGATGTCATCCTCACATCGGATAATAACGCCCTGGATTTCATCATTGATTACGGGGAACGGCTTTTTCCCGGAACCCCCGTCGTTTTCTCTGGTGTCAACGGGTTCAGTCCCGGCCTGCTGAAAGGGCAATCAAATATCACCGGCGTCATTGAAGAACCAAACCTTAAGGCGGCGGTGAATGTAACGAAAAGACTGATCCCGGGTTTAAGCGAAATTATCGTCATTACGCCGGGGAATGTCACCGGCCAGGTCAACCGGGAAATCCTGAAAAAAATAGCCAGGTCCCATCCGCCCAATATCACGTTCACATTCTGGAATGATTTGCTCATTTCAGAGACATTGGGGCGCACCAGAAACCTGTCCCCGTACAGCGCCATCATCGTACTCGGCGTTTCGCGGACGAAATCCGGCAGCGTCGTCCCGGTCGAAGAGGTCACAAGGAGAATTTCAGAAATCGGCACGGCCCCGATCTTCAGCATATGGGATTATCTTATGGGCAAAGGGATCGTCGGCGGAGAACTCGTCAGCGCCTATGCCCAGGGTCAAACGTCGGCACAAATAGCCCTGCGCATTCTTGAGGGGGAAAAGGCCGGAGACATCCCCGTCGTCACCAAAAGTCCGAACCGGAATATGTTCGATTATGCCGAGATGGAACGCTTTGGCATGAATACCAATTTTCTTCCCGCCGACAGCATCCTCATAAATCAGCCGGTCTCTTTTGCCAAGAAATACCGGAAACTGGTTTTCCTGGTGTTGGGGATCATTCTTATTCTTTCCCTGTTAATTGTTTTTCTGATCGCCACCATCACCAAACAGAAACGAATCGAACGGGAAATAAAGGCCGCCAAGGAAGATGCCGAACTGGCGAGCCGGGCCAAATCGAGCTTTCTCGCCATTATGAGCCACGAGCTAAGAACGCCGCTAAATGCCATCATCGGGTTTTCCGAGATCATGGACATGAAAATGTTCGGCCCCGTCGGCGGCGAGCAATACAGGGATTACGTGAAGGACATCCATGAAAGCGGCAAGCACCTTTTGAGCATGATCAACGACATTCTCGATCTCTCAAAAATTGAGGCTGGGAAAATGGACATTAGGGAAGAAAGTGTTTCCCTCATCCAATTATCGAAAGACGCCTGCTCTCTGATCAGAGACAAGGCCAGGAATAAAGACATCGAAATAATTTATGATTTTCCCGACGATTTGCCGGAGGTTTTGGTCGACCACCGCATGATTAAACAGGTTCTTCTCAACCTCTTGTCGAACGCCCTGAAATTTATGGAAAAGAACGGCAAGGTAACGCTTAAGGCCAAGCAGAGCGAGAATGGCGGAATCGTCTTTAGCGTCATTGATACAGGCATTGGCATGACGGCGGGGGAAATTGAACTGGCCCTGACACCGTTCACCCAGATCGAAGGATCTTTCGTTCGCAAATACGACGGCACCGGTCTTGGTCTACCCCTTGCCAAATCACTTATCGAGCTCCATGGGGGGGTAATGAAGATCGAGAGCACCCCCGGCAGCGGCACCAAAGCCTCCCTCTATTTTCCTCCTGAGCGGACCTTAAGACCGCCTTTTGAGTCAGGCTGACGAAAAGGCGAAGGGAGTGCTATAACGCCCGGGCGACAATTTTCGCCCTCAATTCTCCACAATCGGGCTCAAATGCGAACAGTCTTCACCACATTGGTATTAGCTGCCTGTCTTGTCCTCGCCCCTCTATTCAGCTTATCAGGGCCGGCTCAAGCCCGATCGGACGACCCTTTGAGCGGCCCCGTGCCGTCCGACACCCTGACCATCGGCATTACCCAGTTCCCCTCCACGTTCCATCCCAACATCGACAGCATGATGGCAAAATCCTACGTGCTCGCCATGACCATGCGGCCCTTCACGGTCTTCAATCCACAATGGAAGCTCATCTGTATGCTGTGTGTCGAGTTACCGACCCTTGAAAACGGTCTGGCTGTGCGTGAAACAACGACGCAGGACAAAGATGGGATCGCCGTTACCTACACCATCCGTAAAGATGCCCGATGGGGCGACGGCGTTCCGGTGACGAGCATGGATGTTCTTTTCACATGGGAAGCAGGCCGCCACCCTCTTTCCGGCGTCGCCAATGCAGAGCTTTACAAACGCATCCTTGATGTTGAAATCACCAATGAGAAGACCTTTACCCTTCATTTTGACCGGGTCAGTTTCGATTATAACGCCATCAACGATTTCGGCCTCTTGCCCGCCCACCTTGAACGGGACCCCTTCTCTACTCCGGCGGAATACAGAAACCGCACCTTGTACGATACCGATACCACCAATCCCGGCCTCTATTTCGGTCCCTATCGCATTGAGCAAGTCGTCACCGGCTCGCACATCGTGCTGGTCGCCAACCAGTCATGGTGGGGCAAAGCGCCGGAATTTAAAAAAATTGTCGTCTATGTGATTGAAAACACCGCCGCGATCGAGGCCAATCTTTTGTCCGGGGCCATCGACATGATTGCCGGTGAGCTCGGCCTGACACTGGATCAGGCCCTGTCCTTTGATAAACGCCACGGCTTTGAGTTCAATGTCATATTCAAGCCCGGCCTGGTCTATGAGCATATCGATCTCAATCTCGATAATCCGCTGCTCGCCGACCGGAATCTGCGCCAGGCCCTGCTTTATGGAATCGACCGTGCGGCCATAAGCGAACAGCTTTTCGACGACAAGCAACCAGTCGCCCAGGGCCCGGTTTCACCGCTCGACTGGGTCTATGATTCCAATGTTGCAGCCTATCCATACGACCCTGAAAAGGCCGCAACCCTTCTAGATGGGTTGGGCTGGACAAAGGGAGAAGACGGCCTGCGCCGAAACGCCGATGGGGAACAGCTTAACCTTACCCTGATGTCCACCTCGGGCGACCACACCCGGGCGCTTGTCGAACAGGTCATACAGAGCCAATGGCACCAGCTCGGCATCAAGGTTGATATCCGCAACGAGCCGGCCCGTGTTTTCTTCGGTCAGACCGTAACGCAGCGAAAGTTTACCGGTGGCGCCATGTTCGCCTGGATCAGTTCGCCTGAAAATATTCCCCGCTCGACCCTCCACTCGATGGAAATCCCCCGGCCTGAGAACAACTATGCGGGGCAAAATTATACCGGTTATGCCAATGACGAAATTGACGCCCTGATCGACGCTATCGAAATTGAGCTCAATCGCGACAAACGCCGCCAGTTATGGGCGCGCCTACAGGCGATTTACGCCCGTGACCTGCCTGCCCTGCCGCTTTATTACCGCGCCCAGCCTTTCGTTCTTCCCCAATGGCTGAAGGGTGTTATTCCCACCGGCCACCAGTATCCCTCGACACTCTGGATCGAGGACTGGAAGGTGGGCCCATGAGCCCCGGCCCCCTTCTTTCGGTGCGCGATCTGGCCATCGCCTTTCCAGGTCCAGCCGACCCGGTGACGGTTGTCGACGGCATCTCATTCGACATTGCGCCTGGGGAAACCTTAGGACTCGTCGGCGAAAGCGGATGCGGCAAGACCATGACTGCGCTTTCCCTGATGCGCCTCCTGCCCAGTCCCGGACGATTGGAAAGAGGCGATATCGTTTTTCAGGGCAAAAATCTTGCCGCTCTTCCAGAAACCGGGGCTTCGAGCATGGAGAGCCTGCGCGGCCGCCACATATCGATGATTTTTCAGGACCCCGGCGCGGCGCTTAATCCGGTTTATCCAATTGGGGCGCAGATCGGTGAGATGTATGAAATTCATTTTGGGCTGTCTGCCCGCGAGGCCGGACTAAAAGCTGTTTCGATGCTGGAAAAGGTCGGCATTCCCGACCCCGGATTGCGCGCCGGATCCTATCCCCATGAGCTGTCGGGCGGCATGCGCCAACGGGTGATGATCGCCATGGCCCTTGCCTGCGAACCCGCACTCCTGATCGCCGACGAGCCGACCACCGCCCTTGATGTGACTATACAGGCACAGATACTCGATCTGATCCTCGAGATGCAGACGCGTCTCGGCATGGCGGTGCTGTTCATCAGCCATAACCTCGGTGTCGTCGCCAGAGTCGCCGACGAAGTAGCTGTGATGTATGCCGGGCGCATCGTCGAACAGGCCCGGGCCGGGGATCTTTTCGATAATCCAGGCCACCCCTATACAAAGGGGCTGATCGAAACCCTGCCCCAGATCGGCCACAGACTGGATCGATTGGCGACCATTCCCGGCCGCGTTCCCCACCCCGGCCAGCGGTCGCCGGGCTGCCGGTTCGCCGAGCGCTGTAAAATTGCCGGACCTGAATGCTTTAAGGGCGATCCGAGGCCCGAAGCTCGCGGCGCCCATCATCTGGTGGCCTGCTACAAGGAGGCGTCATGAGCGGCGATATTTTCCTTGAGGCTCAGGGCCTGTCAAAGACCTTCACGCTTCCAGCCGAAGGGGTCTTTCAGCGGCATAAGCCCCGGCTTCACGCCATCTGCGATGTCGGCCTGACAGTAGGGCCGGGGGAAACTCTGGCCCTGGTTGGCGAAAGCGGCTGCGGCAAGACAACCCTGGCCCGCATGATCGGCCTTCTGCTCGAACCCAGCTCGGGAACAATCCGCTTTGAGGGAAAAGATTTGGGCCGGTTTTCCAAATCGGCCCTTAAAGCATTGCGGCGACGTATCGGTATTGTTTTCCAGGATCCCTATGCCTCTCTCAATCCGCGCATGCGGGTGGGGCGGATCATCAGCGAGCCGATGGTCATTCATTCCATCGGCACGAGACAGGAACGCCGGGAGCGGGCAATCGAACTTCTCGAAAAGGTTGGCCTTAGGGGTGAAGATTCCGGGCGGCTTCCCCGCGCCTTTTCCGGCGGACAGCGCCAGCGCATCGCCATCGCCCGCGCCCTTGCCGCCGGTCCCGATCTGCTGATTGCCGATGAACCTTTATCGGCGCTGGATGTTTCCATTCAGAGCCAGATTCTCAACCTGTTGATGGATTTACGCGATGAAATGGGGCTGGCCATTCTTTTTATCAGCCATGACCTCGCCGTCGTCGAAACCATTGCCCATAGGGTGGCCGTTCTTTATCTCGGCCGGATTGTCGAAACGGCGACCCGCGACGACCTCTTCAATAATCCCCGTCATCCCTATACACGCTCATTGATCGCCGCCATCCCGGACATCGCCCGGCGAAAAGACGATTTCGCAAACGGTGAAAAACCTCTGGCGGCCGCCGGCGATGTGCCGAGCCCCCTTAATCCTCCGGCGGGCTGCCCCTATCACCCGCGCTGTTCCCTCGCCACCGGGCTGTGCAGCGAAATATCGCCGCCACTTGAACCGGTCGCCGGTGATCGCGGCCATCTGGCCGCCTGTCATCTGGCATCACAATTGCCGGAGGAAGGTGAGCGATGACCCGTTTCGTAATGATGCGTCTTATCGAGACCCTGGCCGTGACCCTGATCATGTCGTTTGTCATTTACGGACTGATCGGGTTGATGCCCGGCGACCCCATCGATTTGATGATTTCCGCCAACCCCCATCTGAGCGCGGCCGACGCGGTGCGGCTGCGCGCCCTTTACGGCCTCGATCAGCCAATCTTTGAGCGTTACCTCAACTGGCTGATGGCGGCCCTTCATGGTGATTTCGGTTATTCGCGAACCTATGCCAAGCCGGTTCTCGATATTCTGACCCCGCGTCTGATGAATTCCCTGTTGTTGATGGGCGTCAGTTTTGCGCTCTCGGTCGCCATCGCTCTGCCGTTGGGGGTTTACGCCGCCCTTCGCCCCCGTTCCGTTATCGATCACGCCATCAACCTGTTCTGCTTTGCCGGGATTTCGATCCCTGTGTTCTGGCTGGCTTTGCTGCTGATCATTCTGTTCTCGGTCGTTCTCGGCTGGCTGCCGGCCAGCGGCATGGCCACCGTCGGAATCGATAGTCTCGGTGACAGGCTCAGTCATCTCGCCCTGCCCGTCCTCACCCTGACCCTTGCCCAGCTCGCCACCTATACCCGCTATATGCGCGCCGCCATGATCGAGACCCTTCAGGCGGACTTTATCCGCACCGCGCGAGCCAAGGGCGCCGGCAGACTGCGTGTGGTTCTGCGCCATGCTCTGCGCAATGCGCTGATTCCCGTCGCCACCATTCTCGCCCTTTCCTTCGGCACCCTTTTTTCCGGGGCCCTGATTACCGAGACCATGTTCGCTTATCTCGGCATGGGCAAGCTCATCTTCGATTCGATCATGGGCAATGATTTCAATCTGGCCCTTGTCGGTCTGCTGTTCGCCACCCTGATTACGCTTCTCGCCAATCTGGCGGCCGACCTGGCCTATGCCTGGCTTGATCCGCGCATATCCTACACCACACTGGGGAGAGGAAAATGAACCTGTCCCTGCCCACTGTGCCGAAAAAATTTGCCCGCCATCGCCTGGGGATGATCAGCCTCGTCCTGCTGGTTACGCTCTCCATTCTTGCCCTCTCTGCCCCCTTGATCGCCGCCCTTCTCAATATCGATCCGGTCAATGTCGATCTCTACCAGCGCCTCGAGGGACCGTCCCTTTTTCACCCTCTGGGCACCGACGCCCTGGGGCGGGATCTGTTGCTCCGTCTGTTCTATGGCGGCCGGGTATCATTGGGGATCGGTTTTACCGCCGCCCTGCTTTCCGCCCTCGTCGGCACCGCCATCGGTCTGGTGGCGGGATATTATGGTGGCCGGACCGACACCCTGCTGATGCGGCTGACCGACGGAGTCATCGCCCTGCCCCTGCTGCCACTCTTGATCGTTCTCGCCGCAGTTGATTATTCCAAGCTCGGTCTTGGGGCGGTCTTTCAGGACTCGCCCAATGCCGGCTTTTACCGTCTGGTTCTGATTATTTCGCTGGTCGGCTGGACCACGGTGGCGCGGCTTGTTCGTGGCGCTGCGCTTTCCCTGCGCCAACGGGAATTCGTCCTCGCCGCCCAGGCCCAGGGAGCAAGCGGCCTGCGCATCATGGGCCTGCATATTCTGCCCAACGTTCTGACCCCGATCATCGTCGCCACCACCTTGTCGGTGGGTAATATTATCCTCTTTGAATCGGTTCTGAGCTTTCTCGGACTCGGCATCCAGCCGCCAATTCCCAGTTGGGGCAACATGCTCTCAACCGCCCAGGATATGATCTGGACCCATCCGGGGCTTTCAATCTATCCCGGCTTATTTATCTTCATCACCGTGATCGCCTTTAACCTGCTCGGCGATGGTCTGCAGGACATGATGTCGCCGGATGACCCGGATATATAAAGCTTTTCGATACGAATTTCTGTGCATACCCCATAACGGGGATGTTACTTTGGCGCCCGAAAGAGGAAAAAGCAGTTATGAATAAATCCGGATCCTGAGGGATGAGCCAAACCAAACCGACCGCGGGTGCAGATACAGGCGCCAAAGTTGTCCCCGTTATCCTCTCGGGCGGGTCCGGGACGCGGCTATGGCCGATGTCGCGGGAACTTTATCCCAAACAGCTTCTCCCCCTGGTGTCGGAGAAAAGCCTGCTCCAGGACTGCCTGTCGCGGGTTGGCGATCCCCGGATCTTTTCGCAGCCGCTAATTATCTGTAACAGCAATCATCGCTTTATCGTCGCCGAACAATGCCGCGAAATATCTATCTTGCCCAACAGCATCCTGCTTGAGCCTGTCGGCCGCAATACCGCCCCGGCGGTTGCCGTTGCCGCCCTTAAGCTGGCCGACGCCGACCCCGACAGCCTGATGCTGGTCCTGCCGTCGGATCAGGACATCCGGGAAGGCGATAAATTCCTTCAAGCCGTCACCACCGCCAGTGCCGCCGCCAAAGACGGCGCGCTGGTCACTTTCGGTATTGAGCCGAGCCGGGCCGAAACCGGTTACGGCTATATCCGTCAGGGAAAAGCTCTGGACGATACGCCGGGCTGTTTCCTGGTTGATCGCTTTGTCGAAAAGCCTGACCGGGAAATTGCGGAGGGTTATATCAAGGAAGGGAACTGGTTCTGGAACGGCGGAATTTTCCTGTTCAGCGCTCAGGTCTATCTTGATGAGCTGGAGCGTCTGCAGCCCGACATGCTCGTCGCCTGCCGGGACTCCCTAAAAGAAACCGAACAGGATCTTGATTTTACCCGCCTTGAAGAAACCGCCTTTGCCGGCGCACCGTCGCTCTCGATCGATTATGCGGTGATGGAACACACCGACAAGGCCGCCGTGGTTCCCGTGGATATGGGCTGGAACGATGTCGGCTCCTGGGCGGCGCTGTGGGACATCGCCGATAAAGACAGCGACGGCAATGTTCTGCTTGGCGACGTCGCAGCCCATGAGGTCAAGAACGCCTATCTGCGCAGCGACAAGCCGCTGCTCGCCGTCATCGGGCTTGAGGATGTGGTGATTGTCGCCGACGACGATGTGGTTCTGGTCGCGGCAAAAGAACAGGCCCAGGATGTCCGCGAAATCGTCACCCGCCTGAAAGCCGATGGGCGCCCGGAACCGACCACCCATTCCCGGGTCTATCGCCCCTGGGGCTTTTACCAGTCCATCGATACCGGGGACCGGTTTCAGGTCAAACGGATCACCGTCAATCCCGGCGCCCGGCTCTCCCTGCAAAAGCACCACAAGCGGGCCGAACACTGGGTTGTCGTCAACGGCACGGCGCGGATTACCCGCGGTGAGGAGACTTTCGAGTTGAAGGAAAACGAATCCACCTATATTCCCCTCGGCGTCGTTCACCGGCTGGAAAATCAGGAAAAGGTCCCGCTCAACCTTATCGAGGTGCAATCGGGCGACTATCTGGGTGAGGACGATATCGTGCGCCTTGAGGATTCCTATGGCAGAGAGTGACAAAAAAAATATGATTGCACTGTATAACCCTGTGGGTAGGCCTTGAAACATAGTGTAACAATTTGAAACACTTGCGGCTTATTGCTTTAGTATCAATCGTTTTCGATCAGGGAATTTTGCGGATAAAGTTATCCACAGGCTGTTGATAACTTTAGTTGAAATAAATCGCCGATGGGGTCAGATCAATGAAGGGCGGCGACTAATATTGAGAGAATATTGAGAATTTAGGTGTATTTTTCCGACCATGTAACTGCCCCTAACCAGGGGCGCCAAATAATCAGGACTCGACGATGGATTACGAAAAGTTTTTTTCCGACAACCTTGCCGGCCTGAAGACGGAAGGCCGCTACCGGGTCTTTGCCGATCTTGAACGCATGGCCGGAAACTTTCCCAGGGCCCTGAACTATCGGGGCGACAAGGTTGAGGAAGTCACGGTCTGGTGCAGCAACGACTATCTCGGCATGGGACAGCATCCCAAGGTGATCGACGCCATGATCGAAGCCATTGAGCGGGATGGCGCCGGTGCCGGCGGAACGCGCAACATTTCGGGCACCAACCATTACCATGTCCTGCTGGAGCGCGAGCTGTGCTACCTCCATCGCAAGGAAGCCGCATTGCTCTTTAATTCCGGTTATATGGCCAACGAGGCGGCGCTCAGCACCCTGGGCGCGAAGCTGCCCAATTGTCTGATGGTTTCCGACGAGTTCAACCATGCGTCGATGATTCAGGGCATCCGCTTTTCAAAAGCTGAAAAGAAGATTTTCCGCCATAACGATGTCGCCCATCTGGAAGAAATTCTGAAAAACGAGCCTCTTGACCGTCCCAAGATCGTCATCTTCGAATCGGTTTATTCCATGGACGGCGATATTGCCCCGATCCCCGAGATTGTCGAGATCGCCGAAAAATACAACGCCATCACCTTTCTTGATGAGGTTCACGCCGTCGGCATGTATGGCGACCGGGGTGGTGGCGTCGCCGAACGCGATGGCGTCATGGACCGGGTGACGATCCTTCAGGGAACCCTGGCCAAGGCCTTCGGCACCATGGGCGGCTATATCTCAGCTTCGGCAAATTTGATCGATTTTGTGCGGTCACACGCCACCGGGTTTATTTTTACAACTTCCCTGCCGCCAGCCATTGCCGCCGGCGCCTTTGCCGCCCTCCATCATTTGAAATTCAGCACCGCCGAGCGCGACGGACTGCACGAGCGCGCGGCAACCCTGAAACGGCGAATGAAGGAAGCAGGCCTGCCGGTGATGCCGTCGATCAGCCACATCGTGCCGCTGATGATCGGCGACCCCAAACTATGCAAACAGGCCAGTGACGAGTTGTTGACCCGCCACCGGGTCTATGTCCAGCCGATTAATTTTCCGACCGTGCCCCGCGGAACCGAACGGCTGCGCTTTACACCCTCACCCCTGCATACCGATGAAATGATGGATCACCTGATCGGATCCCTTCTCGATGTCTGGACCCGTTTGGAGATCAAAAAAAGAGCCGCCTGACTCTTAATGGGTCATAAGAACAGGAATGGGCGCATCCGTCATGATATGGCGGGTCACTCCGCCGAACAGCATCTGGCGGAATCGGTTATGGGTATATCCACCCATCACCAGAAGGTCACCCTGCCACTGCGACACCTCTTCAAGAAGCGCCCGCCCGGCGGGACGGCCCTTGCCGTCGATCGTTTGGGCATGAGCCGATATCCCGTTCCAGCCCAGATAACGGACGAGACCGTCCGGCCCCTCACCTTCATCCTTGTCGATGACCGAAAAAACCGCCACCTCATCGGCCCGCCGCAGAACCGGCATGGCCCCGGCGACGGCGCGGGTTGCCTCAAGGGAGCCGTTCCAGGCCACCGCAACCTTTCGTCCGGTCTGGGCCAGTGGTCCCGGGGGAATGATCATCACCGGGCGGCCACTTTCAAAGAGTGCGGTTTCAATCGTCAGCCCCGCACTAGGCTCGTCATTTTTGCCGGGGCGGCCGACAAGGATAAGGTCGGCGAGGCGGCCACGACGGGAAACGATCTCGTCCTCGCGTCCGATTTCCTCAACCCAGGCAGCCGACACCCCGTCTGAAGGCGTATCGCAGAGAGCTATCTCTCCCTCGCTGCAAAGGCTGTCGAACAGCTTTTGTAATTTCCCGGACAGGGTCTCCTCGTCCTTTTCGGCAGATTCCAGAATTTCCTGTATCGCCGCGCCGGACATGCCCTCGCCCATATAGGGCATCGCAGTGCGGGGATCGATCCGCACATGGAGCGCCTCGACATGAGCCTCGTAGAGTTGAGCCAACCCAAAAGCCGTGCGAAGCGCCCGCTCGTCGCTTTCTGTGCCGCTCAAAAGCGCAAGGATGACCTTAATCACCGCTTATCCTCCCTCAAAGCCGACATATTTAGCCGGCAATTAGCCGTTTTCAGCATTAGACCAGACTCCGCCGGGCCGCCGCAAGGACGGCATCGGGTTTGGCGGTCGAATCAACCCTGTCCCAGGTGATTTCCCCAAGCTCATATTCCAACTGCATATGGAGAACTTCCGGGGTCGCATCCGACGCGTCCCGGGCGCGGCTCTCCAGGCGGCGGGTCATTTCAGCAACCGGCGTCTCCAACCAGAGCCCCGAAAAAGGCACTCCGGCGCCCCGCGCCACCTCACAAACGGCCTCGCGCTCACCGGGCCGGGCGAAAACAGCATCGGCAATAACGCTGTAGCCGGCCTCCAAGGCCAGTTCCGCGCGTTTCAAGATCACCTCGTAAACCCGCAGGCTCGTTTCCCGGCTGTACGCGTCTGCGGGCAACCGGGTCAGCGCGTCGGCACCGGCCAACTCCTTGCGGATAACATCACTGCGTAAAATCACCGCGCCGGGTCGGGGCCTTTGTTCAGGCGCCAACCCACGGGCCAGTGTCGTCTTGCCACTGCCCGACAAACCACCCACGGCAACAAGACGGGGGGCCGGAGGATTGAGAAAATCCAGGCCCAGGGAAAGATAGGCCCGGGCCTCGGCGAACAGCTCATTCGCCTGATCCGCATGGACCTGGCTTTTTGCTGAATCAGCGCCGGTATGAGCGCGGATTCCCGCCCGGCAGGAAAGAAACAGCGGCAGGGCGGCAAGGCCCCGCAACTGGTCCTCAGGCGAGGAAATGGCCCCCAGGTACCCGTTCAGCAGCCTGTTGGCATGAGAATGAAGCCCGCGATGCTCCAGATCCATCAACAAAAACGCGAGATCATACAGGATATCGATATTGGAAAAGGCGTCTGAAAATTCGATAGCGTCGAAAAGGGTCGGATGGCCCTTAAAGAGGCAAATATTGCGTAAATGGAGGTCCCCATGGCAATGACGCACCCAGCCCGCCGCCCCGCGCTGATCCAGCAAATCCTCGACTTGGGCGAATATATCGGCTGATCTTTCGGCCAGACCCCTGGCCGTCGCAGGGTCGAATATATCCCCTCCGTGAGCCGCCAGACGGGTGGACGTTTCCGCCAGGGTTTCGGATATAGCCAGTGCGCCACCGAAATCATGACGGGGTTCCGCCGCGCGGTGAAAGGCTGCGATTTCCCCGGCCAGACAATCGACCAATTCATCGCTCAATTCCCCCGCCATAGCCAGGCGGTCGAAAAGACCCGCCTGATCGAAACGGCGCATAACCACCAGCCAGTCAACGATATCTCCCTCACCATTGAACTCTAGCGTGCCGTCGGGTTGGCGTGTAACGGCCAGAACCCGCTCGTACAGATCAGGCGCAGTACGCCTGTTGACCGCCAGTTCGGCATCGCAATAGTGATGGCGCAACTCAAGGGTCGAAAAGTCCAGATAGGGAAATTTAACGGCCTTCTTCAGCTTGTAGGCATGATCACCAGCAAGAAAAATGGCTGAAATATGTGTGTCGAGCCGTTCCACATCCTGCACGCCTGCCCCATAGGTTCCGGGACGGGAGAGAAAGTCCATAACAGCGCTTTGATCCTCAACGATCATCGGCTCTTCCTCTTTGTCCCCCTTATTTAAGGCAACGGGATCAGTCGTCGAACTTTACCCGTTCCTCATCGACGCCTTCCGGGTCTTCATGGATCAAGACCTCGGCATTGGGAAAAGCCGCAAGAATTTTATGCATCACGTCTTCGGCTATTTCATGTGCCTCATTGAGAGTAATGGAACCGTCCATCTCCAGATGAAGCTGGATAAACGTCTGCAACCCGCTGGAACGGGTGCGGAGATCGTGGAGATCACGGACATCTGGATGGGATATGGCAATTTCCCTGATCTTTTCACGATCCTCGTCAGGCAGTTCACGATCCATGAGCAGATTGAGGGAATCACGACCGATTTTCACAGCGCAATAGAGGATATACATGGCGATGGCGACCGCGATCAGTGGATCGATGAGGGATGAGCCAAGATAATCGGAAGCAACCAGCGCCAGGATAACGCTGCCGTTGATCAGCACGTCCCCTTTGTAATGGAGCTGATCGGCGGAAATCGCCACCGAACCGGTAAGGCGGATGACATGACGCTGAAAAAACACCAGGGCAAAAGTAATGACGATGGAGAAAAGCATCACCGCGATGCCTTCCGATGCATGCTCAACCGTGCGCTGGTTGAACATATGATCCCCGGCCTCGATAAGAATAAAAATCGCGGTGCCGGTAATAAACGCCGACTGGACCAGACCGGCCAGGGGTTCCGCCTTGCCGTGGCCGAACCGGTGTTCCTTGTCGGCCGGCTGAAGAGAGTGGTGAACCGCATACATATTGATCAACGAGGCCAGCACATCGATCAGGGAATCGGCGAGTGAGGAAAGAATGCTGACCGAGCCGGTGTAAAGCCAGGTCACCAGCTTGACAGCGATCAGCAAGCTCGCCACCAGCACTGCCGAAAAGGTTGCGATCCGCATCAATCTGGCATGCTTCGGAGGCATCCCGGATGTGTCTATCCTGAAATCATCGCCGTGCATCTGGGCCTTAAACTCCTCTTTGCGACTTTACGCCGTATCATCACGGGTAAAGATTGGTGGTTTCCCACTCTTCGCCTGTCCGATCATACACGACCCGTTCGTGAAGACGAAAAGAGCGCCGTTTCCAAAATTCAATCTTTGATGGGACAAGGCAAAACCCCGACCAGTGCGGCGGACGGGGAACCGAACCAACGCCGAATTTAGCGGTAAATTTAGCGACTCTTTTCTCTAATTCAAACATACCCTTGAGCGGACGCGACTGATCTGACGCCCAGGCTCCGATCTGGCTCAAACGATCCCGCGTAGCGAAATAGGCATCAGCCTCGGCCTTGGAGACGGACTCAACAGCACCCTCGACCCGCACCTGCATATCCGTGGAATCCCAATAAAAACAGAGGGCGGCTTTGGGGTTTTCGACAAGCTCCCGGGCTTTTCGACTTTCCAGATTGGTAAAAAAATAGAACCCCTCCGGCGCTGCCTTTTTCAGCAACACCATCCGCACCGAGGGCGCGCCATCCTTTGAGGCGGTAGCCAGAGCAACAGCGCGCGCGCCTTCGGGTTCGGTTTTTTCAGCTCTTGCGAACCAGGCCTGGAACTTCACCAGGGGGTCGTTTTTATCAGTCTTGTTCATCCGCCTTACCGGTTAAGACGACACCAGGTCAATAAATCCTCCGATAAGGAAAGGAGCGCTTCCCTTTTCGAACCATTCACTTGAGTGGCGCGATATGTCAGAATACACCCCTTCTGTTATATGGCCTCGGCTATTCCCGGCAACCTTTTTTAGCCCTCTCCCAGGCGCCTTTCACTCAGAGACAAGTATGATTTCGACAAAAAAGATTATCCCCCTCCTCACCATCGGCCTTCTGTTGACGGCCTGTGAAGAACTAACCGGCCCCCAGGGCACCCTTGGGGCAATTCTTGGCGGCACAGCCGGCGGCGTGATTGCGTCGGAAATTGATGGCAGCCCCCAGGCGATTGCTGCGGGAGTCATCCTCGGCGGCCTGATCGGCGGCGCCATCGGTGATTCACTCGATCAGATGGATCGCCGGTATATGGCGGAAACCGCCCAGAAATCTCTGGAATCCTCGCCAAACGGCAAAGCCCTGGTCTGGCAAAACCCCGATAACGGCCATAGCGGCAGCCTGACCCCGGTAAAGACGTTCAAGACCAAAAACGACGTTTATTGCCGTGAGTTTCAGCAAACCGTCACCATTGACGGGCAGTCGGAACTTGCCTCGGGCACGGCCTGCCGCCAGGGCGACGGCACCTGGAAAATCGTCAAGTAACCCCGGCAGCGTGATACTTTTTTTCAAAAAACCCGCAATCTCAGCCATTTTCTTGCCCCAAAAGGCCATTGGGTGGCTTTGCCCGGTCAAATCTTTCGTGTAGGATGCGGCGCGTTAACCTAGCCTTTTAGTCTTGAGGATATTGATGAACGATCACAGCCCGCTCATGGCCGGGAAAAAAGGTCTGGTCATGGGTGTCGCCAATGAGCGCTCCATTGCCTGGGGCGTTGCCAAAGCCCTGGCCGATCACGGTGCCGACCTTGCCTTTACCTACCAGGGCGATGCCCTGGGAAAGCGTGTACGGCCATTGGCCGAATCCATTGGCTCCAAATTTCTCCTGCCTTGCGATGTCGCCGAGAACGGCAACACGGAGGAGGTCTTTAACACCTTGAAAAAGGAATGGGGCGAGATCGACTTCCTGGTCCATGCCATTGCCTATTCCGACAAGGAAGAGCTCAAAGGCAGCTATGTCGATACCAGCCGGGAAAATTTCCTCAAAACCATGGATATCTCCTGCTACTCCTTCACCGAGGCCTGCCGTCATGCCAGCGCGATCATGTCCGATGGCGGCAGCATGTTGACTTTAAGCTATTACGGCGCCGAAAAAGTGGTTCCCCATTATAACGTCATGGGCGTCGCCAAGGCCGCACTTGAGGCCAGCGTGCGTTATCTTGCAACCGATTTAGGCGGCCGAAATATTCGCGTTAACGCGATTTCTGCTGGGCCCATAAAGACACTGGCCGCATCGGGCATTGGTGATTTCCGCTATATCCTCAAGTGGAACCAGTACAACTCTCCGCTTCAGCGCAATGTCACCATCGAGGAGGTGGGCGGCAGTGCGCTTTATCTTCTCAGCAACCTTTCAGCCGGCGTCACCGGAGAAGTCCATCATACCGATTGCGGCTATCATACCGTCGGCATGAAATCCGTCGACGCACCGGATATTTCCACCGTCTAACCCCATTTTATCGGGAGGGCCGCCACATGCCCGGCAACAGTTTCGGCCATCTCTTCCGCTTTACAACATGGGGTGAAAGCCACGGCCCGGCCATCGGCTGCGTCATCGACGGGGTGCCGCCGAACATTCCCCTTTGTGAAGCCGATATCCAGCCCTGGCTCGACCGCCGGCGGCCGGGACAATCCCGCCACACCACCCAACGCCGCGAACCCGACAAGGTGAGGATTCTCTCCGGAGTGTTCGAAGGCAAGACCACGGGCAGCCCGGTCGCCCTTGAAATCGGGAATGTGGATACCCGGTCAAAAGATTACCGTAATCTTGCCGATACCTTTCGCCCCGGCCATGCGGATTTTACTTATCAGGAGAAATACGGCATCCGTGACCACCGTGGCGGCGGGCGCTCATCTGCGCGGGAAACAGCGATGCGGGTCGCCGCCGGAGCTGTCGCACGGAAAATCCTCGGCAAGAAAATCAAGATTCGCGGCGCCATGGTTCAGATGGGCCCGCATCTTATCGACCATAAGCACTGGAGCTGGAAAGAGATTGAGCGCAACCCCTTTTGGTGCCCCGACGCCAAAGCCGCCATTGAGTGGGAATCCTTTCTCGACGGCGTGCGCAAAAAGGGCTCGTCCACAGGGGCCGTTATTGAAGTCACGGTCAGCGGCCTTCCCGCCGGGCTGGGCGAGCCGGTTTATGACCGCCTTGACGCCGATATCGCCAAGGCGCTGATGAGCATCCCGGCGGTCAAGGGTGTTGAGATCGGCGCCGGGTTTGCCGCCGCCGGCTTTTCAGGTGAAGAAAACGCCGACGAAATCCGCATGAAAAAGGGCAAGCCTGTTTTTCTGTCCAATAATGCCGGCGGCATTCTCGGCGGTATTTCAAGCGGCCAGGATATTGTGGCGCGTTTTGCCGTCAAGCCGACCAGTTCGATCCGCACCCCGAGGCGCACCATTACGGCGAAGGGCAAGGAAACCGAGATTTCCACCCGTGGCCGCCACGACCCTTGTGTCGGCATTCGCGCCGTGCCCATCGGCGAGGCGATGCTGGCGATCACTCTGGCCGACCATCTGTTGCGCTATAAGGCGCAATGTAGCTAAATCAGGGCTGATAACGCGCGGCGATCAGAAATTCCTTATTCCCCTCGGGCCCGGTAATCGGGCTTTCGCTGACCCCCAGCACTTCCCAGCCCGCCAATCCGGCAAGCCATCCCGAAATCATGTCACAGACTTCTTCATGCAGGCCCTCGTCTCGCACCACGCCGCCCTTACCGACCTTGTCACGACCGACCTCGAACTGCGGCTTGATCAACGCAATGAGCCGGGCGCCGGGCGCGGCAAGGGCGAGAGATGCGGGCAGGACCGTTTGCAAGCCGATGAAACTGGCGTCACAGACGACAAAATCGACGGCTTGGGGTATGTCGGCTTGGGTCAGATGACGGGCATTGGTGCGCTCAAGCAGGACCACCCGTTCGTCATTACGTAATTTCCAGTCGAACTGCCCATGGCCGACATCGACCGCATAGACAGTTTTGGCCCCGCGAGAGAGAAGAACATCGGTAAACCCGCCGGTCGAGGCGCCGATATCAAGACAGATGCAGCCTGCGGGATCGAGGGAGAAATGCTCAAGGCCATGGGCGAGCTTTACCCCGCCGCGCGAAACCCAGGGATGGTCCTTGCCCTTGACCTCAATTTCCGCATCGACGGCAATTGTTTTTCCCGGCTTATCGACACGCGCTCCATCACAAAACACCAGACCCGCCATAATCAGGGCCTGAGCGCGGCTGCGGCTCTCTGCCAGATGACGATCGAAGAGAAGCTGATCCAGACGGGCTTTCCCGGGCCGGGTGGGCGTGGAATGTTTAGTCGGTTTTGCCATGGCTCAACCTGATTTT
Source organism: uncultured Rhodospirillaceae bacterium (assembly GCA_964486105.1). Lineage (GTDB taxonomy): Bacteria > Pseudomonadota > Alphaproteobacteria > UBA11136 > UBA11136 > JABJES01. Next base: position 60,737 of record CAZAKR010000009.1, on the reverse strand, counting down.
CAGCCCCTCGGCAGCGGCGTGGTCATGGTCTTAAATTCTTAAGACTGCCGCTCAATCACATAACGGGCGACATCGCGCAACAGGTCGGCCTTTTCATCGAAAATATCGAGATGGGCAACCGCCTGATCGGCCAGCATCTTCGCCTGCTCCTGAGCGCGATCAACCCCGAGGATGGAAACAAAGGTCGCCTTGCCGAGGTCGGCGTCCTTGCCCGCCCGCTTGCCGAGATCGGCTTCGTCGCCCAGCGTGTCCAGAAGGTCGTCGGTAATCTGGAAGGCCAGTCCCAGATCATGGGCATATCCATGGAGGGCGTGATGGGCCGGTTCGGGCGCATGGCCGAGAATGGCGCCGGCGATACAGGAAAAGGCGATCAGCTCACCGGTTTTAAGCCGCTGCAGGCGGGTAATGGCGCCGATATCCAGGTCTTTATTTTCCGCCGCCAGATCGATTGCCTGTCCGCCGACCATGCCCTTGGCGCCAGCCGAACCGGCGAGTGCCGTTACCAGGTTGCAACGCACTTCCGGGTCGGAATGGGTTTTCTTATCGCCAAGAATCTCGAAAGCGAGGGTGAGCAGGCCATCACCGACAAGGATCGCCGTCGCCTCGTCGTATTTGATGTGGCATGTGGGCTGGCCGCGACGCAAATCGTCATCGTCCATGGCAGGCAGATCGTCGTGAACCAGGGAATAGGTATGGACGAGCTCAACCGCTGCCGCCACCCGGAGCGCACTCTCTTTCGACACATTGAAAAGTCCTGCCGAATTCATTACCAGAAACGGGCGCAATCGCTTGCCACCGGCAAGCAGGGCATAGCGCATGGCTTCAAACAGGCGCTGATCCAGCCCCTCTCCATCGGGCAAAAGGTGCTCGATCTCTTTTACAACATCCCCGACGGTCTCCCGCAGAGCGCCTTCTAATCGGCTCAAAATTATCCCCTTAATCTATATCAGCGGGCTCAAGGTCCACATCGCCATCAAGCCCGGGGATAACCTTTTCTACCCGGGCACGGGCAGAGCGTAACTTGGCCTCGCAATGTTTTTTCAGTTGAATTCCCCGCTCATAGGAACTGATCGAATCATCGAGTTTCCCGGCGCCGCTTTCGAGGTTCTGGACGATATCCTCAAGTTCCTCAAGGGCGACCTCAAAGCTCATAGCGGCGATATCCTTTGGAATATCCTTCGACGATGGGGCCTGGGCCATGATCTCTAATCTCCTTGCCAAAAATACGCCGGGGCCAAAAACGCGCCGGGGATTTTATGCACCGATCAGGGGCGGAGCAAGCACAACCCGGGGTATAACCTTAAAAAAACACCAGACCTGACCTTAAGAAGCCTCAATCAAAGACCTCACATGGGCAGCCACACTGGCGGAAAGAGCGGACAGATTATACCCCCCCTCCAAGGCCGATACCACCCGGCCCGAACAGAATGTGCCGGCGATTTCCGAAATGCGCCGGGTCACCCAGGCGTAATCCTCCTCAACCAGACGAAGGGACGCCAGGGGGTCGTCAGCATGGGCGTCAAAACCGGCGGAAATGAAGATAAAATCCGGCTGAAATTCCACCAGAGCAGGGAAAATACGTCCTTCATAGGCGGCCCGGAACTCCTTGCCTCCGGAAAGACCATTTAAGGGCTCGTTGAAGATGTTCCCCAATCCGGTCTCTTCACGGGCCCCGGAGCCGGGATAATGGGGCCATTGATGGGTCGAGGCGTAAAAGAGGTCCGGATCGTCCTCAAAGGCAACCTGGGTGCCGTTACCATGATGAACGTCAAAGTCGATCACGGCGATCCGCTCCAGCCCATGGGCGGCGCGGGCATGTTGGGCACCGATAGCGACACTGTTAAAAAGACAGAACCCCATGGCCCGTTCAGGCTCCGCGTGATGTCCCGGCGGACGCACAGCGCAAAATGCGTTATTTCCCGTGCCGGCGATGATTTCATCGACAGCGGCGCATACCGCGCCGACGGCCCGTAGAGCGGCCTCGCCGCTGCCAGGCGAGACAATGGTGTCCGGGTCGAGGGTGGCGTGGCCATCGAGCGGGATCGCATTCATAACCCGGTCGATAAACGGCTGGGGATGAACCAGGCGGATTTGGTCTTCACTTGCCTTTGGCGGCTGGCGGCGCACCAGAGCCTTGAATTCTTCCGTCTCCAGGGCCTCAACAATGACCCGCAGGCGATCGGCCCGCTCGGGGTGGCCGGCCCCGGTGTCGTGGGCCAGAAAGGCCGGATGAGAGTAAAGAAGTGTTGTCATGGAGAAAACATAACATAATCGCGGTATCGCGCTTACTAAAAGGCACACTATTATCCCCGCCGAATAAAGAGCTTGCACCATGCGGCATCAAAATTGTATATATATTTGCATATAATATTAAGGATGAATATGGTGTTCCATTGTTTGAAAAAAACGACGGATAGAATCGCCATCAGAACGGCTATCCCGGTTTTTCTGGCGGCGCTGATATTAGCGGCGCCTGCCGACGCCCAGGAGATGCCCCCGGCCGTGGTTGGTATCGATGCGGTGGTCGAAAAGCCGTTGTCGCAAACAATGTCGGTAATCGGCCGGGTTGCCGAGCTTCAGTCGGGCGTCGTCGCCGCCCGGATCAGCGCCCCGATCGGCAAAATACTGGTTGAAGTCGGTGACCGGGTCGAAACCGACCAGATTCTTGCCCGGCTCGTTGACGATAAGCTGATCGCCTCAAAAAACCTCGCCGCCGCTCAGATGGCAGAGGCCGGGGCACGGGTCAAATCCGCCGAGGCCCGATTAACCCTTACCCGCCAAGAGCTTTCGCGGCTTGAAAATCTCAAGTCTTCACCCGCCTATTCCCAGGCCCGCCATGACGACAAACTCCAGGACGTCGCTCAGGCGACAAGTGAGTTGGCCGAAGCCAAAGCCAATCTCGACATGAGCCGGGCCAATCTCAGGATGGAGGAAATCAATCTCTATAACGCCGGTGTGCGCGCACCTTATGGAAGCATAGTCAGCGAACGCCATACGGAAAACGGCGCCTTCGTATCGGTCGGCGATCCCGTGGTCAGCCTGATCAACGATAGAGAATGGGAAATAGAAGCCGATATCCCCGCCAACAGTCTCGCCGGGCTCAAACCCGGGGTTGAAATTTCCTTTGATCTTTCCGCCACAGGCCCCCACCGGGCAAAGGTACGGGCGATTATTCCCGATGAGAACCCGCGCACCCGCACCCGCGCCGTTCGTTTCGTTCCCATCATGGACAAACCCCTTGAGGGCATTGCCGCCAACGAGAGCGTGACCCTGATGATCCCGACCCAGGCTCCGAGGGATATATTAAGCGTCCATAAGGATGCCGTGATTACCAACCAGGGAAAGAGGTTTGTATATGTGGTCGAGGACGGCACGGCGAATATCCGCCCGGTCACCCTTGGCATGGCGGTGGGAAACCGCTTTGAGATTCTCGGTGGTCTCAAAGCCGGTGAAATAGTGGTTATCCGCGGCAACGAACGTCTTCAACCCGGCCAAAAAGTAACCCCGGAAAGCAACTCCTAGATGGACCTGATCCGTCTATCCATCAGGCGACCGATCGCCATTATCTCGGCGGTCCTGATGGTTATCACCATGGGGCTCGTCGCCCTTGAGACCATCCCCATACAGTTGGCGCCGGACGTCCGCAAACCCATTATCTCCGTTGATACTTTCTGGTTCGGCGCCGCCCCCGCCGAATTCGAGCGTGAGGTCATCAACCGCCAGGAGGAAAGACTCAAGGGACTCGAAGGGCTGGAAGAAATGTCGAGTACGTCCCGCGACAGCAGCGGCGAAATAAAGCTCGAATTTAACGTCAACCAGAATATGGACCGGGCTTTGCTGCTCGCTTCCAACCGTCTCGATCAGGTTGAAAGTTATCCCGACGAAGTGGACAGGCCGACACTGAACACCTCGGGCTCCGAGGATTCCCCCATTGCCTGGCTGATAATCCGCCGTCTCCCCGGCAATGAGAGGGACATCAACGACTATTACGATTTCGTTGAAGACATGATCAAGGACAGGATTGAGCGTGTGCCCGGCGTCGCCCGTTCGAATATCTACGGCGGCAGTGAAAATGAAATGCGGATTGTCATCGATCCCGAACGGATGGCCAGCTACCGGCTCACAGTGCCGGAAATCGTCACCGCCCTTCGCAATGCCAATGCCTCGATCACCGCCGGCGACGTCGATGAGGGCAAGCGCCGCTACGTGGTGCGGACAGAGGGTGAATTGGACAGCCTTGAGATGGTCCGCAACGTCGTTCTGCGCAGCGCCAAGGATTCGGAAACCGGCCGCATGGCCCGCATCACCATCGGCGACATTTCAGACGTGGTTCTCGACCATAAGGAGCCTCGGGCCCGTATTCGCCACATGGGACACCCGGCAATTGCCGTCAATGCCGTCCGCGAGACCGGCGCCAACGTCATTGAAGTAATGGACGGCATTCGCGCCACCATCAAGGAACTCAACGCAGATGTCCTGCCCGATGAAGGGCTTGAGCTTTTCCAGGTTTACGACGAAACCGTCTATATCAAATCGGCGATAGACCTGGTTACCCAGAATATCTATATCGGCGGCACTCTGGCCGCGCTTTTGTTGTTGCTCTTTCTGCGCTCTATACGCGCGACTCTCATTGTTTCCCTTGCCATTCCGGTTTCGGTGATTGGTTCTTTCGTCGCCATGGCCCTGCTCGGTCGTTCGCTCAACGTCATCTCTCTGGCCGGAATCGCCTTTGCCATCGGCATGGTGGTCGATGCCGCCATCGTCGTTCTGGAAAACATATACCGCCTGCGCCAATCCGGACATGGCCCGGCTGAGGCCGCCTATCAGGGAGCGCGGCAGGTCTGGGGGGCCATTTTCGTTTCCGCCCTGACCACGGTTCTCGTCTTTATCCCGATATTGATCATGAAGCTTGAGGTCGGCCAGCTTTTCCGCGATATCGCCGTCGCCATCTCGGTAGCGGTTCTGCTCTCTCTGGTAGCAGCGGTGACCGTCGTCCCGGCGCTGGCCAACCGGCTTCTCGGGGAGGGGACTGATTTCACCAAACCGCCTCTTCCCCTTCCCCTAATCGACAAATTCGCCAAATCATTCGTCGAACTCGTGCTCGCCTACACCAAACGCGTTACCGCCACCAGCACGGCCTCCTTTGGTTCAGTGGGACTGGTTTGCGGCATCTGTGTCGCCATCACCCTCCTCTTCCTGCCCAAGCTCGAATACCTTCCCGAGGGTAACCGCAATCTCGTTTTCGGCGTCGTCCTGCCACCGCCGGGCTATAACCTCGATACCACCACCGATATCGCCAAGCGGATAGAAGCGCAGATCAGTCATCTCTGGGTGCCCCTTAAGAAGGAAGGCGAATCAGAAGCCGAGGTCGAAGCACAATCCGAGGGACCACCTAAAATAGATAATTTTTTCTTCGTCGCCCGGCGCTCACAAACCTATATCGGCGCCAGCAGCGTTGAGCCGGACCGGGTTGCCGAGCTGATCCCGGTTCTCAGCGCTCCGGCTTTTGAAGAACCGGGTACGTTCGGCTTTATCTCCCAGCCTTCGCTTTTCGGACGCGGTATTGGCGGCGGCCGTTCGATCGACCTCAATGTGTCTGGGCCAGATCTCGAAGCCGTGCTCGGCATCGCCCTAAAGGCCGCCGGCCTGATCGAAAACGCCCTGCCCCGGCGCCAGGGAAACCAGCTTCGCCCCAAGCCGGGGCTTGAACTCGGGGCCCCTGAAGTCCGCGTTACCCCCGACCCGGTTCGTCTTGCCGATAACGATATAAACGCCACCGACTTCGGCATGACGTTAAACGCCTTCAACGACGGCTTGCGGGTGGATGAAATCACATTTGAAGGCAAGCGCATCGACCTGACGCTGAGGGGCCCGATTAAGAACGTCACCCAGACCCAGGGTATCGGCAATCTGCCCATCGTCACCCCCGAAGGTCAGATCCTGCCTGCCAGCTCACTGGCCGATATCGAAGTGACCGCCGGGCCGACCGAAATCCGCCACTTAGAGCGCATCCGCACGGTGACCCTTGAAATCCGTCCCTCCCCCAATTTTGCCCTCGAAGCGGCGATGGAAGCGATCAACGAGAAAGTAATCGCACCCCTTGAATCCCAGGGCTTGCCCACCGGAACCAAGCTCAGCCTGTCGGGCACCTCGGACGAGTTGACCCGGACCTGGGACGCCATGCTGCTTGATCTGGTCCTTGCCGTAATTATCGTTTATCTGGTTATGGCGGTTCTGTTCGAAAGCTTTCTCTATCCCTTTATCATCCTGCTCTCGGTGCCTCTGGCGACGGCGGGAGGCGTCATCGGTCTGGCCGGACTCAACCTCCTCACCTTCCAGCCCCTCGACATGCTGACCCTGCTTGGATTTGTCATTCTCATCGGTATCGTCGTCAACAACGCCATCCTGCTGGTCCATCAGTCGCTCTATCACATCCGGGTCGAGCATATGGAGATACCCCAATCCATCCTGGAGGCGACGCGAAACCGCATCAGGCCCATCTTCATGTCAACCCTGACCAGTGTTTTCGGCATGTTGCCGCTGGTTCTGTTAGGCGGCGCGGGGTCCGAACTCTATCGCGGGCTCGGCTCGGTGGTCGTCGGCGGGCTCTCCATGTCGGCCATTCTGACCCTTCTCATCATCCCGCCAATGCTCTCTGTCTTCGCCCATGCGGCGGAAAGCGCCCGCCATCTCACCGAGCATGACGAGACGAAAGCCTGAATCGCCTAAGGCCTGTCTTTCCCGATTGCAGAGAACAGAATTTTGCGGCATACAGGCGGCAACAGGTTTCCCAATTCTTTCAAGGAAGTCCCCCATGACCTTTTCACGCCGCCTCGCCCTGTTTGCAGCCCCGTTTTCGGCCATTCTCGCCGCTCTTCCCGCACGCGCCCATATTATCGGCGACACCGGTGCCCATTTCCATGAAGGGGAAACCGCTTTGACGATCTTTGGGATGGGTGAGACGAGTACTCTTCTCGTGGCACTCTCGCTTGGTCTGACCGCCGGAGCCCTGTTCGCCCTTTTCCGCCGCGCCAGCCATTAGGCGCTAATTGCCTGCAGGCTTGGAAATTTAGTCCGGCTTGCGGATGATAATGGTGTAAACACCGCCATTTTCGGTATTTTCCAGTAATTCACAGCCCGTGGTCTCACAAAAGGCCTCAAAATCCTTCTGGGCGCTGGGATCGGTCGCCAGAACGGTCAGACTTTCGCCGCCCGGCACATCCTTTAATGCCTTGCGCGCCCGCAGCACCGGCAGGGGACAGCGCAACCCCTTGGCATCAAGAATCTTCCCCTCGCTCATTTGCCCCCTCCCGTAACGCCGTACCAGGCCAGAGCCAGCCAGCCGAGAATGAAGGCGCTGCCGCCGAGGGGAGCAAACCGGGCGAATATGCCGTTTCCGGTCAAACCCAGCAGATAGAGACTGCCGCAGAATAAAACGAGACCAGCGGCAAACCCCCAGGCCGAAATGCTCAGGGGCAATGTCCACCCAGCCTGCCGGTCGGAAAGCAGCACAAGGGCGATCAAGGCGAGGGCGTGAATTATTTGATAGCGGGCGGCGACGTTGAAGCGCTCAACCCCCTCTAGCCCCAGCGCCCCGGTGGCGCCATGGGCGGCATAGGCCCCGGCCGCGACGCTGAGAGCGCCGTTAATTGCCGCAAAAATAAGCCAGCCGTTCATATCTTCTCTCCGGCCCCGGCCATTTATTCATAAGGGGCGTAGGATTTTTCCTCAACCAGGTTCGAGCCGAGGAAATCGTTGATCTTGCGTTTGACCTCTGACCGCCGGTCATTGGTTTTGTAAACGGCGCGGGCGAGATCGATAAAAACAGGGCCGAAATCCTTGTCCCGTTCACAGTCGCGAATTTGGTCTTCGATATCCCACAGCTCTTCATTGATCGCCTTTAATTCAGCGCTCAGAGACGCAATTTCGTCACTGGCGGGAATTTCCGCATCCCGGGCAGCACTCAGAGCTTGATGTTCAATCCGGATATTCGTCAGTTTCTCTTCCGCCTCGATCCGTTCAAGCTTGATCGCCAGAATTGTGATCTTGTCGATTAGTTCGCCGGGAGAGATTTCAGCCATTATCGCCATGGGTTTTCTTAAGCCTCGATAGGATCGATAAATTTCGACGGCCCTGATAGCACAGCTTTTCGGCCCGGGCGAGCCCAGAAGCCAGAGACTAAACGATAAGGAGGCAAAATACCCTGTGAAAGGCTACAATTTCGCCATGGTCAACTCATCCGCCCCTACCTCCGCCTGCGATACGCTCTGGCCGTTGGTCCGCCCCCCTGGAGCCCATGATCGCCCTATTGAGGATGCGGCGCTTTTGCGCCCCGCCGCCGCAAGTCTGGCGGATTTGATCGGGGCGCCGATGACGGCCTGGCTTCTCGGGCCCGGCCTTACCGAACGCTTATCCATCTCCGAGCTATCGCCTGAACGGCTGAAAAGAGACCGCCTGCGCAACAGCTTTCTGCGAAACGACGGCCTGAAATGGGCGGGATTTATCGCCGAGACCGGAATTGATGTCGTGTATCTGAAGGGATTCGCCACCACCCACGACATTTATCCCGACCCTGACCTGCGCTCGATGACCGATATCGACATTCTGCTCCGCAAGGCGGATTTGGACCGCTTTATCACCGCCTTTAAGGGAAAGGGCTTCGACTTTCGCAAAACACCGGGAACGCCGCCCTGGGGCTTCATCAGCGATGCCAGTTTCCTGCCCTTTTGCTCAAGCGACGGGGTCACCAACATCGATCTCCACATCGCCCCGGACGATTATCCGGTTCACCGTTCTCTCGACACACAGACTTTGTTTGCCGCCAGCCGCGTGATTGAGGTGAACGGTGAGCGCATCCGCGTTCCCAGCCGTGATCATCTTTTGCTCCTCGCCATAAGCAACGTCATCCGCGACAAATTCGAGGCCGATAGCCTGAAGGGGATGATCGACGCCCTTACCCTGCTTTTTCTTGAAGATTGGCAACCCGACTGGGCGCTGATCGAAGACCTTGCCCGGCGCGGCGGGTTTACCAAAGGCCTGTCATGTTTTCTTAAACTGGTCAAACACCTCAACCCGCCGTCGGCCCACCTGCCCGACCAGCTCATCAGAGCCTATCACGGCGCGGCGAGTGTCGAGTTCGATCATCTTCTCGGCGACCTGCTGACACTTTCCCTGGAAGAGCCGGGCATGTTCACCCGCTTGAAGCGTGAAATCCTGCTCACCGCGGAAGCGGGGACAATTATCTGGAAGAACCTGCGCCGTCTCAAAGGACTGGTTTCGCCGTCTCAAGGCCTTCCCACAGAAGGGCGTCAGGTAGAAAAGAGTTAGGGGGAAACGTCCAGAAGGTCGGTTTCCACCAGATCGGCGATCAGTTTATCAACGTCGGCGCGCAATTGAGCCTCGTCCATATCGGGAAAGGCGGAACGCAGGGTCTCGACAATTTCGTCTTGGCTGGATTGTTCGGCCAATATCCGGCAAATACCGGCGCCTATGGGGTCGAGGTGATAGATGCTCTCGGTGCCGGGGTGAACGAGGAACAGATCGTCATCCACTTTGGTCAACTCGACTTCCGCCTTTATCTTATATTTGGTCATCAGTCTCATATTCCTGTTTAAGCGCCGAAAGCCTCAAATAGAAGCGGCACCGCATCACCTGTTTCGGCATAGCGCAGATGATGGCAGGTGACATCTCCCGCCAGATCATAAAGGCGCTTGAAACGTGTGGAAATATCAACGCTGGGATCAAAATTCTGGCCGATTAGACGTTTCAGCCCCTCACTCTTTTTGGCCTCGCTTAAAACCGGCCGCACACAATCCGGGTCACGGTCAAGAAGGACGACAGCCGAAATATCGGCTCTTTCTCCGTGGGGCGCCCATTTATCATCCTCGGGCAGAACATATTGATAGCGCTTATTCGCCAGGTGCACCGACATGGTGCTTTTCCCCGAGCGCCCCATGGCCGGAAAGACAACCAGATGACCGCCGATTACCAGCCCGGCGCCGTGGAGGGCAAACAGGCTCTCGCTGAAACGCCCGAAGGCCGAGGAAAAATCGGCAATCATCGCACAGATGATCGCGCATTCGTCTTTGTGTTCTTCTGGTTTGTAGATGTCCCGGGGCCTGCTGAGCGGCGTGCAATCGATCCGGTAACCCTTGGTGGTTTTACTAACGACCATAAAAGGCGGAACGTTGGAGGCGGAAATTTCTGAAAATCCCCAGCCGTTGCAGACCTGCGAAAATGGCTCTACCAGATGGGCGCAATCCACCAGCTGAACCGGCGCGTCCAGACCGTCAAAAGACAAGAGGAGGGTATTTTTCGTCAGGGGATTATCCACAAGCCAAAACGCGGCTCCAACAAGCTGAGCCGGGGGAAACTGATCTAAGAATTAGCTTTGTCCAGTAATGGGCTGGAACACCAGGGCTTAATGGCCCCCGCTGCCCCCGCTACCCCTGCTGCCCCTACCACGGGACGGCCTGGAATAGGACGGGCCGCTGCCGCCGGGGCTCTTGCCGCCACGCCTGGCGTGAGCGCCCTGCAGTTCAAGCAGGACCGGCGCCGCATAAACGGCGGTCGTCACCAGACCGAGCCGGGTCAAAATTAAGCAGATAGCGGCCAACCTTGGGAGTGATCAGAATAAACCCGATACTCTTGATCGCCAGCCACACATAGCGAATTTCGTAACTGATCAGGGTGGAGGAGAAAACGCCCCCGGTTACCATGACCAGACTGGGGAAATTCAGGAAAATCCAGTAATTGTCGGTGCTCAACATAACCGCACCGATAAACAGGCCGAACCCGAGTAAAACCCCTATGAAGGTCGTCAAAGACATGCGGCTAAATCATCCCCCTTGCACAACCGACCGCGGAAATTAATCACCCGGCCCCGGTTCATCCCCGGTTCATTGAAATCAGGCCAAGATAGGCCGATAAGTGCATGAAACCGTTGATGTTGATTGCTTTCACTCGAACATACCGCTTCGAATTATGGTTGCCAACTCCTTAACGGGATGTTTCGGGCAATTGGACAATAAATACATGCCGCCGGCGCGCTTTGTTGGCCCTGGGTATTTTTCACAGGGCCTTGTTTCCGCAGGAACAGATTGATAGTCCTGTGGGTCGTATTTAAAGAGGTTTGACTTACCATTTAACAGGAGTCCGGCTCAGGTGTTCTTTTCTTTCTCAGATTCCCGCAGGCGCAACCTTAGGCGGGCACTTGTCATTCTACCTGCCCTAGTGGCGGTATTTTTCCTTGGCCTGGCTGAGACCGTCCAGGCGGCGGATTTACCGAAAATCAGGGTTGGCGCCCTGAAATATGGCACCGTCAACTGGGAACTCAACGTCATCAAGCACCTGAAACTGGCGGAGAAAGAAGGTGTTGATCTCGAAGTCGTTCCCCTGGCCAGCAAGAATGCGGCTGCCGTGGCGCTTCAAGGCGGGGCGGTGGATGTCATCGTCACCGATTGGTTCTGGGTCTCGCGGCAAAGGTCGAGCGGGCGTAATTATGTTTTTGCCCCCTATTCCATCATCGCCGGCGGCCTGATGGTACGAAACGATTCCGGGATTGAAAGCATTGAAGACCTGACGGGCAAAAAGGTCGGCATTGCCGGCGGACCGGTAGACAAGAGCTGGCTCCTGCTGCGCGCCTACAGTCTCAATACCAGAGGCGAGGATCTTGCCGATATCGCCGAGCCCACCTATGGCGCCCCGCCCCTGCTCAATAAATTGATCGAAAAGAACGAATTCCCCGCAGTGCTGACGTTCTGGCACTATCAGGCCCGCCTTAAAGCCAAGGGACTGAAACAGATTATCGCCATTGACGACGTGCTGCGCGAACTCGGCGTCAGCACACAAGTGCCGATCGTCGGCTGGGTCTTCCGCGAGGATTGGGGGATGGAGAACCGCCAAACAATCGAAGGCTTTCTTAAGGCGTCCCAGGCGGCAAAAGAGGCCCTGGATGCCTCTGACAAAGAATGGATCCGCCTTGAAAGTATGATCAAGCCCGGCAACGAGGAAACCCTGATTGCCCTGCGTGACGGGTACCGCGCCGGAATTCCCGGAGCCTTCGGCGAAGTGGAAATACACTCCGCTCAATCCCTCTACAGCCTTCTCGGTGAACTCGGTGGGCGTGACCTTGTCGGAGACAGTAAAACTCTGGCGCCGGGCACGTTCTGGACGGGTTCGATCAATTAGGGGCTGACGTCTTGATCCAGGATATCACATCAAAGAAAGACGCCTCTGGTTTCTTGCTAAGGCTTTCTTCACTGATTCTTTTTCTGCTTTGCTGGGGGCTGGCCGCCTATGTCGCCGCCACGCCGATGTTGCCCGGCCCCTGGGAAGTCGCGGTCAATATGTTCAGCCATATCCATGACGGTGACCTTCTTTATCACACCGGCGTGACCCTGCTGCGGGTAGCTGTCGCCTTTGCTTTATCCATGGTCATAGGCACCGCCATTGGCATCTTCATGGGACGTAGCAAAACCCTGGACAGTTTCTTCGATGGCTGGCTGGTCCTGGGGCTCAACTTCCCTGCCCTTGTCATTATCATCCTCTGCTATATCTGGTTCGGGCTGACCGAGGTCGCCGCTGTGGTCGCTGTGGCAATCAACAAAATTCCCCTCGTCGTCGTCACCGTCCGTGAAGGGGCGCGTGCAGTTGACCGGGAACTGCTTCAGGTCTCTCAGGTTTATCGCCTTTCCTGGCACAAGACCCTTTTCAAGGTCTATCTGCCGCAACTCTATCCTTACCTGATGGCGGCGGCCCGCTCCGGCCTGGCGATGATCTGGAAAATTGTTCTTGTTGTTGAGCTGTTGGGCCGCAGCAACGGAGTCGGCTTCCAGTTGCATGGATATTTTCAATTCTTCGATATTGCCAGCATCCTCGCCTATGCCCTGGCATTTATCGGTGTTGTTATGTTTTTCGAGATGGCCGTGCTCAAACCGGTCGAGGAAAAACTGACCCGGTGGCGTCTATGACCATCGTTGTCGATGTCCAAAACAAGACCTATCCTTCCCGCACTCCGGGACAGGATCATATTGCGCTCACCGAAGTTGCATTTGAAATTCCTGAAAGCCAGTTCACCTGCATCGTCGGTCCTTCCGGATGCGGTAAATCAACCCTGCTCAATATCGTCAGCGGCCTTGAAAAAGGGTTTGAAGGCACGGTTTCAATTAACGGCGAGAGCCCCGAAAAGGCCCATATCGGTTATATGTTCCAGACCCCGCGCCTGATGCCCTGGCTGTCGGTTCTCGACAATGTGCGTCTGGTTATGGATAACTCGGAAGAAGAGGAAGAACTGGCGCGCCACCTTTTGGAAGAGATGCATCTCGGCGATGTGTTGCAGGCTTTTCCAAACCGCCTGTCGGGCGGCATGCAGCGCCGGGTGGCGCTGGCCCGCGCCTTTGTCGTCCAGCCCGGCCTGCTGCTTATGGATGAGCCCTTTATTTCACTGGACGAACCGGCCGCTATCCGCCTGCGGCAAGTTCTGCTCAATTTGTGGAACGAACGCCCGACCACGGTTCTGTTCGTTACCCATGACCTCAGCGAGGCAATTTATCTCGCCGACCGTATCCTCTTCCTCTCGCCGGGGCCCGGGCGGATCGTTCTCGATTATAAAGTGCCGTTGACCCGTCCGCGGGAAGACCTGGAGAAAAAGGATATTGAAGCCCTCAAATCCGAGCTTCTCGATAAACATCCCGATCTTCTGACCGGTCTGGCCGAGAACTAAACCATCATCACCAAAATCTAATCACGCGGTTTTTACTTTGTCCGTAGATGCGAAAGCTGTTTAATGCCCCCCATGAACGTGAAAAACCAACATTTGGCAATTTTCCGGCGCGGCCTTGCAGCACTCATCCTTTTGTTTGCCTTTGCAATTTCCTTCACGGCAAACGCCGGCACAGGCAGCCCCCATGCCGGAATGGACTGCTTTTCCATTCTTGATGATGCGTCCACCGACACACACCACAAAGCCGGGGACACGCATAAGGGCTGCGATAGCTCCACCGCCTGCGGCATGGCAACTTGCAGCGGGATTTTTCTCAATCAGCCCACCACATCGGCGATGATTTCCTTTCGCCCCCTTTCCCGCATCCTCGCTCCTGACGACAGGGCATGGCGGGAACACCCCCCTTCCACACTCTTCCGACCGCCTATTCTCTAAATTCTTTTTATGAGACGTTTTCTGCCCCTTTGGCCGAGCTATCTGATTGGCCGGACCTAAAAGGCAGGATCGCAGTGAAAAGCATTTAGGATGGATGGTGATTACAAGACGCAAGTTTATTAAAACCGCTGCCTGGGCAGGTCTCTGCACAGGGCTTCAGGGTATCCTGCCTGCCTGGGCGCGAGACATAGGGCACAAAGGCGCACCCGAACCGCTTAGCGCCGTTAATGACGTATTTAATCTCGCCGTCGGACGTCGACAACTGACCATAAACGAAGAAATCGCAAATCCGATTACCGTCAATAACACTCTGCCGGGTCCGTTGTTGCGTTTCCGTGAGGGGGAAACAATAACCTTGCGGGTAACCAATCATCTTGATGAGGACACTTCTGTCCATTGGCATGGAATCCTGTTACCCGCCGATATGGATGGTGTGCCCGGCCTCTCATTCCCAGGCATCAAGCCGGGCGAGACTTTCACCTACCGCTATACCCTGGAACAGAACGGAACCTATTGGTATCACGGCCATTCAGGGTTGCAGGAACAAGCTGGCCTGATGGGCCCGATTATTATTGACCCGCAAGAGAACGACCCGATCAGCTTTGATCGGGAATTTGTGATCATGTTATCCGACTGGACTTTTGAGAACCCGGATGACGTTTTTGCAAAGCTGAAAAAATCCAGTGACTACTACAATTACCAGAAACGAACGGTCATGGATTTTTTACAAGACATGTCCGAAGACGGCGTTTCCAGCGCTATTGATAAAAGTATGATGTGGGGACGGATGCGGATGGATCCCACCGACATCGCCGACGTTACCGGAGCCGCCTATACCTATCTTTTTAACGGCAAGGCGCCGGACGCAAACTGGACCGGCATTTTCCAGCCTGGAGAGAAAATACGGCTACGCTTTATCAATGCCGCCGCAATGACCTATTTCAATGTTCGGATTCCGGGCCTGAAAATGACTGTGGTGCAAGCCGACGGACAGAATGTACGGCCGGTGCCGGTTGATGAATTCCAAATCTCCGTTGCTGAAACCTATGACGTGATCGTTCAGCCGGATGAAGACACTGCCTATACCATTTTTGCCGAATCTATGGATCGCAGCGGCTATACCCGCGGAACGCTTGCCCCTCGCCCCGGCATGGCGGCCCATGTGCCGGCGCTGCGGAAGAAACCTCTGCGCAGTATGGCGGATATGGGCATGGCCCATGGAGACATGGCGGGCATGGACCACACCATGAGCCGTCATGACAACCATACGGAGCTCCCAAAGAAACCCGCCAGCCCCGGAGGCCTCTATCTTGATGATGCCGGCGTCGCAATGACGGCTCCCGGTGCCAAAAGCCAGCTTACCGAACCTGGAACCGGATTGCGTAAAGCCGGCCACAAAGTGCTTGTTTACAGCGACCTGCATAGCCTCACACCCTTTTATGACCAGCGCCCGCCATCACGGGAATTGGAGATTCACCTTACCGGGAATATGGAACGTTATATGTGGTCGTTCGACGGAAAAAAATATAACGAGGCGCCAGAACCCATCCTTTTCCATCATGGCGAACGACTACGCTTAACGATGATCAATGACACGATGATGGATCATCCTATCCATCTGCACGGGATGTGGATGGTGCTGGAAAACCATGCCGGGACACATGCACCACTCAAGCACACCATAAACGTCAAGCCTGGAGAAAAGATTTCCGCTCTTGTCAGCGCCGATGCCCCTGGGGAATGGGCTTTTCACTGTCACTTGCTGATGCACATGAAAGCGGGGATGTTTCGTGCCGTAATCGTATCTGATCAGGTTGCGGAGATTACGCCATGACCAGATATTGGCGTTTTGGACAAGGCATGCCCCTCTTCCTCGGCTGCCTTATTCTATTGATAACTCCAGCCGGCTTGTTGCGGGCTGAAATGCCGGGCGACATCACAAGCTGGCTTATATCAGCAGATCGCCTTGAATATCAGAGCAATGAAGGCGAAGCCCAGTTTGTCTGGGAGGCCGATGCCTGGTACGGAGGTGATTACAACAAGCTGTGGCTAAAAACCGACGGAGAGAAAAGCCTCACCTCAAACGTCCTGGAAGAAGCTGAGTTTCAGGCTCTTTACAGCCGTGCCATCGATTCCTTCTGGGATGCCCAGATCGGCCTGCGGCATGATTTTAAGCCCGACCCTTCACGCAACTATGCGGCTTTCGGGTTCCAGGGCCTGGCTCCCTACTGGTTCGAGGTTGAGGCAACGGGATTCGTCAGCGAAGAAGGTGATGTCTCAGCGCGCCTAGAGGCCGAATACGAGTTGCTGATTACTCAGCGCCTGATCTTCCAGCCCAGGTTTGAAACCAATATCGCGATTCAGGATGTCCCTGAACTGGGCATCGGTTCGGGCATCAATGATGTCGAGATCGGCGCTCGGTTGCGTTATGAGATCGTCAGGGAATTTGCCCCCTATATCGGCATTTCATGGAATCAAAAACTTGGGCAGACAGCCGATTATGCGCGTGAGGATAATGAGGATACGGGGACGACATCCTTCATAGCCGGGCTCAAGCTCTGGTTCTAGAAGCCATCCCTACCCGGAAAATGACCGACGCGGCGGTCGCGGGAAGCAGCGTTCAATTCGGCACCGAAAATGAAAATCAGGGCGCTGAAAAAGAAGAAAAGCATACTGACGATAATCCCCGACAGACTTCCGTAAACCAGAGTGAAATCCCCCACGTTATTGAGGAAATAAGAATATAGGGTCGCCAGCACCAGCCAGGCCGAACAGGCGAACAGGGCGCCGGGAATAATATCACGCCATTGCTGGGTAACGTTTGGCAGCCAGCGATAAAGAAGGGAGATGGCAACAAACAAAACCAGCGCTGCTGAGCCGTATCTCAACACATCCCAGACCCATTCCATGTCGCTGGAAAGGTTGAGAATGGGCAATGCCAGATCCCAGAGAATCGGGCCCGTCACCACGGCAAGAACGGCGGCGAACATGATCCCCGCACCGAGCAGAATGAACCCCAGCCCCTGAAGGCGACGATGCCACATCGGGCGCTTTTTTGTTACGTGATAGGCGCGGTTGAGGGCATATCGAAAAGCCTCAATCCCCGAGGATGCGGCCCATAAGGTGCCGATGAGACCAACTGTAAACAACCCCCCCCGCTGCTGTTCGAGAACCGTATTGACGATCGGCCGGAACGTATCAACCACCTCGCCGGGCAGGAAATAAACAGCGATTTCCATAAATTCATCGGGTGCCCGCGCCTGGCCGAGCAGACTGGCAAGGGTGCTGACAACAATCATGAAGGGGAAAAGAGCAAAAAGAACCGCAAAGGCGATATAGCCGGCGCGCATAATGCCGTCGTTTTCAAGAAAATGCGTAACGGCGCGAAACAGCAATGTCCGCTGAATATAGGCAAGCAGGATTTCAAAGTTTCCCATAGGCTGCCTTTTCTCTCATTCCTAACCCGGAGAGCCAATACAGGCCGCGCGCACACGGCGAATTAATTCATCCCGGCGATAGGGCTTACGAAGCAAATCCACATCTTTTAATACGCCAGCGTCAGACACCCTGTCATCAAGGGCTGTTTCAGGATTGCCGGAAGTAAAGAGCAGTCTGGCCGCGGGCTGCATCTGTTTCACCTGACGGGCCAATTCCCACCCATCGATCCCGCCGGGCATAAGAATATCGGTAAAGACAAGATTGAAGCCGTTACCCTGAGACATTTTTTCAATCGCCTCTGCTCCATTTTCAGCCTGCTCAACCTCATAACCCGCCGCTTGGAGGGCCCGTAAGGCATAAAGCCTCACTCCCGGATCATCTTCTACGAGGAGGATACGCCCACCTGGTCCCTCTTGGGAGACAGTAGCAGAGACGGTTTCTTCCAGCCCCGCCATATCGAGGGTTTGATCCGATCTTGGCAGATAAAAGCGGATGACACAGCCCTCACCTTCCTCGCTGTCGATCCGGACATGACCGCCCGACTGACGGGCAAAGCCATAAACCATGCTGAGACCCAGCCCAGTACCTTTTCCCATCGGCTTTGTGGTGAAAAAAGGCTCAAATGCGCGCTCTTTAACGCGCGCCGACATACCCGCTCCGTTATCGGAAACCTGAAGCATCACATATTCCCCGGGACGGCCATCGGGGTGGAGCGCCGAATATGCCTCATCAAGAATGACATTACAGGTTTCCAGCCGCAGCCGGCCGCCGCCGGGCATGGCATCCCGGCCATTGAGAGCCAAATTCAAAATAGCGTTTTCAACCTGCAGGGGATCGGCGACGGCAACCCATAAATCCCCGGCGGTAACCGTTTCAACTTCAATCTGCGCCCCGAGCGTGCGCCGCAAAAGCCCCGAAAGCCCGAGCACTAATCCGTTGATATCCAAGGGTCGGGATTGCAGGGGCTGGCGACGGGCAAAGGCGAGAAGACGACGGGTCAGCTCCCCGCCCCGTTCACAGGCAGCCAGTGCCTCCTCCGCCATTTCATCGCGCAGATCTTCAGGAAAACTCTTATCGGTCAGTAAATCGAGGTTTCCCTGGATTATGGTCAGAAGGTTGCTGAAATCATGGGCGATACCGCCAGTGAGCTGACCGACCGCCTCCATCTTCTGGGCCTGATGAAGTTCCTGTTCGGCCTGATGCGCCTGTTCTTCCATGCGCTTGCGCGCGCTGAGTTCACGGCGGAACTCCATCCACCGGCGATAGGAAAACCAGGCCAGGGATATGGCCAGGGCGAAAATAATGATCGGCGCTTCATCGAGGTTGTAGGCTTCAAAGTCGCGGGACCAGTTGTGGAATTTCTCGTAGATGTCGAATTGAATGGTGATAGCAAAACTGGCCGCGACGAAAAGAAACACGGCAACAAGATCGCGCAGGAGGTGTTTGTGGTGAGGGGAGCCCTCAGTTTCCGAGTCTGCCCCGGAATACCCATCCTGTTCGAGGGAGAACATGTCCCGATTCTTTTTCATACTTCTCTCTTACCCCGACAGAGGACAACATGATAGACTAATTCTTGAAAAGAGACGGCTATATTTCGTGTTTTTACAATAACTTGACTACAGGTTATAACGTTCCGGCACTTTATCTCGCCGTGCAGGAAATAGGTTCTTACGCGGCCATAAATATGGCTTCTGCCTGCCAAGATTATTATTGGATAGTAACGGCGACAAGACGAGGGAAGGAAAGAATGGAACAAACTTGGTTAAACGATGGCCTGGAGTTGCTCGATAAGGGCGGAACAGTAAGCTATATCCTGCTCGCCCTTTCGATTCTGACTCTTGCAATCATTCTTCTAAAGATATTCCATTTCAAGCGCCTAAAACTGCGCCGGCTTGGATTCGTCGATCCCGTCATCGCCCAGATTTCCGATGGGGGAGTACAACCGGCTTTGCGCTCCCTGGAGGTTCAGGTCAATCCTGTCGCCCGCGTCATGGAATCGGCCCTGACAACAGCAAGAATAAGCAACCTGTCCGCAAAAGACCGTGATGCCGAAATCGGTCGCGTCGGCTCAAATCAAATCAGAGCCACGGAAAGTTATCTAAGTGGACTTGAAATTATTGCCAATATCAGCCCCTTGCTTGGTCTGCTCGGTACCGTTCTGGGGATGATTTCAGCCTTTTCAGAACTCGAAATGTCCGGCACGGAAGTTGACCCCACCATCCTTGCCGGCGGCATCTGGGAGGCTCTGTTAACGACAGCGTTTGGCCTGTCGATCGCCATCCCTGCCCTGGGAGCCTTCTTTCTGTTTGAAAGCGAGGTTGAGCATGTAAAAGCAGCCATGAAAGACGCCGTTATCCGGATCAATGCCGCCCTGGCAGGAAAATCCGTTGCGCAGGAAAAATAAATGCTTCAACACGAAGAACACCTTCATTTCGAAGGAAGCGGCAGGACCAAGCTCGCTATCAATATTGCTCCGTTGATCGACGTCGTTTTCCTGCTGCTGATTTTCTTTATGTTGACTACTTCCTTTCTGGAGGAAGAGGCAATCGTTCTGCAATTACCATCTGCAAGCACAAAAGCATTGCCCGCAACCGACAGAATTGTCGTAACGATCGACGCGGACGGATCAATCAAATTGAATGATGAAAGTCTTCCTCTCGATTCTCTGGGCGATAGAATTAATACCCTCTTACGGGAAGATACCTATGGTCAGTCCATCGCCATCCTTGCAGAACGTTCGGTGCCTGTTCAATGGACTATTGACGTGATGGATAAGATCCGCGCCGGCGGCAGCGATAAGATCAAGTTTCTAACCCGGCCCAGGTAAAGAACATGACTGAAAAAGCCTTTTGCAGACCTGACTCCATTAATAATCCAGCGCGACTTTTATCGTTTACGTGTGAGGGGAATGTAAACAATGGATTTTGAGGGCAGGGAACGAATAAAAATGGGATTGAATCTCGTCCCGCTCATCAACGTGATCTTTCTCCTGCTGATTTTTTTCATGTTGGCCGGAACGATGGAAAAACCTGAACCGTTCGAGGTTGAGACTCCGTTATCAACGAGCAGCGACTCCGATGAGCTTGAGCCAATGTATGAGCCCATAGAAATCGCCGTCAGCAGTAGCGGACAGATTGCCGTTAATGATCGTGAAATTCCACGTAGCGAGCTTCAGGCGATATTAAAGGAAAAATACAATGGCGCCCCCCTTCCTGCCATTACGTTGCGCATTGATGCGCAGGCTGAAACCGGTGATCTAACCGATATTATCAGTGAGTTGCGTGATATTGGCGGACGCCTGGTTCTCTTGACCACCCACTCCCCTAAAGACGAATAAGCGCAATCCAAAATGGAAATCAGGACGCGCCATTTCTGTCTCGCCTTGGCTCTGGCCCTTGGCGTCCATGTCTGGGCATTGTCCCGGATATCCCTTTCTCCACCTGAAAAAGAGGAACTGAAACCGGAAAAAATTGTTTATCTCGAGCTTGCTGCGCTCGGCGCACCAGAACCAGTGCCAGCACCTGAGCCGGCGCCGGAACCCATGCCGGAACCAGAGCCGGAACCAGAGCCGGAGCCGGAGCCGGAACCTGAGCCTGAGCCTGAGCCGGAACCTGAGCCTGAGCCGGAACCAGAGCCGGAACCTGAGCCTGAGCCGGAACCAGAGCCTGAGCCCGAACCTCCCAAGCCTAAGCCCGAACCGCCTAAACCGTTGCCTGAACCGCAGCCTCCAAAACCTCAGCCGCTGCTTCAGCCGCCTCCCCCACCTCCGCCCCAGCAGAAAGGCATTCCTTCTGGTGTGCGCCAAGGCATTTCCCAGGAAACCCTGAGTCGTTATCTGACCACGGTTTTCAAAATGATTGACAAGAAAAAGAAATATCCGTCCCGTGCCCTGAGACGTCGTGAGGAAGGCAAAATCACCCTTCGTCTAACCCTTGCCCGGGATGGAAGCCTGATCGACGTTGTTGCTCAGACGGAGAAGCCCAAAGCGCTGGCTGAAGCCTCTATCAAAGCGGTGCGGGCGGCGGCGCCCTTCCCCGCTTTCCCAAAAGGATTGGACAAGGATAAGGCCAGCTTCGAAATTCCCGTTATTTACCGGCTGCAGTAGCCGGCCTGAACAACTCACCTGAACAAAAAAATGACCGGACGGGGCTTATGCCCTGTCCGGTCAAATCTGTTTGGGAGTTACACAATCATCAAAATCGACAATGCGGAACTGCTATGAATTACCAGCTAAGCGTCATACCGCTCCAGACGCCGATTGGAGCGCCCGGACCCAAGAAACGGGTGTTGTAAAATTCATCACCAAGCACCTCCTCGGCATTGCCGAGAAGACCAAAGGTCTCGTAATCCCTATCAAGCAGGTTATTCACCTTTACATGGGCCTTGAGGAAATCAGCGACCTGATAGGAGCTCTGAAGGTTGACGACTGCATAGCCATGAACTTGTCCAAGCTGGTTCGATTCATCACCCCGGTAGTATTGTTCAGAATTGATGATTGTATCGACGCCGATGCTCCAGCGATCGGTGATATTATAACCGACCCCGACCTTACCCGTATGAAGGGGAATACCGGGAATACGGTCACCGGGGCTGACCTGAATTGAACCACCGACGGCATCAGGATGATTCTGGCCAGGAAGCTGGGGGTTGGACTGGAAGGTCGCCTCAACGAAGGAGTAGCTCAGATACCAACTGAAGGGTCCGAGGATACCGTTAACCCCAGCCTCAGCGCCGATACGACGCGTCATGCCGGCATTTTTAAAGTAACCGGTGCCCACCAGAGAACCACTTACAAAAATAATGTCGTCCCAGTTCTTGGAGCCGAAACCAGCCACATTCCAGTCAATCTTGCCGTTCTGGCCCAGAGCGGCAAAATCGAAGCCGCCACGAGCACCGACCTCGACAGACCGGTTGACGACCTGCTCAAGCGGCGGATCGGCAAGGAAAGCGTTGGGCACGCGGCAAGGCTCGGCAGGATCGGCACAGCTCAGTTCCACGGCCGTCGGCACGCGGTTGGCTTCGCTGTAGCTGCCATAGGTCGTGATATTATCAGCAAGCTGATAGGTCAGACCGGCGGCGGGATTAAAGCGACGGAAGTAGTGGTCACCGTTCAAGCTCGTACCAAGATTGTCGCCGAGATTGATATTTGCCCAGTTGAAGCGGCCCGAAACCGTCAGATCAAGCCCTTCGACCAGATTGACGGTATCGGTGAAGAAAGCCGCGGCATAAATGTTCTGAGCCTCAAGGTTGCTGCTGTATGCCGAGCCACCAAGATAGATGTTCAGGTCCTCAACCCCACGGGCAGCGTTCAGATAGCCGATCTCGGTGCGATTGCTGTACTGCACATGGCCATAATCGACGCTGCCGCCGAGAACCAAATTGTTTTCGTGCTCAAGGAAAGCCTGGTCAAGAGTCGCCTGGAGGGAAAGACCAGTCGAGTTCGAAAAGGTATGGCTGGTGTTGTTGGCGCCGTTTATCCCTTCACTCGGCAACGTAGTGGGATCAATCGTGCCCCCGCCCTCGGTGCGGATTTCGTCACCATCGGATACATTGCCGTCTTCGCTACAAAGGGCGTTGGCGTTGTCGCCACAGGCCTCGGCTTCGAACTCATCGCCATTCAGCGTTTCGCGGCGCAGATGACGTCCGTAGGCGTTGGTCTGGAACGAAAGCGCCTCGCTGACCTCGTAATTACCCTGCATGGAAATCAGGCCAAGCTTGTTCTGGGTGTTGTCAGGAAAGGTAAAGACGGCCGCACGGTCTTGCTTCAAAAGCTGCAGGGGAGTAACGCCATTACCGTTCAGGTCCGTTTTGGCGAGCGAAACATTAAAGGCTACCTCATAATTCTCGCCGCGGGTACGAACGTCTCCATAGGCCTGTTGAAGGTTGGACTCAGAATGGTCCCGCCAACCGTATTCCTCAAAACCGGTGACACCGACATACATGGCCCAATCATCGTACATACCGCCATATTCACTGGTTATCTGCCCACGGCCGAAGGAGCCGGCGTAACCGTCGAGATTAAAGCCCTGGAAGTTGTAACCGTTCTTCATTTCCAGCGCGAGCGCGCCGCCCAATGCGTTAAGACCGTAAACCGGGTTGGCGCCGGGAATAATCTGGACTGAATTGAGTGCAAATTCCGGGATCACGTCCCACTGGACGACATCGCCAAAAGGCTCATTGATGCGGATACCGTTTTGATAAATAGCGATCCCCTCTGGATTGCCAAGCAGCGGAGACGCGGTATAGCCGCGGAAATGAATATCTGGCTGGAACGGATTATTCTGGGCATCATTGAGTGTGAAGCTGGTACCCTGGGAATTGAGAAGATCGCCGAGGTTAAGGGCCCTTGAATTATCAATTTGCTCCTGACCGATGACCTGAACATTGGCCGGCACTTTTTCCTTGGGCAGACCAGAGCCGAGAACCGGCGTGGTACCGATCACCTCAACCGGCGGCAAGGCAAAGACGGGTTCCACATCCGCACCGTCAAAGGTAAAGAGGTCGTCTTCTCCAGCCTGCGCCGTCTGGGTTTCTGCAGAATCGCTCGCGAGATAAGACCAGAAGTCTCCAAGAATGTAATCTATGCTATCAGCGCTATCAGCTTCCTCCGCAAATGAAGCGGACGAAACAGAAAGCCCGGAGAGGAGGGTCAAAGAAAAAATTAAAGGTTTATTTTTCAGCATTTTTTTACTCTTAAGTTTGAGGCCACGTAATCTTCCTGCCGGATATTCCTGCCAAATCACCCGGCTTTATTTCTGGGGCTGGAAAGGCGGAGAATACATAACTCCATACAATTTAAGACATATTTTTTGGTATCATTTATGTAACAATTCCCCACCCTGTTGCCATTATGCAACAGTCTAAATCCATGATTTTACGTATTTTTCATTGCACCCTAAACAGGATTGCAACATGGCTCGCCTTCGGCAGGTCTCAAAAAATTGTTAAATTAAAGGATCAACCGCCTTATAAGAAAAACCAACTTTAAAAACCTGGCTCGAATTAAAAGGAAACCCTTGGAACACGCCGAGCACATTCTCGTCGTTGACGACGAACCCGGCATCTGCAAGCTGCTGGACCGCTATCTTTCCCAGCAGGGCTATCGCGTCAGCACAGCCGGGGACGGTGTGTCCATGCTGAAGGTTCTTGAAGCGGATATTGCCGATCTGGTTATCCTCGACCTCATTCTTCCCGGCGAGGACGGATTAAGCTTGACCCGCCGCCTGCAGGAAGATTTCGGCATCCCGGTCATCATTCTCACCCAGAAAAGCGACATGGTGGACCGGGTGGTCGGGCTTGAGATGGGGGCCGACGATTATGTGGCCAAGCCCTTCAACGTGCGCGAATTGCACGCCCGCGTGAAAAGCGTTCTGCGCCGGGTGAATAAAAATGCCAGCGATGGGGTTCCCCCGAAAGGAGGGGCTCAAGCCCAAGCCGGGGATATTGTTTTCATTTTTGAAGGCTGGCGCCTGGATACGGCAAAGAGGGAACTTACCGACCCCAGTGGAGACGATGTCCCACTGACCAAGGGCGAGTTTGACCTGCTCTCTGTTTTTCTCAGCAATCCCAACCGGCTGCTTGATCGCGACACATTGATGTCCCGGGTCCATGGCCGTGAATGGACGCCTTTTGACCGGGGAATCGATGTCCAGATCGGCCGCCTGCGCCGCAAACTCGGGGGAAACATCGACCAGCGAGAATTCATCAGGACGGTGCGCGGCGCAGGGTATATGTTTATTCCCAACGTTGAAACCGGAAGTCAAAACTAGAGACCGTTTAACGCCGATGAATACTGCCTCGCCTAGCGACCCTGCCGCCCTCCTCAGACTTGCAGCCGGCCATCAACAGGCGGGAAACCTTGCAGATGCGCGGGATGCCTATCTCAAGGCCCTGCCAAAAATGGCGGGGAATCCCGACCTTCTCAACATGATTGCCATTCTCTGCCAGCAAACAGGGCAAAGCGATGCAGCTATCGGCCATCTGAAACGGGCCGTTAAATCAAACCCGGACAATGCCAATTTCATTAACAATCTTGGCAATATTCACCTTGCCCGTGACGAAACTGACGCGGCGGACAGATGTTACAAAAAGGCCCTCGGCCCTCTGGCGGAAGAAAGCCCCCCCAATGACTGAGCGCG
The DNA here is from genome assembly GCA_964486105.1 of uncultured Rhodospirillaceae bacterium. Lineage (GTDB taxonomy): Bacteria > Pseudomonadota > Alphaproteobacteria > UBA11136 > UBA11136 > JABJES01. The sequence goes on along the minus strand of CAZAKR010000009.1, from coordinate 35,003 downwards.
TCGAGGCTGTGGTTATCGGAGCCGGTGTAATCGGCCTTGCAATTGCCCGCCGGCTCGCCCTTTCCGGTCGTGAGGTGGTGATCATCGAGGCCGCGGATAAAATCGGCACCCAGATCAGCTCTCACAACAGCGAGGTTATCCACGCCGGCATCTATTATCCCACCGACAGCCTCAAGGCCCGGCTATGTGTCAGCGGGGCCAGGGCGCTCTACGCCTATTGCGCTGAAAACGGGATAGAGCACAATCGCCTGGGCAAGATCATCGTCGCGACAAGTCCCGGGCAGGTCGAAAAACTGACCGCCATCAAGGCCCAGGCCGAAGCCAACGGGGTCGATGACCTCACTTTTCTCAATCGGGACGGCCTCACCGGGCTTGAGCCGGAACTGAAAGCCGAGGCCGGTCTTCTCTCTCCCAACACCGGAATTATCGACAGTCACGGCCTGATGCTTTCCTATCTGGGAGAGGCAGAGGCCCATGGCGCGGCCCTCGCCGTCAACGCCCCTGTAATCTCTGGTCAGGTTATCGACGACGGTATTCGCCTGAAGATCGGCGAGGAAACACCGTATTTCCTGGAATCCGGGATCGTCATCAACGCGGCAGGGCTACGGGCACAGAAGATCGCCCAATCAATCGACGGTGTGCCACCGGGCAGTATTCCCCCGCTTTATCTCGCCAAGGGCAATTATTTCAAACTTCAGGGACGCCCACCCTTCTCAAAGCTGATCTATCCGGTTCCACAACCCGGCGGGCTCGGCATTCACCTGACCCTGGACTTGGGTGGACAGGCCCGGTTCGGCCCCGATGTGGAATGGGTGGAGAAGGAAGATTACAGCGTCGACCCGGCGCGGGCCGATAGATTTTATGAGGCGATCCGCAGCTATTTTCCAGCTCTTGAGAACGGCGCATTGACTCCGGATTATGCAGGCTTACGCCCGAAAATTGCCGGGCCGGGAGAGGCCGCCGCGGATTTCGCCATCCACGGCCCCAGCGATCACGGAATAGACGGCCTTATCAACCTGTTCGGCATTGAATCCCCCGGTCTGACCGCATCCCTCGCCATCGCCGAACATGTGGAAAAATTGCTCGCCTGACGTCTGACAGGGGTAATGAGCCCTAAGCGCCTTAGAATCCCTGAAGAATCTGGTTTCGTTTGGCCATGTATTCCTGCTGGCTGATCAGGCCGTTTTGATAGAGCCTGTCGAGCACTCCAAGACGCTCGGCCATGGGCTGGGTGACCCCCGGAGGAAGCGGTTGGGCCTGGGGTAAGGGCTGAGGCGCTGGTGCGCGACCGGCGGGCTGGCCCTGCTGACGGCGCAATTCCTGCTTCAGACTTTCGATTTCACCGCGCAATTGTTGATAGTCGCCGTTTCCGCCGGACGGGGCCTTTTTCCGGGTTGGCGTGGCAACCGTAGAACGGGGGGTGAGCGCCTGGGTCGTAAAGACCAGCCAATCGGGGCGGTTTGATCCCACCGGCTTGAAAACACCGGAATTCTTCGGCGTTGACAGAATTCCTTCCTGCCTCAGCCTTAAGGAGCGCAGGCCGGGAACGTAAGGGTTGAGACGAAGGGCAGCTTTTTCTTTCTGCGCCAGCTCGCCGTCACCGCCAAACATGGGGGCATCGCGGTCGAGAGAGCCGAAAATGATATTGAGTTGATTATTAACGAAGAAAACCCGGCCGGTGATGACTTTTTGCTCTTTAAGCCCGAGCACCACCTTGCGGGTCGTCGCTATGGCGAAAGTGACGTCCTGAGTCGGCCCCGCCTTGGCCAGCCCCTCCTGGAGGTAGCGACCGAGAATCTCGACACCATAGTCGGAAAACAGCGCCACCACGTCGGCATTGCGTGAAGGCTTAATGAAAACAAGCCTCAACGCGCCCCTGATCCGGTCACGGGCAATATTAACCGGCTGCTGGTTGGGTTGGGGCGCCTTTCCCCGGACCTTATCCTGAGGTTCGATGCGGATAAAATAATTACCCGAGCGCCAGAGCTCTTCTTCACCGTCGCCCAAGTCAAAATCGGGAACGGCACAGGCAGACAAGCCCAGAACAGCGGCAAGCATAATGGCGGCAATCCGACCGAAACGGGACTCCCAAGTGTTAAAAAGGCTGCAAGCCGGCATATCTAAAGGTCTCCACAATCACCCTGGTGAGGAAAAGGCTCTCCTGGGAGAGCCGGTCGGAAAAACATAGTTTAACTTATTTAACCCGACGCCGAAAGCGTCCCCTTGGCCAAAGCGCCACTAAGCACAAAAGGAAGCCTTTTGCCAAAAAAAAGAGGGGCGCCCGAAGGCGCCCCTCTAATCCGTAATGGATCAGGTTCTACCAGAAGAAGAACCCGCCGACGGACACGGAATCCGCGTCATAATCGGCGCCATCGAAGAATTCAGCTTCCATGTGGCTGTATTCACCGACGATCCGGAGGTTTTTGTTAATGTCGTGCCAAACCATGGCGTCGATCATTGACTGTTCCTCGGTGTAGATGTTGCCGGAATTGGCAGTATTAGCAGTGGTGTTGTTACGGATGAGCGTATCAACCGTGGTCTCGTCCTGAGAGGTAAGACCGTAGCTGACGCCAACCGAGGTGCCCTGACCGAAGGCATAGGTGCCCTGGACATAGTAACCATCAACATCACGCTCGTTGCCGAGAATGTCCGAACCAGACTTGCCGGAAGCGGCGCCGAAGGTGTTATAGCTCAGGCCCATGCCAAGACCTTCGCCGGTATAGCCGTAACCGGTAAGGGTGAAGCCGGCATAGCCGAGAACGGCACCGCCGCCAAAGCCCCAGCCAGTCATGCTGTCGGAGTTGTTGGCAGAAGCAACGGCCGTGGTTCCGCCGTTAACCAGAGCAGCGGCGTTGGCCGCGGTAACCGTACCAAGGCGGGTATCGGCGCCGGTAGCGAACTGAGCTTCCTGGATCATACCATCAACCCAGGCACTGATGCTCACGCCGTTGAAGTCGCCGGCATAGTTGGCGGTGCCTTCAAAGCGGGGGCTTTCAGTCTCAGCAGCATTATAGCCGGCGGCCTCGGAAAGCATGGTGGAGGGGTCATAGACGCCGCCGCTGATCTTGAAGCCGTTGAAGTCAGGCGTGGTATAGCGGATGTTGGCGTTGAAGTTGGCATACTGATAACCAAAGCCGATACGGCCAAGACCAGTGCCGTTACCGGCGGAAGGTGCGCCGACGCCGAACAGGGTCATGTCGCTGACGATCGCGCCTGAACCGAAGTGGCTGAGCGAACGACCGACCTGGACGGTGCCGAAGCTGCCGCCGACCGTGAAGAAGTTTTCACGAAGATCGATGTCGACACGACCGTTCTTGGCGTGGCCGTTGGCGATCGTCGGATCGATGGAGAAGCGGAAGCCCATGTCGAGACCGTTGGTGGTCGGGGCATTGATGTTGACGCCGAAGAAGGTCGGCAGAAGGCCGGACTGGACGCGTGAATCGTCGTCGCCGTTGGCGTTGCCGCCGAGAATGCCGCCGATATACGTGCCGCCGCCAGTTGCGGCGGTGCCGGCAACCGTGCCAGGTAGTTCTTCCTTGCTGGTGAAGGTGTAGAAACCGTTGACGCTACCGTCAAAGCTGATTTCCCAGCCACCGTCGCCCATGATCAGGATCTTGGCTTCGGCCGGCTGAGCAACCGCAACCGCCATAATCGCCGGAACGGCAATGGCAGCAATTTTGTTGAGCTTCTTAGACATTTTTCTTCCCCCTTATGGGATGTTGATAAAAACGAACTTAAATACGGAGCAGTCTTCAGTTAAAAACCTTACAGAAGATGGAAAACCGAAACTGTTCCGCCTCTGCTCCTCTTTGTGTGAATAGATTTACCCCCTTCTTTCTCTCCTGTCAAAGGGAAAAGACACGCTGTGTTGCAATTATGCATCGGTTCGCCATTCCCATATGTGAAGCTTTCTTGACCTTTCTCAGCCCCTGGCGGAGAGCTTTCCAGACAGCCCCTATATTCCAAAGCTTTGGAATATACCGAATAATATCATATGGTTATAAGGCTTCAGATTTATAGGGCAACCTCAGAATTCACTCTCCATATGTCTTTATGAGAGAAAAACGGGCGTTTTTGATGTGTGATAGTATTGTCACAGTTCAAAATAAATGCATCCTTTGCCCATAGCGCCTATCCCGGAACCGGGAAGAATCCGGAGAATTCCCTTTTCCAGCGACAAATCATTATGAGGACGGCATAGTGGAGCACCCCACCAGAAACATGGAACCTATTGAAATCATGGATAATTTTCTGAGTTATGAGGTGATTGAGGCGATCGGGGCGCTCGCCGGCATCCTGACCACCCTTGCCTTCGCCCCCCAAGTCGTCAAATCCTTTCGCAGCAAATCTGTAGAGGACATCTCGCTGGTCATGTATGCCGGCCTGTGCACCGGAATCCTGCTGTGGATCTGTTACGGAGCGCTGATCGGCTCACGGCCCCTGATGGCCGCTAACGGCATCACCCTGGTGCTCGCCGGCAGCGTGCTTTACCTGCGGCTGCGTTACGCGCCGAAAAAAGAGCGGAAATAGACATTAATATAGGGGGTGATGCAGGGGACAATAATAGGGGGTCTGGCGCCCCTGCCTCAGGGATGCCCCACCTCAGCGATAGCTGTGGAGACCGGGTCCATGGGTGCGCAGCCATTCCTTTTCACCCCCCGGATCGCCGAAAAGCTCCTCAACCAAGGCCCAGAACGCCGCCCCGTGGTTGAGTTCGCGCAAATGGGCGACTTCATGAACCACCACGTAATCGAGCACCGATTCAGGCGCCATCACGAGGCGCCAGGAAAACGACAGATCCCCCGAGGGGGAACAACTGCCCCAGCGGGTTGCCGGGTCGCGCAGTGTGATCCGGCCCACGGGTTTGCCGATTTGTGCCGCCTTTTCCCTTGCCTTGGGGGTAATAATTTCACGGGCCTGCCGGCGCAGCCAGTCAAGAGTGCGCCGGGGCATATGAGCGTACAGGCCAGGTACAACCAAGTCGCCTCCCTCGCGGTAAGGAATGCCCCGGGAACGATCGATATGGCGCAAAACGAGGTTTTCCCCCAGAAACGGGATCATGGCGCCGTCCTCAATCGGTCGATGAACCGGCTGATCGGCAAGACAGTCGATAATCCACTGTTCGCGCTCGCGGACAAAGGCGAGGCCGCTTTTGAGGCTGGCGCGCTGGGGCAGAACCAGTTCGAGAACGCTGGAGCGGGGCGAAAGGCGCAGAATGACCCGGCGCGCCCGCGCACTTCGACGTATCTGGATTTCCGCCTCAATCCCGCTGGAGAGGGGGACCCGCAGCATTTCCGGCTCTCCGGCGGCCTCCGCGCGCTTTAAAAGCGCCTTCATGTGGGTAAATTCCCTTTCCTGAAACGGCCATAACGCAGCATGATTGTCGGCAGGACCAGCAAATTGAGAAACGTCGATGAAATAAGGCCGCCAATGACGATGGAGGCCATCGGACCCATGATCTCGCGGCCGGGATTATCGCTGTTGACGGCGATCGGCAACATGGCGAGAGAGGTAACAAGCGCCGTAATCAGAATTGAGGTAAGGCGTTCCTGAGCCCCGCGAATAGCTGTTTCGGCATTCCATTCCATGCCTTCCTCGTCAACCAGATGCTGGTAATGAGAGACCAGCATAATCGAATTCCTCAGGGTAATGCCAAACAGGGTCACAAAACCAACCAGGGAACCGAGCGACAACCAGCCGCCGGTGACAAGGGCGGCAATAACCCCGCCAACCAGCGAAAACGGCAGATTGACGAGAACCAGCAACATGTTGCGGAAGCTGCCCAGGGCTACATAAAGCAGAACCAGAATGCCGACACTGGCAAGCAGGGAATGGACGATCAGTTCCTCGCGGGATTTCGCCTGGGCGACCGCCGCGCCGGTGAATTCAAGATAAGTATCGGCGGGAAGGTCGAGTTCTGCGTGAATCCGGTCCTTGAGTTCATCAAAAAAACTGTTGAGATCACGCCCGGCGACGTTCGCCGTGATCGTTTGCAGCCGCTGGGCGCCATTGTGAAGGATGACATAGCGTCCACCGGTCTGGTTGATATCCGCCAGCTCCCCCAGCGGCACGATCTTGCCCTCCGGCGTAACCAGGGGCAGCTCACGGACCGATGTCGGATAACGGCGCAGAGTCTCTTCCAAAATCACCACCACATCAAAAACCCGCGCGCCTTGGTAAATCTGGCCTACTTTTTTACCCTCATAAGCGACCTGAACGGCCTTGAAGACCTCCATCGGCCGAATTCCGAAGCGGGCGAGATCGTCGAGACGCAGGCGAACATTGAGTAAAGGCGTCCCGGGCGGGGCGCGGACCTGAATATCGGCAGCGCCCGGCACCGATTCCATAATGGCGGCGGCTTCCAACGCCTTGCGGTCGAGAAGATCGAGGTCGTGGCCGTATATATTGACCACCACCGGCGCCGTATAGCCCGAAATCGTCTCGTCCACCCGTTCGATAAGAAACGTGTTGAGTTCCGCCGAAACGCCGGGAAAATTATCGAGAACATGGCGGATTTCGTCTTTGACCCTTTGTTGCTCGGGCCCTGAAAGTTCGATCAGGTCAACCTCGTATTCACTGTAATGGGAACCGAAGGTATCGGCGCCGCGCTCGGCCCTGCCCGCCCACTGGGAAACCGAGCGCACACCATCGATTTGGGCAACCTGTTTTATGATCTCGCCGCCGATACGCAGGGATTCCTTAACCGAGGTGCCGGGAAGACTGGCGGTGTGGATCATATAATGACCCTCACGCAGTTCCGGCAGGAATCCGCCGCCAAGCATCGGCAGAACGGCAATACCGCCGCCACAGAAAAGAAGAACACCGAAAATGGCGAACCGGGGATGATGGCCGATTATGCCGAGAAGCCGCCCATAGCCGGGTTTGAGCCAACGCACCACCGGCGGATCGTCGGCCTCCAGATCGCCTTGCCCCAGCATCAGACAGCACAGGGCCGGGGTAACCGTAAGCGCAACCACGAGCGAGGCAAGAATGGCGAGGATATAAGCAAGCCCGAGGGGTTCGAACATTCGCCCCGAGACCCCGGAAAGGGTGAGCAGGGGCACGAACACCAGGGCAACGATGAAACTGGCATAAACGACCGAGCTGCGCACTTCCATTGAGGCCTCAAAGACGACACCGATGAAAGACCTGGGCTCAGCAAGCCGCCGGTTCTCGCGCAACCGTTTGAATATGTTTTCGGTATCGATAATGGCGTCGTCCACCACTTCGCCGAGCGCAATCGCCAGGCCGCCGAGCACCATAATGTTGATACTTTCCCCCATCTCGACCAGAACCAGAGCCGCCGAGATCAGGGAGAGCGGAATCGCCGTCGCCGAGATAAAGGCGCTGCGGATATTAAAGAGAAAGAGAAAGAGCACACTGATGACCAGCACCGCGCCGATCAGAAGGTGGCCGGTAATATTGGCCAGCGAGGACTCGATATAATTGGCCGGACGAAAGAGATCGCCATGAAGGGTTATTCCCTGACGTTCAAAGCTTTCGGTGAATTCTGCGAGAGCCGCTTCGACATTTTTGGTTACTTCCATGGTGTTGGCCCCGTACTGGCCGATAACCATGATCAGAACGCCCCGCTCTTCGCCGATGCTGGCGCCGCCGATACTGGGCGCGGGCGCCACGCTCACATCGGCGATATCACCGAGAAGAAGGCTGACCCCTTCACCCCGCCTGACGACCACCTTGGCGAGCTGCTCGACGGTGACCGGCTGGCCCTGGGATCGCAGAACGATACGCTGATTATCGTTCTCTATAAAACCGGCCCCGAGAATTCCCGTCCCCTGCCCCGCCGCATCGACCACATCCTGAATGGACAGGCCATATTTACGCAGGCGGCCGGGCCGGATCTGAATCTGGAACTGTTTGACCTCACCGCCAAAGACGTTGGCGTCGGCGACGCCGGAAACGCTGAGAAGACGGGGGGTAACCGTCCAGTCGACGAGGGTCCGCAGCTCCATCAGCGGCACCGTTTTCGAGGTCAGGCCGATGGTCATGATGGTGCTCGACGACGAGGTTAGCGGCACCATGATCGGCGGGCCTGCCCCTTGCGGAAGCTGGGTCGCGACATTGGCAATACGTTCGGCCACCAGTTGACGGTCGAGATAAAGATCGGTGTCCTCCTCGAAGATCAGGCTGACGACGGAAAGACCCTGGATCGACTGGGAGGAGATGGATTCGAGCCCGACCTGGCCGCCCAGTGCGCTTTCAAGAGGCTGAGTGACCAGCACCTCGACCTGTTCAGCCGAAAGCCCCGGCGATTCGGTCTGGATAATGACGAGCTTGGGCGAGAATTCGGGAAAGATATCCAGGCCGGTCTTCGACAGCCTGTAGCCGCCGTAAAGAAGCAGCAGAATCGAAAGGGAAACGATAACCCCGGCATAGCGAACCGAGAAACGGACAATGGTTGAAAGCATGCCGCTCAGCCCGTCTCTCTAGTCATCGTCATCGCCCTGAATCTGCCAGCGGAATTCCTCGGACAGGAGCATCTGCGCCCCGGTAACGACCAGATGGTCGCCGGGCGCAAACCCCTCGACGACAAACCAGCCTTCCGGTGTTTCTCTTTGTGTCACCACGGCTCGGCGCAGAAAGAGATCGTCGTCGATCTGAACATAGACCCAGGGTTTGCCGGCATACCAGACGACCGTCTCGCGGGGGATCAGAACCCCGGCGGTTACCGGCTTGCCATCTGAAAGCTGGACATCGACCCGCATCCCGAGACGAAGGCGAAAGGCCGGGGCGCGGAAGTAATAGGTTTCGCCCTGAACCACAGGGTCGGTTTCCCGAGCTGGTGAAACAAGTGCTGCGGGTATTGGATCATCCTCGTCCCCGGTCCTGAATAAAAGCGCCTCACTCGTCTCTAGAGGAAGGGCGGAGGCAGGGGGAAGCGTGACGAGCAACAGCACCTCTTCACCGGCGTAGAAACTCTTAAGGGTATCGGCGTTATCCGATAGGGCAATTTTGGTCAGGGCCGGGCCCCAGCCTTGCAGGGCCTCGCCACGGATTGAGCGCAAGGCCATTTCCGCCCCGCGCAATTGGGCGAGATGGGTTTTCCTGGTCGCTTCTGCCTGTTGCAACGCCTTGGCGGGAATATCCTTGTGCAGCTTGCCCAGACGATCAACGTCTTTCTTCGCCGCGGCCAACGCCGCCTGAGCGATTTGAATACGGGTTTTCACCTCACCGTAACGAGCCCGCAACATCAAAAGCGGCTGGATATCGATGACCCGGCCGAAGGCGGAAAAAACCGGAATGTATTGGGTCCTTTCCAGGGCTTCAACCTCGACGCCGCTTTGGACCTGGGTCTCGGCGGAAAGGCGAACTGCCGGCACACCATCTATAAGAACGACACGCTGGACGTCGTCGTCGTCGTCATCATCATCCTCATCGTCATTTTCTTCGTCCTGCGCCGAGGCCGGGGCGATCCAGGAGGCGGCCTTAAGAGGAAAAAGGGCCGGTGGAGAAAATCCGCCAAAGGTCAGAACGGCGAGGAAGATCGTTGCGAAAAGGATTATGTCGTTGCGATTGTTCATTTATCGTCCTGGGGCATATTCGGATCAGGCAACTCTTTACCGGCGAGATCAGGTATAAGCGCGCTTTCATCCAGGGGCCTTTGAACCGCGTCTTCAAGACGGCCAAAGGCACTGTAAACCTTCATTTGCGCATGAAAATAAGCCCGCTGGACGGCAACCAGCTCAAGGCGGGCATTGTCGAGACTCAGACGATCGGCGATGCCGAGGGCAAACTGTTTTTCCATGCCTTTCACCTGGTCCTCCTGCTCCTGCAACAGGCTTTTCGCCGTCATCAAGCTCCGGTAAACGCCCGCATAATCGGCCCGGGCCTGGCTAAGGTCGCCCAGCACCTGCGCTTGCAGGGCGGTGAAACGCGTGGCTTCCAGCTCGCGATTGGCTCGCGCCTCGGCAATAGGCCCCTCATTGACATTGAGAAACGGCAAGAGAAAAACCACGCCAAGATTCCACACAAGATCACCCTGATCCCAGATATGGCCGGGGGAGAGATTAAAATCCGGATACTGGTTCTTGATCTCGCCCCGCAGAGACGCTTCGCTGGCTTCATACTCGGCAAGCCCCCGACGAAGGTCAAGACGGTTGAAAAGAGCGGCCTGGCGAAGGCCCGCCCCATCGAGGGATGAGGGTGGGCGCAGGCCCAACGCTGCGAAATCCAGGGTTATCCCGTCAACGGTTTCGACCGGAAGACCAAGGGCGGCGGCAAGGGCGGCGCGCATCGTGGCGATATTCCCCAGAGCTTCGTCAAGGGCCAGCTTGGCCTGATGGCGGCGCAGACGCGCGGCGCTGGTCTCGAAGCGACCGGCCTCGCCGGCCTTGTGGTGTTTTTCAAGAAGGGTGACGTTATCCTCAAGAATTTCCAGTTCCACCGCATTAAGTTCGTGGGTCGAGATCGCCCCATAGAGATCAACAAAGCGCTGACGAAGAAAGGCTCGTACCTGCCAGGCTTGTTCCGCTATTCCCAACCGGGCGGCTTGCGAAAGCGCTTCGGCTTGATCGATGCGGGCTTCCCGTTTTCCCGGAAATTCCAGGGTGATCCCGAATAAAAGCTCCAATGTCCAGGGTGCGGGCGGGGCGGCGCCTTTGTCGGAATGATGCTCCATATTAAAATCGAGGGAAGGATTGATGTATTGACCGGCGGTAATTTCACCGGCCCGCTGAACCTCCCACTCGGCGCGGGCAACGGCAATTTTGGGGTTGTAATAAAAAGCCAGCAAAGAAAGTTCCGAAAGGCCCCATTTTCCGCTGGAAAGGGTCGCCGCCGACCCATGGCTTTCCATGAAGCTGCGCAGGCCGGGATCATCAAGCCGCCGGGCCTCGAATTGGGTGACCACAAGATGGGGATCGAGCGGCTGGGCCTGGTATTCCTGTAACGCACAGGCGGACAGCCCCCCCATTGCGAGGAGGACGGCTGCGGATGCCCGTAACGACCTGCCTATAGATGAAATTCCCATACCCATCTTGAACGTTAAATTTTCCAACCCGTATGAATGAAATGACGATACTTTTTACAGTGTTATTGTGGATTTGGCTATTTTCGTTATCCTTTTCACATCACGGCGGATTTTTCAGCTGAATCAGTCATTGGAGAGCCAATGCCGGGCAAGAAAAATGAGAAAACGGCAGGAGCCGAAACCAAAAACGGTTTTGAAGTCCGCACCGTCACGCCGGAAGATGCCGGGAACTATCTCGACTATACCTATCCCGTCGCCAGAGAGGCGCTTCTCAACCCCGAAGACAAAACCCTGATCCTCGTTGCCGCCCATTCCGGCGGCGACACCATCGGCTTCGGGTTCGGCTGGGGAGCAAAAAAACCCAATCCCGGATTCGAGCTTATATCTCTCTATATCAACCCTTTCCTGCGTCAGCAGGGGGTTGGCAGTGCCATTCTTTCCAAAATCGAGAAAGGCTTTGCCGAACTCGGCTACAGGGAGGGCGTGTATTTTCTGATGGCTGAGGACGATGAAAACCCTTTGGGCAAATTCCTGGTCCACAACAACTGGCGCCAGGCATCAATCCGCCAGATCATTTGCAAATCAACCATCGATCTGGCCTATGAAACCCCCTGGTTGATCCGCGCCCGCCTGCCCAGGGGCTATCGCATCAAACTCTGGGACGAGGTGAGCAAAATCGAACGCGCGGCCATCCAACGCCGTCAGGAAAGCTCGGACCCCTGGTACGCCGACGATCAGGACCCATTCACCAAGGAAGACGATTGCCACAAGGATACGAGTCTGGCGCTGATGAAAGGGGACGAGGTGGTCGGCTGGGTTATCACCCATGTGATCGGCGAAAAAGTTTTGCGCTGGACCATTTCCTTTGTCTCGCCGGACCTGCAATCTATCGGGCGCATTCTGCCTCTATGGTGGGAGGTCGCCCAGCGGCAGGCGAAACTGACCGATCTGAAGCGGTTTACCTGGGGGGTGCCGGTGGCCCATCCGCGCATGCTGCGTTTCGCCCAGACCCGAATGAAGCCGTGGCTTGAATCAATGTCTTATGCCGTAACCATGCACAAAATGATCGCCGGGGATTAAGCTGCGAAACGACACCCGTCAGACGACCCGATAATAGCCTCAGGCGGCGCGGGAAGGCCCCGATTCGCCGCCGCCGCTCTTTCCACTGCCGATACCGGCCAAGGCGGGATCGTCATTGAAAAGACTGTTGTCAAACAGGTTTTGCAGCATCTCGTTGACGAGAAAAATGTCCTCACCGCTGGAAATCAGCTCACCCATGACGGTGCCAGCACTCTTGTCGCCTTCACTGACCAATTCACCAAGACGCGCGGTAAACGAAAACCCCTTTACCGTATGTTTGTTGATTCCATTGTTGAGTTGAAACCCCTCCGGCAAACCGGTGTATTCAAAATCGCTGCGAAAGGCGAGGGTCTCAAAGGAAGGCACGCTTTCGGGCATGTGAGCGTCGATCATCTCCTCGACGACCCGGCGAAAATCTTCCACCGTTTCGAAATGCGCCTCGGCATAAACCCTATAACCCTTCGGCCAGAGCTTACCGGCCCTGGTCGGGCTGGCCAGACGCACGACCTTGTTCGGCATATTGATCAGGAACCCACTGACGCAGGCAATCGTCGAGTGATCACCCTCAAGGAGAGAAATCTTGTTGTCCTTGCCTTGGGACTCGAGCTTTTTCTTGCGATCCATGGCACGACCGGCGCTGGCCTTGACGGTCAGCGACTCTTTGTTCTGCAGGACCAGCTCCACACCCATCAGTTCTTCAGGCGTGAACTCTGCATGGATAGCCCGCATCTGACGCAGGGTAAGAACTGAAAAACGGTTGGTGATGCACCGATACTTGTCGAACAGCGCCAGAATTTCCCGCGTCAGCGGAACATTCTTGAGCGGTGCCGCCGTCGTCGTCTGCGGCAGCATGCCGGTGGTCTTGTAATAGTCCTCGATAAATTTCGGATAATCGGGATTGTCGGAGGGGTCGGTGGCCCAGTAACAAAAACCGGTCTGCGTCGCCTCACCGAAAAGATCATCACAAACACCGAGAATGCCCTGCCACAAGGCTGCATTTTCCGATGTATAGGAGTAATGGCCGGCGAACTTGTCCGCCGAGATGCCGCAGAACCAGCAGCCAACCGAACAACCCTCACTCAACTCAAATGACAGGATCGGATGGGTGATCGACTGGGCGCTGCCGCCAAGTTCGCTAACCGCCCGCTTTAACTGGCGTTCCCGCCAGGCATGAAAACGAGGATGAATTTTCTCCATACTGCCGTGATCGCGCAAAATATCACGGTGCGTAATCATCTCCTGCATGTATTCGTCCCAGATATGCGCCAGGGGCCACTTCTTTCCCTCTTCCGTGTAGCGGTGCTTCATATATTGGGTGTGCCATACGGGCAGCAGTTCCAGCGCATCAAGAGGAATGCCATATTCCTTCATCAGGGCCGATGGGTCGTCGGGATTATCTTTCAGCCCCTGACGGAAATCGGAATCACCAGAGAGGCATTCCATGAACCGCTTGATATTGGCAAGGGTTGATAACTGTTCCTCGGTACGGCGCTCAAAAATACGACGATAGCCGGCGATGGCCTCGGGGATTTGTTTCGTCATGATGCTCTCTCCTTCCTGGGCGGGATTCCCGCCATTTCCGGCAAATGGCCGGAACAGTTTCAACGATCAATCGGGATACCGCAAAATTTACGATCCCGGCGTATTGTTTTTCTCTTTTCCCTACATGGCCAAGGGCCCATCCCGCAGAATGGCGGGATCATCCTCGATAAATCCGAGATTAAAGAGATCCTGCAAGACCTGCGTCGCCGAAAAGATATCGGCGCCGTCTGCCATCAACCGGGCAATGACATCGCTGGGTGTTGCGCCCCCCTCGGCGATGATGGGTGCGGCGTCACCAAGGTAGGACAACCCCTTGACCCTGTGGGTTGTCACTTCGCCCTTGAGTTCGAAAAAATCGTCCCCGGGAACGAATTCAAGGTCGGAGCGAAAGGCCAGAGGCGTATCGGCGGGCAGGCTTTCGGGCATATGCCGCGTGATCATACCCCCGAGAATTTCGCGGTATTCCCGGGCTGTGGAAAAGCTTGCCTCTTCATACACACGATAGCCCTTGGGCCAGTGCTCACAGGCCCGGCAGGGCGTTACCAGTTTCACAGTGCGATGAGGCAGGTTGACGAGAAAACCGCTGACGCAGGCCACAGTGCCCAGCCCGTGTTCGCTCATGGCAATCTCTGTGTCGCCGCTATCGCCTGAGACGCGATCCTTGTGGTCCATCGCCCGCCCGGCGACCGCCTTGCCGAGGATCGAGCCCTTGGTCTGAATAACGAGTTCGACGGCGAGCAGTTCATCGGCAGTAAATTCCGCATGAACACGTTCGAGAATTTTTGGGGTAAGAATGGAAAAACGGTTGATCACGCAGCGGTGTTCAGCAGCCTGCGCCATGACCTCTCTGGTCAATTTCAAATTTTTCAGAGGCGCCGCCGTCGTCATCTGCGGGAACATGCCGGTAACATGGTAATGATCCTCGGCAAATTTTAGATAATCCGGATTATCCATCGGGTCGGTGGCCCAGTAACAAAACCCGGTTTTGGCGGCATCACCGAAGAGATCGACCATGACCTTGAGCATAGCGCGCCAGAGCTTTGCATTTTCTTCCTCATAAGGCAGGTGGCCCTTGAACTTTTCGGCCGAAACGCCACAAAACCAGCAGCCGACCGAACAGCCGTCACAGAGCTCATAGGCGACAATGGGATAGGTGATCGATTCGTTGCGCTTCCCGAGATCGCTGTTATTCCTCAGAATATTGCGGTTGCGCCAGGCGTGGAATGGCTGATTAACTTCGGCCATTCCACCCAGTTCAAAAAGCATCCGCCGATGGGCAAGCAGATCATTGAACCAGGACTTCCAGACTTGGGCCTCGGGATAATCGGCGAAAGCGGCCTCTTCTCCCTTCTCGACAACAAATTTCAGGTCCCAAACAGGCCGTAGAGCCTGGGCATCAACATCAAAACCGTATTCCTTGAAAACCTTCGAGAGATCTTCCCGGTTGGCCTCAATCTTGTCCCGCAGGGGCTTGTCCGCCATAAATCGCTCACGCAGACGCTTTATACGGGCGATCGCCCGCAACTCATCGGCGCTGCGCTGATCAAACATATTGCGAAAAAACGTGATGGCCGCATCGGACGATGCCGTCATTAATTCCTCCCCAGGACAAAAAGCCACCCTCAGCGCCAAGCCGCCAAATCTGGCTTTTAAGCAACGACCCCCGAAATAACTTCAGAATTGTTTAAATCTTTTGGACCGATGTCAATAAAAATACCTCATCTAGAGTTATGGAAAATATAGCTATTTTCCGGGAATCGACCCTTATTAGATGGAATCGGGTTGCCCAACATCATGTCTCCGAGCATATTGGTTTTTCGGCCCGGATTGTGATGGGTTTGGTCAAGGGGAGTAGACGTGATTTATTCCGAAGGGAATTTTCGGGTAGGGGGGCTTTGCGGCACCGTCGCCTCTATTGTCCTTTTGTTATCGAATTCCAGCCCCCTTCAGGCCCAGACCCTCAAAGAGGCCCTGGCCTTGACCTATACCAACAACCCGGCGATTGCAGCGGCGCGGGCGGAACTAAAGGCAACGGCGGAAAGCCTGCCCCAGGCCCGGGCCACCTTCATGCCCGACCTTACCTTTACGGCCTATGAAGGGTTTACCCAGACAAGAACGAAAACGAGTGAGACCGCTTCTGCCGGTACCCTTTCCACCAAGGTGGACGAAACAAACCATGACCGCCAGATCGAGATTGAAGCCACCCTCAACGTCTTCGAAGGAGGGGCTGGAATAGCCGGCATCAATGCCGCGGAGGCCCAAATCGCCGCCGGGACGGCGAGCCTTGCCGATACCGAACAGGAAACCCTCGGCGAGGCTCTTGAGGCTTATGGCGAGGTGGTTCTTTACGCGGCTACCGTCCAGGCCTATGGCCAGATGCGGGACGACCTGCTGAAACTGAAAGAGCAGACCGATTACAAATTCAAGTCCCAATCCGTGACCATTACCGACGTTTCCCAGGTTGATGCCTATGTGGCGGAAGTCGAGGGCAGTCTTTACAGCTATGTCGGTGAGCTCAATTCGGCAAAAAGGGAGTTCGAATCGGTTATCGGTATCTCTCCAGGCACCCTTGAGAAATGGCCGGAACTCCCCGCTCTGCCCCGGACCCTGGAAGAAACGATAAAAATCGCCGCGAGCGCAAACCCGCAAGTGATTGAGGCCGAATTCACCCTCAAATACGGTGAATATATGGTTGATTACGAGGAAGGAGGACTCTTTCCCTCCCTCGATTTCAGCAATAGCGTCGAGCGTGAATGGGATCAGGAGCGCTTTACCGGCTCGTCCGACTATACCGAACACGACATGGTCGCCACCTGGACCTACGGCATGACACTGACCGTGCCCCTGTATGCAGGCGGCGAAACCTATTCCGAAATTCGCGAAGCCAAACAGACCGTCGCCCAGTACCGGGCCGAGCTTCAGGATACCCGCAACGAAGCGGTTTATTCTGCCGCTTCAAACTGGGAAACCCTGGCCGCGGCGAAAAAGCAGATTAGCGCCTATCAGAAACAGGTCGACTATACCAACAAGGCGATCGACGGCCTGAAACGCGAATACAGCCACGGCACGGGGACGATGACCGATGTGCTGACAGCCCAGGAAGACCTGGCCACCGCCTATACCGATTTGTATGCCGCCCAGTACAGCGCCTTTACGGCCCAGGCGGAAATTCTCGGCGCTCTGGGACAGCTGACTCCCCAGGTCCTCGGCCTCGATGTTCAGACCTATGATTCCCAAGCCTACATCGAAAGAATGCGGAACACCTTCCTCGGGATCAGCCTTGAGTAACTTCCCTTGCTTGTCCCCCGCCAGACCACAATCTAGAGTATGGAAAGCAAAGAGGAACCTGCAAAAGTGGACATCTGCCTAGTCAATATGCCGCCGGCCGAAGTCGTCAGGCCGTCCCTCGGACTGAGCCTTTTGAAATCGATCCTGGTCCGGGATGGGTTTACCGCCGAGGTGGTCTATCCCAACATGTGGTTTATGGAATATGTCGGCTATCGGGATTTCTATCACGTCGTCCAGACCCCGCCTTCCCAGATATCCCTTGAATGGCTGTTCGCCCAATCCGCCTTTCCCGACAACAGGACCGATCCCGATACCTTTTTCAGCCTGCTTCGGGACCGGGCGGATGAAGACGAACAGGAGAGCCTGGAAACCCGCATTGACCGGACTCAAAAGGTCTATCCCCTGATCCCGGGTTTTATTGACTGGACAGCCCAGGCGATTTTGAAAAAAGAACCGCGGATCGTCGCCTGCACCTCTGTGTTTCAACAGCACACCGCCTCGCTTGCCCTGCTTCGCCGGGTTAAAGAGTTGAACCCCGACATCATCACCATGATCGGAGGCGCCAACTGTGAAACGGTGATGGGAAAAACGACCCACGAATGTTTTCCGTGGGTGGATTTTGCCGTTTCCGGAGAGGCCGATGAACTGATCTCTCCCCTGTGCCGTGAAATTCTGGACCACGGGATAGAAGTTCCAGCAGCACGTCTCCCCGAAGGCGTTTACGGCCCGGTTCATAGAAAAACCGGCTATCCGACGGTAACCGGCGGCGATGGATATCCCCGTGCGGTCGTCGACTCGATTAATGGGCTCCCCTTTCCCGATTACGATGATTTTTTTGAAGAGCTTGGGGCAAATATCTACAGAGGCTCAATCATTTCGACCCTGCCGATCGAGACATCACGCGGATGCTGGTGGGGAGAGCGCAGCCATTGCACGTTTTGCGGTCTCAATGGCAGCGGCATGAACTATCGTTCAAAATCGCCAGAAGAGGTGATTGCCGAAATTGAGCACCTTTCAGATAAACACAACATCACGCGATTCGAGGCGGTGGATAATATTCTCGACATGAATTATTTCGAGAGCGTCCTGCCTCACTTCGAAAAATCGGAAAAGACCTTTAATATTTTTTACGAGACCAAGGCTAATCTCAAACCCTATCATGTGGAACAGCTTCGCCGCAGTGGAATTCACTGGATCCAGCCCGGCATCGAGAGCCTGCACAGTAAAACCCTCAAACTGATGGGTAAGGGATGCGCAAGCTGGCAGAACGTGCAGCTCCTGAAATCCTGCCGTCAGAACGGCGTTTCCGCCAGTTGGGCCATCATCGCCAACTTCCCCAGCGAGAAAGATGAATGGCATGACGAAACCGCCCAGTGGATTTCCCTGATTTCACATCTGCCACGGGGCAATCTTATCGGCCTGCGCTTTGACCGCTACAGCCTTTATCACAATAATCCGGAATCCTATGGCCTCAAGCTGCAGCCGGTGGAAATGTACCGTTATGTTTATCCCGTCCCGGAGGAAAAGCTGGCTGACCTGGCCTATTTCTTTGATAGCGACGAGGAGTTCCCCCTTCGTGGCCATCTCGCCAACCATCCGATCCCTCACCCCAACCGGCCCGGCCTGGAAAAGCTGCGCCAAATTATCCATGACCTGAAAAAACTGGATTATGAGCCTAAATTGCTTGCCCGACGGAAAGGCGACACCCTGGAAATAGAAGATACGCGCCCCTGCGCCGTCGCCCCTCTTCATATAATCGGGGGAGATGCCCGCCGGGTTCTGGAAAGTTGCGATGAAGCGCCGACAAAGGCCGGCCTCTATGCCACGCTTGAGAAAGAAGACGGCTTTTCCGAGCAGAAAACCGACGATACCCTTGAACAACTGCGGTCAAAAAAGCTGATCCTCGAAATCGACCGGCGGGTTCTCTCTCTCGCGCTTTACGACCCGGTCTACGAACTTCCCGAATATGCGAAGTTTTCCCTCGGCACGCTTTTGCCGCCCAAAGAAGAGGCCGATACGGCACCCCGGAATGATTGCGCCGTTGCCTGATCTTCTTGGCTGGAAACAAGGCTGATGATCGTCACACCGATTAAAGAAATATTCGACGATCCGCTTCAACTTGAAAGCGGTGAGCTCTTGCCCGGCTTTGAGATCGTCTTTGAAACTTACGGTGAATTAGCCCCCGCACGTGATAACGCTATCCTCATCTGTCATGGCCTGACCTCTGATCATCACGCCGCGGGGCGTCATGATAAAGACGAGCAAAAACCCGGATGGTGGGATGGCGCCATCGGTCCCGGCAAACCTTTCGATACGGACCGCTATTGCATTATCAGCTCCAACGTAATCGGCGGCTTTGGCGGCAGCAGCGGCCCGGCATCCACCAATCCGGCAACCGGGATACCCTATGCCATGGGTTTTCCCATCGTTACCATCGCCGACATGGTTCGCGCCCAGACTTTTCTCGCCGACCGCCTCGGCATCGAGCGTTTCCACACCATCGCCGGCGGCTGCATGGGAGGCTTTCAGGTCCTCGAATGGATGTCCCGCCATCCCGGCCGTCTCGCCAATGCCCTGGTCATCAGCGCCACGGCGCGGGTCTCTGCCCATACCATTGCCCTATGGAAGGTTATGCGTGAGGCCATTTGCCGGGACCCCAACTGGCGCGGCGGCGATTATTACGATCATCGGCCGCCGGTTGACGGCATTGCTTTCGGCGCCATGGTCGGCGCCCTGTTCTGGATGAGCCGGGACGTTATGACGGCACGCTTCGGCACCAACATCATTGAGGGTAAAAAACCCGCCTATACGTTCGAGGCAGATTTTGAAATTGAAGCCTTCATGAACCAGATCGCGGAAGGCGCCGCCAGCCGCATCGATCCCAACGGGTTGATGTATTCGATGCGGGCGATGGATTATTTCGACATGGCGAGAGGCAGGGAAAATCTGGCCGCAGCTTTTAGCGATACCACCGCCCGATCCCTTCTCGTCAGCTATGGCTCTGATTGGCGCTATCCTTCATCGGAAATGGAAGAAATCCATCAGGCCATCAAGGCCGCGGGGGCGGCCTGTGAACACAAGATTCTAAAAAGCGACTTTGGCCACGGTGCTTTTATCTACGATTTCGAAGACCTGGGGCCGGTGATAAGGGATTTTCTTTCATAGGGTTCGAAAGTTCAGGCTGTTTTCGCCGCTTCAAGAGGCGGGCGGGCAGCAACCGCCTCGGCAGGCTTGAAATGGTTGATTGAAAGAACGGGACGGGGAAAAGCCGATGCGATATCCCGTGAGGCCAGCAACTGGTATCCCGCCAGCCCAGCGGCGTTGCGGAAGGTTTCGACCTCAACCAGATACTGATGGGAAAAGCCGTGGCTGGCATTGAGTGAGGTAATCATACTGCGCAGAAAAGATTGGCCAACCAGCCCGGGATCCATTGTATGGGCCTCTATAACCACCATCCCGTAACGCCCCGCCAATTGCCGCCAGTCGATAAAATGCTCGACCAGATTTAATTCAAGATCATGGGCAGAGATCAACTCGCCTTCGGGATCGACAAATACAGCCGTCGACATGGGCGCATATTGCGCCGGAAGTTCCTTGTTTCGGGGTGGGCGATAAGGGCGGTTGTGAATCACCGATTTACTGACATGGAGCGCATTGGCGGCGTCGATCCCCTTTTTCGCCAGGTCGGCCTTGAGGCGTCCGGGGTCGGAAATGTCGCCAAACAGGCATAGATGGGGCACGCCGGCATCACTCAGGGCTCTCTCGCTCGCTAATCGCGCCTCGGCGTTATATTCGGCGCCAATCATCACCAGGGGATAATCGGCCAGGGCCGCGCCGCGCCGGGTCTTATCGCGAATGGCGAAAAAGAGCTCTCGCAGCAAGGTGCCGTCGCCGGATCCGGAATCGATGACCGCAACAGGCTGTTCGGACAGCGGTTCCCGGTCGAACAGGGGCAGCACAATCTCAAAAAAAGGCGCCTTGCAGGTTTTCTCGAAAACAAGACCGCTGAACTCGATATCGAGCTCTCGGTCGACATGACGTTCATTGCCCGCTTCATCACGGGCCAACGCCCCGACATCACCGCAGAAAATCATTTCCGGCACCCGGCGATAGGTGGGGATATAGCCCAGAGGATAAAATGTCTGAACGCAGAGAAGGCAGGCCAGCTTGCCCGCCGTTGTCAAGGTCAATGCCGCCGGTTCCCCGGTGACCCAGCCTTGGCTATCGAGAAAATGAAAAGCGAGTTCTGCGGCACTCCCGGGCAACCCCAGGGCGGCAAAAGAAAACGGCTTTCCTTCTTTTCCATCCATTTTGTCAAAAAGATTCCGCCGGTATAGCTCATACATCACAATCGAAACCACCGGCCCCTCAAGATGGCCCCGCACCCTGTCGGCAATCGGCCCGACAGCATCAGCCAGCACCGGGGGATTAAGCAGATCGCGCAAGGAATGAAAATCCGGGCCGTCGCCGCCGTCAAAAAGTGCGGGAATTTCCACCGCGGCATCGATCAGTGCGGGCATCTGCTCATAGGCCGATGCCATCGGCACCCAGGCACGCCCCTGGGGAGTCAACATGACCCGGACATCACCGGCGGGGATATCTCCACTTCGCTCAACCAGGCCCTCGGTACTCAGAAGATTGAAGGCGAGATGAAAATAACCCCGGCGGACGTCACGGGATTTGGCAAGTACATCAATGGCGACAGGGATATCACTTGCAGCAAGATCGCCGAGAACGCCGTGCCGGTAGAATGCCAGTGCCGTCGTGCCGAAGCTGATCCCCGCTATATGGCGGCAAACGATGCCGGTAACGATGGCCTGCTGCGCCAATGCGTCATTGCCGGGTATGGAATCGCCAGTATTTTCAGAGGAGGTCATAACTGCCCGACGGTACTTTGCAGATCAGGCAAGCTGACGCTTGGCCAGATCCGCAAACACGCCATCCTTTTCCATCAATTCAGAATACGTGCCCTCTTCGACAACTACGCCGGCAACAACGACATAGATGATATCGGCATTTATGATGGTGCTGAGGCGATGAGCGATAACCAACCGGGTGCTGTTGAGAGTTTCCAGCCCCTTGCTGACAATTTCCTGGGTTTCGTTATCCAGCGCGCTGGTCGCCTCATCGAAAATAATTATGCGGGGTTTTCGCGCCACTGCCCGGGCGATCATCAGACGCTGGCGCTGACCTCCGGAAAATGTCGCCCCGCCCTCGCTGACGAATGTTTCCATGCCCATCGGCATGGCCTTGATGTCTTTATCGAGTCCGGCCAGACACGCCGCTTCCCACACTTCATCGCGGGTGATATTGGCGCCCGAGGCAATATTGTTATAGATCGACCCGGACAGGAGCTTTCCATTCTGCAGGACAACCCCGAAATTGCGGCGGACGGCACGTTTGTTAAGCCCATTGAGGTCCAGATCGTCGAAGAAAATCGCCCCCGATTCAGCTTTGTCAAAACCGAGCAGCAGGCGCACAAGCGACGACTTGCCCGCCCCCGACGGCCCGACAACGGCAACAAACTGGCCGGGCTGGGCCTTCAGGCTCAACCCCTTGAGAACCAACGGCCCATCGTGGTTATAACGGAAATTGACATTTTTAACTTCAATAGCCCCACTCAATTCACCGGGATCGGCGGCGCTGTCATCGGTCTCTTCCATCTCCAGCAGGATCGGCTCGACGCGTTCATAAAGGGGCTTGAGATTAACCAGCTGAATGGCGACAGAGGCAAATCCGAAAACAGCCGCCAGGAACTGGCCAAAAGCGACATGAAAAGCGACAAACTTGCCGGTCGGCATAAAGGTCTGGACCTTGTCACTGGTAATCTTGTCCCAATCCGACGGCGTTTTGAAGAAATCAAAGAGAATATCCCCCTCCCAGCCAATCACCCCGAGAATGCCAATTACGGCGATATAGCTGAAAACCATATGGCAAACCGTCAGCCAGTTGCCGATATTGGCCTGGTCGTAATTGATCGACATTAACTCCGCATAAGGCCGGGACCACTGACTGAACGCGCTTCGTTCAGAGCCCGTCACCCGGATCTTCGAAACGGTGCCGAGAAGTTGAAGCACGATCCCCTGAATCCGCCCCGCAAGGGCCATGAGGTCTCGATTGCGGCTGAGAATTTTGCGGCCAAAGAAATAGGTAAAGATTCCATAGATGATAACGATGATGGCGGTAATCAAAGTCAGATGCCAATCGTAATAGAACATCAGAACCAGGCTGAATAAACCAACGACAGCATGAAGCAGGGATGACGTAACCGAGTTCGTCAACAGCTGACGCATGGCGTCGATACCATCGGCACGGTTGGTCAAATCGCCGACGGTGAACTTTCTGAAGAAGGAAGCCGGCAGCTTCAGCAATCGGTCCCAGACTGCAGCCTGAACCGAATTATCCATCATCCCTTCAAGCCGCAACATCGTAATCGACTGGACAAGGGAAAAACCCGCCACAGATATACCGACAATGATCAAGGCGAGGACAAGCACCGATAACTGCTTGAGCTGGGCCTCGGGAATAATCGGGTCCATGATCCAGCCGGTGACAACGGGTGTGACCAGAGAAAGAATGCCCGAGAGAACGATCATACCAGCGACAAGCCACATATCCCGCTTACCGCCCCGCAGGGAGAAAAAGAAAATATCCTTGGCCGTGAGGTTTCCATGGGGGAACGGCCGGAAGAAATAAAAGGCTTCCTGATCTATGGATTCGGCAAGCTTGGGCGTGACGACCTCATCGAGGCCGGTCTCAGAATCAACCAGTCGGTATGTATGAGGCGATATGGGCAGCAATGCACAGGGCTTCTTCTCAGGCCCGTAATATGCCAGTAACGGCCCATGATCCGATGTCCACCACTCGCCGGTAAGGGAGACCTGGCGAACATGAAACCCCGACGAACGGCCGATTGACTGAACCGGATCCTTGAGCTTTCTCAGGTCTGTTTCCCCACCCTTGGGCAGCTTGACCTTGATGCCACTCGCCCCGGCAACCATTTCACAGGCCACCGAGAGAGGATCACCGGAGATATCGAGAAAGATGCGCTGGGCCTTATCGAGGACACCGACCATCGCGCGCAGGGCCGTATTGAACACCTGCTGTCCAAATCGCTGCTTTAGCTTGACCCGTTCTTCATGTTCTTCCGATATCCTGACAATGGTTTTATTAACAACCTCCAATGCAATCCGATTGAAAAAATCCAGATCGGCAACGGGGTTGCCCGCCTCGAACCAGGAGCCGGTTAAAACCGGATGGCATTTAATATCCTTGTCGAGTCTGAGCCAGGAATCATGAGTCAGGGGAAGGAAACGACCACCCGAAGATTTGGAATCAACCGGAACCATATCATTATAGGCTCCCCCGACATCTCCAAGATTTATCCAGACTGGCCTGTCCACGCCCTGGATGGCGACACCCTTGTCAAACTCGTAATCACAGTCGTGGGCCAAGGGCTTTGAATCGCGCGGTGGCCTCCCTGATGCTATTCCGTGGATCAACTGATAGACCCAGACATCAATCAATTCCTCAACGGCGGCGGTAACCTTTCCGCCCTTGCCTCCGAGTTCTAGAATCTTGGAACGGGTGGTTTCGAAGATCTCGGCGCCGTTGCTCGGCACGGCCAAAATACGGTGAGAGGATTTAATGCCGGCAAAACCGATCAAACCCTGCCCCCTGTCCAGATGTACGATTTGGTGACGAACCCCGTGAATTCCCTTTGCCGCCTCTACGGAACCATCGCTGAGATAAAAAATATCAATGCTGCCATTGAGCACCAGCCAGGCCCTGTCGCTGTCATCGATCAGGAACGGCGCATTGGCCCCCATGACCTGAGGCTTTTTCTTTGTCCCCAGGGCCTTATAAACGACACCGGCCGCCTCTTCCCTCAAACGGGGCGCGGTCGGCTGGCTCTTTATTGTTCCGGCCTTTGTCATTGCATTGCCACCAGTTGGGAATAACGCCCCTTCAACGCCATAAGTTCGTCATGAGTGCCGCGCTCAACGAGCTTTCCTCTATCCATAACGATAATCTCGTCGCAATCGCGGATGGTGCTGAGGCGATGGGCAATGATGATGCAGGAACACCCCCGCCGCCGTAAATTGTCGTCGATCATCTTTTCCGTCAACGGGTCGAGAGAGGCCGTCGCTTCGTCGAGAACGATGACCTTCGGGTTGCGCACCAACGCGCGGGCGATTTCAAGCCGCTGGGACTGGCCGCCGCTGAAATTGGTATTCCCTTCGGAAACTTCGGATTCATATCCGCCGGGACGTTCGGTAATGACATCGTGGATACAAGCATCCTTGGCGCCCCGAACCATAAACTCCTTCGGGATAGACGGATCCCACATGGTGAGATTATCGCTGATCGTTCCCTCAAAGAGGAATATCTCCTGATCTACGGAAGCTACGGAATTAGTAAAAATATTGCGCGGAATTTGCTCGATAGAATAACCGTCATAATGAATCGTCCCCGACCAGGGCTGATAGAGACCGAGGATCAGTTTCGCCAGGGTAGATTTACCGCTGCCCGAACCACCGACAAAGGCAACCCTTTTTCCCGGCGTCAGGGTGAGATCGAAACCTTCAATAAGGGGCGCCTCGAGGGAAGAGTAACCAAAGCAGAGATCGCGGATATGAATAGCGCCGGAAAGCTGATCCGGCCCGTCATAGACAGGCGCGGCGTCCTCATCGTTGTCGTTGTCTGCTTTTTCCGGCTCATCCTCAGCCGTCTCATCAAGATGAAGAACCGGGTCCCTTTTATAACGAAAAACATCATCAAGACGGTTGAGATCACCCTCGATCTGCTGGATTTGCGCTCCAAAACCGACCAGTTGCTGGATCGGCCCGGTAAAGTGGCCGAGCAAGGCTTGAAAGGCGACAAGCCCGCCAATCGTCAGCTGACCATCGATGATCAGAAAACCGCCAGCCCCGAGAATCAGCGCCGTCGTCAGACTGTTGATAAGCCCCGGCACGCTATTTAGAAAAGCCGAATAGGAGCCCAGGTTCTGATTAGTGTTGATGGTGTTGGTCTGATAACCCGACCAAATCCCGAAAAAATCGTTTTCAGTGCCTGTCGCCTTCAGGGTTTCGATCGCTTGCAGACCAGCCATCGACGCGCCGGTCAACTTGGCCTGCTGGTTCAGGAGATGGCTGTTAAGGTCTTTCAGCTTGCGCTTGACCATTTGCAGCGCCCCGACATTGACCAGAGCGAGAAAGGCTGCAATGAGGGTCAGGGGGATGCTGTAAAGCAACATCACAGCAGCGTAAAAAACGATCATCATGCAGTTGACGATATTTGTCGAAAGCGATCCCGACAGCAGGGAGGCGACGGTGTGGCAGGATTTGACCCTTGCCGCCACATCGCCAACATAACGCTGGGTATAGAAAACGACCGGCACCCTGAGAACATGCCAGAAGAATTTTCCGGCCAGACTGATGGCCAGTTTTATCTGCACCCTCAACAGATATCGCTGCTGAATAAATGTGAGAAACCCGCTGAACACTGCCGTCAATAGCAGACCGACAAGGATCGGAAGCAGCCAAGTGTTATGGTCTTTGATCAGAACATCATCGATAAAGGCCTTGAGAAAAGCAGGCATCAATAGGCCGGGAACGACCAGAACCATACTGACCATGATGACATATGAAAGAACCGTCCTGGAGCCCTTCAAATAGCCATTGAGCGCCTTGACGACACTACGGCGTTCGCCGCCCTTCTTGAATTCTGGCCCCGGCTTCATGGTCAGGGCAACCCCGGTATAACTTTCGTCGAACTCTTTCCGGGTTATCTTGCGTGGCCCAGAAGCGGGGTCGTTGATATAGACACTTTTACCCACTGCGCCTTCGACAACGACAAAGTGGTTGAAGTTCCAGAAAACAATAAATGGAAATTCGAGTTTGAGAACTTCATCGACATCGGCCTTTATCCCCTTTGCCTCCATGCCGTAAACACGCGCGCCCTTGACCACATTGCTGGCCTTGGCGCCGTCGCGGGAAACACCGCAGGTAACACGTAATTCTTCCAGTGGCACCCAGAGCCCGTAATAGGCAAGCACCATGGCCAGAGAAGCCGCACCACACTCGACCGCCTCCATTTGCAAAACAGTCGGCGTTCGGACGCGGTCTTTCTTTAAGAATGTCGTTTTGTCCGTCGTGGCCGGTTTGGGGGCCTCAGCAGACTCGGCGGGTTCAGCCACTATCATCCTCCGAAGCACTGTTCCCCAACCATGTCTCATAGATCGGAACGACGTAATCGATAGGACGTTTTTCATGCACGGTCACGGTTGTATAAGCCGTGGTACCCGGCGTGATGATCACCGGCGGCCCCTTCGACGAGGACCATTTCAGCCCGCTGAAAGTCCTGGAATCTTCTTCAAGCCTGATCGTAACCTGGATCGGTGGCCCCGCCTTCATCATATCCTCGGCGACTGATTCATTGCCGAAAACCTTCATTATCCCGGCCTGGCTTTCGGGAAGCTCACTGACCGCCGTTACCTGCCCGCGAATTACGCCGTAAACATCCCGCTCAACGGAGGTCGGAGATACTTCCGCCTTCATCCCGGCCAATATCTTCTTTCCCTTTCCGATCTGGAAAAAGGCCGTCACGACCATCTTTTCGCCAGACTTCTGAATCACCGCGAGTTGGGCACCCAACCCAACCTGGGCGTTGAGCTTGGTGTCGATTTCGGCCACCCGGCCTTCGACGGGGCTGGTAATTACTTTTTCAGTATCAAGCGTCGTCTCGATCTCTTTAAGAGCATTTTCAGCCTGGACAATTTGCTGTTCCTGCTGAGCCAGCAGGCGCTTTTGATCATTCTCGAATTCGACCAGAGAAGTTTGTGTCTCGAGGATTTTATTCCGCGTATCGCGGATCGCCTGCTCGGTATTGAAAACCTGAATCCGGGTCTGCTCAAAAGTCTGACGGGTGATATAGCCCTTTTTCAGTTCGTCTTCCTGAACCTTGTAGAGATCGCGATAAAAACCGAGTTCCTGCTTCGAATCCTTGATCGATTCCTGCATGGCGGCGACCTGTTTTTCCGTGTTCCGGGTCCGGCGACTAATGTCGTTTTCCGTGAACGCAGATTGCTCGTCATACTGCTGACGCAGAATCTCAAGCGTTTTCAAAGCCGATTTCCTTTTCGTCTCGGCATCCGGGAGGCGCAAGGTGACGATCTTGTCCCCTTCGATCACCCTGTCGCCAATCTTGACGTGCACCGCCTCAACCCAGCCCTCCGCCGTCGCGCTGATGTCGTAGATGACGCTTTCACTGTCCCTGATCATGCCGAGACCACTAACGCGCGAGGGAATGCCTCCGAGAAACCCCCAGACAATCAGGGCAGCAACAATGAAAAGGACGATATAGAGGCTCATCCAGCCTTTCGGCGTGGTCAGCTTGATGACCGTATCAAGCTGCTCCGGATCTCGAAGCTTTTTAAGCGCCTCACTGCGGAATATCTGCGCCATGGTTCGGAAAATCCCCCCTTGTCTTTCCCAGCTTCAAGCGACAGGCGCATTTTGACAAACACACCCCCCTGCCCCCGCAGGATACCCAATGCAGCACGGATATCCATGCATCTTTTGCATACATTAGAGATTTATAGCCGGAAACAGGCCCTTACCAGTACAGACACCAACCTCGCCGGGTACGGTACAGGTGCCCCTGGAGGGTAATTCGCGGTGTGCCTGGCTCAAGATCGTCCATAAGAACCGCCTGATGAAGATTCTGCCCACTATGGAGAAAAGCCGTGCCGTCTTCATAAGCGCAGACGATGCTTTCTGCCGCCCCCATCAACAGCATGCGCAGCACCGGCGCCATTTGCCCCTCCCGTTCGCTTCTCATATTCCAAAAGCGGATACCGGAACCATTTTCAGCCCCCATCAACGGTAACGTCACTGTCTGAACCATATGGTCCCCGCCCACCGCCTCGTCGGGCCAGTCGATACATTCATGCTGGCGGTCGAAATGGACGGAAGCGACATCCTGGGTAAAGGCCTTATCTCTCATGTAAATGTGGAAACCCGGTCGGCAGAGCCTGGGGTCAAAATAAACCGGATCACCCAGAACATCCTCAAGGCAGTCTGTAAATTGCCGATACAGAGATGAGAAATGCTCGTCCAGCAGAGGGTTGAAGCGTTTCGCCAGGGCGGCATAGGCCGGAAACCCGCCATTCGGCGCATCGAGATAACTGGCCCCACCGAGGGTAAAAAACGGCGCCCTGGATTCGCGTCGTATCCAGCTCGAGCGCAGGGAAAGAACCGCCTCGCCATAGGCCCGGCAGAGTTTTTCGTCGATTATCGGCACCTGCAGAATTTCAGGCCCGGACCAGACTTTCTTTTCCGGGGCGTCTTTGGTCGCCCCATTCTCGATCATCATGACCTTCTGCCTCTCCTCCCCTATGCCGGGGGCGCTTTGCTTGCACCGATGAGGATGACAGCTTTTCTCCTACGGCGACAAGCCTTTAAAGGCCATGTTTCTGCACCATATTTCAGAAGAAACGCGAAATATGGTATGCTTCATGCAAGTAAATTTAACCGGGCAAAACCGCCAAAAATGGAAAATCATCGGCGCCGGCACAGAAAATAAAAGCAGAAAGTAAAAGATGGCTAGATATCGACACGGGCTTTTTATTATTTCCCTCTATGCGGCGGCCTTAACCTCGCCGACCGATAGAGCTGCCGCCTGCACGAGTTCAATTGAATTTCCGGCTGCAAGCCTGAGCGCCTCCTGCCTTCAGATACCTCCGAGGCCCGTTCAAATCGCCCAGGCGGAAGAGACAGAGAACGAGCCGCTGCCTATTTTTGATTCAAATTACATTCGCCAGCAACGCCGGCTCGCACGCGAGCAACGTGAATATCGGCTTAGACAGTTACGCCTGCAGCAGCAACAAAGCGCCCGGATAAACAAACAGCTTAGCCTGCAAAGAACGCTACAACAAAATCAGCGGCAAATTTCCCGTGACCATCTGGTGGATCAAGAGGTCCGCTCCTCCACTCTGCGTCTGGATTCCCAACAGCGGCAAAAAGACCTGCAGATAGAGCAACGCAATCTTCTAGACGCCAAGTTGCAGGAACAGACAGAAACCCTTCAAGCCCAGGACCGCCAGAACAGACAACAACTGATTGACCTGGAACAGCAGCAATCTGAACTTGCGCGCCAGATCACCCTCCGGCGGACGGCCCTTGAGCAACAGCAGAAAACTCTCGTCAAGGATAATAAAAGACAGCAGATCGAACAGGTCCGGCAACAAAAGCGGATATCAGAGGACCAGAAAAATACTCAGTACCAGCAGGAGATCGAACGTCTGGTCTCGCTCAAAGAACAGCAAAACAAGCTGAAACAGCAGCTTAAAACCGAGCAGCTACGCCTGGCCTCCACATCGCGTAACTTCAGCCAGCAGCAGTCCCTAAATCAGCAAAACTCCCTCGAGCCGCAGGCCCTGCTTATTCGGCGACAGGCCATCCAGCTAAGGGAAATAAAAACCGCCCAGGAGCGCCTTAAACGGTCGCAAATCAACCTGCAGCGCTCAATTCAGGAAGAACAAAATCGCTATTGAAGGTTTTATGCATCTGCGTCCCGTGCCCCGTATACCGCCTAATTAACCTTTTAATCACCCATAGCGATCACAATATCAGCCGAGAAATGATCCCCCGCTTCCGATCCAATGACCGAGAGGCTCGATAGTTACGGCCTTATGAAACCCGCCAATACATATCTTTGTTTTTTTACCCACTTGCTGCCTATATGGCTGGCGGCGGCGTCACCGGCTATGGCTTTGGCCGAAGGAAACTCGTCTCAGACGTCTCTGGTTAATTATTCCGATACCAGCATCACACTTCTTCATGGCACCGGCTTTGAAATTGACCCCCACCTGCAAACGTCGGTGACAGTTGAGCATTTCAGTGATTTGGCCTTTGGCGATCTCTTCGCCTTTATCGACTATTACAAGTTTCACGGCGCCGGCACGGATTGGTATGGGGAGTTTTCTCCGCGCCTTAGTCTGGGAAAGATCAGCGGAACGGATATGAGCTTCGGTCTCTTTCACAGTGATTACCTGATCGTTGAAGACCTGCTGGTTGCAGGCACCTATGAGCGGGGCAAGAAACCGGACCAGACGGAAGCATTTCTTCTCGGCCTGGGCTTTGATCTGAAATTTACGATGCTTGAGTTGATCGGCTATGAGGGATTCCAATACGCCAATATAAATCTCTATGCCCGAAAAGACCCAGGATACGGGTTTGAGGATATCCAGCTGACATTTGCCGCCGCCTATCCCTTTGCCATTGGCGAGACAAAGTTTTTGGCCGACGGGTTCATTGATTATATCGCCGGACTCGGCCCAAAGGCGGAGAACCTGCATTTCGTCCCCCAGATGAAACTCGATATCGGGAATTACTGGAACCGTCCGGACCAGACTTACCTGGGCTTTGAATACGACTATTGGTCAAACAAATTCGGGGTTGCCGACAGTCCCGCTCTGGACAGCGACCAACACGCTGTCAGCGCCATTCTTCAGGTCCATTTCTAAGCCGGCTCATCATCACAAAAGCGGGAATTTCCTGGCAGAAAAAGAAAAACAACGTTTCTACTTGTATCAGTGCCGAAAAAATGGATTGATTTACTCTTACAAATTGCCAAAAACGGGAAGATAGTTAGTCATGTCCAACAGTAACGAAACCGCACAGGACAGCCCGAATAAGGACGACGGGCGCCGCCACAGCCGCTTTGATCTCTTCGGAACCGCGATGGCAACGATGGAGGGCGAAAAATACAAGTGTTCGATTCTCAACCTTTCCATCAGCGGCGCGGCAATCGTCTTTGACGTTGATATTGGAAGCAAACCACAATCAGGCACACGGGTTGATCTGGATATCGAAGGGATCGGCGCTTTCAACGGCTATGTCGCCAGAAGCCTCGATGAAGGCGTCGCCGTGCATCTCAATGTATCCGAGAAAAAAAGAGACGTTCTGGCCGCCGTCATCATGAGGGCCCTTAACAATATCGAGCTAGAGGACGAATAGCCTCACCCCACCAAACACCCCTACATTCTGTGTCGTTGAACGGCAAGTGATTGTCCCATAGTCTCTCGCCGGGCCTGACAGGCCGACACCAAACAGGCATAAATCAGATATAACTGGATTTTGTATAATCATGGATAACGATGCAAAGAAAACAGCCCTGCGGATGATCCCCTACGGGATTTACGTCCTTACCGCCCGCGACGACGAAGGCGCGATTGCCGCCGGCACCGTCAACTGGGTCACCCAGACCTCATTCGACCCGCCGCTTGTCGCCATTGGCGTAAAATCGGATTCTCAACTTTATGGGACATTGAAGAAGACCGGCACATTTGCCCTGAACATGTTGGGCAAGGGTCAGCAAGGCCCCGCCTTCGCCTTCTTCAAACCCGCCGAACCCGGTGAAGGGACAATCAGCGGCGAGCCCTATTCCGACGGCGAAACCGGGGCGCCGATCCTCGGTAACGCCCCGGCCTCGGTCGAATGCAAAGTCGCCGAGATCGTCGAGAGAGGCGACCATCATATTGTCATCGGCGAGGTTGTCGCCGCTCAAGTGGCGACCCAGCCCGAGGGCCGGCCCGACGAGGCGGTCCTGGAAATGAAGGATCTTGGCGAGAAAACCTTTTACGGCGGCTAGACCGTCTGTAGCGGCTAGACCGTTTTTTGGACAATAAAAAACCGGGGGTCATGGCCCCCGGTTTTTCTTATTGCGGTCTGCATCGCACATTAATCCAGACCTTAATTACCCTCTGAACGTTATATAAAGATAGGCGATTGCCAGGCTGGCATAGGCAAGGAAGGAAACGCCGAGCAGCCAGGCCATGGGACGACCAGGCCGCGCCCATTGAGGAAGCTCAGGGGCAAGCAGGCGGTGATTAAGGAAATAGAGAGCAACCGGAAAGATCACCGTCCCGACAAAGCCGATTAACGCACTGGTCAAGATCAACGGCCCCGGCGCATCGAGCAGCATGGTCAGAGAAGTAATTACGGTCAACATTCCAAGGAAGATGAAATAAAGCCTGCGCGCCGACCAGCGCCGGGTCTTGGGAAAGAGAATCTGAATAATATCTGTCTGCATACGGCTCACCGCATCGACCGTCGCCAGCCAGGTGTCGGAGAGAAAGGCGGCGGCGACGACAAGAAAGACGACGCGCCCCGCCTCGCCCCAGCCGATCTCGAAAAACCGGCTCTGGACAACGGCGATTTCATAACCTTCGGGCAACAGGCCCTTGGGAAAAAGCAGGGCATAGGCAAGAAGACAGGACATCAGGGTGGTGAACATATTGCCCAGAATGCCGGTCAACGCATCGGCGCGAAGATAGGTCATCCATGTGCGCCAAAGTGTTTTGTTCTCAAGACTATCGTCGGGCAGGTTGCCGTCCGTGGTCACGGTTTCCGGCTTTCCGGCAATCGGCCCGGTGATCCGCCCCACATGGGCGGCCATGCCGCTGCCCTTGTCACGCATCCAGTAGGAATAAAAAAGTATCCAGAAACCGCCGAGCCCGGCGAATGTAATTGCCGTCAACAGCTTGGTGGCGTCATTGTCATCCCAGGGCCGCGGCATCGGCCCGACGGGGCCAAGCAGACCTTTAAGGAAGCCCGGCAGGACACCGATCACCGCTTCATTGGAACAGGCCCAGATCAGCCCGATTACGGTGACCAGCGCCACTAGCTTCATAAACACCTCGACCAGCACATAGACGACCTTGCTGAGCAAGATAGCGATGAGGAAGACGGCGATCGAAAGATAGCCCCAGAAAAGACTCTGGTCGCGCGGGCTCCAGCCCTCCGGCATGTCTGTCAGCGCCGCCATGGCGGTGCCGCCGGCCGAAGCGAAGGCGCCAAACCAGAGGAAGGAAACCGACATCAATATCCAGAGGAAAATGCCCAGGCCCCGGTTCAGGCGCACGAATCCGTGAAAAATACTTTCGCCGGTCAAAAGCGTATAGCGGCCGATCTCTACGGTCAGGGGATATTGCAGGAGACAGGCGGGAATAAGGAGAAAGAGAAAGGTGAGGCCGTATTTGGCAACGATATAAGGCCACCAGATGAGCTCGCCACTGCCCTGGGCAAGGGCCATCCAGACGATTCCAGGGCCGAGGGCCAGCCACCAGCCGGGAAATTTCGGCAGGGACTTTTTGGCCAGCCCGCCCATCGGCTTATCCATCACCAAGCCCCCCTTTTAGACCCCCTGGGAATACAGAATCAGCAATCCTCATAAGAGATTTTCAGCACTTCGATTTCCTCAATTCCGCCCGGCGCACGCATCTTCAAGATGTCACCCTCCCCCGCTTTGAGTAGCACCCTGCCGAGGGGGGATATCCAGCTGATATTCCTCTCATCGGAGCCAATCTCGTCAACACCGACGATTCTGACAGTCCGTTCCTTGTCCCTACCATAGGCATAGGTCACCGTGGCCCCGAAGAAAATCTGATCCCGGTTGGTCTGTAGGGCGGGATCGACCATTTCAGCGATATCCAGACGTTTTTGCAGAAAACGAAGTCGCCGGTCGATCTCCCGCAGCCGTTTTTTACCGTAAATATAATCGCCGTTTTCCGAGCGGTCGCCATTTCCCGCCGCCCAGGAGACGGTTTCAACAACCTTGGGACGTTCCTCCCGCATCAACTGGCGGAATTCGGCCTGAAGGCAGGCCAACCCCTCCGGGGTGATGTAGTTCTTGACGCCGGGGGGAAGCGGTTCGGGCGCCTCGGGAAGATCATCTTCGGCGTCGTTCTCGCTCTCTTTGGTAAAGGCTTTGCTCATTTTCGCTGTCACACTCATTCAGACGATAAGCCGGCCAATTTCACCCGAATTGGCAAATCGCGCCTGTAAGGCGCTTCTATGTTCACCCCCCCAATGGGCCGGCAGGATAGCGTCCTTATCGGAAAGATCAGCCGGTATAAATCCGTCTTCCGTCTTTTGCATGATCCAGAAACCATCAAAACTCGACACGGGCCCCATCTCTCCGCCGACGGCAAGGGTAACGCCTGGGTGAAACTGACGGCCGGTGCGCGGATCCGTCATGTAATCGCCATTCCGGTTCTCTTGCGCGAATGCCGCATCACATTCACCGGCCTGCAACTCCA
>CAZAKR010000008.1:85526-105054 GCA_964486105.1 uncultured Rhodospirillaceae bacterium | reverse complement strand
CCATAACCAGAACAGGCCTTACTTATGAATGAGGATAAGTTGGGGAGCACGTCAGAACCTGTCTTTCCCTTCTGCAATACCACTTTGAACTGCTCTGACTGCTTTTAGTTGGTAGTCACGAAGTAGTCGGAGTTTGTTGTTTCTTAGGAAATCGTCTCGTTTTCTTTCATCAAGATAATCTGGATTTTGGTCAAAATTGGGGAGTTGGGTTTGTGCGATGTAATCAACACCAATCTCTTCAACTTCCTGTCTAGGAGGATTGAAGTTGGTTTTCCTCAGTTCCAGTTGTTCCTGTGAAGGGAAAATATCGACAACTGTTGGACTGCCTTGCTCAATATCCCAAAAGTAATGCGAAACCCCGTTGGAGAGGATAACAAATCTACAGTTGAGTGACTCCGCATATCCTCGTGCTTGTTCTTTGCCAACTAGGGGAGAAACCAGTTCTTTCTTTGCTTCAATGATGCAGAGAGGAAAATCAGAACTGTCCTTGAGAACATAGTCTGCGAAACCTGCCTGGTTCTGCATTTCGGTATCGACATTAACCACACCGTCATCACCAGAAAGAACCCAATCGGACTCTCTGAGTAATTTATCTATGATGATTCTTGCGTTTGCCTCTGACACTTAATTTACCTTCTATTTTTTTATTTTTATCTCCAAAAACCTTTTAAATATCCGATCAAAATTATTTTTTTATTAGTCCTTCAACCAATTCAATTCGAATTTACTGATTTCCATGCCGTGGTCATACTTTCTAATGTTTTTTATCCTAGTTAGTCTCTCTTGAAATCTTTTAAGCACTGAAAAGACTTGAGTGTTCTTCCAAGTATTCCCTCGAACTGTCTTGATACCTTGTTCGTTTAGGTATTGTGCAATCTTCCGATATCCCATTCCACCATCGTGAAGGGATTTAATCAGTTCATAATTCTGGTGTTGTTGTTCGGTGTATTCTTGTTCTGCGATTAAATCATTCGACCCAATGGTCACAGTAAAACAGAGATATTGAGAAAACTTTTCTTTTAAAAAAGCACTCTTCACAATCACTCCACGGTGACGGATTTCGCGAGATTACGGGGCTGATCGACATCAGTCCCCTTGGCCACCGCCGTATGATAGGCCAGAAGCTGTACCGGAATGGCATAAAGGATCGGGGCGACGAAGGGATCCACTTGCGGCAACTCAACCGAGGCCATGGCGGCTTTATTGAGTTTTGCCACACCGGGGGGATCGGAGAGAAAAATCACCTTACCGCCCCGTGCCACCACCTCCTGGGTATTCGAGGCGGTTTTCTCAAAAAGCAGATCCGATGGCGCAATAACGATCACCGGCACCCCGTCATCGATAAGGGCGATAGGGCCGTGTTTCATTTCCCCCGCCGCATAACCTTCGGCGTGAATATAGGAAATTTCCTTCAATTTCAGTGCCCCTTCCAAGGCAATCGGATATCCCGTTCCTCGTCCAAGATAGAGCACATCCGGCGTTTTCGCCAAGTCCAGGGCGAGGGCGCGCAGGCGCTCGTCATGGTTCAACACTTCGGCTGCCCGTGCCGGAACCTCCATCAGGGCCTTTGAGAGGGCGGCCTCACGGGCGTGGTCAATGGCGCCGCGGGCGCGGGCCGCGGCCAGGGCAAGGCAAGCCAGCACCGTCAACTGGGTGGTAAAGGCCTTGGTCGAGGCAACCCCGATCTCCGGCCCGGCCTGGGTTACCAGCACCAGATCGGCCTCCCGCACCATTGAGCTTTCCCGCACATTGACCAGGGCGATGGTCCGTTGCCCCTGTTCACGGGCAAAGCGCATCGCCGCCAGGGTATCGGCCGTTTCCCCGGACTGCGAGACAAACAGGGCGAGACCTCCCTCGGGCAGACAGGGTTGGCGATAGCGGAATTCCGACGCCAGCTCGACACGCGCCGGCAGACGGGCAATATCCTCAAACCAGTATGCAGCGACCATGGCGGCATATGACGAGGTGCCACAGGCAACCAATGTAATGGCAGGCACCTCCATCCAGTCGAGGGCGAGGTCTGGAAGTTCGATGCTGCGGGTCAGGGGATTGACGAAAGAGTGCAGGGTATCGCCGATGACGCCGGGCTGTTCGAAAATTTCCTTAAGCATAAAATGGGGGAAGTTTCCCTTTCCCGCCGCCGCCCCGCTATGGGCGGTCTTGCTGATCGGGCGTTCGACCGGCTTGTCGTCGGCATCGAAAATTGTCGCCCCATCAGCACGGATTTCGGCCCAATCCCCTTCATCGAGATAGCAAATCTCCTGGGTCAGGGGCGCCAGGGCAAGGGAATCGGAGCCGACATACATCTCGCCATTGCCAAAACCGACCGCCAGGGGAGATCCGCGGCGCGCGGCAATGATCAACTCCTCCTCGCCAGCAAAGACGAGAGCAAGGGCGAAAGCGCCATCAAGCTGTTTCAGCGCCCTGGTGGTTGCCTGCGAAGGTGAAAGCCCCTGGTCGAGATATCCGGTGACGAGATGAACGATCACTTCAGAATCGGTTTCGGTAGAAAAACTATGGCCCTTTTCTTCAAGCCCCTCGCGCAGGATTTGAAAGTTTTCGATGATGCCGTTATGGACCACGGCGACGCGCTCGGTGGCATGGGGGTGGGCGTTGTTCTCGGTCGGTCGTCCGTGAGTGGCCCAGCGGGTGTGACCAATGCCAATGACACCGCCGAGCGGTGATGTTTTTAAATAAGCCTCAAGATTGGCCAGTTTGCCCTCGGCCCGACGGCGTTCAAGCCGCCCATCGACAAGGGTCGCAATCCCGGACGAATCATAGCCCCGGTATTCCAGACGCTTGAGCCCCTCGATAAGCAGAGGCGCTGCTTCGCCCTTACCAATAATGCCGATAATCCCGCACATAAGCGATCAGGAAACCTTTTTTGATTTGTCGCGATAGCGCTTCGCACCACCGGTTTTTTTTGTTGGCTTTGCCCGCGTCAGAACCAGATCGTCGTCCGGCACATCCTCGGTGATAACGCTGCCCGCCCCGATAACCGCCCGCGCACCGATGCTGACCGGGGCCACCAGGGAGGTGTTAGAGCCTATAAAGGCGCCGGCTGCAATTTCCGTACGGGATTTTTTCAGGCCGTCATAATTACAGGTGATCGTACCCGCCCCGATATTTGCCCCCGCCCCCACCGAGGCGTCGCCGATATAGGAGAGGTGATTGACCTTCGCCCCCTGCCCCAAAACAGCGTTCTTGATCTCGACGAAATTACCGACATGGGCGCCAATTCCGATCTGCGCGCCAGGCCGCAACCGGGCAAAGGGGCCGATTACGGCGCCCTTTTTAACCTCGGCATGCTCGATATGACTAAAGGGGCGGATTTCCACGCCGTCGCCGATTTTGACTCCGCGACCAAAACAGATATTCGGGCCCAAGGTAACATCGCGGCCGAATTCGGTATCAAAAGCCAGAAAGACGCTGGCCGGGTCGGTCATGGTAACACCGCCCTCCATGGCCCGGGCGCGGAGACGTTCTTGCAGGAGCCCTTCAGCCTTGGCCAGGTCAGACCGGGAATTGACCCCCAGAAGCTCGCTCTCATCGGCTTCGACAACCGCGCAGGCAAGACCTTTTTCACGGGCGACGGCGATTACGTCGGTCAGATAGTACTCACCCTTGGCATTGTCGTTGCCGATACTGTCGAGAAGATCAAAAAGATGCTCGCCGCGAAACGCCATAACGCCGGAATTGCACAAGTCTATGCGCCGGGTTTCGTCGTCGCCGTCAGCATATTCGACAATGGCGAGGAGTTCGCCTTTAGAACCCGTAACCAAACGGCCGTACTGGGCGGGATCAACCGGCCGCATGCCGAGAACAACGACAGAAGGAGAGGACGGGTCGCCCAAAGCCTCAACCATGGCGGTGAGGGTTTGCGGCGAAAGCAGCGGGGTGTCGCCGAAAACCACCAGCACATCGCCATCGAAACCGGCCAGATGATCACGCGCCGCCATTACCGCATGGCCGGTGCCCATCGGCGAATCCTGAACCACTGTCGCTACAGGCGCCAGGGCCGTCTCGACATTGGCCATATCCTTACCGATTACGGCGACCAGCCGGTCCGGCTCAAGAGCCAGAGCGGTGCCCAGCACATGGCCGATCATTTCCAGCCCGGCGAGGGGGTGGAGAACCTTTTCAAGGTCAGATTTCATCCGGGTGCCTTTACCGGCAGCAAGGATAAGAATGGCGGTTTTCCGCTTTGTCATGAAGGTCCGAGCCTATACAAGAATGATTGGCCGCAAATACGGCTCCCTGTGAGAATTACGCGTTAACCCTGTTGCGGGCCATCCATACGCCAGATGCGTGAAGTTTACTAAGTCACAATATGTTACGGAAGGTTTCAATCGTTTTGTCCCCCCTTGCCGTTTTGCGCCCCCGGGCCGTTATTTTTGACCTCGATGGCACCCTGATCGACAGCGCCCCCGACCTGCTGGACAGCCTCAACCATGTTCTGACCTCTCTTTCGCGGCGAAAAGTCGATCTGGATGAGGTCCACGCCATGATGGGCCATGGCGCGGTAAAGCTGCTGGAACAAGGGCTTTCCCTCACCGGCGGCGAGCCGGAGGGAACAGACCACGAAGCCCTGGTAAAACGCTTTCTCGACTATTACGAGGCTCACATCACCGACCGTACCCGCCTCTATCCCGGCGTCGCCGATACCCTTAAAGCCCTTGCTGATGAGGGCCACATGCTCGCCATCTGTACCAATAAAATGCAGCATTTCACCGAAAAAATCATCGATCAGCTCGATCTTGCCGGTTTTTTCCAGGCCGTTATCGGCGGCGGGGTTACCGGCACCGCCAAGCCCGATCCCGGTCATCTCAAGGCGGTTCTGGATCAGTTCGATTGCACAGCCGGCGATGCTGTCATGGTCGGTGACAGTCGTAATGATTCAGACGCCGCCCAAGGCCTCGGCATGGCGGTTATTCTTGTGACCTTTGGCTATAGCCGGGAAGCGGTCGAAACCCTGGGCGCCGACCGCCTGATAGATCATTTCAGCGAATTACCCGCCGCCCTTGCCGATCTGTCCCGCCCCGCCTGAACCCTTATCAGGGACCGGCTGATCGGTTATCCTTGACCAGGGACAAGTGATGGGGATGGCGGATGGAAAACAAAAGCAGCGAAAGCAACGGCGATCAGGTTGACGATTTCTTCTCAATCGTCTGGCACGACGATATCGTCAGCTTCATCAACGAAGTAAGCCTGTCACCCCGTCACCATCTGGCCATGAGCACCGATGGCAACCGGATGGAAGACATCGCCGCCTATGCGGCCAAACTGGGATATAAAATTCCGGTCGATGTGCTGGACAGCTTTTGTGAGAAACGTATCGCCCACAAGCTCCCCGAATGGCAGCGCCATCTGCGGGCGGGTTTTGCCGCCCGGCAGGCATCGGGGGAAATTCCGGTGCCGAAACTTAAAAACGACAATTTCTCCGCCAAGGTTTCCAAGATCACCTATCAACCGGGTTTCGTGCTTGACCGCAAACACGTTCTCGACGGCCATATTCTTACCCTCCACGGCATTCCAGCGGTGGTGAAGCTGGCCGCCTGCATCAGGGAAACCCTGGAAAAGGCACTGGCCCCCCATCATCCCTCGACGGCCTACCGGATGATGGAGGCGACAGCCTATGACGGCGCCATAAAGGGCGCCTATCGGGCACTGAAAGATAATTCCGAGGTTCCCCTGGTGATGAACCAGATGATTGCTGAGCTCGGCTATGAGCCGAAAGATACGCTTTATGAATGGCCGGGGTTCCGCGTCATCACGCCGAAGGGCGGCGGCCATTACCGGGACGGCAGCACCCAGGCTCTGGGCCCCCACCGCGACACCTGGTACGGCTCGCCCCATCATCAGATCAATCTCTGGGGAGCGGTGTATACCCTGCCCCCCGGGACCCAGCTTAAAATCATGCCCGAATACTTCCGCCGCTCGGTGGATAATTCCTCCCCCGGCTACGATACCTGCAAACAGGCGGTCGGGCTCTCCGGGATTCCGGTCTGCCGGGCCAAGCTCGATTTGACCGATTGTGTCGCCCCGCCTCTGGACGTGAGCGATCTGCTCTGCTATTCCGGCCATCACATGCATGCCAGCGGCATCAATATCGACGATGTGGCGCGCATCAGCCTTGAAGTCCGGCTTCTCCACGCAGAGGACAAGAGAAACCGGATCAGGGCGGAAAACGTGGATTTCTTCGGTGTTACTGAAATCTACGACGGCTGGTATGACCAGCACGGCCAGGAGGTCGAAACGGGCGCGTAGCTCAGCGGGAGAGCACTCGCTTCACACGCGAGGGGTCACAGGTTCAATCCCTGTCGCGCCCACCATTTTTCTCTGATTCTGCCCCCTTTGAGGCAAATCATTCCCCCCCTCCCCCTAAGCCCGTAATATGCCTTGGGTTGGCACACGGCTGAGGGGAAAGCGCATGTCGGACAAAACACTCATCCAATATCAGGCCTGGGACCGCACCACCCGCTGGTTTCACTGGATCAACGTGCTGACCATGCTCGGTCTGATCGCTGTCGGCACCGTCATCCTCAACGGGTCGGCGCTGGACATTCCGACACCGGGCAAGACATTGCTGAAAACAGTCCATGTGCTGATCGGCTATGTCTTCGCCGTCAATCTGGCGTGGCGGCTGGTGTGGCTGTTCATCGGCTCTAAAAATGCCAGCTGTGGCGCCCATCTGCCCCTCGGCTCAGGCAAGCCCGGCGGCGGCATAGGCGGCGCCCTTGGCTACCTCAAGGCGCTGAAAGCCGGCGACCCGCCCCAATATATCGGCCATACGCCGCCGGGGCGTTACATGGTCTCTTTTCTTTTCCTTGCCCTCACCGCCTAGGCGGTGACCGGCCTCGTCATTGCCGGCACCGATATCTATTATCCGCCATTCGGCGGGTTTATCGCCGAATGGGTGGCCGCACCCGGGATTGATCCGACGACACTGGTCCCCAAGGATATGACCATGGTCGACAAGGCGGCCTGGGACGATATGCGGGCCTTTCGCGAACCCTTCATCACCATTCATTATTACGGGTTTTTCGTCCTGCTGGCGGCAGCCGCCATTCACATCCTTGCCGTCATCAGGGTCGAGGCGATTGAGAAAACCGGCCTCATCTCGGCCATGTTCAGCGGCGTCAAAACCCTCTCCAAACCACCAGCCGACGCCGACGGCGACCATGGGGGTGCGCGGCACGACATTCGATCTGGTCGTTAACCCAATCGGAGAAACCACCGTTGCGGTCTCCGAAGGCGAGGTCGTCCTGGCTAATTTAGCCGGTGAATCGATCATCATTCCGGCCGGACTTTCGAGCACGGTGATGCCCCCCAGCTCTCAGGGCACGCAAAACCCGCCCTCTGCCCTGGCCCCGGCTCCCGACCAATTTCAGGAACGGGTCGGCCAGATGGATGACCTGTTTGCCGGTTTTTTCGGCTCGCCTAACACCGCCTTTTCGCAGTTCCTGCGGGAGCTCGACTGGTCGCGGATTTTGGGATGGACGGCCTCGGCCATCTTCCTGATCCCGCTGATCACCGGCGGTATTTCAGTTCTCTCAGTGGCCGGCTCGTTTGCCGCCCTGGCCATCGTGCTGTGGCTCTTGCTGGGATAGGCTGAGACAGACTGACAGGCGGAGAACCGGTTTTCCCGGCTCCGACCGCACAAAATAACGGCCGGTGAAGGGGATATGCCCTTTCACCGGCCTTTTTTGTCCAATGTTAAGGATATTGCCCTCAGGCGGCGGCAAAATCGGCGAGCCGTACCGGTTGGCGTTTCGCCCCCCAGGCGCCGGGTTGATCCTCAAAAACCCCGGCGCATTCAGCACCGCAATTCGTGCAATTCCCGTCAGCCGTCAGGTTCCAGGCGCCCAGTACATACCAGTCCCGCTCGATCAGCATCTCGCCGCAACCATGGCAATAGGTGCTCCCCCCGCCTACGTCGTTGACGTTACCCGTATAGGCGTAACGCACGCCGTTCTCCATGGCGATTTTGCGTGCCCGCGCCAGGGTCGGCGGCGGTGTCGGCGTCTTATCAAGCATCTTCCAGTCGGGGTGAAAGGCCGAGAAATGCATCGGCACATCGGGGCCCAGTTCTTCGACGACCCAGCGGGTCATGGAATCCAGCTCATCATCCCCATCGTTCTCTCCGGGGATCAGCAGGGTCGTGGTCTCAAACCAGACATCGGTTTCATGGCGCAGGTATTTCAGGGTGTCGAGAACCTGCTCCAGACCGCCGGTACATATTTTGCGGTAAAAATCTTCGGAAAACGCCTTTAAATCAACATTCACCGCGTCCATGTGGCGGTAGAATTCCGCCCGTGGTTCCGGACAGACGTAACCGGAAGACACGGCGACGGTTTTTATGTCCTTTTCCCGGCAGGCCTGGGCCACATCGACGGCATATTCGTGAAAAATAATCGGATCGTTATAGGTGAACGCCACCGAGCGACAGCCAAGCTCTGCCGCCGCCCGGGCAATGGTTTGGGGATCGGCCCGGTCGGTGAGGCTGTCGAATTCCCGCGACTTTGAGATATCCCAGTTCTGGCAGAAGGTGCAGGTCAGGTTACAGCCCGCCGTACCGAAGGAAAGCACCGGCGTTCCGGGCAGGAAATGATTAAGCGGTTTTTTCTCGATGGGGTCGATACAATAACCGCTGGAGCGGCCATAGGTGGTCAACACAATGCCGCCATCGGCGCAAGCACGGACGAAACACAGGCCGCGCTGGCCTTCATGGAGCTTGCAGAAGCGGGGGCACAAGTCACATTGAACGCGCCCATCCTCCAGTTTGTGCCAGAAGCGCCCGGGAACGGTTGAGTTTAGGTCTTTTTGCCGCGATTTGGTTGGAGCATCATCCATCAGGATCAAATAAGGAACATTTCCACGGATGCAACGCTGCTTCTCCTCTTTACATACCAAAAAACCGACTTACCTGAAGAAGAGCCGCTAAACCAATATTGAGCGCCGAACCGATGCCCGATAACACCGCAGTGATCCGTCCCGCCGCCGTCGCCGGTCGCTTTTACCCCGGCAATAGCACCGAACTGGCGACTACAGTCAGGGGCTATCTCGACGCCGTTTCCTATAGCGATCTTGGTCCGGCGCCAAAAGCGATGATCGTGCCCCATGCGGGCTATATCTATTCCGGGCCTGTCGCCGCCACCGCCTATGCCCGTCTGCGCCATAAGGCCGGTGTGATTACGCGGGTGGTGCTGATCGGACCGGCCCATACCCTTTGGATCGACGGCATGGCCGTCCCCAGCGCCACGGCCTTTGCCACACCGCTGGGAGATGTGCCGGTTGACCGCGCCGCAATTTCACAAATTCTCGACCTGCCGGGAATCGAGATGAATGACGAGCCCCACATCCGGGAACACGCGTTGGAAGTGCATCTGCCCTTCCTTATGGAATGCCTTGGCGCGTTCTCGCTGGTGCCGATCCTCGCCGGCGACAGTGCCCCAGGCGAAATCGCACGGGTTCTGGATTGCCTCTGGGGCGGGCCGGAAACCCTGATCGTTGTTTCCTCAGATCTCAGCCATTATCACGACTATGAAACGGCGACAAAGATGGATAGCGCCACCACATTGGCGATTGAGGCCCTGGATGGCGATGCCCTTGAGCAGGACCAGGCCTGCGGCAGTGTTCCGATCCAAGGGTTGCTTAAACTCGCCCGGCAAAAGGGCATGTCGGTCCATGCCATCGACCAGCGGAATTCCGGCGACACGGCGGGGCCGCGCGATGAAGTGGTCG
The DNA here is from genome assembly GCA_964486105.1 of uncultured Rhodospirillaceae bacterium. GTDB lineage: Bacteria > Pseudomonadota > Alphaproteobacteria > UBA11136 > UBA11136 > JABJES01. The sequence goes on along the minus strand of CAZAKR010000008.1, from coordinate 95,310 downwards.
GCTACGGAGCCTATGTCCTTGACTGAAACAGATGCGAACCTGACCGAGCGCTTTGGCGCGGCCCTGCTTGAGATCGCCGCCGAATCGATCGATCACGGCCTGGAAAAGGATGCGCCCCTAAAGGTCTCATCTGAAACCTTCGACCATGAAATCACTGCACCGGGGGCCTCCTTTGTCACTCTTGAAATTACCGGAAACCTGCGCGGCTGTATCGGCTCGGCAACGGCCTGGCGGCCTCTGGTCGAGGATATCGCAGAGAATGCCTTTGCCACCGCCTTCCGCGACAACCGCTTTTCCCCCTTAAAGCCCAGTGAGCGAGAACATCTGGATATTTCTCTTTCAATTCTCACCCCCCACCAGCAAATGACGTTTAGCTGCGAAGACGATTTGATCGCCCAGCTCCGCCCTGGTGAAGACGGGCTGCTTATTGCCGACGGCCCCTGGAAGGCCCTGCTCCTTCCCGCCGTCTGGGAAAACCTGTCCAACCCCGAGGACTTCCTCTCGCATCTCAAGGATAAGGCCGGCTTGCTCCCCGGCCACTGGTCGGATAGTTTCACCGCCCACCGTTTTGGCGCCAACGCCATTACGCTGACCGCCGGGGGTGATATCATTCCCGGCAAAGCCTGAGACATCCGACAGCAGGACACCTTGACTGCAATGACTGCCTCTTTGAGCGAACTTCTCGACGCCATTACCGATATCGCCTGCAAGGCCGGGGATATCATCATGGATATTTATGGCGGCGAAATCGAAGTCATGACCAAATCCGATAATTCACCGGTTACCCTGGCCGATCAGGCGGCGGAAGATTACATCATCCCCGCCCTGCTCAAACTGACCCCTGATATTCCCATCGTTGCCGAGGAAGCCGTTTCGGCCGGACAAATCCCGGATATTTCCGGTGGCCGCTTTTGGCTTGTCGATCCCCTTGACGGGACCAAGGAATTCATCAGCCGCAATGGTGAATTTACGGTCAATATCGCGCTGGTGGAGGATGGCCGTCCGGTGATGGGGGTGGTTTACGCCCCGGCCCTGAAGCGGGCATTCAACGGGGCACTGGGCCTGGGCGCCTCCTGCCGGGAGGGCGATGCGCCCGCTCAGGCAATATCGACCAGACCAGCACCCCAAGACGGACTTTCGATCGTCGCCAGCCGCTCCCACGGGCAAGGCGTGGAGATGGACGCCTTTCTCGCCGGCCTCAATATCCGGGAAGAAAAAGCGGCCGGAAGCTCTCTCAAATTCTGTCTTGTCGCCGCCGGGGAGGCGGATGTTTATCCCCGCTTCGGCCGCACCATGGAATGGGATACCGCCGCCGGGCACGCGGTTCTTCTGGCAGCAGGCGGAAATGTGACAAGAACCGACGCCACCCCCCTTGTCTATGGCAAGAAAGGGTTTGAGAACCCGCATTTCATCGCCAGGGGAAACGAAAAAACAGATTAGCGCCGACTTGAGAGCGGTTGCGCCTTGCCGGGCGGCGGCGGCCTTGTCATGATCGCTGCCAGTAATTCAAATTCCATGTTTTAGCCACAGGCCCGGCCCGCCACCCATGACCCGCTTTCCTCAGACCATACCGATTGGGCCGAAAACCGCATATTCGGCGCTGGCAATCCTGCCCTTGTGCCTGCTTTTGTCGATTATCTTCCTGCGGATGCAGACCGGCCCGTTCTGGCAGTGGTTCAACCTCGACCCCAGCTATCCCTATCTTTTCGGCGCCCTGAAAATGGCCGATTTCAGCTTCGGTAAAATGATCGAGCATCCCGGCACGCCGCTGCAAATGCTCGGCGCCTTTCTCATCAGAGCCTTTAACCTGACCCAATCCTCCGGCGAGATGGTCCGTAACGTTTTAAGCGACCCGGAAATGTATCTTACCGGGATTTCCCATTTAACGGCCCTGCTCAGCGCGCTGGCTCTTTTCGCCCTGGGCGTCGCCGGGTACGGAATCTCCCGCAGCCTTTTGCCGGCTCTGGTTTTGCAAACCGGCCCCTTTCTTTCAAAACTGGTCATCCGCCATGCCGAGACAGTGACCCCGGAATCCCTTCTCGTCTTCACCACCCTGATCCTTTGCTTTTTCATTGTGCGCGCCCTTCGCCCCGGCTCACTGGACAATCATAGATTTCTTTACGCTCTTGTTTTCGGTGCTGTAATCGCCTTTGGCACGGCGACAAAGCTGACTTTCCTGCCGATGGCGCTGGCGCCGATATTCCTGCTTGGAACCTGGCGCAGCCTGATCGTCTATGGCGCTTCGTTTACGCTCTTTTTCATCCTTCTGCTGGTCCCGATCCTGCCGGAATGGGGCGTCATGTTCGACTGGGTTTCCGGCCTGGTTTTCACAAGCGGCTTCCACGGCACCGGTGAGGCGCAAATAATCGATCTCTCCGGCTATCCGGGGAAGATATACAAGCTATCCAGCCGCCCTCTCTTCTTCCTCCCCATCCTGCTTTCCCTGTTTTTTCTCGCAAAATCCCGGATGGAAAAGAAACAGGGCCGCCCGGCGCCAGAATTGGAAACCCGGGCTCTGGCCGGAATCGCCACCGCCCAGATCGCCCAAATTCTGGTCATCGCCAAACACGCCACCGCCTTTTATATGATTCCGGCATTTATCCTGATCGGACTTTCCCTGTTCCTGCTTTACCGCCTGGCTGGAACGTTTTATCTCACCACAACGAAGAGCACCCTTCGTTTCCGCCATATCGTGGCAGCCTTGTTTGGAATTCTGGTCATCGCCCAAACCGCGGGCCTGTGGAAAATGGGCGGCAAGCATCAAGCCCAGGGTGAAAGAGCCCTTGCCCTCGATAACGCTCTTTTTTCAAGCTGCCTTAACATCCCCTTCACGTCCGCATCCGATCCCGACTATGCCCTGCATTTCGGCAGCTATTGGAACCGCCATGCTTTTGCCGACCAGTTGGCGGAACTCAAAGGGCGCGAAAACTACTGGATGAATGTTTCCCTTAAGCACTTCAATATCCAGGAAGACGGACTTAGGGACTGGCACGGATTACGGAATTTGCGTGAAATTGTAGACCAGAATCACAGGCCCTGCGTTTTTATGCGGGGAACCAATGGCGAGGAAATGAGGAAGAAACTCGACGCCCTTCTTCCGCAAAAGAAATTCAACGCGGAATGTTCAACCCGCAATGAAAGCGCGTTCACCCAAGGCATCGACTGCCGGGGGTTACAGACAGGCGGAGAACAAGAATAAATTTTCTCAACGTCGGGAATGAAGGGCGAAGCTTATTCTTCGCAGCGACAGTCATCGACGGTGGAAATGCACTTTGTTTTGCATTCGCAGGTGGCGGTGCCGTATAGGGCGCTACAGGTAATCGCCACGGCGGGCCCGGCGAGTGCAATGAAGACAAGGGAAAACAGGATCAGGCGTGTCATAATAACCTCGTATAAATCTTCGGCTAGACCGATCCTTCCATACAATTGACATGCTACCCTTGGGGAAGTTTCAAATCCCTTAACGCCAAGTCGATCGATGAACAAGCAAGGCCAGTATCCAGTGTCCATCTCCAACAGCAAAAATGCGGATAATCCCCGCCCGGTTATTCTTTCCGCCTCACCGGATAATATTATCCGGGCCGCGGCGCTGATCGATTCCGGTGAACTGGTGGCCTTTCCTACCGAGACCGTGTACGGGCTGGGCGGCGATGCCACGAACGATACGGCCGTAGCCGCCATTTTCGAGGCCAAGGGACGCCCCCGCTTTAATCCCTTGATCGTCCATTTTGCCGAGACCAACGCGGCGACCCGGGAAGTGGACTTCAATCCAATGGCTAAACAGCTTGCCGAGGCCTTCTGGCCCGGCGCCCTGACCCTGATTTTGCCGCGAGCTGAAAACTGCCGGATTTCGCTGCTCGCCAGCGCCGGCCTCGACACCCTGGCTGTCCGTGTGCCCGGCCATGAAACCGCCCGTGCCTTTCTTAGCGCCTGTGCCGGTCCGGTCGCCGCCCCCAGCGCCAATAAATCGGGTGCGGTCAGCCCCACAACCGCCGCCCATGTGATTCAATCCCTGGGCCAAAGCCTGGCGGCAATTATCGACGACGGCCCTTGCCGGATCGGCATTGAATCGACCGTCCTCGATTTGACCGGGGAAGAGCCCGTATTGCTCCGCCCCGGCGGTGTGACTATGGAAGAGATCGAAACAAATATCGGCCATCCGATCCGCCTTTCCACAGAGGCAGCCAAACCGGACGGGGCGGCCCTTAAATCGCCAGGAACCATGGCTGCCCATTACGCTCCCGGCCTGCCCCTGCGCCTCAATGCCACGACCATCGAAAAGGGCGAGGCCTTACTGTCCTTCGGCTCCCACACCCTTTCCGGCTTTGCCGACGAGCGCAATCTCAGCCCCTCGGGCGACCTCAAAGAGGCCGCGGCCAATCTTTTCGCCATGCTGCGGGATCTCGACAGGCCTGAATTTGCAGGAATTGCCGTCATGGCGATCCCCGACACCGGACTTGGACAGGCGATCAACGACCGATTATCCCGCGCCGCCTTTCGCGATGGGGAGGCAGAGGCATGAATTCAGATGAATTGGATCGCCTAAAAACCATCGTCGGCGATAAAGGCTGGATCGAAGACCCGGACCTTCTTTCTCCCTATCTGGAAGAACGCCGCGGGCTCTATGTTGGGGCAACACCACTTTTGCTGCGCCCGGCGACGACGAGAGAAGTCTCAGACGTGGTTTCCCTTTGCGCCGAAATGGAAATCGGAATCGTTCCCCAGGGGGGAAACACCGGTCTTGTCGGCGGCGCCGTTCCCAGCCAGGGATTGCGCGAAATTCTGCTTAACCTGTCTCGTATGAACAAGATCAGCGAGGTCGACAGCCGCAACGACACGATCACCGTTGAGGCCGGCTGTCTCCTTAAAACCGTTCAGCAAGCGGCTGAAAACGTGGACCGGCTTTTCCCCCTATCCATGGGGTCGGAAGGCAGTTGCGAAATCGGCGGCAACATCGCCACCAATGCCGGCGGCATATCGGTTCTACGGTACGGGATGATGCGCGACCTCGTCCTTGGCCTTGAGGTCGTTCTTGCCGATGGCCGCGTCCTGTCTGAGCTGAAAGGCCTGCGAAAGGATAATTCCGGTTATGATTTGCGCCAGCTTTTTATTGGCTCGGAAGGCACCCTTGGAATTATTACGGCGGCGGTTTTAAAGCTGTTTCCACCGCAAAAAAACCGCATCACGGCCCTTCTCGGCGTATCCTCGCCGCAAGCGGCAATCACTCTCTTCGAGAAAAGCCGCGATGTTCTCGGCGATCCCATATCGGCCTTCGAATACATGCCGAGATTCGCCCTCGATCTTGTGTTGAAACATATCGCCGGGACGCGGGACCCGTTTGAAACCCCCTATCCAGGTTATGTCCTTATCGAACTGACGGCGACCCTGGATCTCCCCGGCCTCAAGCCGCAAGTGGAATCCCATCTCAGTGCCGCCCTCGAATCCGGGTTGGCCGAAAACGCCCTCATTGCCGAGAGTAACGCCCAGGCGCAGGCTCTGTGGCAGCTCCGCGAGGCGATCCCCGAGGCCCAGAAATGCGAGGGCGGCAGCATCAAGCACGACATCTCGGTACCGCTGTCGGCGCTGCCCCGTTTTATTGAAGAGGCCACCGCTTTGGTGACAAAGGAAATACCCAATGTGCGGGTGGTTGCCTTTGGTCATTTCGGCGATGGCAATGTGCATTTTAATCTGACCCAGCCCGAGGATGCGGACAAGGCCGCCTTTCTGGCCCTTTGGCCGCGCATCAACGGCCTCGTTCATGATCTTGCCTGCGCCGAAGGGGGAAGTATCAGCGCCGAACATGGGGTCGGGCTTCTCAAACGCGGGGAGCTTGTTCGCTGTGCCGACCCGCTTAAAATCGAACTGATGGGCCGGATCAAACAGGCGCTTGATCCCCGAAACATTATGAATCCGGGAAAAATCATCAATGTCTGAGCTCTCATGACCGGCCGCAGCATCAAACTGACCGACGCCCTTAATGAATATCTGGTCAGCCATAGCCTGCGCGAGCATCCCGTTCTTTCCAAGCTGCGGGCAGAAACCGCGAAGCTGGATGACGCAAACATGCAAATTGCCCCCGAGCAGGGTTCCCTGATGGGCCTTCTGGTCGAGATCGCCGGTGTCCGGCGCTGTATTGAGATCGGTGTTTTTACCGGCTACAGCACCCTGGTCACGGCTCTTGCCCTACCGAAAGACGGCACCATTATCGCCTGTGATATCTCAAAAGAATGGACCGATATCGCCCGGGGTTTTTGGCGTCAGGCCGGTGTCGAGGATAAAATCGACCTGCGCCTTGGCCCGGCACTCGATACACTCGATAAACTGATCGCCGATGATCAAAGTGAGCGGTTTGATTACGTCTTTATTGATGCTGACAAGACCGGTTACGACGACTATTACGAACGCGCGCTCACCCTGTTACACCCCGGTGGCCTCATCATTTTCGACAACGTGCTTTGGGATGGAAAAGTTACCGATCCCACCGATCAGTCTCCGGATACTTGTGCCATCCGGGCGCTCAACGACAAAATCCTTGGAGATGATCGGGTCACCATGTCGATAGTCCCGATCGGTGACGGGCTGACCCTTGCCCGCAAAAAGGAAGGGACGGGTTAATCTTTTCCCATCCTTGCAGCGCCCCCTCTTCCGGGCTACATCAGGGGAGGCGATCCCTTTACCTCTATCCGAGAAAAGCAAGGAATGAGCGACCCGCACCCGTTTTCAGAGTTTATCCGCGCCCTCGGCCGGGGGCCGACCCTGTCGCGCCCCCTGACCCGTGAAGAGGCCAGATCGGCCATGGCGATGATCCTGGCCGGCGATGTTGAGCCGGTCCAGCTCGGCGCCTTTCTCATGCTTTTGCGCTATCGCACCGAAACACCCGAAGAGCTTGCCGGTTTCATCGAGGCCGTGCGGGAAACAATTGACCTTCCTTCAGGTGCGCGGCCACCCGATCTCGACTGGCCGTCCTATGCCGACCGCCACAAGCAACTGCCCTGGTTTACTCTTGCCGCCCTGACCCTGGCCCAAAACGGCGTGCGTGTGCTGATGCACGGTATTCCCGGCGAAAGCGAAGGCTATATGCCGACCCGAAGCGCCCTTGCGGCGATAGATATCAAACCCTGCACATCCATCGCCCAGGCCTTTGAACATCTGGACCAAACCGGATTTGCCTATCTGCCAATCGAGTCTTTTGCCCCGGAACTTTACACCCTGTTTGGGCTGCGTCCGTTTTTCGGTTTGCGCTCGACGGTCAACAGCTTGTCGCGGGCCCTCAACCCGCTTGGAGCGAACGCCCAGATACAGGGCGTTTTTCATCCCAATTACAGGAATTTGCATATAAAGGCCGGACATATTCTGGAACAGCCCGAGGCCGTTGTTTTTAAAGGCGGCGGCGGCGAGGGCCAGCGCAATCCCGACAAGCCCTGTCAAAGCATGCGCCTGGAGGGAGGGGAAATAATTGAAGAAGACTGGCCCGCCCTTATCGAAGGGCCGGCGACCCCCTGGCGGGACGAAGAAAAAAATACCGACCGCATCGCTTCCCTGTGGCGCGGTGAACTTGACCATCCCCCAGCCGTCGCCGCTGTCACCGGGACGCTCGCCATGACATTGAAATTACTCGGCCGGGCAGCGACCCAGGGGCAAGCCGAAGAGGCTGCCCGCGAGATGTGGGAAAACCGTAGCCCCTAGAAAAAATAGTGAAGGGTTAAAGCCCACACCTATTTCGACAGGAAGGGCTCAATATCCACCTCATCGAGCTGGTCGGGCTCGAGGAAAACATCGGCATATTTCTTATAGATACCGCTGGTCAGGAACAGATCGAAAAGGTCCGGATCAATATGTTCATCGTTGCGCATGAAACTCATGATCTTGATGGCCTCACTGAGCGTTTTGGCTTTCTTGTAGGGCCGGTCACAGGCCGTCAGGGCCTCAAAAATATCGGCAATCGCCATCACCCGGGCGGGTATAGACATTTCCTCTCTGCTCAAACGTTTGGGATAGCCCGTGCCGACGAGAGTCTCATGATGGCCACCGGCATATTCCGGCACCCGTTTCATGCTCTTTGGAAACGGAAGATGATTGAGCATCCGGATCGTCTGAACGATATGCTCGTTGATTTTATAGCGTTCTTCCTCTGTCAGCGTGCCTCTTGATATGGACAAATTATAGACTTCGCCGTTGTTAAACTTGACCTTGGGCACATTCATCCTGAACCCTTCGGCTTCACCTGCCAGCCTGTCTTTCTCACCCCACGAGACGATGTGCTCCGGCTTATCGTCGAGCAAGGATTCCTCGCAGGGCACGGGCCTTGCCGGGTGGCTTTCAATCCGGCTCATCTCATCGTGGGAAAGACCCACCCTGTCATCCAGGGTCCGCACCCACTGTCGAGCGCCGATTTTCTGAATGCGTTCGACCTTTTCCTCATCGAGGAATTCCCCGCCGACATTCGATTCGGCGATGAAATTGAAATCCTCGTCAATCGCCTGAATTTCAGAGTCGAATTCCGCCTTAAGTTTTTTCGGATCCTTGCCGCCTTCCATGAGATTCCTGAGATAGGCAATCTCGGCATCCCGTTTGAGAATCTCGAAGCGGGATCTGATTTCATGGATGCGGTTATAGATCGTCTCAAGCTTTGTCGCCTTGTCGACGACATATTCCGGGGTCGTCACCTTGCCGCAGTCATGAAGCCAGGCCGCGATATGCAGTTCGTAGAATTCTTCCTCGTTAAGGGAGAAATCCTTAAATGGCCCCTTATTGGCGGCGCTGGCCTCCCTGGTCAGCATCTCGGTAAGTTCCGGCACACGCTGACAATGCCCCCCGGTATAGGGGGATTTGGCGTCAATCGCCGAAGCAATCAGTTCAATAAAGGACTCAAGAAGGTGTTTTTGCCCTTCGAGAAGCTGTTGATTATCGATGGCAACGGCGGCCTGGGAAGCCAGGGACTCGATAACCGGCTCTATATCCTTTGAAAAGGGAATGGCCTTTCCATCGGCGTCCATGGCGTTGATCAGCTGAAGAACGCCGATGACGTCTCCGGCAGAATTTTTCAGCGGCACCGTAAGAAAGGATTTCGAACGGTAGCCGGTCTTCTCATCGAAATTACGGGTGCCTGAGAAATCGAATTCCTTGGCCTCGTAGGCATCCTTAATATTAATAGTCTTGCCATTCAGGGCGACATGAGTAGCAACGTTGTTGTGGTTGGCCTCGCCCGTTTCAAGGTCATACAAATGAAGAGGCGGGAAGGGGATTTCTTGGCCAGAAGTGCCACCCATGGAAATCTTCAGGGTATCGTTCCTGATAATGGCAAATTCCAGCCTGTCGGCCCCGGTTTTCATATCATCTCTCTCGCGGCGGTCCGCCCCGGTCCGCCTCTCATCACTGCGGCGCTCCTTGTCGTCCCGGCGGTCGTCGCTCAACCAGACTCTCTTTATCAGGGTTTTCTCGTCACGCGGACTAACCGGGGCGCCAACGCGACGTGCCTCCTTGCCCTCGAGCTCTTCTTGTTCGTGGCGTCTTTCCTTGCCAATGCGCCGGGGGGTTTTTCGCCGCTCTTCTCCAAAGCGGAGGTAGAACGTGCCCCCATCGGCATTGGCCAAGGCTTTGGCCTCAAGAAGAATTATCTCAAGCAGGCGTTGATGGTTTCTCTCGGCAGAAAGGGCAATGCCGATCTCGATCAGCTTTGCATAGCTGTCACCCGGGCTTTGCGAAGCCTTATCATTTTTTTTCTTGGCCATCATCTCCCCCGCTCTCCCCACCCCCAATGGCGGGAAGATGCCCTAAATCTTAA
>CAZAKR010000008.1:0-85426 GCA_964486105.1 uncultured Rhodospirillaceae bacterium | reverse complement strand
ATCATCTCCCCCGCTCTCCCCACCCCCAATGGCGGGAAGATGCCCTAAATCTTAATTTTTTGTTAATGAAAGACTATACCGATTCTGCGCCGTCGAAAAGCCAAGATCGATAGGGAACAAACAGCCTCTATCGGCACCGGCCCTCGCCCGAGGGTAGCAGGACAAAGGCCAGACGAAGGGTCCTGTCCCTTGCCGCGGGGTTTTGGGCCTCAACGACCCTGGTCATTGTGGCTGGCTGGGCGGCGACTGAGAGTTTTTCGGAAAGCACAGCTGCAAGGGATCCGGGTGGAGCCAGACCGTCACGGGCATTCCAGACATAGAGACATTGCCCCGGCACCGCGTTTTCGGGCGGCGAATAATAGGCGTAAGGAACATTGATGACCCGGGAATCGGGAAAGGCGAGGCGGAAATTACCGCCGATATGCTCATCCGCACTGACGATCGTGCCGCGGACAAAACCCGCATCAGCAATGGATTGGGCGAGGGCGGGATAGGGTTCGTAAAAACGGCATTTCTTGCACAAGGGCGCGCCGATTTTTGCCTGGGCCACCCAAAATATCGCCGCTAAAAGAGTTCCGACAACAAGAACACCGGCAAAACGGCGTGCTTGCCCCGGTTTCAGCCCCGCTCGCTCAAGGCGCAGAAAATAGAAAACCGGGAACAACAACAGGAAAGGATGCATCCAGCGATTCTGAAAAAAGCTGATTCCGGCAAAAAGAACGCCGGCAACCAGCAGGCCATAGACAATGACGAAGAAATGCCCGAGCAGACGCTCACAGTCGAAAACAGCCCCCTCCGTCCGCCTTACCGGCAGCCTTATCACCTGAGGGAAAAGCAAAACCAGAAAAACCAGTAACGGCATCAAGAATTCGACGGAGGCCATCACCAGCCGGGACAGGCCGAACCACACCTGTTGCAGGTAATTCGCCTCAACGCCCACCCGCATGCCGCGCTGAAATATCGCCTGGAAGGAATCAAAACTGGCAATAATCCATAAAACAGGCGGCAGGTTGACCGCCAACGCCAAGGCAAGCGAAACCAGAAATCTTACGGATAAAAGGCGGTCGCGGCTTTTTTCCTGGATCAACCCAGCCCCGATCAGGCCAAGGGCAAAAATCGGAAAACTGTATTTCGACATCATGCCGATTCCCAGGGCGAGGCCAAATCCGAGATAAGCCGGCCAGCTCCCCCCCTCGACCAGGCGAAGGAAGGCATAAAAAGTGGCCATACACGCTGCCGACAACAGGGCCGTATGGGTGAAACCCACATGCATCCCCCAACCGACGTAATAGATCAGGAGAGGAGAAAAGGACGCCAGCAGCACCAGACGGGGATCGGAAAGCAAACGCCGGAGGCTGAGAAAAAGAAAGAAAAAGGTGAGGAAAACAAGGCTGTAACGCAACAGGGAGAGGGTATGAATTCCTGGACCGAAGAGCTCGAAGAGCCCATAGAGAAGCCATGTGTAGAGCGGCGGCTGGCCGGGATTGTAGCCCCAATCGAAATTCTGGGCGAAAATTACCTGCTCGACGTCATCGGTGCCGGCGGTACCCGAAAGAGCAAGGCGCAGAAAGAAGAAAAGTGCCACATAGCCAAAAAGAAGAAGGAGAAAAACACCCTGTCCGGGCGGCCAGGCGGCCTTCAGGCGATCAGACATTTCGGGCTTTCATCGCAGAAAACAATTCCTTCCTCCTGAAAACGGCGACATCCTGACCGTCCAGGAGCATCTTGACAGCCTTAAGGGAAAACAACAGATTGCATGACCTCATATCGCAGCTGCGATCATAGCATTTGTCTCCCGGGGGAAATCAAAATTAACGCGATTGCCAATATTTCCACACCATCAAGCATCGAAAGCCTTTCGGTTGTCGTTCCGGTTTTCGATGAATCCGACAATATCATCCCCCTGCTTGAAGAGATCAACGCCGCTCTGGAAGGGCTTAATCTCGACTTTGAGGTGATTTTTATCGATGACGGCAGTCGCGACGAGACCCCGCAAAGGCTTAAATCCGCCAAAAAAACCCATCCCCGGCTCCGGTTCCTGCGATTGGCCGAAAACTGCGGGCAAAGCACGGCGACTCGAATTGGCGTAGAAGCGGCGCGTTCAACCTGGGTGGTGACCCTTGACGGCGACGGCCAGAATGATCCCGCAAACATCCCCGACCTTATCGCCGCCTTTCCAGGCGTTACCGCAGAATTCCCCCCTCTGATCACTGGTGTGCGCCAACGCCGCCATGACACCTGGGTCCGCCGCATCTCATCGCGGGTCGCCAACAATGTGCGCCGGGGAATCCTTAAGGACGTCACCCCGGATACCGGCTGTTCGTTGAAACTGTTTACCAGAGAGAGCTTTCTCGCCCTGCCTTTCTTTGACCACATGCACCGCTTTATTCCCGCCCTGTACCGCCAACAGGGTGGAGAGATTATTCTGGTTGGCGTCAATCATCGCCCCCGCAGCGCAGGGGTTTCGAAATACGGCCTTGGCAACCGCCTCTGGGTTGGGCTGGCCGATCTCGCCGGCGTTTTCTGGCTCGGCACCCGCGCAAAGCGGCCCATCATTGAAGAAGAGGATTGAAAAATGCAAACAGCAACAATCTGGCTCGCCATCGGCTTTCTCGGCCAGGCCATGTTTTCGATGCGCTTTTTCATTCAGTGGATACATAGCGAAAAACACCGGAAAAGCGTTATCCCGACGGCCTTCTGGTATTTCAGTATCGCCGGCGGGGCGACCTTGCTGTGTTACGCCATCTATCGTCAGGATCCCGTCTTTATCGTCGGTCAGGCCGGCGGCCTGTTGATCTATATGCGAAATCTCTACTTTATCCGGATCAATCACCGGCAGGACGGCATTACCGGATAGCCCCTCCCCAACCCTCACAGGCCAATACGAGGAAACCATCCAGAACAACGATCGTGCCGCCCGCGATGAAGTGAGCCAGCTTCACGAGACTGTTGCCGCCCTACGGGATGAACTTGAATCCACCCCCGGCTCTCAAAAATCCGGCAAGAAACGCCCAGCACGGAAAAAAGGATAAAGGTCATGGCCACCAAACCCAAAACTACGGCGAAAAAGAAAGCCGCGCCGAAAAAAACCAATAGCCGCAGCAAGGCCAGCCAGCGCTCCCATGACAAAACGGCCATGGCGAGCCATAAGAAACTGCAGCAGGCCGAAATGCTGCTCGATATTTCCAAAAAGGTCGCGGCAATCGAATCCCTGGATGAAGTGCTGGAGATTCTCGTCGAGATGACGACCTGGGAGCTCAATGCTGAACGCGGCACCCTTTTTCTTAACGATGAGCAGTCGGGCGAGCTTTATTCCCGTTTTGCCCAAGGCAATTTCCAGCGTGAGATCCGCCTTCTCAATACCAGCGGCGTCGCCGGACATGTTTTCCAGGATGGAAACGGCGTGATCATCCATGACGCCTATCACGACAAGAGATTTAACCGCACCATAGACGAGCAAACCGGGTTCAAGACCACATCCATACTCTGCGTGCCGATCCGCACAGCCAGGGATGAAATTATCGGCGTTGCCCAGGTCCTCAACAAAAAGAAGGGGCGCTTTAACAAGAACGACCTTTCCCTGCTTGAGGCGATGACCCAGCAAGCCTCGATTGCCCTGCAAAGCACCCAATTCGTCGAACGCATGAAGAAGACGCGTCAGCAGGAAATGGAATTCCTCGACGTCGTATCCGACGTGACCTCGGAAATCGATCTCAACGTCCTGCTCCAGCGCGTCATGAGCGAAGCCACACGCATGCTTCAGGCCGAGCGTTCGACCCTTTTTCTCAATGACGAAAAAACCAATGAACTATGGTCCACCGTCGGCGAGGGTCTGGATGCGGTGCAAATTCGCCTACCCAATCACCTCGGCATCGCAGGCACCGTTTTCACCACCGGGAAAACCGTCAACATCCCCTATGCCTATGCCGATTTGCGCTTTAATCCCGCCTTCGACAAGAAAACAGGTTTTTTCACCCGCTCCATCCTCTGCGTACCGGTCGTCAACAAGAATGGCAAGGTCATCGGCGTCACCCAGGTGCTGAACAAACATGGCGGTCCATTCAGCGGCGAGGACGAACAACGGCTAAAGGCCTTTACCGCCCAGGTTTCGATCGCGCTCGAAAACGCCAAGCTCTTCGACGACGTTCAGAATATGAAAAACTATAACGAGAGCATGCTGGAAAGCATGTCGAACGCCGTCATCACAATGGACGAAGACGGCAAGATCGTTACCTGTAATGCCACCGGCTACCGGATCATGCAGGTCATGGAAGCCGATAGCGCCGCAAGGTTAAGAAAAACTGATGATAGATGACTAACGCACCGGAACCAGCTTTTCGAATTCCTCCCACACCGCATCCTGCGTGATATTGGCGACACAGGGAAAACTGTCTTTAGGACCTGCCCGCAACGGACAGCGCCAGAGGCAGTGGTAACACTCCATCGGGTAATTGATGAAGTGGGCCGTTTGCGGCCTGATTTCATCTGGAAAGGGAACAAAAGTTATATCGTGTCCGCCGCCACAGATCATCAGGGTGGGAGCCCCCATCACACACGCAAAATGACCTGGGCCGGTTTCCGTTGTCAGGATTGCATGGGCATGGCGGATCATATCGAGAAGCTGCGGCAGGGTATCGCGGCCGACCATGTTAATCACCAGAGGGTCGGCCCCGAAACGGGCATCCACCTGCGCCGACTCGTTTTTTTCCCTGGGGCCGCCCGCGAAAACAACGCGGTATCCTCTCTCCCGCACCCTCTCGGCCATATCAAGAAAGCGGGTGAAAGGCCATTTGCGCCCCGGCTCGTTACTGCCGAAATTAAACAGGACATAGGGCGCGTCTCCTTCCTCTCCCCGCACCGGATGGGGCGGCAGCCTGTCCCGCCAGGGGAGGTGGGGCGGCTCAAGAGCAAATCGGGAGGGTGCGCCCACTTCATTGAGAAAATTGTAATGACGAAGCGTTTCGTGCAGCGGATGCGGGCCGGTATCGATTACGCGGTCGGCAAGCCCGAGGAAATAAGCGAACTCCGACTCTGTCTTGTCGGATATATAGGGCCGACAAACGATCCGTTCATCGGCTGCCGACATGTGAACGAGGGAATCGGCAGTCAGGGTTTTCCTGAAGAACATGTCGCAGACAGCCGTCTTGAAGCCCTGGCGTTTGACCCACAAGGCCCATTTAAGGCGATAGAAAAACCGTTTTTCGAAAACCACCTCATCCAGGGCAACGACACGGAAACCTTTGAAAATATCCGCCGCCAGAGGGGCCCAGGAACGGCAGCCGAGAATCGTGATCTCTTCCACGGGCACATTGAATGCCGCCGGGTAATGATCGAGCGCCTGGCGAAACAGGGCCATATCGCCCAGCCCGTCCATCCGCACCACCAGGAGACCGGATTTTGGACGGCGTGAAGGGCATAGGGCGACAATCAAATCTATGAGACGAAACATCCACCAGCGCCGCCGCATACCGGTGGGGAAAAGCCGGGCCAATATGCCTTGATGATTTCTTGCGCTTGCCATAACCATCCGGTCCTCAGGAAACCGTCGGGCGATGCAAAAGATATTGGAGGCTGGCCCCGGCGGCGGCCAGATTACGCATGACTTTTTTAAATCGGAAAAGCGGCGTGTACATGAGCGCCCGGAAACCGAAAAGCCATAGCTGATGGCGCGCGCATCTGACGGCCTTATCGGCATCGTCGTGCTTGCCGATATTGTAAAGCCGCCCCCAACTGACATGCCAGTCCTTGCGCCAACGGGTGCGCCACGTCACCGGAGACGACTTGCCGCTGAGATGGCGCACAATCGCCGAGGGCACGATAACAATCCCATACCCTGCCTGCACTGTCCGCCGGCTAATATCCACATCTTCACCGTAGATGAAAAAGTTTTCGTCAAAACCGCCGATGTCATGCCAGGCGGAAAGCCGCCAGAGCATGGACGCCCCCATGATGAATCCGGTACATACATCGCCATCCGGCGGTGCCGTTTCCTCATTGGGTGCGTAGGCATCAAACCCCATCGTATAAAATTCAAGCCGTCCTTCCGGCGTGTAGAGCAAGGGGGCGAGAACGGCCGCTTCCAGGTAGCGGTCGGCAGCGGCGACAAGCGTTTCCAGGGCCCCCTCTTCAACCAGGGCATCGGGGTTAAGAAGCAGGACAAACTCGGTTGCGGCCAAGGCAAAGCCTCTGTTGTTCGCCCGTCCATAGCCGAGATTAGTATCCATCTTATGGATTTCGACCGTCGGCAATGCACGCCGCGCCGCATCGCAAGTGTCATCATGGCTGGCATTGTCGACCACGATGACCCGGCGTGCCTGTTTTACCCGCTGAAGGGCCGCAGAAATTACCGACTCGGAATTATGCACAACGATTACGACGGTAACATCGTCCCACGGCGATTTTCTGGTCATCCGTCTCTCTTTCCCAAGACTTGCCCTTACGATTTAGAGCAACCTCTCGGACCAGGTTTTGGGGGTTTTCTCGTTATTAATTTCAAGATCAAGGTGATACTTGAACGGCACCGCGCCGCGCTTTTCGATATAATCAATCATCTGTTGCAAGCCGTCTTTAAGTTTCACCGATGTCTTATAGCCGAGAAGCTCCCTCGCCTTGTCGGCCGAACACGTCGCCAGCTTGACCTCCTGGGGGCGGTCATCAATGAAAATGGGGTTGAGGTTGAACTTGATGAGGTTGCCGATAATCTCCGCCAGCTCAATGATCTCGACGAACTCTTCGTCAGGGCCGATATTAACGACCTCGCCGATTACGGAATCACGGAAAGCCATTTCCTTCAGGCAATAAAGACAATCATCGACAAAAGAAAAACACCGCTTCTGCTTGCCGTCGCCGTAGATATAGGGCTGGCGCCCCTGAAGCATCAGGTTGATCATGATCGAGGCGACATTGCGATAGGGATCGTCATATTTCTGTCGTGGCCCGATAATGTTGTGGGGCACGGCAATGACATAATCAACGCCATGGGTCTGGCATAAATTGCGCAGGATATCCTCTGCCGCCACCTTGCCGATCCCGTAGGGATCCTGGGGCCGAGGCTGATAGGTTTCCTTAAACGGCACCTCGTTTGTGCCGTAGCGGGCCATGGAGGAGCAATAAACGATTCGTTTAACCCTGTTCTCAATCGCTGCGCTGAAAAGCGAAACCGAAGCGGAAACGATATTCTGGGTTATCAGATGAGGGGAAAATACGGACAGCCCCTCATAGGCCGTGGCGGCGCAGTGGTAAACAACGTCACACCCCTCCGTCAGCCGTTTCATACTCTCGAACTGGCAGCAATCGACCTGATGAAAATCAATTTTATCGGGAACATTGTCGAGATGCCCGCCGATCATATTGTCGCAACCGACCACTTCATGGCCTTCGGCCAGAAACGCATCGGCCAGATGGCTGCCCAGAAACCCCGCCACACCGGAAACAAAAACCTTCAAGTCCCACCCTCACTTTTAACAATTACCAACCGCTCGACCCGCCAAACTGGCACATGGGGTTAACGGATGGTGAAATATAAACAATTGACGCCCGAAACTGCGAAACCCTGCCTGTGGGGTCAACAGGAAAACTGCCCAAAAGGGGATTATTTCGCCTCTTTTCCTTTAATTTCTGCAATTTCGAGAATTGCGCCCGTCTTTCCAAGGCAATATGGTCTCGCCCAGGATCCCTCTGGTGATGATGAACAGGAATGACAGGCAGAATGACCGAAAGCCTCGCCGACTGGACTGCCGGCTATCAATGCACGGAAGAAGAAAATGACCGGATTTTCGATCATTTTGCGGCGCAAACCGACACCCTCGATTTCCTCAAATCCCATCGGGATTTCGTCGAGGAAAATGAATGGGGGATGGGGTTCAGAGCCTTTCATTACATGTGGCTGCTTCTGCTGGAAGACTGTCACCAGCGCTTTGGCCATGTCCGGTCGCTCGAAATCGGGGTCTATATGGGCCAGGTCATTTCCCTATGGGGCCTGATTGCAAAGAACCGCGGACTTGATGTCGAGATTTCCGCCATATCCCCTTTTTCCGGCAACCAGCCCCGTCTCCGCTTCATCCGCAGTATCTGCAAGCGGTTTTCACCCCGTTACCAGGCCAGAAAAGAAGCCGGAAGCCTTTATTACGACGATGATTTTCTCGGTCGCAGCCGATTTATCTATGAGAAATTCGCCGGTGATTTTTCATCTGTGAAAATATACAAAGGGCTTTCAACGGATAGAAATATCCAACGTAAGATTGCCGAAAACAGGTTCCACATCATCTATGTTGACGGCGACCATAGTTTCGAGGCCGCAAGCGCGGATATCGCTTTTTACGCCCCGCTGATCGAGCCCGGCGGCTATCTGGTGATGGATGATGCAGCCTATTTTCTGCCCGGAACAAGGGGTTTTCGGGGGTATGAAAGCGTTGCCCGGGCCTGCGAAAAAATCGAACCCATGGGATTCAGGAATATCCTGAATGTCGGGCACAACCGGATTTATCAGAAAGAAGCAGGCTGAGGTCGCCCTAGGTCCGACGCCCGTGGGCCTTAATCTTTTTTCTTCATCCTGATCCCGGGCGGGCAAACCGTATCTTCATTTGCCAGAGCTTTGTCAAACTGACCCTGGGTGATCCCCTGGGTCTTCTTCATATCCGTCGCCTCAAGATTGGCGCCCAAAAGGTTTGCCCCGGCGAAGTCGACATCGTCGAGGCGGGCCCCCTTAAGGTTGGCTCCAGCCAGATCGGCAGCACGAAAATCAGCCCCTTCGAGACGGGAAAGCGAAAGGTCCGCATGCCGCATCTTGGCCCCGTGAAGACAGGCCCCCGACATATCCGCGCCCGACAGATAGGCCTGACGCAAAAAAACCGCTGCCTCCTCAAGACGGCGCCCAAAGGCGAGGATAGAGCCAAGATTGTTCATGGCCGTGGCGGAATCCGGCTTTATCTCAAGTGTTCGGCGATAAGTGGCTTCGGCCTCAATATTTCGACCGAGAAGATGAAGCACATAAGCCATTTTATCATGGGCTGGTAAATGATCTGGGCTCAAACCACAGGCACGCTCAAATGCAGACAGGGATTCCTCCAGACGGCCCCCCGCAAGACATACATCCCCCCGACCGCACCAGGCTTCGACTAAAGCCGGGTTTAGTTCCAACGCTTTAAGATATGCGGTCTCGGCCTGGGCCTGCTCACCCATCCCGTACAAGACAACACCAAGGTTACAATGAAACTCCGGCACATTCGGCTCAAGACAAATAGCATGCTCAATCAGCTTTCTAGCCTCAATAAAATTTCCGGATTGCATTTTAGCAACCCCGAAAAGATGGTTGATGCTGGGATGGTTGGGCACCTCCTTTAATAGCGTGTGGTAAATTGCCGCCGCCTCTTCTGTTTTCCCAAGCTGATGCAAAGCGAGGGCTTCTTCAAACCTGGCCTGAACGGAAGCGAGTGGATGTTCCACTTGTTTCTCAAGGGTTAATTCTGTCTCAGCGGAATCAGGCGGCGGGGCTGGAGAAGGCTCAACCTCTCCAGCCTGTCTTTTCCCTCTGACGCGCTTTTTGTCTGCCCGCGCGGCGCGGCGCCTTTGCTGTCGACTCATGCTCATGTTTCACTCATACCCTAATAAAGCCTTCTGGATATTTTATAGCGTCCTTTGGGCTTGTCCGTTGTTAATTAACCGGATCGAAATTATTTTCCTCTAGAGTCTATCCTGCCTTCGGGCATAAGTGGGAGATCGGTGATGGGAGACAAACGCCTTACTCTGGGGGTTGGTCATGCACACCTCGATAACTGAGCGTCGTTATTTTGCCCAAAGTCTTATCAAGGCCGTCGAGGTAGACGGCGCCATTCATTACGCCCGGGAAAATTGTCTCAATGGAGTTGTGACGGAAATTCTGGCGGAATGGAACGCCTGTTCGCGCTGGCGCCCCGACGTGAAATAACCAATCGACTCACAAGGTGAATTCAGGGTTTTCCGGATTTGCGCCAGCCCAGGCCGAAGCCAACGGGGTTTTTAGTTCTCCAGACGCTTGATCAGAAGTTCAAGCTTATCCCTGTCGGGAATAAAGACCGAACGACCTTTTTTGCTGATGACCCCGCCGTTGATAAGATCCTTGAACACCCGGGCAACGGTTTCCCGGCTGACGGAAACCCGGCTGGCAATCTTGGCCTGAGTAGGCAGAGGGTAAATTGACCAGGCACTGGCTACTGCAGTGTCCGGCTTGGCCATCCTGAGAATTTCCGAGCATATTCTCTGACAGGCGTTAAGGGTCGAAAGGTCCATCACTCGCTCATTTGAGCGCCTGATTATCGAATTAAGCCTTTTCATTACCTTGCGGGATATTTCAGGGTGTTGATCAAGCAATTCCCTGAACCGCGACGGATTGAGACCGGCGAGCTCACAGTCCCCCACAGCTATTACCGACGCAGAACGGGGCTCACCGTCGATTGCCGCAATTTCACCGAAATAATCCCCTTCCTTAATTTCGGCAAAAGAGACTTCTTTGCCGGTGAGGGAATAATCGGTCACGTTGACCTTGCCTCTGACGACGAACATGACATCGCAATTGTCGCTTTCCTTGTCGAAAACAACCTGTTTGTCGAAAAAGTTTTTCCAGGAACACCCCCCGGCCAATGCTTTTCTTTCCTCGCTCTTCATAGAGGAAAGAATTGCGATTGCGTTGAGGGAATCACCTCTGTCAAAGGTTTCCATTGTATTCGGCCTCTGGAGTTAATATCGGCGTTGGCGAGTATATCCCCTAATCACGTCAGGTAGAACCTTCGCATAACAACGCCGCCTCCGCCCCCAGAAAGACCGGCAACACCAGGATTAATGAAGGAATTCAGATAAAGTGACTCAACCTATGGGCTGATCGGGAAAGGCCAGTTGATCCCGGGCTCTCCAGCCATCCCTGACATAATTGACAATGATCAGCTTGCGCACCCCATCAATGCGTCGTTTGTGAAAACCGTGAAAGGTATTCGGCCCGGCGATAAAGATCAGGCCATCGTTGAACTTATAGGGAGCGGTCGCAACCAGCTTCATGTCATCATCATAGACATCTGTTCCCCAATCCTGCGACCCCGGATCGGTTGATAAATAAACCAGCATGGTGAACAGCTTTTCAGGGATATCCGTATGGGGCTCGAGCCAGAAATCCCCACTGTCCTGGCAATATTCAATCCGCAGATAGCTTCCTTTGAGATTTATCCAGCAGGTCTTTTCCAGTTTCCTGACGATCTCTTTGCTTTGCAGCACCTCGGCCACATCCCGGCAGACGTCGAACTTGCCGCGATTCTCCTCGGAAAAAAATGTTCTGGAAGTATTATGCGTCTCACGGCGTCCCTCGGTCTCGCCGATCGATGACGGCGCAAAGGGAAGATCCTTTATCGCTCTGGATACATCTTGGGTAAAGACATCCTTGAGCAGCCAGAACCTGTAGGGCTGGGTCTCGAGATGAGAACTCTCCAGACAGTGAGAAAATTTATCCGCAACTTCCGTGTGCCGACCCATTTCCATCTCCTGATTATAGCCCCCTTATGCAGATCCTGGTCAGGCCTACGAATAAGCCACGCATTTTTCGCAGGGTGTACCCCGGACATCGAGGTTGAGATTTGCTTCCCGTAAATTCTGAAATTCCGGGCTGTGCCAGGCTTCCATAAAGGACTTGTTTTTCAAATCCCCCATATGGAAACGGCCGTCATGATCGAAACAGCAGGCCGAAAGATGACCATCGAACGTGATATGGCCTTCGGTAAAGACGGCCCAGCAGGGCAAGGGGTCTCGCAGGGCGCCGACCCGGCCTATATTCCCGGCAACCGGTCTGGTGCCCTTGGCGCCGGCGGTCAGGCCCGCCTGACCGTAAAGCGGCAACCAGTAATGTTCGTCCACATAAGGCCTGATTTCGGCCACCGCCGCCGACATCCTCTCCAGTTGCTCGCCGTCATACTGGATTGATGATGCATAGAGACCACAGCGGTGTCCGGTCTCGGCCTCGACCTGATCGCGAACCCGGCGCGCTTCCTTGATGTTGCTGACAATGGTGTCGAATGCATCGACTTGGGTGATTTCCCTGCATTGATCCGGGTCGGCGGAATTAAAAGAGAATTTCAGACTGTCGAGGCCGGCCTCCATGCACGCCTTAACCCTGTCGGGGATCGCCATGCGGCCGTTGGTGGTAAGAAAAATATAGGGAAAACCAAGTTTTCTGGCGTAGGCGATCGATTCCGGCAAGTCATGAAAGAGAAAGGATTCCCCAAGATAGAACATGCCGATTTCCTCAACCCCGACATCACGTAATTCAGATAAAATCCGGTTCAGAAGATCCTTGTCCATATCCGCCTTGTCGCGGAGCTTTTGCCCCGTGGCGCAGAAAAAACATTTGAAATCACAACGGGCCGTCAGCTCGATCTTGACGCTTCGCGGCGGCGGCGGAAGAGGCGTACGGTATAGCGTTGGGATGGCGGTAATCCCATCAACCCGGTCTGTAATCATAAAAATGCATCCAACTCATTGAGGAAGGGGAAGTTATTTAAGATGCATCCAGCATCATCTCCTGGGCCGGCGTCAGATTAGGCGGGTGAGGCAACAGGCGAGTCGGCGAACCATCTATCTTATGGGCCAGCGCATATGTGAAAACGAGGGTTACGCGCTCTCCGGACCGACAGCGACTGCCGAAATGAAGGCAGGTCGAGGTATCGCAAATACCCCCCGCCCCTTCTTCTTGTGGCAGGGTAAGAAGATCTTCTTCATTGCAATATTTAAGCAACTCCTCATCGCTCAACCGGCCATCCTCGGAATAGTAGACCCTTTCGTATTCAGAACCCTTGCGGGCGGGTTCACTGAGGCTTGCCGGCAGGACCGTTGTCGGGCCATTTTCGGCGACACAAGGGAAAACGTTGACGAAGACCCGGACAAAATGCACATCCGGCTTGTCGAGGTGGAACAGCTGACTGCCATAGACCCCCTCGCTGGGGCGCGCCATCCACATATTGATATGTTGAAGCCGGGGAACCGTGCCCAGATAGTCGGAGAGAATCTCAACCAGGGCCGGCGTGACGGCAGCCTCGACAAATTCCGGATAGTCGATAATATCCTCGTTGTGGAGGATAAAATAGAAAGGATTGTATTCCGACAGGCCGCGGGAGCTTCTGATGATCTCGTCCTTACGCTCGCGGTAAACCTTCTGGCCAAGGAGATGGATATCCTCCAGACCGGGAATATCGCCCTGAGAGAAAGGCGTTAGACCCATTTCGCGGGTAAGATATCCCTTCCAGGGGGAACCACGGGTAACGGATTTCGCCATTTCCCGGCGGCGGTGATAATCAGTCGGCCGGTCAAGGGCATCCAGGGTGTCCGCCACCCCCTCAAGGACAGAAAATGGCAGCCCGGCTTTAAGGCCGTAATGATAGAATTTTGTCTTGGGAGTGCCTGATAACAACATGATTTTCCCCACTTGGCTAACGGGTGATAACCCGGGATATGAACTGGAGAGGAATTCAATACCAGAGTCCGCAAAGGGGCTATGATCTAGATCAATTATCCGGCCTGCAATCTCCCAGACACCATCGAAGAGCGCTGAACCCAAGGGATAGCGCAGGAAGAGCAGGACACAAGACTATAATAAACTCATTGCCCCGCACCAATTTGCCCCCCGCATACTTTACAAATATAACTTCACGTAACCGGCACAAAGAGGCACCCGATGTCAGGCACGCTCGGCAAGACGATTGACGGATACGAGATCAAGATCGCCAGTGAACGGTGGGAAATCCAGGCCGCCCAAAAATTAAGATTCAGCGTCTTCATCGAGAACTCGGCGGCGCGGGCGAACTGGCATGCTTTATCCTCTGGTCTGGATCGTGACAAGTTCGACCGGGATTGTGATCATCTTATCGTCATAGACCGTAATCCCCGATCAGGACCGAAGGTGGTGGGAACCTATCGCCTGCTCAGGGAAACCGTCGCGCGGCGTCGCAGGGGATTTTACAGCGAAGCCGAATATGATCTGGCGGCACTCAAAATGTTTCCCGGAAATATTCTTGAATTGGGACGATCCTGCATCCATCCCGACTACCGCAAACGGGCGATCATATCTTTGCTCTGGCGGGGAATCGCCGATTATGTGCAAAGACACGGGATCGACCTGATGTTCGGCTGCGCCAGTTTTTCCGGCCGCGATGTTTCGCCTTTCTCTTCAGCCCTTTCTCTTCTTCATCACCGCCATCGTGCCCCTGCCCTTTGGCGGCCAGTAGCATCGCGGGGCCGCTATATTCCGATGGATATAGTTCCCGAAGACGAAATCGAAATCCGTCAGGCCCGTCGGGAAATGCCGCCTCTGATCAAGGGCTATCTCAGGGCCGGTGGCATGGTGGGCGATGGCGCGGTAATCGACAATGATTTCAACACCATAGATATCTGTCTCCTGTTGCCGACACAGGCAATAACCGAAAAATACCGCCGCCATTATCTTGGCGAAAGGGAACCGGCCCGGGGAATGGCCGTGTAAGTCCGGTTTTATTTATCGCCGCCGGCATGTTCCTGTTCCAGAATTTCAGCGGCATCGACGCAATTCTCTATTATGCACCGGTGGTGTTCAAGAATGCCGGACTGGAAGGCGCGGACAGCCAGATACTGGCGACGGCCGGACTGGGCGCGGTAAATGTCCTGGCGACAATTCTGGCGCTTTGGCTTGTTGATAAAATCGGCCGCCGCCCCTTGTTGCTGACCGGGCTGGTCCCGATGATTGTGTCGTTGGGTGTTTTAAGCGCAATGCTTTCCTTTTCCAGCCCCTCGCAAATGACACATTGGCTGTCAGTCGTCTGCCTGTCGGTGTTTGTCGTCTTTTATGCCATCAGCCTTGGTTTGTTGCCCTATGTGATTATGTCCGAAGTCTTTCCGGCAAAAGTGCGCGGCATGGGCATGGGGCTGGCGACGGCGACTGGGTGGGGTATTAACTGCCTCGTCACCTTATTCTTTCTGCCTGCCGCCGAATGGGTGGGCCAGGGCACTGTATTTGGTTTCTTTGCGGCCATTTGCGCCGTCTCATTTGTTTTTTCGTATTTTCTTGTGCCTGAAACCAAGGGCCGGACGCTTGAACACATTGAGCGAAATCTCTATGCCGGAAGGCCAATTCGTGAGCTTGGCGATTAACAGGATCACGCCGCAAAAAAGCTCTAAAATCCAGAGACTTCAGCTATTTCTAGCGCTGTATCGCCGGCGCATTTCCAACAAGGCCGGAAGAACCACAAGGGTGCAGATAAGCGCCAGGGCAAGAGATATGGAAAGAAGCTGCCCCATACTCGCCGTACCCCGGTGACTTGAAACCAGCAATGTGCCGAAAGAGGCCATAGTGGTCAGTGCGGAAAAGAGGATCGCCCGCGGCGTATTGGTCGCCATGGCGTCGGTGACCGAAGCCGTCTCTCTTTCCCGCAGGACAAAATAAAGGCCATAGGCGACCCCGAGACTGAAAAGCAGGGGAATGGCAATAATATTTGCGAAGTTGAAGGGGATATGAAGAAAAACCGACGCCGCTGCCGTCAAAACCGCCGCCAGGGCAAGAGGCATAAGAACCAGAAGCGCGTCAACGACCCCTCTCAGGACGATGACAAGAAGCACAAAGAT
The DNA here is from genome assembly GCA_964486105.1 of uncultured Rhodospirillaceae bacterium. Taxonomy (GTDB): domain Bacteria; phylum Pseudomonadota; class Alphaproteobacteria; order UBA11136; family UBA11136; genus JABJES01. The sequence continues at coordinate 69,820 of CAZAKR010000008.1, read as the reverse complement.
AATAGATAAAGACAGGGTGCCGGCCTGTTTGAAGGCTGTAGTGACGGCATTTCCACCTTCGAGAAGCATCACCGGGCTGTCGGTGGCGTCTGGAGCAACACGGCGCACGGCCTCGACGAAACGTCGCAAGGCCTCGTTGTCGGAAAGATTCTCCACCGGAAAGACCTCAATCAGGGCCTGACCATCCGAGGCGATATAGCGTTCGCGCAAAGTATCGGGAAGATCGTTATAGGTGACTTCTTTCGCCTCTAATGAGGACTCAAGAGCCGATAGCCTGGCGGGAAGCGATGAGATAAGAATTTCTTCCATAACCATGAGGCTGGAATTGGGACCGGCATTGTCATCGCCCGCCGCCGCCCCGGCGCCTTCATGGGCCGTCTCGTAGCGAGCGAGATTTCTCGATAGTCGGAGAGCCTCCTGGGTCAACCCCCCGGCTTTTCCAGTATTGATAAAAGCTTTCAGTTTCTCACGCCATACGCTCAAACCGGCCAGCCGTTGGGCGTCGTCGAGAGGCGCTGCTTCTTCCTGGTCAAACACGGGCAGCAGGAACAACACCATATCGTCAATAATATAGAGCTTGTTTTCCTGGTCTGAGGGCAGGAAATCGGCAAACGTCCGGGCGCTGTCCACTTCCGGCAATGCCTCCAGATCGCGGCTGATTCTTTCCGCCTCCTCCAGCGATGGGGACATAACCTTGATGGTGTAAAAGGACGTCTCGCTGTCCGCCATAAGCTCTAGGGCCGTCTCCACGGATTCAGTCGAAGGATCCTTAAGGTTCATGGGATCAAAATCAAAATAAAGGCGCGGAAGCACGATAACCGCCATAACGATTCCGACCACCAGGGCGCTGACAGATATTTGAAAATAATAGCGGCAAAGCCATTTCGAGGTCTGGGCAGCCAGTTTACTGACCCCCCTCACTTGGCCGTCCTTGTCTTCTGAACGCGGCTGAACCCTGGGGGGCATGAGATAAATGAGCGCGGGAAGAACCGTCAAATTGGCGAAAAGCGCGATGAACATGCTGCCGCCGGAAATAATCCCAAGCTCGGACAGCCCCACATAGGCCGTCGGCACGAAGGCAAAAAAGCCAATGGCGGCGCACAATGCCGCCAGGGACAAGGCCCCGCCAACCCCCATCACCGTCTGACGCAGGGCCTCGTCATTAGCCAGCCCCCGACGAATTTCTTCCTGGTAACGCAGGCAGAACTGAATGCCGAAATCGACGCCGATCCCGATGAACAAAACAGCGAAGGCGACGGAAATGAGGTTAAGCTGACCGACGGCGAGGGTTGCATAGCCCGCCGTCCAGATAAGTCCCATGACAAGAGTAATCAGGGTCGATGCGACCAGCCGCAACGATTTAAGACCAACGACAACAAGCACGCCGACCAGAATAAGGGACAGAAATCCGGCCAGACCGGCCCCCGTCGAAACGCTGACCAGTTCCTCTTGATTAATCACCGCCGCCCCGGTCAGGCGAACACGCACGCCATTTTCTTCATTAAGATCCAGGGCCTTTACCACATTGCGGATCGTCGATATGCCCTCATTGGCCGGCTGCAGGGCCGCCTCGTTCAAATTGGGCCGGGCGAGAATAAAATGACGCAGGTCACTTTTTTCCACCTCACCGCCCATCATGATCCGCCGCCATGACATGGGAAGAAAATCACCTCTTTCCTGGGCCTCCAGGGCGGTCGAGAAATGGCCAAAAAAGTCGGCGAGATTCTTAAGGCCGGTTTCGTCGTCATCAATACCGTCGAGGGCGTCGGTAAGAACGGCAAACAAGCCCCTCAGGCTCATATCCTGGGACAAGGTAGCGAGCAGGGGCTGGGCGTCGGCCAGCCGTTCGGAAAGATCAGAGAGCTCGTCCTCATCAAGATAGAGGAGCCCGTTGCGCCTAAAATACGGATCATCGGCAAAATCGTAGACGGAAGAGAAGACCCCCTCCTCCTTCCGCAGAGCCGCGACCAGCTCCCTGGCCTTGTCTTCGGCCAAATCCGGCGTCGCGCCATCGACGACGATGGTGATATTGCCCCTTAAAACCGGAAATGCATCTTTGAGCTCTTGATAGACCTGCTGGAAGCGGAGTTCATCCGACAGCATCCCGGTGGTCGAGGTGCTGATCTTCAGATTCTCGATGGTGTAAAATAATGACCCGCCAGTGACCAAAAAGGCGACAAGGACGGTAAACAACGCCAACCGGCTGACCTTGCCCACCCAGAAGGTGAGGCATTTAAGCCAGAGCCCACGAACTCCCAGGATCACGCCATCTTCCTTTCTCAGAAACCCAAGCTTCATCAACTCAATGCTTTTTTAAGATGACGGCTTTAAAGCAATAAATTGCCCGATTTATTAAAAAATCTACCTCTGTAAGCTTTAACCTAGTAGATAAGAATTGTAGGTTCTAACCCAACTAGACAGAAAATGCAGTCCCTAACCTAAGTAAATGAAAATGAACGTAAAATCGGAAAAAATTGAGACAGCCGTTATTCTGGCCGCCGGGCTGGGGTCACGTCTTGGAGCCCAAGAAGGTCTTCCCAAGCCCCTTGCCAAGGTGGGGGGCGTGTCGCTGGCGGAGCGTGTTCTGTTGTTGTTTTTCGCCGGTTTGGGGATCAAGCGTTTCGTCATCCCGGTCGGCAACAGCGCCGACACCGTTATCGAGCACTTCACCGGCATCGGCCGACACTATGGTCTTACAATTGACTGCGTCCATGCCACCGATTGGCATTTGGGAAACGGCGCGAGCGCACTCTCGGTCAAGGATCATGTTGGACCAGGCCCCTTCTTTCTATCCATGACGGACCATTTACTGGACCCTGAAATTATCAAAACCCTTGCCGAAAACGGGCCGGGGCCCGGCGAGATGTGTCTGGCTGTCGATTATGACAAGGATGGCATATTCGATCTTGATGACGTAACCCGGGTGCGCATCAAGGGTGATCGCATTGAAGCGATCAATAAGAACCTCGATTTATGGGATGCCGCCGACACGGGAGTGATGCTTTGCACTTCCGGGCTTTTCGAAGGATTGGAAAAAGCGGCTGAAAAGGGGCTCCACGGACTGTCGGATGGTTTGCGGGAAATGACCGGACAGGCCAAGGCGAGAACCGTCGATGTGAGTGGCAAATTCTGGCTTGACGTTGACACGCCCGACGCCCTTCGCGAGGCTGAATCCAGGCTTCAGGCGATGGAACAAGAGCCGACTTTGGCCAATGCGCTTTCCCCCGAAAAGGTCAAAGGTTTTCCTTCGGATTCCGGGCAGGGTGAGCGTTCCCTGACAGAGGAAGGCCCGTGAACATCGCCTTCCTGGAAATGGCCGACGGTGAAACGGAAAAAGCCGATATTGTCTCAAGCCTCCTGATTATTCTGCCCTCACAAAACAATTCAGCCCAAATCAGTCCGGGAACCATGCTGCTCGGCCTTCCCCTTATCCGTCGCGCTGTATTATCTGCTGACCGTGCGGGATTTGAGAAAATCGCCGTGTTCTCGGCGGATGTTGCGGAGACGAGGGATTGTCTTGAAGGCACAGACGCCATCGTACTTTCCGCAGACCAATCTTTGCCGGCGATCTCGGCGCAACGAATCGTCATCCTTGGTGGCGATATCCTGCCGGGCCGCAAATGGCTCGAAGACCTGCTCGGGAAACCCCTGGAACCGGGGCGAATGGATTTCGAGGCTGAAACAGCCGCCGTAATTGAAACCTTTCCCGGTCAGTGGCTTATGTCCATGACACCCCCCCCACACGGCGCAGACTCGCCCCTTGATACAGAGGATGCTTTCTCGGCTCTGGCGAAAACATTCGACGCCAACCCCTGCAAGCTGGGTGACGCCGAAGTCCTGGAGCTAACCCCGACAATGAGCAGCGACAAGGCCGAGGACTGGCTTCTCTCCAGATTAGTCAAGGAAACGGATGGACTGATGTCCCGCCTCGTTTCCCGGCCGATCTCGCTTTTCCTGACGAGGCGGCTGGTGAGAACCACGATTTCGGCCAATGCAATGACCGTTTTGAGCATCTTTATCGGCTTATCCGGAGCGCCTTTCTTCTTATCAACATCTCCTGGCCTCCAGTTGACGGGTGCGCTCCTGTTTCTCTCGCACTCAATTCTGGACGGCTGTGACGGAGAGCTGGCGCGGCTGCGGCACGAGGAATCACATTGGGGCGGCGTGCTTGATTTTTGGGGCGACAATCTGGTCCATATCGCTGTATTTAGCTGTATGGCCGTTGGCTGGAGCCTTCATATAGAGGCTTTTTGGCCACTTTTGGCCGGAATTGCCGCGGTTGCCGGCACCGCGGCTTCCTCAGGATTGGTCTATTGGCGCACAATGCGCTATAAACACACGTTAGGGCCCCTCTTTACCTCGGTTGCCACAATACAAGGTAGTAACATCACAAACATTGCGGATACACTTGCCCGCCGTGATTTTATTTATCTGGTTGTTTTTCTTGCAGCATTTGGTAAGGCATCCTGGTTTTTGGCCCTGACAGCAGTGGGAGCGCCGATATTTTTTCTGCTTCTGGTCTGGGTTGCGCACCGTGAATCGAAATTGAAAGCAATTTGATCCCAATGGATATGTTAGATACTCGTCGTCAAAATAATGTCACAACGCCTACGCCCCATGAAGGCAAACTCGGGGTTCTCATCCCCGGCATGGGGGCAGTCGCAACCACTCTGATTGCCGGGGTCCACCTCGTCAATAAAGGGCTGGCGCAGCCCATAGGCTCACTCAGTCAAATGCAGAAGATCGCGACAGGTGATGCCGCCAATCCGACACATGTTCCGATCAAGGACTTTGTTTCATTGGCCGAGCCTGGAGACCTGGTCTTTGGCGGATGGGACATCACCCCCGACAACGCCTATCAAACGGCTATCAATGCCGGTGTCCTGACCAAGGACGTTCTTTCGGATGTGCGTGAAGAACTTGAGACCTTGTCACCAATGCCCGGTGTCTTCGATCAGGCCTATGTGCGCAACCTGAAGCCAACCAGCATCAAAACCGGCGCTAATAAAATGGAGCTGGCCGAGGCCCTGATAGAGGATATCCGGTCATTTCTCGCCACCAACGGTCTCGAACGCGCAGTGATGGTTTGGTGTGGTTCCACCGAAGTTTATTCAGAGCCAGGCCCTGTTCATGAGACTGTTGAATCCTTCGAGCAGGGGCTTCGTGATAACGCGCCCGAAATCTCGCCTTCAATGATTTATGCCTATGCCTCGCTGATCTGCGGCGTTCCCTTTTCCAACGGCGCGCCGAATTTATCGGTTGAAATTCCGGCATTGTTTGAACTTGCCGATGCCAGGGGCGTTGCCATCAGCGGAAGGGACTTCAAGACGGGCCAGACCCTGATGAAGACGGTCGTCGCACCGGGCCTTAAAGCCAGAATGCTGGGCCTGAAGGGTTGGTTCTCCACCAACATCATCGGCAACAAGGATGGTGAAGTTCTTGACGATCCGGGTTCTTTCAAAGCCAAGGAGATCAGCAAGGGAAAGGTTCTCGACGACATCCTGGAACCAGAGCTTTATCCCGAACTTTATGGCGACTATTACCACAAGGTCCGCATTGAATATTACCCCCCCAGCGGTGATGAAAAAGAGGGATGGGATAATATTGATATCACCGGCTGGCTGGGCCAGCCGATGCAGATAAAGGTGAATTTCTTATGCCGGGATTCGATCCTGGCCGCCCCTATTGTCCTCGACCTGATCCTTTTCATGGATTTGGCGCAGAGAGCCAATATGTCGGGTATTCAGCAATGGCTATCCTTCTACTTCAAGTCACCGACCATGCCTGGTTGCGAAGAATCCGTACACGACCTTTTCATCCAGCATCAAATGCTGGTGGATACCTTGAAGATGCTCGCCGACAATCAAGCGATTGCTCCGGCCTATCCTGAAAAGAAGATTGCTGTTCGTTGATGGATAAGCGGCGGCGGCCAGAAAATGAGTAGTACGATTCCTTCCGGCGCGGGCGATTATTTATCTCCGCCGAAAAGGCTTTTTCCACTGGTTCGCCACTTGTCATATCCCGCGACTCTGGCTCTTTACCGTTTACCTGTAACACCGAACCAGATTACCGCCGCCTCACTTGTCCTTGGCCTTCTGGCGGCCTGGATGTTCAGCTATACGGCGAACCATCTGGTGACGCTTTTAGCCGCCCTTTTCTTTACCGCCGGATATGTGCTCGACAACTGTGATGGTGAGATCGCCCGCCTCAAAGACCTTGCCTCAGATTTCGGCAAACGCTTCGATACCTTCGTCGATTGGATCGTCCATGGGGCCTTTTTCATCGCCCTGGGTTTTGGGATTAGCGCACAGACCGGACAGAATTTCTGGCTTTGGTTTGGAATAGCCGCCGCAATTGGCGGAACCATCAATTACGTCATAGATACCCTGCGGGATAGCGGCATAAACATATCAGGCGATCGGGAAGGCTTTGTCGAGGACGGGCCGGACACTTCTAAATCAGACCAATCCTTATATGCCTCACGGGTCATCCGCACGGATTTCTGCTTCATTGTCCTTGCCTTGAGCCTTTTTGATTCTCTTTGGCTGCTTCTCCCGACCGGCGCGATCGGTGCACAGGCCTATTGGATGCTCCAGTTCATCAAGGGCTTTCGACGGCATCACGTTTAACAGGCGACCCGCCATGACGTCATTACGGCTGATCTTTCTCCTACTCGGTCTCTCGCTGCTGACAGCCCTTTTATGGCAGGCGGACCTAAGCGCGATCTTCGACTATGTAAAACATCTGGGATGGGGGCTCGCCGCCGTTCTGGCCGTCTATCTTGCCGCATTTCTCGCCGACACGCTTTCCTGGCACTTGCTCATCCCTTCGGCCAGGCTCGACCGTCGATGGTTCTACCATTTGTGGAAAGTGCGCATGGTCGGGGCCTCCATCAACCGGATAACGCCGTTCGTCGGCCTTGGGGGAGAGCCGGTCAAAGCCGTTTTGCTCAAAAAATTTCATGCCCTCGATTACCGTGAAGGCGTGGCATCCCTGGTTGTCGCCAAGACGGCCAATCTAATCGCCCTGATCCTTTACCTGTCCGGCGGGCTGGCTATTACCATCATCTCCGGCGACCTGCCCCAAGCGTATCAAATCGCCTCAGCCATGGGGTTGGCAGTGCTCGCCATAGGGATTACCGTACTGTTTGCCGTCCAGCGATTTAAACTAACATCGGCCATGAGCGCCAGGCTCTCCCGCCACCGGCTCGGGAAGCGTCTCGTCGATATTCTGCATCACATTGAGGATATGGATGAGCGCCTGGTCAAAAGTTATACCCGTGACCGCAAAAAGTTTTGTCTGGCTGTTCTTCTTACCCTCATCAACTGGATGCTGGGCATGGTCGAAATCTATCTTATTCTATTATTTTTGGGTCATCCGGTTTCCATGGCCGAGGCCTGGAGCATTGATGCGATGCTCGAGCTTGCCCGCGCCATGGCGTTTTTCATTCCCGGCACCATCGGGGTTCAGGAAGGCGCCCTGACCCTCATCATAAGGTCAATAACCGGCGATGCCTCTCTCGGCCTTGCCGTGGCGCTGGTGCGCCGGGGACGGGAAATAATCTGGATCGTCTGGGGGTTCCTGATCGGCTGGCGTTATTCGAAGGCGCCAGAATCCGCGGATCTGAAATCGTCGTTCTCATTGCCGGCCGGCGACTAAGACCCATAGTTGTGTCGTCTTTTCTCACAAGACATCAATATGCCCGTCAAGGCATCCACCACATGGATTTGTCGTTTTATATCTAGGGGGGGCAGTGGTGCCCAGGGGCGGATGCTAAGGTTCACTCATGATCGAAAGCGGACCGGAGAAAGATCCGGTTACGCCTGTTTCTGTTGTTCGGCGATATAGGTCATAAGGTGCTTGTCGACGCGGGTTGAGTGGCTGATCAGCCAGTCGTAGAGAAACAAATTGATCCGAAACAGAGAATAGAGCTTGTCTTGGGATGCGGATAGCAATTCTTCCTTCAACTCCTCTACCCGTTTGACAAATTTATGATGTTCATCAAGGTGCATCTTGGTGAAGGGGTAATCATATTCCTCCATGAGCGCCCGTTCGGTTGAAAAATGCTCGACGGTGTATTGCACTAAAAATTCCAGCACCTCACTCACGGCATCCATGTCATCGTCTTGCAAAGACTTGGCGAGTGCGTTGATATTTACCAGCAAGTTGCGGTGCTGACTGTCAACCACCTCATTTCCCGTGTCAAAAGTGTCACTCCATTCCATCGCGTGTTGCAACTCACCGATCCCTTCGTAGGTGCCCTTTTCTTTATACTGGTGACACCATGATAAATATTGGGCGGCAATATGATCGTCTGGAATTGCCTCCAGATAGCGTTCGAACAGAGGCAGGGCCTCATCAATTTCCCTTAGATGATAATAAGCAACGGCTTTCTCGAAAACTTCCAACCCGGCCAGTTTATCTTTCGTTATCTGGGCCTCATCGGCATCGAACACCTCATAGACGGACAGCGGCATGTGACGGCCTTTGACATGCACACGATCGACAAACCTAATGCAATATTTTGATGGGTCAGAAAGGGCGATTAGGGTGTCCTCGCTGATCAGGATTGGCGTCTGATATTTTTTTTTTAATCCCTCCATACGGGAAGCTACATTAACGCAATCTCCGATGACGGTTGTTTCCATCCGCTCAGAGTGGCCAACTACACCAAGTGTCGCCAAGCCGGTGTTCAATCCGATACCGATTTCCACGGGTGCCCAACCTGCTTTTATCCGGTTGGTGTTGTAATGTCTGAGGTTGCCGATCATTGCGATTGCACCATTGAGCGCATCGTCAGCCGATTTTGGAAACAACGCCATGATGGCGTCGCCGATAAATTTATCGATGGTTCCGCCGTGGCGATGGATGGGCGATTCCATATTGGCCAGATACGAATTGATGAATTCGAACGCTTGGCGTGAGGTCATGGCCTCGGAGAGGGAAGTAAAATTTCGAATGTCGGAAAACATAATGGTCAAGTTCATCTCGACCTCGTCGCCAGGCATCACGTCGCTGATGTCATCAGCGCCCAGAAATTCTAAAAAGTTCTTCGGCACAAAGTGGCCATAGGCAGCTTGCATTTTCCGCAAGGAATAGAATGCCTTGCGATTTTCTGCTCGTCCCTTAAGGGCGCTGTCACTCAGGAGTTTTGCAAATTTGTCATCTTTTTTCATCGCGAATGATTCGTATTCAACAACCTGTCTTCAGGTGGTGAGTCGAATCCCCTCCCTTCCTGTCCGGATTTAAATTCTGGAGCATCTGAAAGTGTATGACAAATATCCGTCCCCGACCAATTTGGGGGACGGCTTGTGACTAGAAGTGGACTCAACTGCCCCAAACTTCTCATGGCAGGAAATAATCAATACGCGACAGATCGGGCACAAAGCTGTCCCCCATTTCCCCAAAAAGTGTACCCCACTTTTTAGCGTCCTGAATTATCGTTTTATATCAAGGGGAAAAATGGTGCCCAGGGGCGGATTCGAACCACCGACACGCGGATTTTCAGTCCGCTGCTCTACCAACTGAGCTACCTGGGCATACGCGGGATAAAGCGCGATGCCGCTTATAGGCAATATACAGAGCCCTGTCCAGAACCCCGGAGAGAGAAAATTATATCTCTTGCGAACCGCCGCCTTCGCCACTTTGCCCGGTTTCGGGCGTTTCCTCGGTGGCAACGGCGTAAGCGCCCTTAAACCAGCGGCCGAGATCGACATCCTTGCACCGGGGCGAACAAAACGGACGGTATTTATGCACCGTCGCGGCACCGCAATTGGGGCATTTCCCGCCTTTTTTCATATTCTCGCTCATGTGCCTTGTCAGCCCTCCAGGATGCTGATTTCAAGGCGTTCAGGGGCGAAATCCGCCGCCGCCCTCAATTCCACATTACGACCAATCAATTCTTCAACCGCCTTCAGATCGTCTCTCGCCACTCCTTCAAGCCGGTTAATCACGTCTGAGGCCGCGGTGAGGCTTACCGTCCCGGCAGGGCGAAGCCGTCCTTCGTGCAAAAGCCCCCGCAGGGCCTCATAGGCGAGGCTCAAAGGGGCTTTTATGCGCCCCCCGCCGCGGCATAGGGGGCAAGGGCCGAACATCACATGGGAAAGCGGCGTATGGGACCGGGAGCGGGTAATTTCCAGCAATCCAGTCCGGGTCAGCCCGTGAATCTGGGCGCCGGCGGGATCAGAGGCAAAGGCGGCTCCAAAGGCGTCAACAACCCGGCGGCGGTCGGCATTTTCTTCCATCCGGATCAAATCGACGATGATAAGACCGGAAAGATTGCGCAACCGAACCTGCCGGGCAATTTCATCGGCCGCCTCGAGATTAACCGCCAGATGTATTTCCCCTGCCTGACGCCTGGCGGCATGCCTGGCCGTGTTGACGTCGATGACGGTCATCGCCTCGGCTTCATCGATAATCAGGGAGCCGCCCGAGGGAAGCGCCACAACCCGCGAAGCAAGGCCGTCAATCTCTTCGGCGACGTCAAAAAGATCAAAGACCGCGCCTTCCCGGTGATGGGTGAGCTTGCCGGCAAGTTCGGGCAGAGGGCCGTCAACCAGCTTGCGGGCGGCAAGAACCGCCGACATGAGGTCGATATGGATTTTATCCGCCAGCCCGCCGTAATCCCGCAGCACCGCCGACAGCCCGTCTTCGCTGCCAAACAGATAGGCCGGGGCGGAGATCTCCCCTGATGCAATGCCATTCGATAGTTTTGTCCAGGTGCTTTGCAGGGCGCTCAAAGCGCCTTCCAGCATTGACCGCTCGGCCCCCTGGGCCGCGGTGCGCAGGATCAGACCGCCCTCACCTTGGATCAGCCCCTCGGCCGCCGCAATCAGGCGGTTGCGTTCGGCTTCATTGGTAATTCGCCGCGAGACCTTTACCCCCTCGCCAAAAGGCAAAAAGGCGACAAGACCCGACCCAAGACTGATTACCGTGCTCACCGCCGGCCCCTTATCGGCCACCGCCTCCTTGGTAACCTGGACCACAACCGCCTCGCCCTCGGTGTATTTTGCTCCCGCCCGCAGGGCCAGAAAACCCGAGCGCGCGGCGCCGATATCAACGAAAGCGGCGGAAAGATTGGGCAGCACCTTTTCGATCCGCCCCAACAGGATATCCCCTCGATGGGGGCCCATTCCCCGGCGCATTACCCGGAACTCGGATAATTTTCCGTCTTCGACCAGGGCCGCCCGGGTTTCCCCTGGAATGGCGTTGATGAGAAGATCCCGCGTCATAATTAACCCTCCTCCGCCCGCCAGCCCAATCCTTTCAAAAGGGTCGCGGTCTCAAAAAGCGGCAGACCGACGACATTTGAATAGGAGCCGCGGAGAAAAGAAATAAGAGCGGCGGCCTGACCCTGAATGGCATAGCCCCCGGCCTTGCCCGACCATTCACCCGAGGCGATATAGGCCTCTTTCTCTTGGCGCGAGAGGCGCTTGAAAGTCACCGTCGTAATCCCGTGACGCAGATGCCGCCGGCCTGCCGGATCGACGATGCAAAGCCCGCCGATCACCCGGTGGCGACGGCCCGACAACATATCGAGACAAAAGCGGGCCTGGGCTTCGGTTTCGGCCTTGGGCAGAATGCGGCGCCCGCAGGCGACCACCGTATCGGCGGCCAGAACAAACGCACCTTCATGACGCAGGGCGATTGTGCGCGCCTTTTCCTCCGCCAGCCGCAAGGCATGGGAAAGGGGCTTTTCGTTGTCGAAAGGGGTTTCGTCAAGTTCGGCAGGGTCGACCTGGTCGGGAGAAATGCCGATTTGCTTGAGAAGATCAAGACGCCGGGGGGACGCAGAGGCGAGGACGAGGCGGGGCGCTTGCGGGGATACCGCCATAAGGACGGAGCGCTACTTGAAGCGAAAGGTGATGCGCCCCTTAGTCAGGTCATAAGGGGTCATTTCGACGGTCACCTTGTCACCGGCAAGAACGCGGATACGGTGCTTGCGCATCTTCCCCGCCGTATGGGCCAGAATTTCGTGGCCGTTATCCAGGGTGACACGGAACATCGCATTGGGAAGCAGCTCGGTAACCGTGCCGCCAAACTCCATCAACTCTTCTTTCGCCACGAATCCTCCTTATAAGAATGGGCGCGGGAATTGCCTGAAAGGCAATATACCCGTGGTGGCATAGGCAATTTTTCGCGGACTTTCAACACTTTTCGGGTTTCGCCCCGATTAGGACCTATACGTGGGATGCGCTGGCGAGGGGAAATTGCTCGCGAATCCGCTCCAAAATCTGATCCCTGACCTGCCGATAGGCCTCCAGACGCTCTTCCCGCCCACCCTCAACCACTGAAGGATCGAAGGTATTCCAGAAAAAGACTTCGCAGGCCATGGTACGGGTCATTTCAACCGCCTTATGCTGGGCCTGAGGGGAGAGCGAGATTACGATGTCGAAGGAGGTGTCTTCGAGCTCCTCGAAGGTCTTTGGATTATGGTGGGAAATCTCAATTCCGATTTCCTCCATCACGGCGACCGAGAATCCATCGACCTCACGGGTGTGGACGCCGCAGGAATCCACATACACCCACTTTCCATAGAAATGCTTCATCAGGCCTTCGGCCATTGGCGAGCGGACGGAATTATGGGTACAGGAAAACAGAACGCTGCCTGGAAGATCGCTCATAAATCCATCCCCCTCCCGCCTCTCAGGCTCGAATATGGAGGACGCAGACCAGGGTAAAGAGCCGGCGCGCGGTGTTGGTGTCGATGTCGATTTGCCCTTTCAGGCGGTCGCTCAAAATCTCCGCTCCCTCGTCGTGAAGCCCACGCCGCCCCATGTCGATGGCCTCGATCCGGGCCGGTGTCGATGACTTTATGGCCTCGAAATAACTTTCGCAGACGAGGAAATAATCCTTAACAATCTTCGAAAATACCTTGAGGTTGAGGGCGACGATCCCCAGCGGCGCATCATCCTCGGTGCGAATATCGAAAATCAGACGATCTTCCTCAATCCGGAGATGAAGGCTGTAGGGCCCGGGATTTCCCTCCACTACTTCCCGGGACGGGATGAAGTGGTTGTGTTCAAGAAGATCAAAGATAGCGACGGCACGCTCGTGTTCCACATCCGGGTTGCGCCGAACAATGGATTTCTCGTCAAGGGTTACATTGACGATATGTTTGCTTTCATCAGTCACGCTGAATACGGCCTTCTAGAATGTAAACCTGAACTGACCGGCCCGCCGGGACGGAGATCAGCCCCCACGCGGCAGATTGAGACGAATAGCCACCGAAAGGGCATGGGCATCCAATCCCTCGGCCTGGGCCAGAGAAACCGCCGCCGGCCCGATCTCGCCAAGGCCCTCAGCATCGCATTTGACCAGAGATGTGCGGGTCATAAAGTCATGAACGCCAAGCCCGGATGAAAAACGGGCGCTGCGTGAGGTCGGCAGGACGTGATTGGGCCCGGCAATGTAATCACCGATTGCCTCGGGCGTATAACGGCCGAGGAAAATAGCCCCCGCATAGCGAATTTTTTCGGCCAATGCCTCAGGCTCCGCCACCGCCAGTTCCAGGTGTTCCGGAGCGAGGCGATCAACCAGGGGCGGCGCCTCACCAAGATCAGCGACGGTAATAATGGCGCCGTGATTCTGCCAGCTTTCCCGTGCGATATCCGCCCTGGACAAAGTCTTGAGTTGATCTTCCACGGCGCTGATAACCGCATCGGCAAAATCACCGTCGTCAGTAATCAGAACCGATTGCGCCACCGGGTCGTGCTCGGCCTGAGACAAAAGATCAATAGCAATCCATGCCGGGTCGTTTTCCTTGTCTGCAACGACGAGAATCTCCGACGGTCCGGCAATCATATCGATGCCGACGGTGCCGAATACCCGCCGTTTGGCCTCGGCCACATAGGCATTGCCCGGCCCGACGATCTTATCGACCGGCAAAATACTCTGGGTGCCGTAGGCAAGGGCGGCAACCGCCTGGGCGCCGCCGATACGATAAATCTCGTCAATACCGGCGATATCGGCCGCCGCCAGCACCAACGGGTTGAGCGCTCCATCCGGCGCCGGCACCACCATGGCGAGGCGGGAAACGCCGGCAACCCTGGCCGGAACCGCATTCATCAGGACCGAGCTGGGATAGGCCGCCGTGCCACCGGGCACATAAAGACCGGCACTGGCAACCGGTTGCCAGCGGGAACCCAGAAACACCCCCTGGGCATCGACGAACGTGTCGTCCCCGGGCAACTGGCGGCTGTGGTAAGCCTCGATTCGCTCGGCGGCAAGACGCAGGGCCGCAATCAGGGCGGCGTCGCAAGAGGCAATGGCCTCGGCAATCTCTTGCGTGGTAATCCGCAATGTCTCAGGCGTCAGATCAAGACGGTCGAAACGCCGGCTAAACTCGATCAGCGCCGCATCGCCACGGGCCCGCACATCGTCGATAATTTCCCCAACCGTATCCCCGACATCGACGCTCACCTCACGCTTGGACCCGACCAGAGCGGCAAAATCATCCTCGAAGCCAGGGGTCGCGCTATCCAGCCTAAGAACCATCGACCGCCTCCCGGAATCGTTCAATCCAGCCACTGATTTGTTCCGGACGGGTTTTGAGAGCCGCCCGGTTAACGCTCAGCTGAGACGTAATGTCGGCGATCTGTTCAATCTCTACAAGACCATTGGCCTTAAGCGTGTTCCCAGTGGAAACCAGATCGACAATACGGCGGCACAGACCCAGCTTCGGCGCCAGCTCCATCGCCCCGTTGAGCTTGATACATTCAGCCTGAACGCCGCGTTCGGCAAAGTGACGCTGGGTAATGCCCGGATATTTCGTCGCCACCCGAACGTGGGACCAACGACGGGGCTGGTCTTTATCCACCAGATCACCGGGTTCGGCGACGGCCAGGCGGCATTTGCCGATTTTCAGATCAAGCGGCGCGTAAATCTCCGAATAATTGAATTCCATCAGCACATCCTTACCGACGACACCGAGCTGGGCCGCCCCGAAGGCGACGAATGTAGCGACATCAAAGGCGCGCACACGAATGATCTCAAGGTCGGAATGATTGGTGGCGAAACTGAGCTGGCGGGCGTCGGGGTCGTCGAAGGCCGCTTCGGGTATAATTCCCGCACGCGCCAACATCGGCGTCACCTCCTTGAGGATGCGCCCCTTGGGCAGGGCCAGAATCAATTTATCGTCGCTCGACACGGATTTCTCCATCTCAACAGGCTGCACGGCTCGCCCCCGTTGGAGCTAAATAACCAGAACCGCTACTTAATGGACATTTTCAAGGCTGTTTAATGGCACAGGACGGGCTCAACTTCCAGCCCAAGGGGCCAAAAATGGAATAAACCGGGGACTAATCCTTCAAGCGGGTGATATCGGCCCCGCAGGCGGCCAGTTTTTCCTCCAACCGCTCATATCCCCGGTCCAGATGATAGACACGGTTGATGATGGTTTCGCCCTCGGCCGCCAGACCGGCCAGAACCAGAGATACCGAAGCGCGCAAATCGGTCGCCATTACCTCGGCCCCGGTCAATTGCGGCGCCCCACGGACAATCGCCGAGGCGCCGTGCACATGCACATCGGCCCCCATGCGGCTGAGTTCCGGCACATGCATGAAGCGGTTTTCGAAAATCGTCTCGGTAATCATCGACGCCCCCTCGGCACAGGACATAACGGCCATCATCTGGGCCTGAAGGTCGGTGGGAAAGCCGGGGAACGGCTCTGTCATAACATCGACGCCCTTGACCCGGCCATTGGCCCGGCGCACCAGAACGCCGCCCTCGGTCTCGCTGATCTCAAGCCCGGCGCTGACAAGAACCTCGGTTACCGATTCAATAAGTTCCAACCGGGTTCCGGTGAGTTCGACCTCGCCGCCGGCAATCGCCACCGCCATCGCATAGGTGCCGGTCTCGATGCGGTCGGGGACCACGGAATAAGTCGCCCCGCCAAGGCGCGGCACACCGGTAATGGTAAGCGTATCGCTGCCGATTCCCTCGATCTGCGCCCCCATTGCCACCAGACAATGGGCCAGATCGCTGACCTCGGGTTCACGCGCCGCATTGGTCAGAACCGTCTCGCCGTCGGCAAGAGAGGCCGCCATCATCAGGTTTTCAGTCGCCCCCACCGAGACCATGGGAAAGACCACATGGCCTCCTTTCAGGCCCTTGGGCGCCGTGGCCTTGATATAGCCTTCCTCCAGTTCGATCTCGACGCCGAGGGCTTCCAGGCCTTTGAGGTGCAAATCCACCGGACGGGTGCCGATCGCGCAACCGCCGGGCAGTGAGACCACGGCCTCGCCGCATCGGGCCAAAAGCGGCCCAAGCACCAGAACCGAGGCCCGCATCTTGCGCACCAGATCATAGGGTGCCTGGGTATTTGTGATATTGGCGGCGCTGAGCGAGATCACCCGCCCCCCATGGCCGCCTTCGGCACGGCCGTTCATTTCCATGCTGACCCCGTGCTGAACCAGCAAATTCGCCATGGTGATGATATCGGCAAGATGGGGCAGATTGGAAAGACTTAAGGTGTCCTCGGTGAGAAGGCCAGCCGCCATCAGCGGCAAAGAGGCATTCTTCGCACCGGAGATGGGAATTGTCCCCTCAAGCCTTTTTCCGCCACGGATGCGGATACGATCCATGATTAATCGTGCCCCTGTATGTAAGTAATCCCGGCCAGAAACCCGTGCTTTTGGCCGAATAAGAAAATTGCTGGGGTCTTTCTACTGTATGCCTCCGCCTCTCACAAGCAGCGAACGAGATTTCAGGCCGGAGAGTCTTCTCCCTCGGCCTTTTCAGGGGTTTCAGGCTCTATGGCGGCCTCATCGCGAGTCCGCGCCTGAGTCTTGCGGCGGCGCAGGTTTTCACGCAGAGCCTCGGCCCGGCGATCCTGTTTTTGGGCCGCCTTGTCCTCTTTTTTCCCAGCCGTCATGAGCCAATGCCTGAAAGATGCCTAAACATGGCGCTTAAGGTGATCCAGAGCAAAGGGCCGGTCAAGGCAAACCCTTAATTCCCAAGGCCGACAGGCTATGACTTGTCACGCCCGAACCCCTGTGGCATGTTCCCGCAAAACCGAGGCACGCCGCCGTAGCTCAGGGGTAGAGCACACCATTGGTAATGGTGGGGTCGGAAGTTCGATTCTTCCCGGCGGCACCAGGTTTTCCTTACATTCTCTGCGCTTGATTTGTCTCAATGCCCCAGCCGGCATCCTGTGGCAAGTTGACCATGGCCGTTTTCCCATGGGGCTTGCCCTCCCCTCAAGACATGGGATCCACCTGCCACCGGCTTCGGGCAAGACGGAGGACAGGCCATGCGCAAGATGAAAATCCTTTCCCTGGCTGTTATCTGTAGCCTCCTGGCATTCCCGGCGCTCGCCGGGCCGGGCAGCCCGGCGCCGGCAGGCGACACGGTCGATTCCGTGATCGACGAGTTGCAGGAAACCCAGGAAGGGAACAACCAGGACCGGTTCGACGACGCGGCGGACGCTTTTGACGATGCTTCAGATGCCCTGGATGACGCAAACGAGGCTTTCGATAATTCCCCCGAGAATGATGCGCTTGATCAGCAATCCCAGGATAACAACGCCGAATACGACGAGGCCATGGCCGCAGCCGATCAAAGATACAGGGACAGCCAGGAGGCCTCGGCCGACAGCAACTATCCCGAACTCAGCGAAGAAATTGCAGATGCCGAACGAAGGGCCGCCAAGGACAAGGCCGCCAAGAAGTGGAATGAAGAGAGAGACAGGATAGATAAGGAGCGCGAAAAGGCGCGGGCAAAGGCCACCGCCGAGGAGAATGCGGCGTATACTGCGGCGGCGCGAGAATATTCAGCGGCGAAGAAAGCCCTGGAGGATTTCAAGCAGGCGATAAAAGACGCCCAGGAACGAACAGGGCCCCTATACACGACGCCACAGGCTCCGGTTATTACCCCAACCATACCCACCATGCCCAGCGACGGAGGTATGTCCAGCATGCCCGCCCCGCAGATGCATCTGGAAATCCCCGCCGAGCCGCCTCGATAATCCCGGCCCGCCCGCATTCCCCCTTATGACCACAAGCGACGGGATTCCCGTCTTTGGCCTCCATCAATGGCCCTCGGCGCGCCAGACCACCCGCAACGTCTTGCCGATCAGCCGAAGGTCGTAGAACACGACGCCGAGCGCCGAACGTTCGCAATAATCGGCCACCAGCCTGTCCTCGACCTCGAATTTATTGGGCGGCTTGTCCTCGGGCGCCGCCCCTTTCAGGGCCTGTAACGGACCACATAAACCGCCACGAACCACCCGACGGGCATGAAAGCCGTGCGCCAGAACATCCATATACTGCTTTTCCGGCCACGGCCTTGGGCCGACGAAACTCATATCGCCTTTTAGAACATTGAACAGCTGGGGAAGTTCGTCGAGATAGAATTTTCTCAAAAGTTTCCCGACCCTGGTCTGACGCCTGTCGTTAATGAACCAGATCGTATCGGCAAGATGCGCCAGATGAGCGTCGTCTTCGAGATAATAGCTGCGAAACTTGATGAGGTCGAAGAGCCGGCCACGTGAAACCCGCCGCTGGGTGATGAAAACCGGCCCCCGCGCCGCTTTCGAGATCAGCCCCTCGCCCAATATGGCGAGGGCGCAAGCCAGAAAAAGAGGCACCAGCAGGAGAATGAAAAAAGCCGCAAAAAGGACGTCGAATCCGCGCTTGAGATAGAGATTTCCTTTGGCGTATTCGAAACCCTCACCAAGACTGAAATATTCAGCCGCCATGAATCCTTACCGGTTTGTTGAGGCCCGATTGGCCAAACATGCTGACACAACTATCGCACGAACCGCCACCTTGGGAATTGACCGCCATCAATAAGTCGGCGGGAAGTTATCGCCTCAACGCCAGGGCCTCTCTAAAGCTTACCCTTGATGGCATATGAGAGGAGAGAAACAACCTGTTCGGGGCTTTCGGCCACGGCCAGGGCGGCGCCATCAACTTCCTTTAGAGCGTGGGTCAACTCCGGGTCGTGAAGAGTAATGATGGATTTGCCCAGCGCGGCGGCGTAACCGGCGTCAAAAGCCGCATTCCATTGCCGATATTTATCGCCAAAACGGACAACGACGATATCGGAATCGGCGATCAGGCTGCGAATGCGCAGGGCGTTGACCCGGGCCCCTTTCTGATCCTTCCAGAAATCATTCTCCTCGGCCCCGAGTATAGCCACCCCGCAATCATCGCTGGCGGCATGGTCCGTCACCGGCGAATTAAATGTAACCGGAAGCGAGGCCTTGGCGGCGCCCTCAATGATCTTTTCGCGCCAATCACTGTGAATTTCACCCGACAGGTAAACCGACCAGTGTTTTTCAGCCATCAATCTCTCCTTCTTTTCCCGATTACGGTTGCTTGTTCCCGACAGGCGGTCAGATATCAGGTTTATTCTGTGACGCCAAGCCGTCATAAAGCGTGTAAAGCGTCTGGCAGCGTGAAAGAGCCGGCTTATGGGCGGAAAAATCGATGAACCCCTTGGCTTTCTCACGGATTGGATGGGGCAGATACCCGGCAAGCACGCTGCCCCCTGCCGCCGCCTGCCGAGCCTCCAGAACCTCCTTGAGGCGGGACAAATTGCCGTCGTCATGGCTGAACGGGATAAACCCGGTTCCAAAACGATGGTTGAGACGGGCGATTACCGTCCCCAAATCGGTAATCACCTGATCGAAGGTGGCAATTGTGAAACCATCCTGCAAGGGCAGCAGCGCCTCATGAAATGTGGCATAGGCCGCCAGACCACCGCCAACCCCGATATGAGGATAACGCACGACAAGAGAGCGCACGGCGTCTTGCGGCGGTCGCACGATGACAAGAGCGGGAATCTTCCAGGCAATTGCGCGCATGATCTGAGCCGGCACATGGAGATGATGGGCGATGGCAATCTCGCGGCCCTGGGCCAGTTGAAAGGCGGCGACGGCAAAACTGTTGGCGGAACGGGGGAACCCCTCAATCACCACTTCCGTATCGCGTTGCACGGCAAAAGGAGAGCCCAAGGGATGGCGTAGGGCGTGCAAGGCGTAAAAAAGGAACGGGAAGCGTCCGGCGAAAACACGCAAGCGATAGAGAATAGGCAAAATGGGATTCATCTTTTCCCGCTTTCTCCATCCAGATCACCCCCTAAGGCCGGGCCATATCCTTGATGATCGTCTCGATGGCAAAATCCGACACCTTGTGATCGGCGTGAGTCTCGTCAAGCACCACCTTGAAGCGCCCTGGACCGATTTTATTCACAACAGCCTCAACCGCCGGCGCATAATGCAGCCCCTTGACGTTGCGGAAACAGCAACGGTCAAAGCGATTGAATATCTGGAGCTGTCCCCGATCCTCTCCCCAGGAGCCGAGAACGAATGTCTCCAGGTAATTCATCGCATGAAGCAACGGCGCATAATATTGAGGCGGAACCGATTGGCCTGCCTCGTCATGATTACGCAAATAAAGGGGATAGGAACCGGCAACGGGATAACTGCGGCGAATTCGCGGATCAACAGCCGATGCAACCATGGTTTCCCAACCACCCGCCGAAAAGCCCATCATATCAATCACCGCATAATCATAGCTTTCCCTGGCGTAGTTGATGGCGGCGATGACGGGGGTATAGAAAAAACGCATGGCAAACTGATCGAGATAGAGAATTTTATGGGTATGGACCTCATACCAGCCGAAACGCGGGAAAAAGGCGTCGTAGCCGATCCGGTTTTCGCCATAACCAAGGAAGTTCAGAGCGATAACCGCATGGCCCTGGCCCAGATAGGCGGCAATGACGTGTTTGAGGTCGTGGAAGGTGCCTGCATACCCCTGATGGACGATAACCAGATGACCGCTCTTTTTCTCAGGAATGAAATGATAGGACACGTTGGGAACGTCGTAGGTCATCTTGAGACGGAGCCTGTCGATCCGTTCCAGATTCTCCATATCGACGAAATGAGCATCCTCGATATCGCGGTCTATGGCATCGGGCAGACGAGAGGGTAACTCCGCCGCGCCCCAGATCACCTCAATGGCTAGCTTGCGAATTTTTTCCGCATCCGCCGCCGTTTGAATGGGGATCAGATCAGCCGGATCGGTACGCAGAAAATGAGGCGCAATTTCCTCAAAAACATACGGGCTGTCGGCTTTCATCCGCTTGTAAATGACCCGCGCGGGATCGTAGTAGTGAGTGAGGTAATACAGCCCCCCTGCCAGACCGCCCAGAATCATCAAGGTAACAAGAATAATTTTAAAAGTTCGGAGCCTTATGAAGAACATTTCCTACGCACCTTTTTCGCCCCTCATCCATTCCAGCACAGCAAGGGATGAAATGAAGATAGCCTGGATAATATCGTGCCCACGTCCGGGGCAGGAGAAAACAGAAGAACGCCGATAGTTTCAAAAAAAACCGGGAGAAACCGCCCGGAGCTTTAGGATTGTTTCTCGATAGGAATGAGATCGTTGAATCGCGCGACTTCAAGCATGCGCTGGACCTGACCATCCTCGGGCACCCGCATCGAGATTGAGTTGTTTTTCTTTTCCGCATTTTCCCGCAGAAGCAGGAGAAGGCCCAGGCCTGCCGAATCAATAAACTCAACCTTCGAAAGATCAATAATCTGACTATTACCGGACATGTCTGACAATTCCTTGATGATCGAACGACAGGCATCATGTTCTGCAAACGTCAACCGACCAGAAATCTCGACAATGATATTATTTCCCGATGTACCTATGTTGTATTCCAACGCTATTCCCTCTTATATGACCAGCCACCAGACGCTCCCGGTTAGACAAACAAGCTGCGGCAAGCGTGCCGACCAAGTGGTCTTTACCGTTAAGCAAACCTAATACTCCTGAACCTGTATAGGAGCGTTAATTTGCATGGAAACAAAGGGTAAAATTACACAAACTCGCAAAAAAAACCATAGCCAGACGGCACCCTGATTAAATATCAGCCAATGAGCCAAAATTCACGCCATTGGTTCCCCAAGGGGGCCATTAGTTCCCCCATAAGTGCCATTATATAGTTCCCCTTCTTAAACAAAGGGTTAAACAGCAAAAAAGTGAAACCTGTTGTTAACCGATATAAACTATAAACAGGATAAGTGCGCACGCCTGTTTTTGTTCTCACTACCGGCGAGATTTCAGATGAATGACAATCCGGACAATTATCAATCCATCATACAACTCAAGCACTTCATGGAAGAGCTTGAGCAGGGCATTCGCTTTGCCAACCGTGAAATCATCAATAAACGAATTCAAGGCATCGACAAAAACAAGATTTTGAATTTTTCTGTCGTCGTCGGCCGTCTGCGCGCCCGTTATCTTGAGGCCGCCTTCAAACTAAGCGCCGAAGAAGAGGCAATTCCCCCGGATCCCTCCGAGATCGAAGAATTGCGCAATAAGCGGATGATGTATGAAGAGGCCAGGGACGCCTTCGAAGCCCTGCGCTATGCCATTGAACGCGGCTATCTCGACATCGAACCGGTGGAAGACGATACAGCAGCCAAATAGCCTGCCACCGGGAAGACAGGATCATAGGCGGTGACCGCCTTAGACATTTACGTCGATAACGACCCGCCCCTGAATATCCCCTTTAAGAATCCGTTTGCCCAGTTCCGGCACATCGGACAGGCCCTCCTTTGACGTCATCTTATCGAGGATCGTCATGGGGAGGTCGCTTACCAGGCGCGCCCAGGCACGCTGGCGGCGCTCAATCGGCAGCATCGTGGTGTCGATGCCGAGCAGGTTAATGCCCCGAAGCAGAAAGGGAATAACGCTTGTCGCCAAATCATGGCCAGCGACAAGGCCCGTCGCCGCCACGCTCGCCCGCGGTTTAAGGGTGGAAATGATCGTCGCCAGGGTGGCGCCGCCGACAACATCCACCGCCCCGCCCCATCTTTCCTTGCCCAGCGGTTTCTCCAGGGGGCGCGAAAATTCATCCCTGTCTATGATCCTGGCCGCACCAAGAGATTTCAAATAGTCATGGGTTTCCTCACGCCCCGTAGAGGCGACGACGGCGTAACCAAGAGCAGCCAGAACGGCAACGGCAATGCTGCCAACGCCACCCGCCGCGCCGGTCACGAGTATCTCGCCGTCATCAGGAGTCAGGCCGTGTTCTTCAAGGACGATAATCGCCTCCATGGCCGTTAACCCCGCCGTGCCGATGGCCATCGCCCTTTCCATGGATAGCCCCTCTGGAAGGGAAACAAGCCAGTCATCGCGCAGGCACGCTTTCTGGGCAAAGCCACCCCAGTAAATCTCGCCAATTCGGAAACCGGTGGCGATAACCTTGTCACCGGGCTTCCAGTCCGGTGAAGCGGATGTTTCGACCGTACCGACAAGATCGACACCTGGAACATGGGGATAGCTTTTGACCACCTTCGAGCGACCGTTCAAGGCCAGGCCATCTTTGTAATTTAGCGTCGAGTAAGCGACCCGCACGGTCACATTGGCGCCGTCCGGGGCATGGGCCTGAAGCTCCGATAAGTCCAGAGTTCTCAGTGTGGAGCGAACCTCTTCACCCGGTTTATCAAGAACCAGGGCGGTAATTGCCGAGCTTTCAGACAAGGACAGGCTCCATCAAGAATATGAAAAAATCGTCACCGGCCAAAGCCCGACGGCTCATAGACACTCGGCGAAACGGACAGCTGCGCCAAGGGGAGATCCGAGAAGCTCATCCTCGCGCATGACCACATGCCCACGGATGATTGTCGCCACCGGCCAGCCCGTTACTTCACGGCCGTCAAAAGGAGTCCAGCCCGTCTTGCTGGCAATCCAGTCATTGGTAATCGTCCGCCGCGCGGCAAGATCGACCAGGGTGAAATCGCCATCATAGCCAAGTGCGATGCGACCCTTACCGAGGATATTGTACAGCCGCGCCGCCCCGGCACTGGTCAGATCGACGAGCCTTTCAAGGGAAAGCCGGCCGTGGTGCATGTGATCGAGAAGCAGGGGGAGCAAGGTCTGGACACCGGTCATGCCCGAGGGGCTTTCCGGATAGGGTTTCTGTTTTTCTTCCAGGGTATGGGGGGCGTGATCGGAACCGATAACATCGACAAGCCCCTGCGATACGGCGCGCCATAAGGCGTCCCGATGGCGGGCCTCCCTTATCGGCGGATTCATCTGAGCCAGGGAACCGAGCGTGTCATAGCAATCGGGTGCTGCAAGGGTGAGATGCTGTGGCGTCACCTCAACCGTGGCAAGATCGTGACAAGCCGCCAGCAGGGGGATTTCCTCGGCCGTGGTGACATGAAGGACATGAATCCGGCGCCGGGCCTTGCGGGCGAGGTCGAGCAACCGGCGGGTCGCATTAACGGCAGTCTCGACATCCCGCCATTCAGGATGAAGGTGAACGCTTGCCCCCTCGGCCTCGACAATTTTACGCCTTTCGCGCAGACGGTACTCGTCCTCGCTATGCACCGCGATACGCCGCGAACCCTGAGAGAGAACTGAAAGCAGAGTCTCGTCATCCTCAACCAGAAGAGTGCCGGTGGAACTGCCCATGAAGATCTTGATGCCGCAACAACCCGGCAACCGCTCGAGTTTGGCGAGATCATTCAGGTTTTCCTTCGCCGCGCCGACAAAAAAAGCGTGATCGCACCAGGCCCGGCCTTTTGCCCGATCAAGTTTATCGCCCAACGCCTCGGCGGTGGTTGTCGAAGGGTTTGTATTGGGCATCTCGAAAACAGCCGTAACCCCGCCCAAGGCGGCCCCGGCCGTTCCTGACGCCAAATCTTCCTTGTATTCAAGCCCTGGTTCGCGGAAATGCACCTGGGTGTCTATGACACCGGGCAATACGTGCAGGCCCTGGGCATCAATAACCTCTTCGGCCTTAATATCGGCAAGATCGCCGAGGGCGACAATACGACCGCCGGCAACGGCGATATCGGCTTCGCTCACCCCACTGGGTGTGAAGACCTTGCCACGACGAATAACGAGATCATATTTGTCAGCCATAACCACCTTTTACATTATGCGTCCGGCCTTTGCCTGCTCAATCCCCCGTAGGAGATTAGAAAGCGCAAAGAGCGCCGTCAAATCTCTCTAGGGAAGAGCCCCACGGAAACGATAAAAGCCGCCGGAAAATTCCATTATACCTAAATATAGTTCCAGGTCCGGACCCATTTTAAATAAAAAAATAGGGAATAGAAAAATAATTAATCAACAACCGCCACATAACACATTGGTAATTATAAGTAAAAAAAAGCATTATGAATATATAATGGGTTTAGTTTAAGATTTATCATCGGGGGTATGGGAGTATGCAGGCGCACAGGTTGTGTTACTGAACATGCTTGATTGTGATTTATATTCTGCGCTTATTCACCATGTGAGAAAGTTTTTCACACATGGCTGAAAGGCAATTCTGGCAAATAAAAACTCTTGATGAGATGTCGGCGGCCGAATGGGAGTCGCTATGTGACAGATGTGGTAAATGCTGTCTTGTCCGGCTTCAGGATATCGATAGCGGGGACTATTTTACCACCAAAGCCTGTTGTGACCTTCTCGACGTCGAGACAAGCCGCTGTACACGTTATTTCAAGCGCCACGATCTGGTTACAGATTGCGTTAAACTCTCTTATGCGAACATTAACAATCTAGAGTGGATGCCCACCACCTGCGCCTATCGCCTGCTGGCGGAAGGCAAGGAATTGTACGACTGGCATCCTCTCGTCTCGGGAGACATCGACAGCGTTCACAAAGTCGGCATTTCGGTTAGAAGCCGGGTGGTCCCTCAAGACGAAATCGAGGAAGAAGATCTACCGGACTACATTGTCAATTGGTTCGACTAACTTTTCCGTCAGCCCCGGACAAACCTTAATAAGCTGAAAGCGTATCGAAGACATCGCCTTCCGGCTCAAGCCGCAAGATATTGGCGCGATACCAAAGGGCATAAAAGAGCAATGTCCAGCAGGCGAACCCGCTGCGCTTCTTTCGTTGCATAAACAGAGCACGAACGGCATCCGGCTCACAGATTTCCACCACCCCCGGCGCCGCCGCAACCATCGGTCCCAATCTTTTCCCCTGAGTCTCGATCCACTCCGATACGGGAACGGTAAAACCCCGCTTTGGCGAAAAGGGCTCGGCCTGGGGTAAATATTTATCAAGCCATCTGCGCAGTATCCATTTTCCCATCCCGCGCCGTACCTTCATCCTGTCGGGCAGGTTGAATACTTCCGCCGCCAGCCGCCTGTCCAGAAACGGCGTCCGCCCTTCAACCGAATGAGCCATCAGACACCGGTCGAGCTTGATCAAAAGATCATTCGGCAGCCAATCGGAGATATCGGTGGCCTGGGCAATCTGAAGAGCGCTTCTGCGGGATGTTTTGGCGGCAATTTCGGCGGCGGCAATGCCGTCGCGCCACCCGTTAGGGGCGTTTCTCAAGACGCCCAAGCCATCGAGGATGCCGTGATGGCGTAAAATGCGTCCGCCGCGCCAGAAAGGGCGCATAACAGAGCGATAACGGCCATAACCGGCAAAAAGTTCATCCCCGCCTTCACCCGAGAGAATGACTTTCAGATTACGTCCCGCCTCCCGGGCGAGTTTCCAGGTCGGCAGAATTGCATAATCGGCGGCCGGATCGCCGAGCCTGGCCGCAACAACAGGCAGCAAAGCCCAGAAATCATCTTCCCCAAAATCGACCTCAACGTGCTCCGCCCCGACAAGAGAGGCGAGATGCCGGGCATGTGCCCGCTCATCGGCGACTTTCGAACCGGGAAAACCAACGGTATAGGCCTGGACCGGCCTTTCCCCAAGCCGCGACATCAGGGCCAGCAATACGGAGGAATCGATCCCGCCGGAGAGGAACATGCCGTACGGCACGTCGGAGCGCTGATGTACACGGACACTGTCTTCAAGGGCGGCATCGAGCCGGAGAAGAAGCGCCTCTTCATCACTCTGAGTATCCGCATCTGCAGGTTCGGGCATTTCAGGCAAAGCCTCAATCCGCCGGCGCTCGACAATTCGCCCGCCAACGACGACCAGCGTTTCCCCAGGCAGCACCCGCCGGATTTCTTTTATTGGCGTCTCTGCCCTGGTAGTGAACTGAAGCTGAATCAACTCATCCCTCGATGCGGGATTGATTTCCGCCTTTACCATTCCGGCTTCGATCAGAGCCTCGGGCTCGGAGGCAAAGGCAAACCCCAAGTCGTTTTCCACATAATAAAGGGGCTTGATGCCAAAAGGGTCACGGGAAAGAACCAGCCTTCCCTGGGCCGGATCGTGAATGGCAATGGCGTACATTCCTCGCAAATGTTGGGCAAAACCGATTCCCAAATGGCGATAAAGATGCAGCGGCAATTCACAATCCGACTGGGTGGTGAACGCGATATCCTCAAATTCCTTACGCAATTCGAGATAATTATAAATCTCACCATTGGCGATCAGGACCGCCCCGGCGGGATCGGCAATCGGCTGGGCGCCGCCCTCGACGTCAATGATGGCCAGACGGGTATGCACCATGGCAAGATTTCCCGAAACATGGCGGCCACTTCCGTCGGGCCCACGGTGAGCCAGCGCCTTGGCGAAAACATCAAGGAGAGAAGCTTGCGGCCCCTTGGGAGAAACGGTCATCAGACCGGCAATGCCGCACATCAGGCGCCTATTTCATCAAAAAAGGCCATATAGCGGGAAACCACCACCCGCTCGGTAAAATCATCCTTGAAGCTTTTCCGCCCCTCCTTGACGAGGCTGCGGGCAAGACCCGGATTGAGCAACAAACGCTTGATCGTCTCGCTGAGCGCCCTGGCGTCATCAACCGGCACCAGGAGGCCGTTTTTGTCATGGTGGATAAGCTCGCAGGGTCCGTCACTCTCGGCTGCAATCACCGGCAGCCGTTGCGCCCAGCCCTCGATGACGACATTACCGAGAGGCTCATGGCGGGAAGGACAGATCAGCATATCGGCGGCGGCAAACAAAGGCGCGGTATCTTCTATCCAGCCAAGAAAGCGCACTCTGGGGCGCACTCCTACGCGAACCGCAAGAGCCTCCAGCTCATCCCGCAAGGGACCCTCACCGGCAAGCCATAGATTGACATGGGGAAGTTCAGACATCGACTGGATCAGGACATCAAAGCCCTTGTTTTCATGAAGCCGGCCAAGGGCGAGAATGAGAGGTGTTTTTGCCGGGGTCGAATATTGCGCGCGGGATATCGGTTCGGCTTTTTTATCATCAACGAAATTAGGCAAATAAGTTACGCTGTCTTCAGGCCAGCCGGATTCGCAGATGTAACGGTAAATGCCGCGGGTATTGGCGATCAGGTGATCGCACTCCTGATAATATTTCATGTTGTAATACCCGCCGAGGCGGGCGACATGGACGTAATCAGCCCCCGATGCGGCATTCCCCGGACAAAATTGGGTGGCCCTGCTCATCCAGGTTAAAACGACTTCAGGCTGAAAGCGCGAAACAGCCCGGCGAAACCCGAATTTCGTCAATAAATCAAATCGTCCGCCAAAGGAAAGCTCACGCAGCGCCACGTCGGCCTGGCGCAACTTTTCAGATCGCTGGGGAAACCCCCGGATCAGAAGCTCCTGCTCAAGGCCGGCCTTCTGCAACCCGATGGCCAGCCGGGTAAAGAACGTCTCCGCCCCGCCATGCTCCGCCCCGGCCATTGCCTGAAGAACACGGGTCACGAAAGTATCTCCTCGAATTTTTCAGCCGCCTTCATCCAGCTCCAGTTCCTCTGTTGTAACAGCGCCGCCTGATGCTGGCGCGTCCATAAATCATCATCTCGAAGAAGGGCCAGGGCATTATCCGCAAAATCCGCATCATCAGCTGCAACAAAACCTGTTTCACCGTCGATAATCCTTTCGCCAACGCAACCGATGGCCTGCACCACGGCCGGAAGGCCAATGGCCTGAGCCTCGCCGACGGCAAGACAGTATGTCTCGCCGCTATCGCCCCGGTAAAGCAGGACCCTTGCCGCCCTTAATTCATTAATCAGGTCTTGCCGGGGCACAGGCGCACGCAGAACCACGCCTTTACCGGCAAGCCCGCGCGCCTTATCGAGAATGGGCGTCATCCTTTGCGCCTTGGCATCCCCCACGGCACCATAGGTTGCCGGGCCGGAATAGACATGCAGTTCAGCCTCGGGGAATTGCGGATTTATCCTCTCCGCCCACAGATCAAGTAGCCAGTCCAGCGACCGCAAGGGGTTTGAAGTAAAGACGGCGCGGGGCGGCGGGGGTATCTGGCCGGGTTCGGCGAGGCGAAACAGATCATCTATTCCATAGGGAATAATCACCCGCCCACCGGCCGGCGCCCAGGCCGGATAACTGGCGGCATGATAGGCACTTGAAAAGACGATCACCGGCTTCCAGCGCCAGATCTTCGAAAGATAGCGCCATTTCAGGATGTAATTCGCCGGATTATGGATCCAGAACACCCGTCGGCGGGCCTTGGGCAGCAGGGGAATCATTTTGTCGCCGCGATTGGCGATGAAAAGGTCTGCTGTTTCCGGCAGACCTCGATCGGCGCGGGCCATATCCAGCGGCACCCAGGTCACATTCTTGTGGCTCAGGCGTTCGCTGCAGTTGTTATGGACAAAAACCTCATGGCCTCGCGCCGCAAAAGCTTCGGCAAGGCTGATAAAGGCCGTTTCGGCGCCGCCGATGGGGGCGTTGTCCGGGGTCTGGCCATCGAAAGGGATGCCGTCATCTGCAAAAACAATTCGCGCCATCACTCTTCCTCAAGCCGGGCCTTGAGATAGGAAAGAATCGGATAGAGACCAGCCATCAGGGCGATAAGAAACCCCAGCGCCCCTTCGCGGTATCCCTTGCGGGCGACAAAGCATTTCCAGAAACGTGAAAATATTCGCCGGATATTGTGGCCGAAACTTCCGATGTCGCCTGAGTCGCGCAGATCCCTAGCGTGGGCCGAGCTATAGCTGTCGAGACGCCGGATCATCGAGGAAATATTACTGTCCACATTGTGATGCAGGCGATTCTCCAGCCTCTCGCCTTCAAGGCCGGTTAATTCAAGGGCCGGATGAACCCGCTGCAATCCCCAGGTTTTCGAGCCCTTGCGGAACAGGCCGAGATAGGCGGAACGGCCAAACGAGGCCCCCCAGCCGTAGCGCACCAGCCGGTCCCCGACATAATTGTCGACGGGAATAAGATGCCTTTCTGCGTCGGATACCTCTGTCACCCGGCGAATTTCTTCGGCCAAGGGCGGTTCGACCCATTCATCGGCGTCAACTTCGAGAATCCACGGGCCAAGACAGGCCTCAATTCCGGCATTCCTCCGCTCGCCTTCCAGCTCCCAGGCGCCCTCGACCAGACGATCGGTGAACCCGGCGGCGATATCCTTCGATCCATCGCTGCATTTGTCGAGAACGACGACGATTTCATCGGCAAAGGCAAGACGCCCGAGACAGTCGGCCAGGCGTTTCTCCTCGTTATGGGCAACGACCAGTGCCGAGAGGCCAGTTTCAGTCATGGCCGCCCTCCTGGCTTGTTTTCAATGGTGAATATGGAAACATCGAACACCCCAGCCGCCCCAGACTCAATGGCTTGCCTGACGCGCCGTCAGCACAAGATACAAGCCACAAGATAAGATTGCTGGTTTATAGGACTTTTACGGCCTTCACAATATCATCGAAGAGATCGGGGCCGCTTTAACTAAAGGAAGATTGGATCGGGCTCTCTTAAAAGAGGCCCGCAGAGCCATTGCCCTAGCGGCGGATGTCGGGGATATCCAGACCTTCCGTCTGTATTGATTTCTGGAAGCTGTTCAACGCCTTTCCCCGGGCGGCGTGACGGGCGGCCATGGAATCCTGATCGCCAAAGACAGTTCCTGACTGGTTGCCCTCGGCCCCCACCTGTATGACCCCGCCCCTGGATCGCCCTTGATTCTCATCTGCCGGAAAAACCGCGCCCTCGCCCTTGGCCTGCGCCTGGGCGACCACATAACCGGCATTTATCGCCCTGCTTTCGCCGGCCCGCGCCGTATCAATTGTAAAAAACCAGGCGATAACTGCCGTCCCGGCCAGAATGACAATCCATTTCCCTTTGATATCCATGATGCCCTCCCCGGCATTTAGATAATTAATCTGTGGGTAAGGATTCACCTTTTTTCAATCTCTTTCAGTGACCCATGTCACCAAATTCTAATTAATTCCCGTAAAATCAATAGTTTGTGACAGATGTCACATTTTAAGCCCCAGATGATGGAGCCCCATCCCCGGATCGGCAACGATTCCATAAATTTTCTGCCGATATAATAACGGCGTCAATAGTCAGGCTGTCCATCAGGGTCCCGGTCCGGTTCCAGTCGAATTCGGGAAAACCCACCAGTTCCTTCAGACTGAGCGCCGTTCGCACGACCGCGGCGTTTTCGCCCCAGGGGGCGTAATGGCGCTCATCGGTGGGGCCGAACAGGCCGAGAGTGGGAATGCCTGCCGCCGCCGCCATGTGGGTGAGGCCTGAATCATTGCCGATATAGAAACTGCATTGTTCCAGACAGGCAAAAAGGGTTGGCAGATCAACCGTGCCGACAAGATCGATGCACTGCCCTTCCGGTACC
The DNA here is from genome assembly GCA_964486105.1 of uncultured Rhodospirillaceae bacterium. GTDB lineage: Bacteria > Pseudomonadota > Alphaproteobacteria > UBA11136 > UBA11136 > JABJES01. The sequence continues at coordinate 38,363 of CAZAKR010000008.1, read as the reverse complement.
GCCTCGATAACCGCAAGCGCCTGGTCGCGCTCATTGGCAGCGCCGAGAACGGCCACCCGGGCCCCTTCGAACAGGCCGCCCTCTCCGGTCAGGAGGCGCACCAGCCCGACAAAATTCTCAATTCGCCATTGTTTTCCCGGCCATGTCGCCACCGGGGCGATGGCCAGAACGATTTCGCCGTTTGAAGCCGATGTGGGAATAAGGGCGGCGGCGCGGCTTTGCGCCTCCATAGGGGCCTTAAGGCGCGGTTCGCAGGGTTCTTTCAGATTCAAGACGTCCGAAATTTCCTCGACACGATGGCGATGGGTATCCCTATGGGTCCCGCGGATCAGCCTGCGGAGAAAGGAATCGCGCCGATTGCCTCTGAAAATACGGCGATGCCAGGTGGGCAAACACCAGGCCAGGCCACTGCCCCGCAGATCAACCACCAGATACCACCAGGTGAAGATGCACTTTGACCACAATTCCAGCCAGTGAAGCGAATAGCGGCGTTTATTGATCTCAATTACCCGCGTCACATTGGGCAAGGCCGCGAACAAGGGCGCCGACAAGGGGCCGCAGGCCACGGTGATGCGGCAATCGGGATGTTGTTCGGCCAGACGCCAGATCAGGCCGGTGGAGAGAACCGCATCGCCGATCCGGGTTGAGGTAACGAAGAGAATTCTTTTCATGACTGCGGTTATAAGGCCAAGCCTTCTCCAAGCAAAGAGACTGAATGATTAATAACCCGGCTGTGGTTCATGGGCTCTTGTCAAAGCGGCCGCTTCGGCTTAACTGATGATAAGTCTTTTCTCATGCAAAGCCGGAGCGTTATGGCAGAAAAACACCGTCTCTTTCTTGAAAATCGTGGAATTATTGCCGTTTCCGGGGAGGAGGCCACCTCTTTCCTGCAAGGTCTGGTCTCCAACGACGTAACGAAGGTGTCCAACGAACAGGCGGTCTATGCAGCGTTTCTGACCCCCCAGGGCAAATTCCTCTTTGATTTTTTCATCCTTCGTGACGGCGGACGGCTTTTGCTCGATTGCGAGGCGGACCGGGCCGACGATCTGATGCGGCGACTGAACATGTACAAGCTGCGCTCTAAAGTTTCCCTGGAGAACGCCACCGGGGATTATCGGGTCATTGCCCTGATCGGTGAGGACGCCCTGGCCAGCCTCGGGCTGGACCCTGTTCCCGGAATGGCAAAACCCCTGGATGGGGGGATTGTTTTCGTCGATCCCCGGCTGTCGGCACTCGGCGCCCGCGCAATCCTGCCCGGGGACAAGGCCGAGGCCGCCCCCTTCCTGAACGACTTTACCCAAATCGGAAACGATGCCTATGACCGGCTCAGGCTTGAGCTCGGAATTGCCGACGGGGCGCGGGATTTGACAGTTGAAAAGGCCCTGCTGATGGAAAGCGGCTTTGACGAGCTTAACGGGATCGACTGGGACAAGGGCTGTTACATGGGCCAGGAAACCACCGCCCGGACAAAACACCGGGGGCTTGTAAAAAAACGCCTTATGCCGGTGATGATCGACGGCCCCCTGCCCGCCGCCGGCATGCCTGTTTTTTCCGGTGACAGGGAAATCGGCGAAATGCGTAGCGGACGCGACGGCCTTGCCCTTGCCCTGATCCGACTTGAGGAGCTGGACCCGGAAAACGGCCCCGCCCCCACATTTACCTCGGGCGAGGCGCGGGTGACGCCAAAAAGCCCCGACTGGGCATCCTTCTAGACGACCAGTGGCCCTCTCTTACTCTCAGGACTTTTCCTTGATGATCTGCGCCAGTTTTTGAAAGGGCGTTTCGCCTGGGTCCGGTTTCAGCTGTCCCAAACTTTTTACGCCTTCACGGCCATACAGGTCGCGCAGGGTTTCTTCCAGCCACATTTGATCCTTATCCCGCCTGAAGCGATCAAGGCGGCCACCCTCCCCTAACCAGCGCCAGTGGTCCTCAAAGGCCCCCAGCAACCCCTCGAAGCCTTCTTTCTTTTGCGAGGAAACACCGAGAACGGGGGCTTTCCAAGGAGCGCCGGCCTCATCATTCCCTCCGGCCACGTGATTGAGGGCATTGCGTAAATCGGCTTCGGCGCGGCGCGCCACGGCCCCCATATCGTTCTTGGTGATAACGAAAATATCGGGAATTTCGATAATCCCGGCTTTCATGAACTGCAAACTGTCCCCCGAACCGGGCTGGGCGCAGAACAGAATCGTATCGGCGGCGCGCACCACCTCGGTTTCGGACTGACCGACACCGACGGTTTCAATAAGAACCACATCGAACAGACTCCGCATCAACACCATTGCCGGCATGGTCAGGGCCGCCAGTCCGCCCAGACGATCACGCGCTGCCATTGAGCGGACATAGACCCCATCGTCTTCCGGGTCGGTCACAAGACGCACCCGGTCGCCGAGAAGCGCCCCGCCGCTGACCTGGGAAGACGGATCGACGGCGATGACCCCGACCGTACGCCCGGATCGCCTGATGTTTTCAATCAAAACTCCGAGCAGAGTCGATTTCCCCACCCCCGGCGGGCCGGTCACACCGATGACATGGGCCTTGGGGCTCTTGTAGGCCTGGGAGAGAAGATCGAGGCAGGCCGGTGATTCCGGTGCCTTTTCAAGCTCGGCCAGGGCAATGGAAAGAGCCTTTTTTCCCCCTGCGGCAATCGCTTCCAGGGAAAGTCCGGCAAGGGACGAAGGGCTCATGATCTCTTCCCGCTCTGACGGGCCCTGATCGCCGCCTGAGCCGCCGCCAGACGGGCGATTGGCACCCGGAACGGTGAGCAGGAAACATAATCGAGACCGATTTGCTCGCAAAAATGGATCGATGCCGGATCGCCGCCGTGTTCGCCGCATATACCGAGCTGGATATCCGGGCGGGTTTTACGTCCCCTGTCGGCGGCAATGGCAATCATTTCACCAACACCGTCGAGATCGATGGTGGCAAATGGATCCTGCTCGAAAATACCAAGATCCCGATAGGCCGGGATAAACGATCCCGCATCGTCACGGGAAAGGCCATATGTGGTCTGGGTCAGATCATTGGTTCCGAAGCTGAAGAACTCGGCGGTCCGGGAAATATCCGCCGCACAAAGCGCGGCGCGGGGCAACTCGATCATGGTGCCGACATGATAGGGGATAGAGCGATCAGCCGCATCGAATACCCTTGCCGCAACACGGTCGATAATTTCCTTGAGAATTTCCATCTCTCTGGCCGATGCCACCAGAGGCACCATAATCTCCGGCACCACCGAAGCACCCGAGGTTTCGCTGACCTCCAGCGCCGCCTCGAGGATAGCCTGAACCTGCATTTCATAGATTTCAGGATAGGTTATACCCAGACGGCAGCCGCGATGGCCGAGCATGGGGTTGAATTCCTGTAGCCGCGCCGCCCGACGGTGCATGGTTGCCGCATCGACCCCCGACACCGCGGCCAGCTCCTCGAATTCGGATTCCTCATGAGGCAGAAATTCATGCAGGGGCGGATCGAGCAGACGTACGGTTACCGGATGACCCGCCATCATCGAAAACAGTTCGACAAAATCGCGGCGCTGAATGGGCAACAATCTGGCCAGCGCCCGTTCGCGGCCCTCGCGGTCGTTGGCCATGATCATCTCGCGCATGGCCAGAACCCGGTCGGGATCGAAGAACATATGTTCGGTCCGCGCCAATCCAATGCCTTCGGCACCGTATTTGAGCGCCGTCTCCACCTCTTCCCTGGTTTCGGCGTTGGCCCGCACGCCAAGCCGCCTGATCTCGTCAGCCCAGGCCATGATGGTAGCGAATTTATCGGAAAGCTCAGGCTCGATGGTCCTGACCTCGCCAAGAAACACCTCGCCGGTGGCGCCGTCGAGGGTAATCGTCTCGCCTTCCTTCACCACCTTGTTCATCATCCGCAGGGTCTTGTTTTCATAATCAACCCGCAGGTCCCGGGCTGCCGTCACACAGGGCCGCCCCATACCGCGAGCAACAACGGCGGCATGGCTTGTCATACCGCCACGAGTGGTGAGGATTCCCTTGGCCGCGTTCATGCCGTGGATATCCTCGGGACTGGTCTCGATCCGCACCAGAATAACCGGGCCCTTGGCGCCTTCCGCCTCGGCGTCGTCGGCGTTGAAGACGACCGCACCCGACGCCGCGCCGGGCGATGCGGGAAGCCCCCTGGCGAGCAGGGTTTTCTCGCCCAAAGGATCAAGGCGCGGGTGAAGGAGCTGGTCGAGAGACGCCGGCTCAATACGGCAGACGGCCTCGCTACGGCTAATCAGCCCTTCCTCGACCATATCGACCGCAATCCGAAGGGCCGCCACGGCGCTGCGTTTCCCGCGCCGGGTCTGCAACATCCACAGCTTGCCTTTTTGAATGGTGAATTCGATATCCTGCATGTCACGGAAATGGTTTTCCAGGCAGCCCTGTAGGCCGCAAAGCTCTGCAAAAACCTCCGGCATCAGCTCTTCCAGAGACGGCAGGGTGCTCTTCTCCATCTTGCCGATGGCCTTGGTCAGGGGCTGGGGAGTGCGGATACCGGCAACCACATCCTCACCCTGGGCATTGACCATGAATTCACCGAAGAAAGCCTTTTCCCCGGTCGCCGGATCGCGGGTAAAGGCAACGCCGGTGGCGCAGTCCTCGCCCATATTGCCAAACACCATCGCCTGAACGGTCACGGCTGTTCCCCAATCGCCGGGAATATCATGGATGCGCCGGTATTCGACGGCGCGAGGCGTCATCCAGCTTCCAAACACCGCCCCGATAGCACCCCAGAGCTGGTCCTGCACATCCTGGGGAAAGGGGCGGCCCAACTCCTTTTCAATGAGAACCTTGTAATCGGCCACCACTTCACGCCATTCCGCGGCATCGAATTCAGTATCAAGTTGAAAGCCCCGTTTTTCCTTGTGAGCCTCGAGAATTTTCTCGAACCCCTCATGGGCGATACCGAGCACCACCGAGCCATACATCTGGATAAAACGGCGGTAACTGTCATAGGCGAACCGGGTATCGCCGGAATGGCTCGCCAGCCCCTCGACCGTCTGATCATTGAGACCGAGATCCAGCACCGTATCCATCATGCCGGGCATCGAAACCCGGCCGCCCGAGCGCACAGAAAGCAGCAGGGTATTTTCCGGGTCGCCGTAGGTTGTGCCTGTTGCCTTTTCAACCCGGGCCAGCGCCTCCCTGACCTGTTCTTCCAAGTCAGCCGGATAGGGCGTCCCATCGGGGTCAAAGACGGCGCAGACTTCCGTAGTAATGGTGAATCCCGGCGGCACGGGAAGATTGAGACGGCTCATTTCGGCAAGATTGGCACCCTTGCCGCCGAGCAGGTCTTTCATATCCGCCCCGCCCTCGAGCTTGTCGCCGCCGAAGCTGTAGACCCATTTTGTCATGGCCTTAAGCGCCCTCGATCTGCGAGAAATCCGCCACCTTGTTCATTGTAGCCCTGATCCGGGACAAAAGCCTCAATCGGTTCGCCCGTATGGCCTTATCTTCGCAGTTCACCGTTACCTTGTCGAAAAAATCATCTCCCGGCCCCCGCAATGACGCCATGGCGGTCATCGCCGCGGCGAAATCCTCCACCCCGATTTTCTCAAGACTCGACGTTTCAACGCTGGTCAGGGTTTCAGACAGGGTTTTTTCTTCTTTTTCCGCCAGCAGACCTGCATCCACATCATCGTCATAGGTAACGCTGTCCTTTTTTTCTTCGATAGCGACGATATTCCCGGCGCGCTGATAGGCGGTCAGCAGGTTGGCGCCGTTTTCACTCTCCAGGAACTCACTTAAAGAAGTCACCCGGGCCAACAGGCGGACCAGATCGCTCTCGCCGCCAAGGGCGAAGATGGCCGTGATATGGTCATGGCGCACCCCTTCCTCGCGCAGATGCACCTTGAGGCGGTCGGCGAAGAAATCAAGCAGGGTCGCCGGATCAAAATCACCCGCTTCGGCCAGCCCACCCTTTTTATAGAGCCGTCGGGCGGCATCAAATACAGACAGCAGATCAAGCCGCAACTTATTATCCAGAACAAGGCGGATCACGCCCAGGGCCGCACGGCGCAGAGCGAAAGGATCTTTCGAGCCGGTCGGGGGCGCACCGATGGCGAAAAAACCGACCAGGGTGTCGATCTTGTCGGCCAGGGCCACGGCAATGGCGGTGGGTTTGTCCGGGCAATCGTCCTTGGGGCCGGCAGGCGCATAATGGTTGCCGATGGCCTCGCCGACCATCGCCATCTCGCCGTCGTGAAAGGCGTAATAGCGGCCCATCACCCCCTGAAGGTCCGGGAATTCCCCGACCATGCCGGTGACCAGATCGGCCTTGCAGAGAAAGGCGGCGCGGGTCGCTTTTTCAACGTCACCCTCGGGAATTTGTGCCGCCAGATCGGCGGCCAGCGCCTGCAGGCGTTCGACCTTCTGGCCCAGACTGCCAAGCTTGGCGTGAAAGGTAATGCCATCAAGTGAGGGCACCCGGGAAGCCAGACTTGTCTTGCAATCGGTGTCCCAGAAAAAGCGGGCATCGGCGAGGCGGGCACGAAGCACCCGTTCGTTACCCGCCACGATGGCCGCGCCGTCGTCATCGGCCTGGGTATTCGCGACGACCAGAAAATAAGGAGCGAGATTGCCTTGCCGATCAAGCATCGAAAAATACTTTTGATGCTTGCGCATGGACGTGGCCAGAACTTCCGGCGGCAAATCCATATATTCGGAATCAATCGATCCCATCAGGACCACTGGCCATTCGACAAGACCTACAACTTCCTCCATGAGGGCGCTGTCTGGCCAGATCTCCAGGCCTTTCTCCGCCGTCAGCGCCTTTGCCTGTTCCTCTATCCTCGCCTGACGCTCGGCCGGGTCGAGGACAACCCTGGCTGCCTCAAGTTTTGTCTGGTAATCGGCAAAACCGCTAACGGAAATGGGGCCTGGCGCCATAAACCGATGACCTTGAGTCTTATTTCCCGACGAGACATGACCAAAAGTGAAGGCAACAGGCTGGTCGTCGAAAAGACAGAGAATGCTCTGCAGGGGCCGCACCCAGCGGACATCCCCCTCGCCCCAGCGCATCGACTTCGCCCATGGCAGGGCGGCGAGGAGACCGGGCAGAATTTCGGTCAAAACTTCGGGTGTTCCCCGGCCTTTCTGTTCGACCACGGCAAAATGGAATTCATTTCCCTTGATCTCGCGGGTTTCGCACTGGTCCAGACTGTCCAGCCCAACCGATTTGAGAAAGCCCTCGATGGCCCTGTCCGGTGAACCGACCTTTGGACCCTTGCGTTCTTCCCTCACATCCGGCTGGGTCGTGGGCAGCCCCTCAACCACCAAAACAAGCCGGCGCGGCGTGGTGTATGAGCGCGCCTCGTCAAAGGCGAGCCCGGCCTTTTCCATCTCTCCTGTCACCAGACGCGCCAGATCCTGCGCCGCACGGCGCTGCATGCGGGCCGGGATTTCCTCGGAGAAAAGCTCAAGCAGAAGTTCAGCCATCCGCCCCGTCCTCCTTCAGCCAGCCTTCGCAACACCCCCTGGCCAGGGCGCGCACGCGGCCGATATAGGCGGCGCGCTCGGTTACCGAAATAACGCCGCGGGCGTCGAGAAGATTGAAGGTATGGCTGGCCTTGATGCATTGGTCATAGGCGGGAAGGACGAGCCCCGCCGTCAACAAGTCGGCGCAGGTCTTTTCCGCTTCAGCGAAATGGCGGAACAGGATTTCGACATCGGCGTGCTCAAAGTTATAGGCAGAGAATTCCTTTTCGTTTTGCAGGAATACATCGCCATAGGTCACACCGGCGCCGTTCCAGTCGAGGTCGTAAACGTTTTCCACCCCCTGAACATACATCGCCAGACGCTCCAGGCCGTAAGTGAACTCAACGGTCACGGGTGAGCAGTCAAAGCCGCCGATCTGCTGGAAATAGGTGAACTGGGTCACTTCCATACCGTCGCACCAAACCTCCCAGCCGAGGCCGGACGCGCCGAGCGTCGGGCTCTCCCAGTCATCCTCGACAAAGCGGATGTCGTGGTGGGCGGGATCAATACCGAGCTGTTTCAAGCTTTCCAGATAGAGCGCCTGAGCATCCTCGGGCGAGGGCTTGAGGACCACCTGGAACTGATAGTAATGCTGCAAACGGTTGGGATTTTCCCCATAACGGCCATCGGTCGGCCGACGACAGGGCTGAACATAGGCGGCCTTCCAGGGCTCAGGGCCGAGGGAGCGCAGGATGGTGGCGGGATGAAAAGTGCCGGCCCCCATTTCGCCGTCGTAAGGCTGCAAGAGAACACAGCCCTGCCCGGCCCAGTAATTCTGTAATGTCAGAATCAGGGATTGGAAACTTTTTGAAGGATCGGGCGTGTTTTGCGTCATTTAAGGGCCGTCGTTCTCTCAAGGATATGGGCCGAAACCTACTGGTCGGCCGTCATAGGGTCAAGGCGGATCACTTGGCCCGTAGGGACAGTCGGCACGGCCGCAGGAACGGGGGTTTCCATGGGAAACATAAGCGTCACAGACCGGACAATTGATCATATCCTCAATCGCCTTGCCCTTTTCGTCAGCCGGGCCGTTTGCTTGCCCGCCCTCAGTCCCCCTCGACTTTCTGGCCTTGTAGTTAAACCAGAGAAAAACAATCAGGCCGGCGACGATCAAAATTTCAAAGGGAGAGAGACCCAGCATCTAAAGTTCCAGCCCCTTTCCCTGGCGCAAAACCGCTTCAGCCTCAGCGGTAAACGCTCCGTCCTCAGCGTGAAGCGCCAACCCGTCGGCGCGACGGATTGAAACGTCGGCGCCCTTGGTTGCCTGGACAATGATCCGCTTGGGCTCTGCCCCGACCTTCGGCAAAAGAGGGAAAACGACCAGATTCCCCGATCGCCCGCCCAAAGCTTCGATCAACTCGCTCTCACGGTCAGCGCGATGGATGAAGGTGACAATTCCCTGGTCCCGAACCATGTCGAGGGCAAAGGAAACCCAGGCATTGAGATCGACCCCCGCCTTTTCGGCATGGGCTGTCGCCTTTCCGGCATCGGGGGATGGATCTGTCCGCCCCAAGGCATGGAACGGCGGATTGACCATCACCTGATCGAAAGACCCGGGGAGGAAGCTTTCCGGCGGCGAAAGGATATCGCCCTCGACGATATCGAGACGGCCGACAAAACCGTTAAGTTTGATATTCCTTTGCGCCAGGGCGACGCTTTCAGGATTTATTTCAATCCCGGTCACCCGGATCTTTTTCAGCCGGTTTGCCAAGCATAATGCCGCCGCCCCCACCCCGGCCCCGGCATCGAGAATATGATCCCCTGGAGATCCGGAAAGAGCCGCGGCAAGAAACACCGGGTCGATGGCGACCCGGTACCCCTGCCGGGGCTGACACAGCGTAATCTGACCGTTGAGCAAATGGTCCTCGGTAAAATCGCTTTGGCCCGGAATCCCGGTATTTGCGTGGGCGTTCATTTCCGGCCCCCAAAGGCATCTTCCGGGAAAAGGATGTCGTGTTTTTCAACTTCCGCGTCTTTGAGAACCGCCCGAGCAGGCGCCAAATCCTCATCGGCGACCATCAGACGACGGGGAACAGCGCCAATGCTGCCGTCGAGAATGCTGGCGTGATTGTCAAACACATGGGTTTCGATCCCCTCACCGGCAAGCAGCGCAGTGACCCAGGAGAGCAAAACCGCATCATTGGTTCGCAACAATTCCTTCATATATTTCTGGCACCCTTCCAGCATCAACTGAGTACGGGGAGTCCCGGCCCACGACCATACGCCAGCAGGCTTGACCGTGTATGGGGACATTCTATGCTGGCGGGACGCCAAGCTTTCGTCAAGAAAGATGGCGCTTGGGGACTTTGTAATAAGGATCGACCATTGGCTATTGTCGTCAATCTTGAAAGCCAGCGTGAAAAGAGCGAGCCATCGGCCCTTGACCGACTGACCGAGCTCGTGAATGACGACCTGGTTCAGGTCAACGAAGTCATTATTCAGCACATGCAAAGCCCGGTCGTATTGATCCCCCAGTTGGCGGGGCACATCATCGCCGCCGGCGGCAAGCGCCTGCGCCCCCTTCTGACCCTGGCGTCCGCCCGGATGTGCAATTACGAAGGGCGGCGTCATACGAGCCTGGCGGCCTGTGTCGAGTTTATTCACACCGCCACCCTGCTTCACGACGATGTGGTCGATGACAGCGGCTTGCGGCGGGGGTTGGCGACAGCAAATTCCCTTTGGGGGAACAAGGCCAGCGTCCTGGTCGGTGATTTTCTGTTCAGCCGCGCCTTTCAGCTCATGGTCGCCGATGGCTCTCTTAAGGTCCTCGACATTCTATCGAACGCCTCGGCTGTGATTGCCGAAGGTGAGGTTATGCAGCTGACGACCTCAAATGATACCGAAACATCCGAGACCACCTATCTTGAGGTGATCGAGTCCAAAACGGCGAAGCTGTTCGCCAGCGCCTGCCATATTGGCGCCGTCGTCGCCGACCGCCCCCAGGCCGAGGAAGATGCGCTACAGAGTTATGGCCTCAACCTCGGCATCAGCTTTCAACTTATCGACGATGTTCTGGATTATTCTGCCGCCCAGAAGACACTGGGAAAAACCATCGGCGATGATTTCCGGGAAGGCAAGATTTCCCTGCCTGTAATCCTCGCCTATCGCCGTGGCGGCGAGGAAGAGCGCATTTTCTGGCGCAAATGCCTGGAGGACCTTTCCCAGGATGAGGGTGATCTCGAACACGCCATCTCCCTGATGGAAAAGCACGGCGCCCTGCATGATTCGGTGGAGCGGGCGCGGCATTATGGCGCCATTGCCTATGACTCCCTGGGCATCTTTCCGCAAAGCAAGGAAAAGGCGGCGCTTCTCGATGTTATAGATTTCTGCGTCAATCGCGCCTTTTAGGCCGCCCCACCGGCTTGCGAAGCCCGCCCGATAGGGGTATAACCCCCGACCTTGAGCGAACTTTGGCCCGATCAATCAGGTAAGGCCGAGGATCGAACACGTTCGGAGTGTAGCTCAGCCTGGTAGAGCACCGTCTTCGGGAGGCGGGGGCCGGAGGTTCAAATCCTCTCACTCCGACCAATAAAATCAATAACTTAGCATCCCGTAAAACTGTGACCGGTGGTTCAATTTATCATGCTTAAACGTGTGAAATCGCTACTTTTCAATTCCCCAGACAAGAATCAGGCCGAAAGCTCGCCCCTGAAGACCGAGGAGAGCGATATCGCCGCCTGCGCCCTGATGGTCGAGGCCGCCCTTCAAGACGGCGTGCTGGATGCCTCTGAACGGGAAACCATTCTCCGTCTCATTGAAAAAGGGTTCGCCGTAACTGGGGCCGACGCAGAGGCCTTGTTGCAGGAAGCCAGCGAAAGAGCATCAAAAGCCGTCGACAGCTTTGGCTTTACCCGCATCGTTATGAAACATTACGACCACGAAGAACGGGTAAAGCTGGTTGAGATGCTCTGGCAGGTTATCTATGCCGACGGCGAGGTGCATGATTACGAAGCTTCTCTGATGCGGCGCGTTGCCGGATTGCTTCATATCCCCGATCGTGAGAACGGCCTGGCGCGCAACCGCGCCGCCGAGGGAACAGACAACCTGTAGAGAATAGCCGGGCTGTAGAGAATAGCCGGGGCTTTAACCGGCGGCGGCAATCTTGTTGAATTTCGAGAGCAGATACTCGATATCGTCGACCGCCATCCCCCCCGATTCCTCAAACTGGGTCAAAAGACGCTCAAGCAACCGCTGGACGAAGCGCTGCTGATCCTCCGCACCGCCATCAAATTCCATTTCATTAAAAATAGAGACGGCAGTACTGAATACCGGGAAAAGATTCTCCGGTAATCCAGCCTTTTTATATACGGCCTGAAAACCGAGTTGACCCTGGTCATGAATGAGGAGACGGATGTTAACCAGTGAAACCTTCGTCAGCCGCGCCATGGCCGCCTCGAAGAAAGCAATATCCCCCATGCACAGGGACCGCAGCATGATCGTTGACGTCAACCGCTTGCCGTTATCCAGCGCCTTAACCAGCGTCATGACATCCTGTTCATTCGACCACGGCATGATCAGGCCCAGGGTTGCGAGTTCACGGCTCTGATCGAGGATGTCGCCAGCCAGATCCGTCGTCATGTCATGGCGCTTGATCAGGATCGCCTTCATTTCTTCAGACACTCTTGCAACAAGCCGCTCGGCAATCGCTATGGGGAGATGTTTGCGCTGGGTCAGGCCCGCCTGAACAGCCCCGCTGTCGCCGAATTTATCAACCACCTCGTCAAGTGCCGATTCGGAAATCCGCGCGCCTTGGTTTGAGACCAGAGAGGAAGCGACTTTTTCGCTGTCCGTATCCACAAGGGCCTCGGATACCTGTTCGGAAACTTGCGAGCGGTTAGCGATAGCGACCTGTTTGGCCTCTCCCTGGGTGCGGACAATCTCGATTAGATCATCATCGCTAAGAACCTCGGAAAACTCGAGCATCGGCAGGGAAACTTCATCCACATCCTTTGCCAGGGAAAGCGCAACGTCATGGGGAACAGCGCCGGTTTCGCTCAGATGCCGGGACAAAGCGGTGCGAACCCGCACCTCCGCATCCTAGACCATGACCCGGAATATCTCGGAAGCGAGCTTGACCTCATCACCGGTCAGCTTGCCGCTTTCGAACTGTACGGCAAGTTTTTCGGCCGTTTCAGCCCGCGCATCGACGGAAGGATCTTTTACCAGCCGCTCGACATCGGCCGCTGTCAACTTGTCACTCATGGCGCCCTTTCCATTTCAAGAAGCACTTTTCGGCGAAACATGAAAATCAGGAAACATAATTCTGCCATTATTGTAATCTTAAATCTCCTGTAGATGAAGAGCTCTTAGATTGCATTTTAGATATCTGAAAAATGCTTACGAGGTGAAAATCCTTTATTTTTCAGGTTCAGCTAAGGGTTTGATTAAGGAGTTTAAGGCACAATAAGTCCAATTATTGCCGCCCACCACCCACAGCCCAAGTTTTACGGGTTTTGACATGGGGAACGGCAAAACGGGCGTTCAGGGAGAACCGTGCATATTGACCATTGAATTACCGGTGCCTAATCCTGTAAATACGCCCATAAGATCGGAATGCTCGATGCAATCGCGTCCCGCTTTACGTGTGTTAAGATAATTCTAACTGTTTTTAGTGACCCAGCCTCCAGGGAGATCGATATATGTCCAAGTTGAAATTTTTTAGTGTTGCTCTGGTCAGTGCCGTGCTTTCAGCCGGCTTTACCGGCACGGCCTTTGCCGACGGTGATGCCGCCAAAGGCAAAAAGCTTTGGAAGAAGTGCAAGGCCTGCCATACCACCGATGCCGGTGGCAAAAACAAAATCGGCCCCAATCTTCACGGTATCTTCGGCAAGAAGGCCGGCTCCGTCGAGGGCTACAAGTATTCCGCTGCCCTTAAAGATTCCGGCATTACATGGGATGATGCGACCATGGATACCTGGCTGAAGAAGCCCAAGGAAATGGTCAAGGGCACCAAGATGGTTTTCCCCGGCTTTAAGAAGGAAAGCCAGCGCCAGGACATGATCGCCTATCTTAAAGAAGCGACAAAATAACCTTTCGGTTATTGTCTTAAGACGAAACCGGCCGGGGAAACCCGGCCGGTTTTGTTTTGCCCGTCCGGTGTTTGAGCCGAGCTCTAATCTATCCTCAACAGACCCGCCTTGGGGTCTTTGAAGCGGGCTTCATCGAAAGCGTTCTCACTTTTGGCGACAACGCAGGTAACCGCCGCGTCACCGGTGATATTGACCGCCGTGCGCAGCATATCGAGCAACCGGTCAACGCCGATAATCAGGGCCACCCCTTCGACGGGTAACCCGACCTGCAGTAAAACCATCGACAGCATGATAAGGCCGACACCGGGAACGCCGGCTGTCCCGACAGAGGCCAACGTCGCCGTGGCGATAACCGTCAGATAGTCGGTCATGCCCAGGCCAATACCATAGACGTTGGAAATAAAGACAGTGGCAACCCCCTGCATGATGGCGGTGCCGTCCATATTAATGGTTGCGCCCAGGGGCACCGTAAAGGAGGCAACGGAATTATCGGCCCCGAGACGTTTTTCCACCGACCGCAAGGTGACCGGGATGGTGGCGTTACTGCTCGCCGTGCTGAAGGCAAAAATCAGCGCGGCGCGCATTTTCTGAAAAAACACCAAGGGTGAAAGCCGAGCGACAAAAGCGATAAGCGAGCCGTAACTGCAAAAGAAATGCACCCCAAGAGCAGCCACGACAACGACGAAATAACCAAGAAGGGGGGCGATGACCTCGATTCCCTGGGTGGCGAAAGTTTTCCCGATCAGACAGAAAACACCGACCGGTGCCAGCCACATGATGATCCCCACCATCTTCATGACAACTTCGTTGAGACTGGTGAAAATCTTGACGACAGGTTGCCCCGCCTTGCCAGAAAGGGTCAGGGAAATCCCGAAAATTATTGAAAAAACAATGATTTGAAGCATGTTTCCCTGGGCCAGCGCGGTAAAGGGGTTGCCCGGGATCATACCGATAAGGACATCGCTCAGCGGTGGCGGCGGCGCGGGCTGGAAATCGGCATATCCGGACGTGATCTGAAATCCCTCGCCCGGTGCAAAGATTCCGGCAAGAACAAGGGCTATCGTGATCGCCAACGCTGTCGTCAAAAGATAAAGCGCCAGCGTTTTGACGCCAATCCGTCCCAGGGCATGGACATCGCCCAGGGACACAACACCGCAGACCAGTGAAACGAAGACCAGGGGCACCACCAGCATTTTCAAGATGGTAACGAATATCTGGCCGACAATTCCGAAAAGCTCCTCGACGACCACATTCTGGAGAAAAGCGCCGACATCTCCACTGGCCATATTGATGCCAATTCCGATCACGCCGCCGGCGAACATGGCGATAATAATCCGTCGTGTCAGCGTAAAGGCTGAGCCCTCAGTCATTTTCCCCGTCCCTTTTGTATAAAAACGCCCAACCCTGCCCGATTCCGGAAAACAGTGCAAATCCGGACAAATCTGCACAGGAAACACGTGCAGTTAAATTGCTCCCGAACCGCCAAGCCGCTACCATAACGGCATATTTTTTTAGAAATTAATCCGACAAAACCCTTGATGCTAAGGAATCCCGCCCCATGGACCTCAAAGACCACATTCGCTCGATACCTGATTTCCCCAAACCGGGCATTATGTTTTACGATATTTCCACCCTGCTCGCCCATCCCGACGCCTGGCAGGTCGCCATGGGACGCATGGCCAGAGCAATTGGACCGTATCAGCCCGATCTTCTTGCCGGCATCGAGTCCCGCGGCTTCCTGATCGCCGCCCCCCTGGCGCTGAAACTCGGCTGTGGGTTCACCATGTTGCGGAAAAAGGGCAAGCTTCCCGGCAAGACCATTCCCTATACCTACGATCTGGAATATGGCACCGACACCATCGAAATTCAGGAAGGCATGATTGAACCCGGTCAGAGAGTAGTCATTCTAGATGATCTTCTGGCTACCGGTGGAACCCTGGCGGCCAGCGTCAATCTGATGCAACAGATCGGAGCGGAAGTAACCGGGGCGGCCTGCCTTATCGAACTGAGTTTTCTTAAAGGCCGGGCCAAACTGGACGTGCCCTTCACTTCCCTTGTCGCTTACGACGAATAGTTTTTTTTAACCCGGTCGGCAATTGTGAGCCCGATGTCATGATTCTTGCCCAGATCAGTGACATGCATGTCACAGCCAGGGGGAAACTGTGGCTTGACCGGTTGGACACCGGGGCCATGTTGGAAGCCTGTGTGGCGCATATCATCGGCCTCCTCCAGCCCCCCGATGTAATTCTCGCCACTGGCGATCTTGCCGCCGAAGGGGAAGAGGACGAATACCGGCGCCTTCATGACCTGCTCTCACCCCTCAAATTTCCGGTTTATCTGATCCCCGGCAATCATGACGACAGAACGCGCCTGAAGCGGGTTTTTGCCGATTACGGCGGCTTTGGCGATTGCGGGAACGATAAACCACGCCTCGATTACGTCATCGACGACCATCCCTTACGTCTTGTTGCCCTCGACACCATCATCCCCGGCGTGCCGGGGGGTGAAGTAACGCCGGCCCAGCTTTCCTGGCTTGATGAAACCCTTGGCCAACAACCCGAGCGGCCGACCTTGATCGCCATGCATCATCCGCCTTTTATCTCGGGTATCCGCCATATGGATGCGATGAACTGCGCCAATTCCGAGGCCCTGGAATCCGTTATCGCCCGGCACGCCCAGGTCGAACGAATTCTATGCGGCCATCTTCACCGCGCCACCTATGTCCGTTGGGCCGGTACAATTGTCGCCACTGCTCCTTCAACCTGCTTTCAGGTCGCCCTCAACCTAGAAAGCGACTCCCGGGCCGAGTGGATTATGGAGCCCCCGGCCTATCTCGTTCATTACTGGAAACCCGATACCGGTCTGGTCACCCATACGGACTATATAGGCGACTTTGCCGGCCCGGAGCTCTTTCCCTGGTCCAAGGGCCTTAAGGGCCTTGAGGCTGGAGATTAATTTTTCGGCCCTATTGGCCGATTAAATGCACCGCCAGATTGCGCCGATGGCCCGAGACGCGGTGCTCGAACAGGTAAATGCCCTGCCAGGTACCAAGAACCATTTCCCCGCCGCTGACGGGGATGGAAAGATGGGTCTGGGTCAACATGGTGCGGATATGGGCCGGCATGTCGTCGGCGCCTTCCGTGTTGTGGCGGTAAAGGGAAGCGTCGTCGGGTGCTATTCGCTCGAGAAAAGTATTGATGTCGTTAAGCACGCTCGGGTCCGCATCCTCCTGGATGAGCAGGGAGGCTGAGGTATGGCGACAGAAAAGCGTCAGGAGCCCGACACCGATAGCCTGCCCGCTTACCCATTCGGCAATTTCCCGGGTGATATCAACCAACCCGCGGCCGTCGGTCTGCAAGGCGATTTGATGCTGGGCCTGTTTCATCACACCTGAAAGTTTAGCAAGATTTGCCGCAAAAAGAAAAACCCGCCCAGGGCTTTCCCGGGCGGGCTCAATTGAAAGCTTTATTCTTCAGCCGCCGGGAGCTTTGGCCCCTTCGGCCTGTTTTAAGTGCCAATAGGTTTCCATCCGGCGTATCGGAAGGTCAGTAATAAACCACAGATAAAGATCGAATTTTTCCCCCCGCTGGCTGGGCAGGCGATAGGCCCGCCAGTCAGCGTCATCTGCGATATGATCCCAGACCGTATCACCCGGCGCAAAAATGTTGATCGGCTCTCCAGGAGAGGCCTTCTCAGGATCACTATCTGTCGGCAGGGTCGGTTGCAGAACCGGGGCAGGCGGAACCTGTTCCTCTTCGGCGTCCTTTTTACCGAACAGCCACTTGTAAACATCGGAAAATTTTTCGAATGATTTGCCCTCTCCGGCTTCGGCCTCGCCGAAGGCATCCCTGTCCTCACCTTCGCTGGCGAAAAACCAGGAAAGAAAATCGTCATCCTCTTCACCACCACTCTGATCCCCGGCTTGAAGGGGAAAGACGGTAAGCAGGAGGAGCCCGGCAGAAAACGCGGAAATTGCGGCCCGGCGAGCTGACTGCAGGAGGGGAAGTTCCTTAAGAAACGGCAAGCAGAATGACATGGGGGTAATTATACCCGACCGGTATCAAGAGCACAGTCTTCAGGCAATCTCCAAAGTCCCGTCCGTATCGCCGTCGGCGGTCATGGCAGTGCGCAGTTTTTCAAAGGCGCGGGCCTCGATCTGGCGAACCCGCTCGCGACTGATTCCATATTGTCCGGCGAGTTCTTCCAGGGTCACACGATCCTCGCTGAGGCGGCGCTCAGAGATGATATGACGCTCTCTTTCGTTCAGGGTCGCCATCGCGCTGACCAGCATCTGACTGCGCAGGTGGCTTTCTTCCATATCCCCAAGCAGGGTTTCCTGATCCGGCCCCTCGTCACGAAGGAAATCCATGTGCTCGCCGGCATCCTCGTCGGAGAGCGGCGCATTAAGGGACATATCGCCTCCCGACAGGCGACGGTTCATTTCAACCACTTCCGCCTCGGGCACATTCATATTTTCTGCGATACGGGCGGCGTCAGCCGGAGACAATTCACCACTGTCATAAATTTTGAGACTTTCCTTGATCTTGCGCAGACCGAAGAACAGCTTTTTCTGGGCCGCCACGGTACCGATCTTGACCATCGACCAGGAGCGCAGAACGTACTCGGTGATCGCCGCCCGGATCCACCAGATGGCGTAAGTCGAGAGGCGGAATCCCTTATCGGGTTCAAATCCCTTGACCGCCCGCATAAGACCGACATTGCCCTCGGAAATCAGATCGGCCAGGGGCAGCCCATAGCCCTGAAAACCGCGGGCGATTTTCGCTACCAGACGAAGATGGCTGGTGACCATACGGTGCGCGGCGGCGGGGTCCTGGTGTTCCTTATAGCGTTTGGCCAGCATGAATTCCTCATCCCGCTCAAGCAGGGGGAATGTCTGAATCTCATTGAGATAAGCCTTCAGGCTTCCGCCCGAAGCAATCGTCGGCAAAGACATCGACTGTGTGGTCATTACGCATCCTCCGTTGTGTTCTTTTGTCATCAAGCCTTAAGAGACGGGGAGGCGGGGATAAACAAACCCCTCCCGCCGCATCAAACGACAAGGCATCAGTTTTCGAAGGATGTCCTGGAACGAAAAAGATCGGTGGACATGTTCACACCCTCCAAATGAGCAATATGACGTTTCTACACCTTTAAAACCGCCCGGCCCGCATTATTGCCAAACCGAACATCTACTTCGGCCCCAAACTCTGGCGACCGATAGGGTATCTTATACCATAAAATACGGCGAAAGTGTGACCTTTTTCTTAATATTGGCCCGGATTTAGACGCGCCAAACGGCTGTAAACAGCCAAAAACAGGGGGCTATAGCTCCCTTTCGGAGAGGATTCGCCTGCCCCCCCGGCTCACCGCCTCGCCCAGCACCTTTTCGGCCCGCTGGGTGAGCTGGGGCATGTATTCCACCTGATCGAAAAGGGCGATGCCGATCGATAGACTGATCGACCCGTAATCATCGCCACTGCCACGACTGACCAGTTTGTGATTGGAAACCGCGGCCTGCATAGCCTTGGCCTTTTCCGCCGCCTCTTCCATCGAGGCCCCGGGCAGAACAATGGCAAACTGTTCAGCCTCATAGCGGGCGGCGAGGTCTTCCTCGGCGGTCTTGTTGGTAAGTAGCCCATGTTGGTAAGCGCACCCTTGTTGACTTGGATGAAACGGTAGGTCTCGGCATCGAAAATATAAATTTCGTTGAGGGAATCCTCGAGTATCCGACCGAAAAAAGCTTCACTAAAGTCAGGACGGACATCCATGCAATCAAGACTCATCGCCGACTCCCTCTACGATAACCCCCTACATCACTATGTTATTCGCGGATCATGAAATAACTATTAAAATTATTATAAAAGATATGTGGCATTTTGCCGCCTTCGACCCGGCAGGAAGAGTGATTGACTTAAATCAAATACCTTAGCGATTCTCTGTGTTATTCACCAAAACTCGCAGTTTCCAGGATCGTTACCATCCTGAAGGGAACCAAGCATGGATGAATACGCCCCCGCGGGGTTGGGGATCGGCCACAATTCTCAGAATTCGGAAATCACCATCGAGGTCCGGCTGTTCAACAGCCTGACCGGGTTTGGCGGTGGAAACGGGCCGGTTCAGCACCTGACTCTGCCCTTTGACGGCTGCCTGGGCAACATCATCCAGCACTTCTCCATTCCTGAAAAGAAGGTCTTTCTGGCCCTCGTCAACGGTCGCGATGTGACGCCGGAACTAAATGGCCGGCTCGACCTCGACCGGCCCCTGGACGACGGCGATATCGTCGCCTTGTCCGGCCCCATCCCCTATAGCTGGGGCTATGGCGCCCCGGTCGTCTAGGGCCAATGGCCCCTAGAGCAGACCCTTTTCCATAATCGCCGACAGCCGGCTGGCAAAACCCGCCGGATCGGGAATTTGATCGCCCTCGACGATTCGTGCCTGATCGAGCAGCAGATGGGCGGCGTTGGACAGGCCTTCCTTATCGCCAGCGTTGTCTTTTGCCTTTTCAGCCAACTGACGGATCAGGCCATGGCCGGGATTGATCTCAAGAATGCGTGTCGGCGCGCCGCCATCCGGCAGGCGGCCATGCTGTTTCAGCATCCTTTCCAGACGCAGATCCATATCCCCTTCATCGGAAACCAGACAGACGGGACTATCGGTCAGCCGTTGTGAGACCCGCACGTCCTTGACGTCTTCGGCCAGCGCCTCTTTAAAGGCTGAAATCAGCCCCTCCATGTCGGCCGACGGGGTTTTGTCCTCGGCCTTTGCCTCATCCTTTGATTGCGTAGATTTAACCTTATCCAGATCGGTGCCGCTTTTGCTCGCCGACTTGAACGGTTTCTCGGCAAAGGCCCCGACAGCAGGCACCCAGAAATTATCGACCGGATCGGTCAATAAAAGTACCTCGATACCGCGATCCTTAAAGCCTTCGAGTTGTGGGCTGCGGGCCAGATGATCGATATCCTCACCGGTCATGTAATAGATCGCTTCCTGGCCTTCTTTCATGCGCTCGACATAAGAGGCCAGGGAAGTTTTCTCGGCCGATTGCGTCGAACTGAACAGAGTTAGATCAAGAATAGCGTCACGCTGGGTGGTATCTTCATAGATGCCTTCCTTGAGCACAGCGCCGAAACTTTCCCAGAAGGTGCTGAATTCAGCCGGTTCCTTGTCGCGCTTCTTCTTCAGCTCTCCGAGCACTCTTTTCACCAGCCCCGAACGGATTTTAGCCATACGGGGATCGTTCTGGAGCATTTCACGGCTGATATTGAGGCTGAGATCGGCTGAATCGACGATCCCGCGGGCAAACCGCAAATAGGGCGGCAATAGCGCCTCGCAGTCGTCGGTGATGAAGACCCGGTTGACGTAGAGCTTAAGCCGCGATTTGCGTTCGGCCTCGAAAAGATCGAAAGGCGGCATGGAGGGAATGAAAAGCAGGCTGGTATAGGAAAGCTTGCCTTCAACCTGATTATGAAGGGTCAGCCAGGGGGCGTCGAAAACATGCCCCACATGCTGATAGAAATCCCGATACTGTTCGTCGGTAATTTCCTTCTTTGACCGGGTCCACAAGGCCGAAGCGGTGTTGAGCGGTTCATCGGCCGCGTCCTCGGCAAAGACAACACTAACGCCGATATGATCGGAATGGGTCTTGACGATATGGGCTATGCGTTCCTTCTCGAGGTATTCCTTGGCTTCCTTGGAAAGCGTCAGGATAACGGAAGTGCCGGGATTTTCACGATCGGCGGCAAGAATAGTGAATTCGCCCTTGCCGTCGGAAACCCAGCGCCAGGCTTTATCCTCCCCCGCCTTGCGGGTCAGCACTTCAACCTTGTCGGCAACCATGAAGGAGGAATAAAAACCGACGCCGAACTGGCCGATGGCGGATAGATCACCGCTATCATCGGAAGAAAGCTTATCGACAAAGGCCTGGGTCCCCGAGCGCGCAATGGTGCCGAGATTGGCGATAAGATCGTCATGATCCATGCCGATGCCGTTGTCTTCCAGGGTCAGGGCTTTGGCTTTTTTATCGACGCTGAGACGAACAACATACTCGCCATCCGGCGCCAGATCAGGCTGGGTGAGGGCCAAAAAACGCCGGCGCTCGCAGGCATCCGAGGCATTTGAAATGAGTTCGCGGAGGAAGATTTCTTTTTCGCTGTAAAGGGAATGGGCGACGATATCCAGCAGCTTGCTGACTTCCGCCTGGAATGTGAACTTTTCTTCAGCCATTGTTTTGTCTTAACCTCACCGAAATGCGTTGGATGTTTGGGTTCCTTCGCCGAAGATATGTGCGATGAAGACCACAAAAGCAACCCCCTGAGAACTGCAAGATGACCGGAATCCTCTATGACATGCCGCTTTTCCGCCCGCCGTCTGAGGGCAACAACCTGATTATCCAGGCGACCCTCGGATGCAGCTTTAACAAATGCACCTTCTGTTCCATGTACAAATCCAAAAACTATACGGCCCGTCCATTAGAAGCGGTTTTCGCCGACATTAATGAAGCGGCGCGGAACTGGCCCGGGGCAAGCCGGGTTTTTCTCGCCGATGGTGACGCCATGGCCCTGCCCACGGACCACCTGCTCGAAATTCTTGGATATCTGGCAAAGAGCCTGCCGGAGTTGACGCGGGTGTCCTGTTACGCCCTGCCCAAGAACCTGATGCAGAAATCGGTGGCGGAACTCGAAAAGCTAAAGGCCTCTCGCCTGTCGCTGATTTACTACGGCATCGAATCGGGCTCGGCCGACATTCAAAGGCGCGTCCACAAGGGGGCAACGCCGGATTTCATGGCCCAGGGCCTCACCCGGGCCAAACAGGCCGGGATAAAGACCTCGTGCACCGTGATCCTCGGCCTGGGGGGGAAAAACCGCTGGCAGGATCATATCGAAGGCACGGCGGAACTCATCAACCGGGTTGAGCCGACCTATCTTTCAACCCTTCAACTGATGCTGGACGAGGCCGGTCGTCTGGATTTTCTCGAAAATTTTGGCGAGCCCTTCGATTTTCAGGATGACGGCGGAATTCTCATTGAGCTGGAAGATCTGGTCTCCCGCCTCAATCCGGAACGACCGGTGATTTTCCGCTCCAATCACGCCTCCAACGCCCTGCCCCTTGCCGGTACCCTGCCCAGGGACAAGGAAAAACTATTGGGGGCTATTGCGGCGGCAAAGGCGGATGCCTTGCAACTCCGCCCGGCGGCTACCCGCGCACTTTAAGAACCTGTCTTACTGTTCACAGGGGAACGCCTTGGCCAAAGCCTTGGCGATCAGGCTAGTGGCGTTGAGATAAAGCAGCTTCGGATTCTCGCCGAGCCAGGCAAGCACTGCTTCGGTTTGCGCGCCGGGGGTGGTGCCTTCGGGAAAACAGGCCGTCGCGCCATAGAGCGGCTTGACCTTTTCCATGACGTCGGCAATCGCGGTGACATAACCGATGCAATATACCTCCGAAAGGTCGCATTTTTCGAAGAGTGCCTCGCCGGAAAAGAACGCGGCGCTTTTTTCCTCCCCCCGGACAGGCAAGGTCACGGCCAGGGCAACGACGAAAGCCACCAATACTGTAATCTGTTTCATCCGTTTCTTTTCCTCTTTTCTCACTGCCAGAGCCGAAAACCGGCCGACATGATCTTTATCGGGTGCAACCCTAGCCCAAGAAGATTATGATTCCATTAGGAATGGAATTATCGGAGAGGGCCGATGATCAGGAAACGAGTCTTCGAGATCGTCGATGTGGGGGCCCCCGGCGACCGCGTTTCCCGCACCTTCGATGTCTTCATCATAATCCTCATTCTTCTCAATGTGTTAGCCGTATCGATTGAAACGGTAGACTCCATCCACGCCCGTCATTGGGCATGGCTCTATTTTTTCGACGCCTTTTCCGTCTTCGTCTTTACCATCGAATATATTTTGCGCGTCTGGTCCAGTGTCGAGGACCTGAGCGGCAAATACAGTCATCCGTTTCTGGGCCGGCTGAAATACATGTTCTCGCCCATGGCGCTGATCGACCTGATCGCCATTCTGCCTTTTTACCTGTTTTTCCTTATCCCCTTCGATCTGCGCTTCATGCGGGTTTTCAGGGTTTTACGTATTCTCAAACTGGCCCGATATTCAGGGGCGTTGGAAACCCTGACGGTTGTCTTTCACAATGAACGGCGCTCTCTGTTTGCCGCCTTTACAATTATGATGACCCTGCTCGTTTTTCTGTCCAGCATCATGTATTTCATCGAAAGGGAGGCCCAGGAAGAAGCCTTTGCCAGCATCCCCCATGCCATGTGGTGGGGGATGGCGACCCTGACCACTGTCGGTTATGGCGACGTTGTGCCGGTTACCGTTCTGGGCAAGCTTGTCGGCGCCATGGTCACGCTTCTGGGTCTCAGCATGTTCGCCATGCCGGCGGCTATTCTCGCCTCCGGGTTCACCCGGGAAGCCAAGCGCCGCGATTTCACCGTCACCTGGAACCTTGTCGCCCAGGTGCCCCTGTTCGCCCATCTTTCAGCTTCCGACATTGCCGATATCGCGGAACTCCTCAGGCCGCGGCTGGCGGTACCCGGCGAAACCATCCTGCGCAAGGGGGAAAGGGGCGATTGCATGTTTTTCATTACCTCCGGCAAAGTCGAAATTGAACTGGACGCAGGCCCGGTGCATCTCAATGCCGGTGATTATTTTGGCGAAATCGCCATCCTTTACCAGCAACCCCGCACGGCGACGGTCACCGCCCGCACCAGCTGCCAGTTTCTTGTCCTCGACGGGGTCGATTTCTCCGATCTGCTCGAGCGACATCCCGGCCTCGGCAAGGAGATTGCCGAAGTCGCGGCCGACCGGCTGAAAGCACACGGACCACCCAAAAACGGCTGATATCCGAAAAAAGGCGCTATTTCCGGCCAGAAATGGCAATTGAGGTCAATTTCAACTGGTATCATCACCTGTACTGTCTTACAGACATTAGAAGGATTCTTCCCTACCGGAACCGGGACCATGGACCTACAGCGAACAGGAACAGGACGTTGAAATGCCCGACGCCAATAGCAAAAAAATGCGCAAAGACCTTAATCTTCTTGTCGTCGATGATGATGAAGCGATCAGGAAGCTGCTCAAACTCGGCCTGATGAGTATTGGCATCTCAAAGACCACCCTGTCGGAGGACGGCGCCGAAGCGATCAAGTTGTTCTCGAAAGACATGGTTCCCTTCGACCTCGTTATTTGCGACGTCACCATGCCCAGGATGGACGGCATTACCTTTATGAAGCAGGCCCGCGTTATGTTTCCCCAACTGCCTTTCGTCATGCTGACCTCTAAAACCTCGGCACAGGATTTCAGCGCTGCAAAGACAGCCGGGGCCGAGTATTATTTTATGAAGTCATTGCAGCTCGATATGTTCAAACTCAAGATCAAGGCGGTCATCGACAAACTCCTTGATCAATAGGCCGTTTCCTGCCGCTTCCCTTTTCCCATTCAACGACTGCTTTCCTCAATCCTCCTCTTACCCTGACTGCATGCTCTCCATCCTTACCCTCAATACCTTTCTTCTCGATATCCGCCTGTTCGGATGGTTGCCGCTCTATCGCCGCGCCCCTTACGTCGATGCGCGCCTGAATGCCCTTACCGATGCGCTGTGTGAAGAAGGCGCCGACGTGATTTGCCTGCAGGAGGTTTTTCGTCCCGCTCACCGGAAAATCATCACCGAACGACTTGGCAGAGATTATCCCCATGCCGCCGGCACCAACTATCCAGGCGGCGGCCACGGCACCGGCCTGATGATTTTTTCCCGCCATCCCTTTCTGTCTGTCCGTCAGCACCCCTTTCGCGCCGCCCGCGTCGAAGAAAAGATCGTCACCCGGTCGGGTGTTCTCGACGGCATCATTTCGGTTCCCGGCCAGGGACCGGTCAGGGTTCTAAATATGCATTTGACCGCCGGCGGTCTTTTCCGTCATCCCGAGAGCGTTGCTACCGATGGCCTGCGCGCCCGCCAGCTTAAAGAACTTCTGCAGCTGGCCGAGCCGGAGAATACCGGTAAAACGATGGCGGCTACTCTTCTCGTCGGCGACCTTAATGCCGGCCCTCACACCTCTCAATCGAATTACCGCCAGGTGCTCGATGCCGGGTTCACCGATGCCTATACCGGGACTGGCGCCACCTCCGGACAGAACGCCCCTGCTCCGGCCTATACCTGGGACCCGGACAATCCGGTGATCTGGCGCGATGCGGACAGGCGTCTGCCGCCTCAGAGGATTGATCATGTCTTCCTGCGCCCGGAAAACGGTGCATTTCGCTCAGGGTCGGCGCGGGTCGCCCTGTTTGAACCACGGGTCGCGGCCAAAGACGGCTTGCGTATTCCCCTGTCCGACCATTACGGTCTGTTTGCCCAACTCGACTCTGCCTGACACACATTTAGTCCCAGAAAAGGTCCCACATGAAATTTACCACGCTTCCGGTTACACCCCTGCTCCAGAACTGCTCTCTTCTTCAGTGTGAAGAAACCGGCAAGGGGGCTCTTGTCGATCCCGGCGGCGATATCGAGAAGATTTTCGAGTTGATAAAGGCCCATGGGGTTGAACTGGAAAAAATCTTCATTACCCACGGCCATATCGATCATGTCGGAGGCGCGGCCGAAATTTCCGAACGTACAGGCTGTCCCATAGAGGGGCCCCACCGCGCAGACCAGTACTGGATTGACGGCGTTCCCGCCCAGAAAGACATGTACGGTCTGCCCAATGCCCGCGCCTTTACCCCCGACCGCTGGCTTGAGGAAGGCGATACCCTGTCCTTTGGCAATGTCACCCTTGAAGTTCTCCATTGCCCCGGCCATACACCCGGCCATCTGGTCTTTTTCGAGCCCAAGACCAAGATGGCCTTTGTCGGTGACGTGCTGTTCCAGGGCTCGATCGGTCGCACCGACTTTCCCGGCGGCGATTACGACACCCTGATCAACGCTATCCGGGGAAAGCTCTGGCCCCTTGGCGACGATATCACCTTCGTGCCCGGACACGGCCCCTTATCCACCTTCGGTGAAGAGCGGCGCAATAATCCTTTCGTCGGTGATAAGGCAGGCTAATATCAACTAAACAAGGCTTCGGGAGCGTGTGGTTATGGAGCTTTTCTTTGTCCTGCTGATCCTGCTGGTGGCCACGCGAAGCTTCGGTGAATTAGCCGTTCGCGCGGGCCAGCCATCCCTGGTGGGGGAATTGGTTGCCGGTATTCTTCTTGGTGTAATTATCGGGAACTGGACCGGCCTGCTGCCGGAACTGGAGCATCTCCGGGACAACCACATGATGCATGCGATCACCGATCTCGGCATGTTCTTCATCATGCTGTTCGCCGGTATCGAGATGCAGCCCCATAAAATTTTCAAATATTCCGGCCCCTCCTTCTTTGTCGCGGTGGGGGGACTCGTCGTGCCGTTGGCGCTCGGCGCCGCACTCGGTTGGGTCTTTCTGCCTGATACGCCATTGCGGTTTATTCAGGCAGCTTTTATCGGCACTGCGCTCGCCATTACCGCCGTCCCGGCCTCGGTCCGTATCTTGCTTGATCTCGGCAAGCTCAATTCCCGTTCAGGCCAGATCATCGTCACGGCAGCCGCCTTCGATGATGTGCTGAGTCTGCTGGTCCTGGCCTGGCTGACCGGTCTGATGGGCGTGTTCAATGGCGGGGTGGGCATCGGCCCCAACGAGCTTTTTCTTCTGATCGGCAAAGTCGCCGTCTTTTTCATCATCACCGCGCTGATCGGCTTTTATGTCTTTCCTTTCTGCGGCAAGTTTCTTTCCCGCCTGAAGAAAAAGGAAAAGGAAATGGAGTTGAGCGTTCTGTTGATCGCCGCCCTCGCCTTTGCGGTTCTGGCCGAGAAACTCGACCTTCACTTCATCCTCGGTGCTTTCGTCGCCGGCGTCTTCTTTGGCCGCAGAACCATCACCCCGAAGATCTATGAAGACGTGCGCAACAAGGTGTCGGGCATGACCTTCGGCTTTCTCGCCCCGGTATTCTTTGCCTCCATCGGCCTTAATCTCACCCTGTCGGCCTTTACGGCGATCCCGCTGTTTCTTTTTCTGCTGATCCTTGCTGCCTTTGCCGGCAAGCTCATCGGAGCGGGCGGGGCGGCCTATGCCCTGGGGTTGGGGCGCCGCGAGGCCACTGCCGTTGGTGTGGGCATGAGTGCGCGAGGCGCTGTAGAGCTGGTCATCGCCGATATTGCCCTGAAAGGCGGGTTGTTCATCCAGCACGGCGCTGTCTTTTCGCCCGTCGTCAGCAACCTTTTTTCAGCCGTCGTCATCATGGCCGTGGTGACCACGCTCGCCACCCCCATCCTGCTCAAACGGGTTTACGGAATGGATAACAAGGGAGCAACCACAGGGGCGTAGATTTCGGGCTTTAGATGCACACCATCCAGATGGATGTCGGCGCCGGCCACGCCATCGATTCCGGTATTGGCACTATAAACATCGATGAAGCCAGCGCCATTCGCCACGGTAAATTTTTCAAGCTCCTGATTGTAAACACGGATCATCAGGGCGAGGCGGGCAAGCACCTTCTCGTCATGGCCGGCTTTCTGCAAATATTCCCGCGACGGCGGCGGCACAGATACAAAATGTGCATTTGTTATTTTCTCGCCCAGTACCGAGGCGACAAAAGCCGTAAAACCGTTAACCGTTGCCCGTAGCTTGACCAGAAAATCGTTTTCTGACATTCCCGGATCGCCCATTAACCCGGTGCCGGGACGGCAATCTATTTCTCCGATCATCAGCAGGCATTTTTGATCAGGAGAAAGACCAGCCGCAAAGGTGCGCAGGGACCGCTTGAACCTGTTTTCCTGGGGGCAAGCAAGATGCCATGCCTTGATCCCCATTCTTAAATGGACTGAAATGCCGGCGCGTTCTTCCGCCGCCCCACTTGTTTCAATCCCCTTCATAGCCAGACAATGGCTGTCGCCCAGTACCCGCAGCCGAACATCGCTCGCAGCGGGCTTTTCTTTTCCAGGACCATTTACAGCTGTAACCAGTTCGCGGATATATTTCAGATATATCTGTTCATGAAGGTTGAACATGCTACCGCCACTGCCTGCGGCCATGTTTTCGGCCTCCATAAGCGCTTTTTCACAGGCCACAAGATCGCCCTCAATCCATGCCAGAATCGCCCTATTGACGTTAATTTCGAAAACCAAGGGAGCCGGCAAATCTGATACGCCCCAAGAGCAGCCAGAATGTTATCGGCCGCCTGGTATTGGTCAAAAGCCATCAGGATTGCTGCGCCATGAGAATAAAAACCAACCTCTTCGCCATTACAAATTTCCGGCGGAATACCCAATTCTCCAGCATCTATCGTCTGGCCACTTAACAGGGCAAGCAAGGCATCGCACAGCCGCAATGCGGGAACTCGACCATGGTTCTCCTTGGCCTTATTCAAAACGCTTCGGGCCTGCTCAATCCCGTCCCCTTCACCCAGCATGAGGGCAAAACGCGCCGCCGCGAGAGGATGTTGGCTCACATTTCGGGCGCATTCCCGGATTTGCTCCTGAACCTCGATATCCTGGGATAGATAAGTCAAAGGCATGGACAGGCCCTGATAAACCGAATCATGGCCGGGGGTGAAACATATTGCTTTCAACCACGAGAGAACCTTGTTGCGGGATTGACCTGTCTCGTCCTGAGCGCAGCCCAGATTGAACCAGGCGGTGCCATTCCCGGGGTCCGCATCGACGATCTCTCCGAATTGCATCGCCGCCGCCTCGAAACGCTTTTCATCGAAAAGCAGATTGCCCAGGGTCAAAAGCGCATCGGATTGTCCAGGGGCATACTGAACAGCCAGACGGGCATGTTTTTCCGCTTCTTGCGGCTGCCCCATAAGGCGGAATGTATTGGCCAGATTCAAATGGGCCTCGGGGAGTTCGGGGCGCAGCCGGACGGCTTCCCTTAACGCCTCGGATGCGCCGCCGAGGTCTCCGAGAAGCTTTAAGGAAAGACCTAGATTATTATGTGCATTCGCATCTACGGGATCGATCGCCAGGGCCCGGCGCGCGTATTCGACAGACTTTTGAAATTGATTCTGCTCTCGAAGGACAATGCTGAGATTATTCAGCGCCGCCGCGTGACCGGGATTAAGCTCAACCGCCTGTTCCAGATAGGAACGGGCAAGATCAAAGTTCCCGAGCTGGAAGCCCGCCGTTCCAGCCAGATAGAGGACGTCTGGAACCCCGGGACGAGTATTCAGATAAGACAGATAACCCTTAAGCGCCTCGGCAATACGCCCCGCCTGATGATGACCAATCGAGGTCTGCAATAGAGAATCTGGCGAAACCGGGTCCGACATGGGCCTAAATATAGACCTTATCCGAGGCCGAAGGCAGCCCCGGAAAAGCTCAATCCAGGCCTGTGAGGGTGGATCAGATGCCCCATAAATGCATATCTTTTAATCATAATATTTTTATGCCTAAATTTTAGCCGCAATATATAGGTGGGAAATCGGGAGATATTTCAATATGTGCACATGACAGAGCCGCCAATATACTTATAACATATTGATATTATTCGGATATTTATAGCTTTTCCCGAACATTTCTGGGTCGGGGCGGCTTTGGCATGCATGTTGCGATGCAGCAATATGAGATGCAGATGAAAGCCCCATACCAAGGAAGTCAGGCATGAAAGAAAAGCTCGTTCTCATCGGCAACGGCATGGCCGGGGTCAGAACCCTTGAAGAGATACTGAAAATAGAGCCGGACCTTTATGACATTACGGTGTTCGGGGCCGAACCTTTTGGCAATTACAACCGCATCATGCTGTCACCCGTTCTGGCCGGGGAAAAGACCATCGACCAGATCATGATCAATGGCCCCGACTGGTATGAAGAGAACAATATTACCCTTCATAGCGGGAAAACCGTTACCGGGATTTCGCGTCATAACCGGCAAGTCATCGCCGAAGACGGCATTGTCGCCGGGTATGACCGGCTGCTGATCTCAACCGGGTCCAGCCCCATCATCATTCCCGTGCCGGGACACCAGCTTGCCGGAGTCGTCGCGTTCCGTAACATCCACGACGTTGATTTGATGATCGAGTCATCAAAAAAGCATCGCCATGCCGTCATCATCGGCGGCGGCCTCTTGGGGCTGGAGGCGGCCAACGGCCTCATGATGCAGGGGATGCACGTCACCGTTGTCCACCTGATGGATACGCTGATGGAGCGCCAGCTCGATTGTGAAGCGGCAAGAATGCTTAAAGAATCTCTTGAGGAACGGGGTCTGCAATTCCTCATGGGCGCCGATACGCAAGAAATCATCGGCGAAGAAAGAGTCACCGGCGTGCGCTTTAAGGACGGCACACAAATCGCCGCCGATATCGTGGTCATGGCCGTGGGTATCCAGCCAAACAAGGAACTGGCTGAGTCAGCTGGCATCTACTGCGAGAGGGGCATTCTGGTTGATGACACGATGCTGACCTATGACCCGCGGGTCTATGCCGTCGGCGAATGCGTACAGCACCGGGGCACGGCCTATGGTCTGGTCGCCCCTCTTTTCGAGCAGGCCAAGGTGTGCGCCAACCATCTGGCCCGCAAGTCTACAACCTATTACGAGGGCTCGGTGATCTCCACCAAGCTGAAAGTAACGGGTATCGACCTTTTCTCGGCCGGGAATTTTGAAGGAGGGGATGAAACCGAAGACATCGTTTTCCGCGACCCCGGCCTGGGCATCTACAAGAAGGTCGTTCTGAAAAACGGCCTTATTGACGGCGCCGTTCTCTATGGAGACACGGTGGATGGATCCTGGCTTTTCCAGCTTATGAAAGACCAGACCGATATCAGCGACATCCGCGAAGCCCTGATGTTCGGCAAAGCCCATCTTGGTGATTCAGGTCACGGGGCACAGGGTCAAATGGCCCTGATGGATGATACGACAGAGGTCTGCGGCTGCAATGGAATCTGCAAGGGCGATATTGTCGCGACCATTGAGAAGGAAAACCTGTTCACCCTGGAGGATGTGCGCGCCCATACCAAGGCCTCGGCATCCTGCGGCTCCTGCACCGGCCTTGTGGAACAGATACTGGCCTCCACAGTAGGCGGTGAATATTCCGCTACCCCCAAGGTCAAACCTCTATGCCCCTGTACAGACGCCACCCATGACCAGGTGCGGCAGATGATTGGCGAACACGAACTTAAATCCATCGCCGCAATCATGCATTTCTTGGAATGGACGACTTTGGATGGCTGCGCCGCATGCCGTCCGGCCCTTAACTATTATCTTCTCTGCGCCTGGCCCGGTGAGTATGTGGATGACCAGCAGTCCCGCTATATCAATGAGCGGGCCCATGCCAATATCCAAAAAGACGGCACCTACTCGGTTATTCCCCGCATCTGGGGCGGTGTCACCAGCCCCGATGAATTACGGGCCATTGCCGAGGTTGCCGACAAATTCGAGATTCCGACCGTCAAGCTGACCGGCGGCCAGCGGATCGATCTTCTCGGCGTGAAAAAGGAAGACCTGCCCCATGTCTGGGCCGACCTCAATGCCGCCGGAATGGTATCGGGACATGCCTATGGAAAGTCCCTGCGCACGGTAAAAACCTGCGTTGGAATGGAATGGTGCCGTTTCGGCACCCAGGATTCGACCTCCATGGGAATCCGCATCGAAAAAATGTGCTGGGGATCATGGACGCCTCACAAGTTCAAGATCGCCGTTTCGGGGTGCCCCCGTAACTGCGCCGAAGCGACGATCAAGGATTTCGGCGTTGTCGCCATTGATTCAGGCTGGGAGCTTCACGTTGGCGGCAATGGCGGCATCAAGGTCAAGGCGACTGAGCTTCTATGCAAAGTCAAAAGCGAGGTGGAGGTTCTGGAATTTACCGGAGCCTTTATGCAGCTCTATCGGGAAGAGGCCCATTACCTGGAACGCACCGCCCCATGGATCGAGCGTGTTGGTCTGGCCCATGTGAAGAAAAATCTGGTCGAGAACACAGAGCAACGCAAAGCCCTCCATAAGCGCTTCATGTATTCCCAGAAATTTTCCCAGAACGACCCCTGGGCGGAGCGCGTCGGAGAACGTGAATTTGAAACTCTGAAACTGGTGGGGTGAGACAGGCATATGAGCGAATGGATTGAAATCTGCGCCTTGGAAGAGATCCCTCCCCTCGGCGCCCGGGTGGTTGCAACAGCTGAGGGCAACGTTGCCCTGTTCCGGGCCGCGGGGGATGAAATCTTTGCCCTCAAAGACGAGTGCCCCCACAAAAAAGGGCCTTTGTCTCAGGGAATCGTTCATGGAAAACGGGTTACCTGCCCTCTGCACAACTGGGTTCTGGAGTTGGAAAACGGCGCCGCAATCGCCCCCGATACGGGCTGCGCCCAGACCTATCGGGCAAAAAACGAAAATGGAAAGATTTTTATTTTCCTCGCCCCTGCCTTGGCAGGGAAGCCGGATCTGAAACTCGTAATTTAGGAAACAATCTTCTTTTGAACCCAGGAATTAAGCACAGCTGAAATAGCGCAAAACATCCGTAATAAGTCCAATTAAGAAAGAGAGAAATACATGTCCTATTTAGTCCCTTCGGAATTTGTCACAAAAATGGTGGATGCTGGTGAAAGCAAGGTTTTCATGTCAACCAGAGATACGTTGATCAGGGCATTTATGGCCGGGGCCACCTTGGGGCTTGCCGCTGTATTCGCCATTACCGTAGCCGTGCAAACAGGTTCACCAATCACCGGCGCAATTTTGTTCCCGGTTGGTTTTTGCATGCTGTATCTGGTGGGGTTTTTTCTGTAAAGACCAGTTGTTCTCTCTGCCCTTTAATCGCCATGATTCTGGGTACAATCATCTAAACCTTCAGTAAATCAATGCAGGAAACTGCATCATTTCCAACGGGGGAGCGGAGATTGATAGGTCGGTTTCTGATATATTTTCTAACCCTGGCTACGCTTGAAACACTGCTGGCCATCACTTTCCTGTTTATTTTCATCCAGCAGGATGATGCGGTTCAGCACCATCAAAAGGCCGTTGATAACAACAGCATGTTTCTGGCCAGGGCCCTTGAGGAGAGCGGGCTTGAAAACATCCTCCCCTGGAAAGAGCCTGAAAACGCCATATACAAGCTCAATTTCCAGAAGAGCCAGGAAGTCCTCTTCCGTTTTTCACGCAACACCAAGATCCGCACCCGCGTGATATCTCCTGAGAGAGAGTTCATTGCCGACAACCGGTTTTATTATAACGACATGGACTTCATCCCCGCAGACTTAGATGAAACTCTGATCCCCCCACCCCTCTACGAGAGACTCGCTGACAGATTACTGTTCTTTCTTGTCGGGCTGAGCATGGAGAAAAGATCCTATGCCTTCCCGGAAACTGAATCTCTTTTAAATGACGCCAACCAGCTTGATGAGGTTCAGCTGGCTTTCAGGGGAGAGAACGCAAATAGGATAAGAATTCTGGAAGATGGAAGGCTCCTCATTACATCTGCATCCCCCATCCTTGTAGAAAGAGAAGGAGTGATCGGTGCCGTCCTGTCTTCAGACAACATGTTTTCAGTCTCTCCTGCCAGACGGGGGCTTCTGTTCAGGGTTATCGAAATTCTATGTTACTTCATTGCTGCATCCGTCTTTCTGAGTGAACTCCTTGTCTGGGGTGTTTACCGCCCCCTTGGCTCTCTTAAGAAAACAGCCTCAAAAATCAGTCGTTTTCCTTCCAACGCCGGCATCGGGTTTGGAAAAGGCACCAGACTGGACCGAAAGGTATCAGGGCTGAGCTCTGCTCTTCAGATGATGGTTGATGGATTCAGAACAAGAATTGAGGCCATGGACAGGTTTTCATCAGATGTATCCCATGAAATCAGGCGGCCCCTCACCTCCCTGAGGAGTGCCGTGGAAACCATGTCCAGACTCGAAAGCGAGGCGGAAAAGGAAGAGCTCATGAAGATCGTCCTGAGCGATTCGAACCGGCTTGACCGCCTGATCTCCGATATTTCAGATTTCTCCAGACTCGGGGTTGAGCTGGATAGTGAAGAGATAGAGAAGGTCGACCTCGGGAAGCTCATTCCACAGGTGTGCCAGAATATTGAATCATCACACAAGGAATGCACCATCAGGTTTTCTGCATCAGATGGCGATGGTTGGATGATTGAAGCCCATCCCGACAGAATTGTTCAGGTGCTCGAGAATATCCTGACAAATGCGCTAAGTTTCAGCCCCCCTGATTCCCTCACCAGGGTGTCTCTGAAAAGAAAGAATAAGATGCTTTGGATCACCGTGGATGACGAAGGCCCGGGAATAGCCGAAGGAAACCTGGATTCTGTTTTTAACAGGTTCTTTTCCAACCGGCCCCAGGATCACAAGGACTTCCATTCCGGCCTTGGCCTGGCAATTTCACGGCAGATTATTGAGGCCCATGGCGGCAGGCTATGGGCAGAAAACAGATATTCTGATGATGGTGAGGTTGCCGGCGCACGGTTTATAATTGAACTCGCCCCTGAAGGATGAGGCAGAATTCATGAACAGGATTGCCTTGGTCGATGATGATTCGAATCTCCTGGTGTCTCTTTCCAAGACATTCAGAAGCGAAGGATACGGGATAGAAACATTCACAAACGGGGCCGAAGCCCTCTCAGCCCTTTGTCAGAATCCTGTAGACCTTGTTGTTCTCGATATCAACATGCCGATCATGGATGGAAAGGAAATGCTGACCCGCCTGAGAAAGAATTCCGATGTGCCGGTCATTTTTCTAACCTCCCGGGATGAACAGGAGGATGAAATGGAGGGCCTCAGGCTGGGGGCTGATGACTACATCAGGAAACCCTTCTCCCAAGGTCTTCTACTCCTCAGGGTTCAGTCCATACTGAAAAGGAGCGGCCAATCATCCGATAGGGCAACAGAGATCTCCACAGAACAAAACACCATGGAAAGAGGGAGCCTGCTCCTTGATATGGACCGCCATGATTGCTGCTGGAAGGGTGAGAGCATTCACCTGACAGTGACAGAATTCCAGATCCTCCAGTCCCTTGCCCATTACCCCGGCCATATCAAGACCAGGGACCACCTCATGAATGTGGCCTATGGCGAACATATCCATGTTGCTGACAGGAATATCGATTATCACATCAAGCGGATCCGCAATAAGTTCAAGGCTGTTGACCCGGCCTTTGACATGATCGAAACCAGGCACGGTCGTGGATACGCACTCAGGAACGATAAATCCTGAATTTGCCCTTAAAGGGCTTGCCACATTTTCGCCCTGAAATGACCAAGAAATAACCAAAGCTTGGCCAAACTGTCACCAAAAGCACCTGTCACTGTTTCCTTATCAACTGATGGAGGAGACATTGGACAAAACCTTAAGACAGATAGCTCGGGACACGGCATCCGCCGGGTTTCAATCAACGCGCAAACATAAAGCTAAATTTGCCGGCCAGCCCCACGGGCTCCAGGCAACTGAATGGCCTGCACATAATCCTGTCGGGAATCATGATGACCCCTTGGGAAAGGAATACAACTCCGGGGTAATCGTGGTTGGTGCCGGCATCTCCCTCAGGGGAGATGGAATCATCTGCAAGAACCTTATCGTCAGCGGAAAACTCGAAGCCTCCGCCAGTTGCTCCCGAATGAAAATCCTGAAGACCGGAACGGTCTACGGGAAGGTGACTGCTTCTGATGCAGAAATCAGGGGAACATTCGAAGGAACCCTTAACGTTAAAGGCTGCCTCATCATTCATCCCGGGGCAACGGTCTTCGGCAAGATTACCTACGCGGGTCTGCGGATTTTTCAGGATGGCAGGCTTCTCGGCGATATCCGTCATGAAACCAGCATCGAATCTCTCATGGAAATCAAGGACCCTGCCGGGACTTCTTCCAGCATCAATTCCTCCAACAACAAGATACTTCGTGAAATCGTCAGAAACACGCTCCCCGATGCTTTGAGGGAGGGCAACTCTGATGCAGACGCAATTTCAACCAAAGGAGAAAGCAATGACTAGAATATCCAGGACATCCAGGGCCGTCGCCATCATGGCAATTACACTCATCACCTTTGGCGGCAACCATGCCCGCGCCGATGAAATTATTGAGAGCAATAAAATACAATCGGCTGAAAGCGCCTCACCGGTGAACACGGCCAACCCTCTCCCCGGTGATGTAAACCACATCATCTTCTTTGATTTTGACAGTGTGGAACTCAACACATTCGCAGACGGCATTATCGCCAGTGTGATCGAATCCGCCAAAGAGACCCCTGTCAGTGAAATCATAATCAGGGGCCATACGGACCTATCAGGATCACGACTTTATAACGACAGGCTTTCCTCACGTCGCGCCGAGGCTGTCAAACACGCACTGCGTGAACATGGCCTGACGGACATAACAATTTCAGTCAAAGGATTGGGAGAGGAAGCGCCCCTCATAGCGACAGAAGATGGTGTCAGGCAACCGCAGAACAGACGTGCAGAGGTTTCATTGAAATCCGCTCCCAAAATCGTTTCTACAGATGAAGAATTAAACGGAGGTGATGATGAGATGTATGAAACTCATCTGCGGCAGGAGGTTCTGCCGAAAGATGCGGTGCTGGCGAAAGTGCAGAAAGAAGAGACGGTATGTCAGGAAATCAGCACCAGGCCGCGGACGATGCACAGCCATGAGCCCCTCTGGGGGGGATGGCTAAGTGAAGTCAGGCTTCATGACAGTATAGAGGGACCGCGCCTCCATAAGATGATTGCAACATGGGTCAGGGAGCATCTGGCCTGATAAATCTGCCCGGGGTCTTACAGGGCCTCGGGCCTTTAAATGGAGGATGAGATGAATAAAGACAGAAAGCCCATAAATAAGACACTGACCTCGATCGGGTCATGGCTTCTGAATGGAACGGCAATCATGCTCTCGCTTTCAACGCTTCTTTACTGGCGTGTCCTTGAAAGCATGGACAGGTCAGAAATCAACTATCTTGTTTTTCTGGCCGGAAGCTGAGGTTGCAGACATGAACGGGAAATCACTCTCAGACCATATAGGCCCGATAATCACAGGTCTTTCCATTGTCTCCATTCTGATAACCTGGCCCCTGCTCAAACAGAAATACATGGAGGCCGCGGGAAATGATCTCCCATGGTATGACGAAGAATGTGTCACCCCGGCTTTGGCAATCGAGAATATGAGTTACAGCAGAGTCCATATTTCCGGAAGCAAAGCCGAAGTGCAGAGAATCGGAGAGGCTATTGATGAAATAGTAGGGGAAGAACTACCGGAAGGAACAGAAACGGTCGCCTTCTTTGAATATGATGATGATGAAGGCAAATCCTTTTTGGCGACTTTTGACAGCAATGGGTGCAGTATCTTCACAACCATTGTTGACAGCAGAATTGTTCCCTTTGTCATGGTGCCACTAAAAAATGCCGGCTATTGGAACGATCCCAGACCAGGGGCCTGAATCGGCAGCATAAAATACCATCAGCCGTTAACAACAGGGATAATACAATGAAGAAAATTCTCTTCGGATTACAAATTCTCTTTTTAGCCCTCGCATTCCCGCATAATGGAGAAGCAAGCGAAGGAATTTTAAAATACAACGATTGGAGCGCCAGCAGCTCTGAGAATACTGCAGAATATTTGGTTAATGGTAATACGGTTCACGGCCACGAGTTTGGTTTTTTGAAAATGGCTGGAAACTGTAATACCGATATTCTATGGGTTTCCTGGTCAACCGCAGAAAAAGAAGTGAAAAGCCTTAAGGGAATTGATGCCACAATTCAACTTCGTGTCGGCGCTACAAAGTTCCAGATAGAAGTCCCATTAGCCTGCTTGACAGAAAATATTCTTTTGCAGACAACAAAACGCATAAGCCTGTCTACTATACGTCTATTATACTGACCTGCCCCCATTAACTGGTCCGGTTTGAATGTTAGTGCATCTTCATGTCC
>CAZAKR010000007.1:0-105842 GCA_964486105.1 uncultured Rhodospirillaceae bacterium | reverse complement strand
ACATGAACATGAACATGAACATGAACATGAACATGAACATGAACATGAACATGAACATCCTGATCGTGGATGATTATAAAACGATGTTAAGGATTATCCGCAATCTGCTTAAGCAGCTTGGCTTCAATAATATTGATGAGGCCACGGATGGCAGTATGGCGCTGCAAAAACTTCGGGAAAAACATTTTGATTTTGTAATCTCTGACTGGAACATGGAACCTATGACAGGGATTCAGCTCCTTCGCGAGGTACGCGCGGACGCCCAGCTGAAAGATATTTTCTTCATCATGATCACTGCGGAAAGTAAGACCGAGAACGTGGTTGCGGCAAAACAGGCCGGCGTCAATAATTATATCGTCAAACCCTTTAACGCAGCGACGCTGAAGGGCAAGCTGACGAGTGTTCTTGGACCCTTCTAACCCTCACACCGGGATGGCTGATGGATAAGGGCGGGGCCGATGCTGAACTGGACGAGCGCCTTACGGCGCTGAGGGCCCAATACGGCGAAAAGGTTTCGGTTGATGAACTTGCCGATATCATTGATGGAATTCTAACCACCCTTCACGGCAATATCTCTCAGAAAGATCTGAAGATTTATCAGGAAATTGAATCCCTGGTGAGTTTCATTCGCGACGCAAAGGATGAAATCGCCGCTCTTTGTCCTGAAGAAATTAGCGATGAACACATTCCGACGGCGACAGACGAACTGGATGCAATAGTAAAGGCCACCGAAGAGGCGACGGGGACAATTCTCGATGCAGTCGGGGGGATAGAGGTTATCGCCGGTGAACTTGGCAATGCAGAGGGTGAAAAGATAACCGAAGGCGTAACGAGCATTTATGAAGCCTGTAATTTTCAGGATATAACAGGCCAGCGCATCAGTAAGGTCGTCAACGCATTGCGGCATATCGAAGAAAAAGTCGAAGCGCTGGCAGGGGCTTTCGGGGATGACGTCAAGGCCGCGAGTGACAGTAATCGCCGGGACAAGGAAAAACGGAAATCGGCAGAGGAGATCACTGATGAGGATTTACTCAACGGGCCTCAGCTTTCAGACGATGCGGCCAGCCAGGATGACATTGACGCCCTTATGGGCAGTTTTGATTAAAAGATCATGTTTCATATAGAGGACTCCCCTCAGGATGGTTCGGAGCCAGGGAACGATCCTATCGTTATCTTCCTCGGCCTTTACCTTCTCCTTACGGCTTTTTTCATCCTTCTTAACAGCATCTCGACGATAGAAGAGGATAAGCTGAAGGATGCTTTGAGCAGTGTCAGCAACGCCTTTAAAACGGTTGGTCTGCCGACCACGCCACAGATGTTTTTCACCTCCGATGTGGGGGCCTTTGCCGAAGCTTCCGCTTCTCTCCTGAAAGTCGGGGATATGGTCAAAACTGCGATCCCTCTTGCCCGGATCAAGGAGGTCCGGCCGGGTCAGTTGATGGAGGCGAGAATTCCTCTTAATGAGTTCTTTGCTCCGGGCGAAGCCAAATTGACGGCGAAATCCAACAAGATGCTCGATTCCATTGGTGCAATTCTCAGCAAGCCGCCCCTGGATTTCAGGTTTGATGTCGAGGTTATTGTCGGCACCGAATGGATATTACCCAGGGATATTGAAAATGGTGAGACTCTCGCCATTTTACGGGCCGGTACCATTGCACGGGAATTGCGCGCCCGCGGCGCCCCTGTTGAAACTACTATTGCCGGGGTTGAAGTTCGGGACAACGATGACATCAGGTTTAATTTTTATGTCCAGAGCGTCGATCAGCCGGTTATAAATTTCGAACAGCTTTTAGACGAGGTGGCGGAATAATGGAGCCGCTTAATTACATAGAAGACGAACAGGATAAAGCGCCCCTTATCGGCAAGGGATGGCTTTATACCTTCACCGACCTTGTCTCCCTGATGCTTGCTTTCTTTGTCTTGCTGTTTTCCATGTCGACCGTTGTGTTGGAAGAGTGGGAAGCCGTTACCGACGCCCTTTCGAAAAGCCTGAAACCACCCGTTGAGGCCATTGAATCGAGAGAGGGCGCGGATAAGAGCGTTTCCGGCGGTGAGTCCGTCAAGTCGATTAATCTCGATTACCTTTCGGCAATTATCGAAAGCAAAATGCTGGAATCCGATATTCTCAAAGAGAATGTAGTTCAGCACCTCGGCGACAGGATGGTGATTTCCCTGCCCAGCGACGGCCTGTTCTCAGCTGGTTCCGCCACCCCTTCCCAGGCAGGCCAGGCGTCGTTGAGTGAAATGGGAAGCATTTTGAGAAATTTCAGAAATGTGATTACGGTGATCGGGCACACCGATGACGAAGCGGTAACGGGAAACCTGTTTTCGTCGAATTGGGAATTGTCAATTGCCCGCGCCGTCGCCGTGGCCAATGAGTTGCGGCGTTCGGGATATCAAAGAGAAATCGATGCTTTCGGCGCTGCCGAATCCCATTTTTCTTATATATCCATCGAATTGCCGGCCGATAAAAGAAAGGCGCTTTCGCGCCGCGTCGATATCGTTATTCATGATCGGGAGAATCCATAGTGGTGTCGCCCAGGTTCATGGCCGTTCTTTTTGTCGCCGCAGGCATGTTCCTGCCGCTTTGGGGCGGCGTGGTCGAGGCGGCGGAAAAGGTCAATATGCGGGCCTGGGATCATACGTCTTACGGCCGCATTATTTTTGAATGGCCGACAAAGGCCGGGTACGAGATTACCCTGAAGGATAATCTTCTGACGGTGCATTTCGACAAGGCCATGACGGGTGATCTTGCCCCTCTCCTTGACCGTCTTTCGACCTATGTCAGTTCCGCCGTTATCGAGGCCGACGGCCATGATGTGGTCTTTGTTCTCAAGCGCCCCCATGTTTACCGCAGCTTTGCCAATGAAAACGCGGTCATTGTTGATATTTCTCCCAAGGCGGAGACAAAATCGGTAATGCCGGAGGATACGGAAAAGCCCCCTCCAGCCAAGGTCGAAGAGGTGGCCGCCTCGGAGCCGGAAACTCAGGCTGAACCGACAGCGCCACAACCGCCCAAGAAACCGGCGCTTAAGCCGCCTCCTGCGAAAAAGGCGCCCTCCAAGGCGGTGCAAAAATTGCCCGTGCGGATCGGCAAGCACCCAGGGTACACCCGTTTCGTCTTCGACTGGTCGGACAAGGTTAAGTACAAGCTTGCCCAGGGCGATAGCGAGGCAACGCTATCCTTTGACCGGCCAGCGACCATCAATCTTTCCAAAATCAAAAAAAGCCTGCCGAGTTTCGTCAAGGGCGTGAATACGGCGCCGGACAAGAAAGGTCTGCGGGTACAGTTCTCTTTGCCAAAGGGTGTGCGCCTGCGTCATTTCAACAGTGGGCCCAAGGTCGTGCTGGATGTCTTTAAGCCGACAGCCGAAAAAGCGGCGGCGAAGGCGCCCGAAATTATTAAAAAAGATAAAAGGAAGGCCAAGGCCGTCCCGTCAAAAAAGAAGAAAGCCAATGGCCGTCCGACATCGTT
Organism: uncultured Rhodospirillaceae bacterium; assembly: GCA_964486105.1. GTDB lineage: Bacteria > Pseudomonadota > Alphaproteobacteria > UBA11136 > UBA11136 > JABJES01. Next base: position 102,367 of record CAZAKR010000007.1, on the reverse strand, counting down.
GACGGCGACGCGCAAAGCCGAAGCACCAAAAGATGCAAAACCGCCCAAGGCGGCGCCTGTCGAGAAGGTGGAGAGAGAAAAAGCTGAAAAGACCCAGCCTGTGAAAACAGCGTCGAAGACGCCTGAGGCCGGTGAAGCGGCAGAGGGCGAGGCGGCGGGCACGGTCTGGCTTTCCGGCAGACAAACTCCCAATACCGTCGAGTCGGTTATGGCCGACAATGTTTTCAGTCTCCGCTTCGAGTGGCCAGAGGGTATTGCCGCTGCAGTTTACCGACGCTCCGGCTTTCTGTGGCTGGTTTTCGATCATCTTGAAGTTCTCGATCTTGCTGGAATATCCGAGCAAAGCTCCGAGCGGATTTCCGAGATTGAGCAGATTCCAGATGCGCGGGCGACAATTCTTCGTTTAACCACCGCCTATGGCATTAATCCCGTTCTTCGCCGTGATGGACTCGTCTGGTTCTTTGATTTCAAGCCGCGTTCACTCAGTGCGGCAGCTCCCATATCAATTCGGGCACAGGTGGATACGCCAACGGCCTCAAGTCTGTTTTTACCTGTTGCCGACCCCGGACAGAAACTTGTCATCCGGGACACTGTGGTCGGTGACAGTTTGATTCTGGTTCCCATGCCGAGCTTGGGAGAAGGGATCAACGGCACCCGTGAATATGCACAGTTCCGCCTGCTTGGAACGGCTCAAGGCGTCGTTATCGAGCCTTATTCCGATGCCCTGGAAACAAAGGTCGATACGGACGGTATAGAAATCAGTTCCCCCGCCGGCCTCTATATCTCGTCCCGTCCCGAGGGCCTTGATGATTCAGCTGTAATGGCGGCGTCGGGAGAGGGCTATGAAGACTATGAGCCTCTTCTCGACATGACCGGATGGGGTAAAGGCGCATCGCCCTGGTTTAGCGAGGCTCGCCAGGATTTTCAGATTAAAATCGCCGAAGCGCCGGTGACGGAACGCCCATTGCTGCGCCTGAGGCTGGCCGAGTATTATTTTGCCAAGGGGTTTTATCTGGAGACCGTTGTATTCCTCAACAGGATAAAGGACGAGGCGCCGGATTTTGTCAGTCAGCCGGCCTTCAAGCTGTTTAAATCCATGGCCGAGTTTATGGCCGGGCGTTTCCTGGAGGCGGAGGAAAGCCTTGGAGACCCCGTGTTGGCCATCAATCCTGAAGGCATTCTGTGGCGCGGCGCGCTTGCGGCAGAGAATAAAGACTGGGAAAAGGCGGCTGATAATTTCTCCGCCACGGCGAATTTGATTCCAAACTACACGCGTGAGGTGCAAATTAAACTGGCGCTTCTCGCCGCCGAAACAGCGATTATTTCCAGCGATCTGGACTCGGCCAAGTCGTTTATTGAATTTGTCCGCGAAAGCCGTCCCACGGCGGCTCAGGAAAATCACGCCTCTTATCTTTTGGGCCAGGTTTTCATGGAATCCGGTGCCCCGGAGAATGCGCTTACCCTGTGGGATAAGGTCATCGAAGGCTCGAACCGTGAAACCAGGGCGAAAGCCAGGTTTGCAAAAATCGACTATCTGGTGAAGCAGGGCGAGCTTTCAGAGAAGAAAGCGGCTGATCAGCTCGAGGCCATGCGTTTTTCCTGGCGGGGCGGTGAATTCGAGTTCGAGTTGCTTGAAGAACTCAGCGATATTTATATTCGCAATGAAAGTTATCAAAAGGGCCTCCAGACGATGAAGGAGGCCGCGACATCTTTCCCCAAGCATGAAAGAGCGCGCCCTATGGCCAAGAAGATGGGCGATGCCTTTTCCCATCTGTTTCTTGAAGGCGGGGCTGATGCATTGTCGCCGATCAAGGCGCTCTCCATTTTCCGTGAATTCAGAGAGTTGACGCCGGCCGGTGAGTTCGGAGACCAAATGGTCCAGAATCTCGCCCAGCGGATGGTTGCCGTTGACCTTCTCGATTCGGCGGCTGAACTTCTTTCTCAACAGATAGAGTTCCGGCTAAAGGGCGTCGATAAGGCTCGTGCCGGCATGCAATTGGCTTTGATAAACCTCCTTAACAGGAACCCCAAGGAGGCGATCAAGGCGCTTCGTCAAACCGCTGAAAAAGAGTTGCCTGAGGACCTGGTGACGGAGCGCCTTCATCTCGAAGCCCGCGCCCTGTTTGATCTTGATCGGAATAATGAAGCATTGGCATTGATCTCGGGCGATGAGAGCCTCGTCGCCGAGCAATTAAGGGCCGACATCTATTGGGCCGATCATCAGTGGGCTTCGGCGTCCCGCTCCATAGCCAGCATTGTTGAAAAGATCGAAGCCCAGCCGTCGGCTCCAGCCGTGGTCAAGATTCCAGATGGGGCAACCGCTGCTCTTGAAACGGATGAAACCGCCGCACTTCCAGAAGAAGGGGAAGAGCCTACAGCTGAAACCGGGGCCGCGGCAGAAACCGAGGCCGAGGCCGAGGCCGAAGCCGAGAAGCCTGAGGGTGCGGAAGAGGCAAAACCCGCTTTAGCCAAGACCGCGCCAGCCGATAAAGTGTCGCCGGATATGATCCTGCGCTGGGCGATCAGCCTGGCGCTCAGCGACAATAACGCCGGCCTTTATTTCTTAAAGGATCGTTATTCGTCGGACATGAAAGACACGCCCCTGTGGGATGATTTCTGGATTGTCGTCACCCAGCCAACCGGTTCGGTCGATTCCATTGCCGCCATTACCCAGCGCTTGAAAGAGGTCGGGCAATACGAGGCCTTCATGGCCAATTACCACCAGCGGCTACAGAATACAGGCATGTCGCAGGTCAACTAGGGTTTAAGGCCTGAAGCTTTCCGTCAGGCTGCCGACGATGAGATACCAGCCATCCACCAGGACAAAGAAGATAAGCTTGAAGGGCAGGGAGATGATAATCGGCGGCAGCATCATCATGCCCATCGACATGAGGATTGAGGCGACAACCATGTCGATGACCAGAAACGGCACGAATACCAGAAAGCCGATCTCAAAGGCCCGGCGTAACTCACTGATGATGAAGGCGGGGACGAGCACCCTGTAGGGAACATCTGCAGGGGTTTCGACGCTTTCGATCTTGGCCATGTCCATGAACAAGGCGAGATCTTTTTCCCTGACCTGCTTGATCATAAATGTATGAAAGGGGGCTGCGCCCCTTTCCAGGGCCTCGGTTTCCGTGATCTGGTCCTCGATCAGGGGTGAGAGGCCGTTGTTATAGGCCGCCTCGAAGGTCGGAGCCATGATGAAAAAGGTCAGGAACAGCGACAGCCCGACGAGAACCGTATTGGGCGGTGTCTGTTGCAGTCCGAGCGCCGATCGCAGAAAGGACAGAACGACGACAATCCGGATAAAGGATGTCGTCATAATCAGGATCGACGGGGCAAGGGAGAGAACCGTCAGTATAATAATAATCTGGAACATGCGGCCGGTGGCTGTCGGCCCTTCGCCGAAATCGAGGGATAATCCCTGGGCGGCGGCCAGGTCCGGCCAGAAGATCAGCGCGCTGCCTAGAGCGGTGGCGAAAACAAGGCCGATGAGGGCGCTTATCCGAAATGCCCTCATGAGGCGCCGCTTTCGGTATTTGTTTCGTCGCAGGGAGTTTTGGCGGACAGGTCTTCGCACTCATCCAAATCTTGCGGAGAGATTCCGCTTTCAACGATCAGATCGGAATTCGGCCCCAAAAGAATCAGGTGCTCGACATCGTCACGGCGAATGAGAACAAGCCTGCGTTTGGTGTCGAGACTCATCTGTTCAACAAGGGTAAGGCGTCGCTTCGCGCCGGCAGTGGAGAGGTTCCCGGGGAAACCGATACCAAAACGTTTGACCAGACGGGCCAACAGGAAAATGAGTGCGAGAACGAAAAGAAGCGCAACGATAAACTTGATGTAGGATTCAAGCTCCATAAAGGGGTTCTTTCATTGCGAAGGATTACTTGTTCTTCGGCGGCGGGGAAGTGCCGTAGGCATTGGTGGCGCGTTGGCGTGTGTCGACATTACTGATGTCTTTCGACAGCTCTTCCTGAACGGCTCTTAACTTGGCCTCCAGTTTGTCTATGTTGTCGGTAAGAAGGATCAGACTGTCCTTTAACTCTTCTCCCTCTTCAGGAGGCAGGCCGGCCATTTCACTGCAAATCTCCTCAACAGCCGTTTCAAGGCCGGAAAGATTAACTTCCGTGTTCTCATCCATCGCCGCGCAAGCGGTTTCGATGGAACGAGACAGGGTTGTGATCCTGAGTTTTATGGTATTGGCGTCAGTCACTGATTTTTTTTAAGTTGTTTCTTCGGCGGCGGCGGAATCAGCGCCTGAATAAGGTCTCTCTTCGAGGCCCGGGGAGGGAAAATCCTGAGCTCCGTTGGCGCGATAGACATAGGTCAGTATCTCGGCAACGGCTGCGAAGGCTTCCAGGGGAATCTCGCTTTCGATTTCAAGAGCGTCGAGAATTTCAGCCAGATCGGCGTCTTTCCGCACCTTGATCCCGTGATCGAAGGCCAGCCTGAGAATCTGTTCGGCGATCGCACCGCGGCCTTTGGCGACGATGCGCGGCGGCGGCGAGCTTTCACTGTCGCTGTCGCTGTCGTCAACGTCGCTGCTAAGCGCGACGGCTACCCGGTTCTGTTTCTAAAAGTGTTACCTGCAAAGGGATGCCGATAAATTATCTGGCGATTGCGGTGGATATTTGCAATGGGGTCCCGCAAATCCCTGTTGAGAGCGGGCTTTCGGCTTTTTCCTCATTCTGAGGCCGATATCATGTTAGATTACCGGGGGTTAGGGAAATCAAGGAGGCCAGTGGCCAATGCCTTTGCGGGGCCAGTCTTTTGCCAGAATAACGAAATTTCTGAACAGCAGGGTTGAGCTGCCGCTGTGGGTGCCGGCTCTCGTCCAGAGTCTCATTGCGGTCGGTCTTCTCTTACTTCTCGCCTTTGTCGAAAAAGAGACAGGCGTTGGTTTTTGGGTCGTTTTCAGCAGCCTTTTACTGTTCTTGCTGGTCTCGGCCCTGGTGACTCATTTGGGTTGGCGCGCCAACCTTCGCGCCCAGCTTGAAAGCGACCTTCTCAATCAGGCCCTGGAAGGGCTCCCTCATCCGCGCCTGATCGTCGGCCCCGATGGAGAGACGATTTTCGCCAACGCCATGTTCGTTCAAAAGTTCAATCCGGGGGCTGAAAATCACCTGAATGTTTTTTTCGATTACATTGCCGGTGACCCGGCGGCTTCCCGCGCCATAAAAAGCCTGCAGGCGACGGTTTCCACGGGCAGTTCCCAAAGCGTCGATCTTAAACTGAGGCAGCGCCATGGACAGGTCGAATGGCTGTCTGTCGGGGCCTATTCCATTTCCGAGCGTCCGGGCTATGTGATGTGGAGTATCGAGGATATCACCGAGCGATTGCTGATCGAAGAGCGGCTACGCAACGACCAGGAGGCGCTATTTGAGTTTGTCGAGAGTGCTCCGGTCGGGTTTTATTCGGTAGACGGTGACGGCAAGTTCATATTCATCAACAAGACTCTTGCCGACTGGCTCGGGACGACGCCCGAAGAAGTTATCGGTGGTGATTTTCATCTTCATGATTTCATCGTTTCCGCCTTGCCGCCACAAACCGTGCCTTACGATCCTTCGGGGCAGGATTCCGTGGGCACTTCTTTGCCGACGACGATCATACAGCATGAAAACGTTTCACTCTGCGGTCATCAGGGCAGGGTGCTTCAGGTTCAGATCAGTCAGAATTGTGTGCTCGGCCTGGATGGCCAGCTTACCACCCGGTCTGTGGTTCACGACGTCACCAGCGAGCGCGAACTGGAACGCGCCCTGCGACAGTCGGTGCATCGTTTTCAGAGGTTCTTCGATGCGGCGCCCGGCGGCATCGCCCAGCTTGATCTTTCCGGGCGGATCGTCGAATGCAACCAGGCTTTTCGTAAATTGGTCGCCGATGGCGGCGGCGAAGTGACCGGTGGTCTTCTTGCTGATCTCATCGTTGATGAAGAGCGGCCCAAGATAGAGCAATTGCTGTCGAGTATCGTCGATGGTGTCGAGGAGGGGGCTCTGATTGAAGTAACCCTGGGCGATGGCGAAAAAGATACGCCGCTCAGAGTCGCCTCTTTCTTCGCCAGCCGATTGGAGGATGATGACGGTGATCTGACAGGGCTGATTATTCACGGGCTTGATACGACGGAACTTAAACATCTTCAGATCCAGTTTACCCAATCCCAGAAAATGCAGGCGGTCGGTCAGCTTGCCGGGGGTATCGCCCATGATTTCAATAATCTGCTGACAGCCATGATCGGGTTCTGCGACCTCTTGCTGCAGCGCCACCGGCCCGGCGAGCAATCTTTTGCCGATATCATGCAGATTAAACAGAACGCCAACCGGGCGGCTAATCTGGTCCGTCAGCTTCTTGCTTTTTCGCGTCAGCAGACGGTCAGCTCAAAGGTGCTTAACGTTACAGAGGTTTTAGTCGATCTCTCTCATCTTCTGCGCCGGTTGATCGGCGAGACCATTCAACTGAAGATTTCCCATGGACGTAATCTCGGCCTGGTGAAGGCCGATCAGGGACAACTCGAACAGGTGATCGTCAATCTGGCGGTGAATGCCCGCGATGCCATGAGTGAGGGCGGCACCCTGTCTATTTCCACAGAAAACGTCTCCCTTGCTTCACCTGAAAGGCTCGGCACGGAAACCCTTCCCGCCGGCGATTATATCCGCCTTGAGGTCGCCGATACGGGTATGGGGATGGACAAGAATGTCATGGAGCGCATCTTCGATCCTTTCTTCTCGACCAAGGAGGTGGGCCTGGGAACCGGCCTCGGGCTTTCCACCGTCATAGGCATCATCAAGCAGTCCGACGGATTCATTTCGGTTGCCAGCACACCCGAAGAGGGATCGGTTTTTGCCGTTCTTCTGCCCCGCCATCATCCGGTGGAGAGTATTGAGCGTCCGCCGCCGGTCGATACCGGCGAGGCGCCGCCGGTCGATACCGGCGAGGCGCCGCCGGTCCGCGATCTTACAGGGGTCGGCACCGTTCTTCTTGTCGAGGATGAGGATGCCGTGCGGCTTTTTTCGGCTCGCGCACTTCGCAACAAGGGCTACAACGTGCTTGAGGCGCGCAGCGGCAACACGGCGATTGAACTCATCCGCCGTACTGAAGACCAGATAGATCTTCTGATCACCGATGTGGTTATGCCCGATATGGATGGCCCGGCGCTGATCGAATGGATAAGGGGTAACCGGCCGGGGATGAAGGTGATCTGTATTTCTGGCTATGCCGAGGAATCCTTCCGCAACGTGCTTGATCACTCCGCCGATATCCATTTTCTGCCCAAGCCCTTCAACCTTGAGGAGCTGGCCGGAAAGGTTAAGGAAGTGATCTAGGGGGGGCTGGAAACAGACCGTAAAAGCGCCTTTGATTGGCCTCCAACTCTACCTTGTTTAACCACCCTGTTTTTGTTCCACCATTTCCCATGTGGAATGACTTTGGGGTGCTTGGGGCGAATGTTCTTGAAATATTCCCTTGCATATGAGAACAAACCATGCACAGATTAGTGCATTGAAACCTGTTGAGCCCTATGAAATAAGTGGGAGAGAAATTATGGCCGAGGCCGCAATTCGTTTGGTAGACAAGGATAATATGGATAAAGACAAGGCTTTGGAGGCTGCGCTTGGCCAGATTGAGCGCAATTTCGGCAAGGGCTCGATTATGAAGCTCGGCCAGCATGCCGGAGTGGTAGAGGTCGATACGGTCTCCACAGGCTCTCTTGGGCTCGATATAGGGCTCGGTATCGGGGGTTTGCCCCGCGGCCGTGTGATTGAGATTTATGGCCCCGAAAGCTCCGGCAAGACGACATTGGCGCTTCATGTCATCGCCGAGGCTCAGAAAAAGGGCGGCACCTGCGCCTTTGTCGATGCCGAACACGCGCTCGATCCGGCCTATGCCCGCAAGCTGGGGGTAAATCTCGACGATCTCCTGATTTCCCAGCCCGATGCAGGGGAACAAGCGCTCGAAATCACCGATACCCTGGTGCGCTCGGGCGCCGTCGATGTGCTGGTTGTCGACAGCGTCGCCGCACTGGTGCCCAAGGCCGAGCTTGAGGGCGAGATGGGGGACACCCATGTCGGTCTTCAGGCCAGGTTGATGAGCCAGGCCCTGCGTAAGCTGACCGGCTCGATTTCGCGGTCCAAATGCATGGTCATCTTCATCAACCAGATTCGTCTTAAAATCGGCGTCATGTTCGGTAATCCGGAGACCACAAGCGGTGGCAATGCCCTGAAATTCTATTCCTCGGTGCGTCTCGACATCCGCCGCATTGGCGCGATCAAGGACCGGGACCGGGTGGTTGGCAACCAGACCAGGGTCAAAGTGGTGAAAAACAAGATGGCGCCGCCTTTCAAGGTGGTCGAATTCGACATCATGTATGGCGAGGGTATTTCCAAGCTCGGCGAGCTTCTCGATCTCGGGGTGCAGGCCGAAGTCGTTGAGAAATCCGGCGCCTGGTTCTCCTATAAAGGTGAACGCATTGGCCAGGGGCGTGAGAACGGTAAAAAGTTCCTCAAGGAAAATCCTGAAATTGCCGATGCCATTGAACGGGCGGTTCGTGCCGATGCCGGTCTTGTTTCGGCCGATGTTATGGGGGCCCATGCCGATGAGGACGGAGCGGCTTCATCCGAGGCGGAAGATTTGGGCGAAGCCCCGGCCAAGGCCGACTAACCAAACCTTCTATAGGGAATTCTCCTGAAATTGGGGCGCCCGGCATCTCGCCGCGCGCCCTTTTTTCTGATAGAAAGGGCAGAGATCAGTCCTGCATATGCGTTCTCTAGATGCCTCGTCCGGCACCCCTTGCCTGGGTGATGTTTGCGCGATTATAGACAGAGTCCGGGGGGCGGGGTAAAAGCAGAGCTAGCGATATGATGGCCTTCCCGTCACCATGTCGGTGACTAGCCGTTCACAAGGACCAGCAAGAGCCGATCGACCATTATGCAGAGCGCAAACGACATCCGGGCCGCATTTCTAGATTATTTCGCCGCTAACGATCACGAGGTCGTTGCCTCCGGCCCGCTGGTGCCCCACAACGATCCCACCCTGCTGTTCACCAATGCCGGAATGGTTCAGTTCAAGAACCTGTTCACCGGCCAAGAGACACGGGACTACACTCGCGCTGCGACCAGCCAGAAATGTGTCCGCGCCGGGGGTAAACACAACGACCTGGACAATGTCGGTTACACCACCCGGCACCACACATTTTTTGAAATGCTGGGAAACTTTTCTTTTGGTGATTATTTCAAGGACCGGTCGATCGAGCTCGCCTGGCGCCTGATTAATGATGAATTCGATATTCCAGCCGACAGGCTTGTGGTCACCGTTTACGCCGATGATGAAGAAGCACACGCCCTGTGGCGCAAGATCAGTGGCTTGCCTGACGAGCGGATCATTCGCATTGATACTGCCGACAACTTCTGGTCCATGGGCGCGACCGGTCCATGCGGGCCTTGCGCGGAAATTTTTTATGATCATGGCGAGGGTATTCCCGGCGGACCGCCCGGTTCACCCGACCAGGACGGTGACCGCTTCGTCGAGATATGGAATCTCGTTTTCATGCAGTACGAACAACTGGCCGATGGCGAGCGCATTGATCTGCCGCGTCCCAGTATCGATACAGGCATGGGGCTGGAGCGGATTGCCGCGGTTCTTCAGGGCGTCCATGATAATTACGACACCGATCTCATGCGCTCACTTATTACCGCTTCGGCTGAGGTTAGCGGTCAGGCCGCCGACGGCGATCACGCGGTTTCCCACCGGGTCATTGCCGATCACCTGCGTTCCTGCTGCTTTCTCATGGCCGATGGTGTTCTGCCGTCGAATGAAGGGCGTGGCTATGTGCTGCGGCGGATCATGCGCCGGGCGATGCGCCATGTTCACCTCCTGGGCATGTCTGAGCCGATGATGTGGCGGCTTGTGCCGGCGCTGGGCGCCCAGATGGGTCAGGCTTTTCCTGAGCTTTTGCGCGCCGATGCGCTGATTACCGAAACGCTCAAACTTGAAGAAGCCCGTTTTCAGCAAACTTTGGAACGCGGTCTTCGCCTGCTCGGCGAGGCAACGGATAAACTGTCCGACAAGGCTCCGTTGCCGGGTGATGTCGCCTTTAAGCTCTACGACACTTACGGGTTTCCTCTTGATCTGACCCAGGATGTTTTGCGTGGCCAGGGGCGCTCGGTCGAGGTAGAGGGTTTTAATGCGGCCATGGAACGTCAACGCGCCGAGGCGCGGGCCAACTGGTCGGGTTCGGGTGAGGCGGCGACCGAACAGGTATGGTTCGATATCCGCCAACGGGTCGGGGCAAGCGAATTTCTCGGTTATGACGTCGAAATTGCCGAGGGTGAAATTGTCGCCCTGGTCAAAGACGGTGTTGAGGGGAGCGAGGCAAAGGCCGGTGAGACAATCGCCGTGGTCACCAACCAGACGCCGTTTTATGGCGAATCCGGCGGGCAAAACGGCGATACCGGCATTCTGATCGGGGTTGACCCCAAGGCCGGGCCGCTTCAGATGGCGGTGAAGGATACCAAAAAATATCTCGGTGATTTTCATGTCCATTTCGGCGAGGTCATTGAGGGGGCCCTTAAATGCGGTGATATTGTCGAACTGCGGGTTGATGGCAGCCGCCGCAATCAATTGCGCGCCAATCATTCGGCGACCCATCTTCTCCATGCCGCCTTGCGCCAACGGCTAGGGGATCATGTGACCCAAAAAGGCTCACTGGTGGCGGCTGACCGCCTGCGTTTCGATATTTCCCATCCCAAGGCGATCTCATTGGAAGATATCCGCGATGTCGAACGCTCGGTGAACGCCCGTATTCGTGAAAATTATGATGTTACGACACGCTTGATGACACCCGATGAAGCCATCGAAGAGGGTGCAATGGCCCTTTTCGGCGAGAAATACGGTGATGAAGTCCGGGTTGTTTCAATGGGGGGAATGGGAGAATCCGATCTTCCCTATTCGGTTGAACTTTGCGGTGGCACTCATGTCCGGCGCACCGGTGACATCGGCTTTATGCGTATTATTGGTGAGTCGGCGGTGGGTGCGGGAATTCGACGCATCGAGGCCTTGACCGGCGCTAAGGCCGAATCTTACATCGATTCCCAGGATGCTGTTCTCGCCCAGGCTGCTGGTCTGCTAAAGGTTGCGCCTGCCGATATGGCCGAACGCCTTGCCGCCCTGATCGAAGACCGCAAAAGCCTTGAAAAGGAACTGGTCGAGTCGAGGCGTGCGGCGGCTACGGGAGGGCCAGACGGCGGCGATGACACTCTCCGCGAAGTGAATGGTGTAAAGTTCAGCTGTTGCGTCCTTAAAGACGTGCCGCCGAAAGAGCTCAAACCGATGGCTGACGATATGAAAACGCGCATCGGGTCCGGCGTCGTTGCCCTGGTTGCCAGTGGCGAGGGCAAAGCCTCTCTCGTCGTTGCCGTAACCGACGATCTCACCGATAAAATCAGTGCCGTCGATCTGGTGCGGGCAGGGGCCCAGGCGCTGGGCGGCAAAGGCGGCGGTGGACGGGCGGACATGGCCCAGGCGGGTGGGCCGGATGGGGCGAAGGCGGATGATGCCCTGGCAGCGATTGAAAAGGCACTGGAATCTTAAGACCCCCTACGCGCCATTTTTAGTCAGTCGGACATTTCTCTTTTAAGGGCTGCATCCAGTTTATCGAGAAACTGGTTGGTCGTCAGCCAGGTCTGTTCAGGGCCGATAAGGAGTGCCAGATCCTTGGTCATAAACCCGGCTTCGACGGTTTTGACGCAGACCTTCTCAAGCGTATCGGCAAAATCGACGACTTCGGGGGTGCCGTCAAAGGCGCCGCGATATTTCAGGCCCCGGGTCCAGGCAAAGATCGAGGCGATCGGGTTGGTCGATGTTTCACGCCCCTTTTGATGCTCCCGGTAATGGCTTGTCACCGTGCCGTGGGCGGCTTCGGCCTCGACGGTGCGCCCGTCGGGGGTCAGCAGGACGGATGTCATCAGTCCAAGTGATCCAAAGCCCTGGGCGACGGAATCCGATTGCACATCGCCATCGTAATTCTTGCAGGCCCAGACATAGCCGCCACTCCATTTCATGGCGCAAGCCACCATATCGTCGATCAAACGGTGCTGATAGGTGATGCCGGCCTTATCGAAGTCTTTTGAGAATTCGGCATCGAAAACTTCCTGAAAAACGTCCCGGAAACGACCGTCATAGGTTTTTAAAATGGTGTTCTTGGTCGAAAGATAGACCGGCCATTTACGGCTCAGTCCGAAATTGAGACAGGCGCGGGCAAACCCCCGAATTGATTCATCGACGTTGTACATGCCCATGGCGATTCCACTTTCGTTGAAATCGTATATTTCCCGTTCAATAGGTTCGCCGCCGTCATCGGGGGTGAATTTCAGGGTCAGGGTGCCGGGGCCGGGTATGGCCATTTCACTGGCTTTATACTGGTCGCCAAAGGCATGGCGGCCGATAACGATGGGCCGGGTCCAGCCCGGTACCATGCGCGGTACGTTCTGGCAGATAATAGGTTCACGGAACACGGTTCCATCGAGAATATTACGGATCGTGCCGTTGGGGGAGCGCCACATTTTCTTCAGGTTGTATTCTTCGACGCGCTGTTCATCGGGTGTGATGGTGGCGCATTTAACGCCGACCCCGTGTTTTTTGATGGCTTTCGCCGCATCGATGGTCACCTGATCATCGGTGTCGTCACGGTGCGTGACACTGAGGTCATGGTAATCGAGCTCTATATCGAGATAGGGCAGGATCAGCTTGTCCTTGATGAATCGCCAGATGATCCGAGTCATCTCGTCACCGTCTAACTCGACGATGGGATTAGCGACTTTGATCTTTTCCATAGCTTGTCTTTAAGTCCCTGTTTCGAATTCCGGCCCCTCGGGCAATCGTTTAATATAGGAACGATCCCGGTGGTAATAATCTTGGGCGAACATATCACTGTCCTTGGTCTAGGCAAACTCCACTTTGCCGTGCCCTCATTCTGTTGTTCTATAGTTTTTCGGCGCTGGGCTTTTCCGCTTGCACTGGAATTTTCTCCAGAATTGATAAAACCGTCTCGACCTTATCAACATTAGTCAGATAGGCCGAGGTGTCTGCGTCGGCGTATCCCGACTGGATAATATGTTCAAACAGCGTCCGCAGGGGCTGCCAATAGCCATCCGGGTCAACCACGATAACCGGCTTGCTATGAAGTTTGAGTTGTTTCCAGGTAAGAACTTCCAGCAATTCTTCCAATGTTCCGTAGCCGCCGGGAAGCACGGCAAAGGCGTCGGAAAGCTCGAACATTTTCTGTTTCCGCGCATGCATGCTTTCGACGATGATAAGTTCACTCAGGCCCTTGTGCTCAACTTCCCATTCCTCGAGAAATTCCGGTAATACGCCGACAACCTCACCGCCCGCGTCAAGGGCCGCATTGGCGAGAGTACCCATCAGGCCGATATCGCCGCCGCCGTATATGAGCCGGATGCTGTTTTTGGCAAGCAGCTCACCCAGCCGTTCGGCGGCTTGCCGGTGGGCGGGGTTGGTCTCGCCACTCGAGCCGCAATAGACGCACAGGGATTTTTTGTTTTTCATCTCATCCGTTGAATAAACTTTAAACACGCTCTGGTTGTGTTCGGGGAAGCCTTGGCGGGATTATGACAGGGTTGGGCACCCTGGTCAGCGCCCTTGAAATAATGATTTATGGGTAAGGGCGGCGTTGCATCCTTACATCCTGCGTATTAACCTTGTTTGCATAAATTCTTTTTAGGGGATTTTCTTGAACCATTCCGCCGCTAAGGCCCTTGCCGTTCTTGTCCTGCTTATTTTGGCGATCGTTTTCTTTTCTTATGAAGGGGACGATACAAAGCCGGAATCCTCTGCTCCGTCCTCTGCCCAAGAGGAAACCATGCACCCGGGCGACAATGCGGGCGATGCGGTGCGTGAGGAAATGGCCGAGAGTTCTGCTGACAGCACCGGTGTGACGGCCCCGGATGCAGCCCTTGCGCGGGTTACGCCAACCTTTGATGTGGTGCGTGTAAACCGCCAGGGTGAGGCTGTTTTGGCCGGTCGAGCGGCGCCAGGGGCCATCGTCACTATTTTTAATCGAAATATAAAAATCGGTCAGGTAACTGCCGATGCCCGCGGTGAGTGGGTGTGGATACCCGATGAGCCCTTTACACCCGGTGACCTTGAATTGAGCCTTTCGGCGCAGCTTCCAGGTGGCAAGGATGTCCTTTCCGACGAAATCGTGATTATGGTCCTGCCCGAGGCCAAGCGTGATATCGCCGGACGATTGAGCGACGGGACAGATAATCCCCTGATCCTTAAAAAACGCCGTGGCGGGGCCGGGCCGACTGAATTGATGCAATCGCCGGGTGGTGCCGGGGGGGATGTTTCCCTCTCTCTTGATGTTGTCGATTATGACGAAGAGGGCAGGCTCCAGCTCAGCGGCAGAAGCCTGCCCGGAGCGGTGGTGCGTATCTATCTCGATAATGCCTTGATCGGCGATACGACAACCGACGCTGCGGGGCGCTGGTCAATGACGCCCGGCAAGGCTGTGCCGCCTGGGCTTTACGCCCTGCGCCTTGATCATGTGGGGCCCGACGGCAAGGTCGTGTCACGGATTGAACTGCCCTTTACCAGGGCCGAGGTCACCGAAGAAATGAATTGGCAGGACCGGGTCGTGGTTCAGCCTGGGAACAGCCTGTGGCGTATCGCTCGTCACGCTTACGGCAGCGGCTTTGAGTATTCGGTTATCTATGAAGCAAACAGTGAGCAGATCCGAAACCCTGACCTGATTTATCCCGGTCAGATTTTTGCCCTGCCTTTGCCGCAAACCCAATAGCCCTGAGCCAAAGTTCCCCTCGAAAACAGAGTGTCGCTTCTAAGAGGCTGCCTAATCCCGGGGCAGTGGCGCCTTTTTACCGCGCCGATGCTCTGGCACAAGTGCTGGGCCTTGCTCCTGGGTTCGTTTTCTCACCTTGTCTAGGATATCGCCTATTTTACTCTCGGTTTTGGATGGCTGTGCTGCTGGGGCTTGCTCCTCGTCGATATCGGGAAAGGCGTCGATATCGAATTTTTTCTTCACCCCCGCAGGAATGCTGATCCCGTCCGGGGGGATCGTGAATTCCATGCATTCCTTGATCAGGTCGAGATGGGGCTTGGCATCGATGATCATTCGGCATAGACCGGCGACGATGTCCTGAAAATGCATTTGGGAGGAAATATCGGTTTCGCAAAGCAGTAGCAGCCGTTGGGAAGGCTGGACGACGAATTCACCGTAACGGAGTTTGTTTTTGGGGCTGATCAGCCGGCGTACGGCCCTGCGGACAAAGGATGACTGGTTCGAAAATGGGAGATAACCGATATTCCCGCAGAGCACCAAAAGGGCCTTTTCACGGTCTTTTCTCCGGCTCGCCTTGCAGGTGAATAAATAGCCGCCAAAGTGAAAGCCAAAGCGCAATTCATCAGCATTACGGGTTTCGGGTAACTGCTTGCCGGCCTCCAACAGGGAGATGGCATCGGCCAACTGGCCGTCCTCGCGCGCCGCTATGGGATTTATACTGCTATCGGGTTGATCGATCACGACAGTTCGCTTCCCCTCGATACTTGACCAGAGAGAGCCTATCGTCTGAATGCCTTCGAAAAAATTAATATTTAGTGTTTGAGAAGCCGGGCTGGGGGTTTCTGGCAATTCTACAGCATCGACAGAGCGGCTGAATTCCTATAAATCAGCATCTCAATCCATGAACCAAGGGATCTGATTGTGCTTAACATCGTTCTTGTGCCGATTCACCCCGCGGGATGGCCTTTTATTGGTCTCTTTGCAGCCGTTGCCCTGGTGCTCTTTTTTGTCGCCGAGCCTTTGGGCTGGGCCGGAATCGTCTTGACCCTCTGGTGCACCTATTTCTTCAGGAATCCCGAAAGGGTCACGCCCCAGGGCGCCGGTTTAATAATTGCTCCCGCGGACGGCGTTGTTTTGCCTCTAGACATGGCGCCACCGCCGCCCGAACTCGATATGGGGGATGAGCCGCTTCAGCGCATCTGCGTTTTTATGAATGTCTTCAACGTTCATGTTAACCGCATTCCCCTGAAGGGAACGGTTGAGCGCCTGGCCTATATTCCGGGGCGGTTTTTTAATGCCTCCCTGGACAAGGCGAGTAAATATAACGAACGCATGGCGGTGCGCTTGAAAACCTCGGCCGGTGATGTTGCGATTGTTCAGATTGCCGGGCTGGTGGCGCGGCGCATTAAATGCGATCTCGTCGAGGGACAGCAGGTTCAGGCCGGGGAGGTATTCGGCCTCATCCGCTTTGGCAGCCGGGTTGACGTCTATTTGCCGCCGGGCTTCTCGCCTCGGGTCCTGGCGGGACAGATTTCGATTGCCGGAGAGAGCATTATCGCCGATTCTGGCAAGCAGAAATAAGACTATAGCGGGAGAAGGATGATGTTTCGGGCGCGGCCGGCTCGCCTCAAAAGGCAGTCCATCAATAAACTAATTCCCAACATGCTGACCTTGATGGCGCTTTGCGCCGGATTGTCCTCTATCCGTTTTGCCCTTCTTGAGCGCTGGGAATGGGCGGTGGCGGCGATCATTCTTGCGGCTTTTCTCGATAATCTCGACGGTCGCATGGCCCGGCTTCTCAATGTGGGAACCCAGTTCGGCGTTGAGCTTGATTCCCTGTCGGATTTTCTCAGCTTCGGTGTTGCCCCGTCGGTTGTCGTCTATCTTTGGTCTCTGCAAGATAGCGGTGGGCTGGGCTGGACAATCGTTCTCTTTTACAGCGTCTGTTGCGCCCTTCGTCTGGCCCGGTTCAACGCCCGCCAGGGCGAGGTTCTGCCACCCTGGGCCTATAATTATTTCACCGGAGTCTCGGCGCCCGCCGGGGCCGGCCTGGTTCTTCTGCCGATGATGCTGACCTTCGAGACCGGGCTTGAGGTCTTTCGCCAACCCGTCGTCGCCGGGTCTGTCATTATCTGCACGGCGGCTCTTTTGATCAGCAGCATTCCGACCTATTCCCTCAAAGGCGTCAAGATTCCCCAGAAATATGTCTTGCCGACCCTGCTTGGCGTCGGTCTGGTCGGGGCCATGCTGGTGAGCGAATTCTGGATGACGTTTATCGGTATCGTCATCGTCTATTTTGCCAGTCTGCCTTTCAGCATCCGTTCCTTTACATTCTTGAAAAAGGAGGCGGAACGCATTCAAGGCCATGGCGGGGATGAGAACCCGCCTTCCGTGCCTGGCGGTGACGGCGATCCTCAGGCAGGTGGACAGACCTAAAGCACGTTTGCGTGGCTATTGAATGGCCGGGTTCTGAATACTCATTGGGTTTATGCAGGCTGGGTGCTTGGGCTTGCCTATGGCCATGCTCTTTCTGTGTGTATAAGCGCCAAAATTTGCTTTTTAATAAATATTTAGGTTAATTTATTCAACTTAGAGATAAGCAAGTTGCCCTAACCCTAGGATTCTAGGCTTGGAAGGTTGTATTGGACGCTAAAAGTCATAAACCGATCAGTGATCTTGGCGTGGGTCCCGGCGCGGCTGACGCGCTCGATCTGACAAGACTCGCGGCTTACTTGGATCATATCCGTGGCGGCTTTTGTCTGTACGATCCCGAGGGCCGCCTCGTCATGTGCAACGTCCCCCATCTTGGATTTTTTAAATCTCTTGAGCACATCTTCATTCCTGGAACTTCAGGCCAGGACATACATGATGCGATTCTTCAATCGGGGATTTTGCGCCCCTCTATGGAGGCCCAGACCAAATTCGTCTGGATGGACCGCAAAGACCGTTCCGTCGCCAAGCGGACGTTTGAGGTCGAGCATTCCGATGGCCGCTGGTTGCGGATTGACGAAGAGCTGACTCATGACAACTGCCTGGTCGAGAGCATCTCGGACATCACCGAACTTAAAGCCAAGGAACACGCCCTGGAAATGCAGGTTCTGGAGTTGCTTGATTCCGAAGACCGTCTCGAATCCCAGGGCAGCCGCCTTGTTGAGTTGACGGAGGTTATGGCCAAGGCGAGGGATGAGGCGCAGAAGGCAAGCAAGACCAAATCCGAATTTCTGGCCAATATGAGCCATGAATTACGCAGTCCCCTGAATGCGATTATCGGCTTTTCCGAGATCATGAAGGATGAGATGTTCGGTGACCTCGGACGCTCGGAATACAAGGATTACGCTGTCGATATTCATCTCAGTGGCACCCACCTGCTGGATGTCATCAACGATATCCTTGATCTCTCGAAAATCGAGGCGGGCAAACTCGAACTGGTCGAAAACCATGTCGATGTCCGGGATGTGGTCGAAATGGTGGCTCGTCTTTCGGCGCCCAGGGCGGACAAGGGCCAGGTCTCCCTGAAGAACAAAATCCCCGTGGGTTTGCCGGGACTGGTCGCCGATGAGCGAAAGCTTAAACAGATCCTCATAAACCTGGTCTCCAACGCTATTAAGTTCACGCCCCAAGGTGGTGATGTTTCCGTCGAGGCCGCAATGCATTCTTCGGGAAGCCTTATTATTTCGGTTGTCGACACCGGAATCGGGATTGCGGAAGAAAATATCGCCATGGCCCTGTCTCCGTTCGGCCAGATCGACGCCTCTCTTGATCGCAAATACGAAGGCACCGGGCTTGGGCTTCCCCTGACCAATGCCCTGGTCGATCTCCACGATGGCGCGCTTTCCATTGAAAGTGTCGTCGATGAGGGCACCCGGGTCATTATCACTCTTCCATCCTCCCGGGTCGTCGATGACCAAGGGGAGCTGTTGGTAAACCGGGGTTGAGACCGGTTTCCATCGCCAGGGTGACAATTACCCTCTCCTGAACATCTTTTTTCACTTGTATCGATGCGGCGGATGTTTAGCATCGAAGGCCAGTTGTTTTTTGGAGTGGAGGCCCGGCTTTTTCCCAATTTGGGTCTGCCCTTCGCTCTTTTTTCAAGGGGATCAAGATGGCTACCAATGCCGAGTTGGCTGTAAAGCTTCTGCGTAGCGCCGCAGGTTTCTTCCGCTCCGTAGGCGAGCAGAACGTACCAATTAAAGAACAGATGGATACCAACGCCGAGACCTATGACATGGTGGCCGGGTGGCTGGAGGAAGATCCCAACGCCGAAAGCCCGGTCGCGGTGGAAATGGACTAAGCCACGCAGAGGTATTCATTTCAAGGCGTCTTAATACACCTTAATCCATGTCCTGAGCTGATCCTGGCATCCCCCCTTGTCACGATTTGAGTCCTTCTCCGACAGGCTTTTGACGAGAGCCGAAAAAAATACGAAAAAGTGATTATGTTGGAGTTTTTTGTGTTGACGGCTTGGGCCTTAATCTTAAAAATACAATGATTACAGATTGACGATTTGGCGGGCTTTGGGGCCTTTTATTTCGACCATTATTCCGATTGGGTTTTCCTTTCCCGGTCTTATTTTAAGAGGATGAATCCTTGGCAATTCTAATGAGTGTTCTGGCGCTTCTTCTTGGAGTCACTGCGTTGTGGATTGCCGGTCAGGGGGCAAAGAAGGTCGATTCCCAGAACACCCAGAACCGTGAGTTTGTGAAGACCCTTATCAAGGGGCTTGAGAACAGCCTTGCCCAGAATTCCAAAACCATCAATACCCGGCTTCATGCGATCGATAAGGAGATCAAGGATATTCGGCATTCGAAGGCTGGGGCTTCGCCCGCTCAAGAAGTTAAAAAGGCTGGCTAGGGCTCTGCTTTCCGTTTTTGATGGTCTGGCCATCAGGGTAAAGCAGAGGCGGATTTTTCGTTTCCTGGTATGGAGGTAGGATTTGGCTGTTTTCTTCAGTGTTGTTGCATCTGTTTTGGGTATTGCTGCGATTGCGGTTTCTCTTCAGACGGTTAAGCGTCTGGAAGAGCGCAAGGAGGAATACAAGGAATTTCTTCAGGGCATAACGAACGAGCTTCAGGGCCAAATCTTTCAGCAGAATCAAAATGCGACGAAGCAGATCAAGGCTTTCGCGGTTGATCTGACGAGCATCACCGGCGGAGAAATCGGCTCTTCCTCTGGCAAAGCGCCGATTATCCACACCTGAAATTCCGGCCTCCCTGCGGCAATTTCAGCCCACTTTTCGGCCCCCTCATAAAAACGCCTTTTTCCGCCCCCTTTTGCCGGGCTTTGCCTAGGTATGGTGGTTGATCACAACCTAACTACTATGTATTGTGGGAAATCGGGTCATTTTGAGAGGCGAAAAAGGTGTTGGGTCAAGGGGGAGTAAGGCTTTTAGCCCCGTTTTTTGCGGTGTTTGTCTCGGGCTGCGGTTTCCTGGGCATAGATAACCTCTTTCCTGACGACCTCTTTTCCACCGATTTTTTCAGTGACGACCCTCCAGAGGTCATGCCGCATGTTCCGGCGCCAAATGCCACCATTGGCGGTGTCTCCGAGGTGAACATCATAAAGGCCCTGGAAGAGGCTTTCCTGAATTCCTCCAACAGTGACGAAGCATTCGGCTATCGCTATAGCGTCACCGAAATCGGCAGCAATTTCGTTGTCATTTTGGGCACCGATTATTCTCTTTCACCGCCCGCCAATGAGGTTCTGACCCGGTTCGATCTGGCTGTCGAATCGTGGGATGAGCCGAGTCCACCGGATGCGCCGGTACAGATAAGCACCTCTTCGGTTCTTCCCCGCAATTTTGGCACCTCGTCCGAGATTACCCTGCCACTTGAGGATGAGTGGGATCATTCAAGGATCACCGGATACCTGCAATTTGTGCAGGGTAAACTGGACTCGACAAAGTTATTGCTTGAGGTTCATCCTTCGGCCTGGTCCCAGGCGCCGGTGATGGAAACCGCTCCGATGATGCCTGCTCCCTCCATACCGCCCCCTCCCACCATCGCCGCCGGGCCGCAGGACACGTCTCCTGCTCCCCCGCCGCAGCCCGCGGCTCAAGCCCCGCCTGTGGCTAAACCGACCGGACAGCGGGTCTATGCGGTTCAGGTCGGGGCATTTCTAAAACCCGGTAATGCAGAGCGCATTTCGAAAAAAATGGCGGCCAGGGGCTTGGCCCCGTACATAGATGTCAGCACCGATAAAAAAGGCCGCCAATGGCGCTTTGTTCGCATCGGGCGCTTTGCCAAGCGCCAGCAGGCGGAAAAAGAATTAGCGGTCATCAAGCGCCTGGGCATAGACGCCTTCGTCGTCCTTTCCGATAAGGGCAAGACGGCGAACTAGGGGATTAGGGTTTAAGTTGTCCGGAAACCCGGTTTGGCTGGGGAACGTGGATTCGAACCACGATTGACGGTGTCAGAGACCGCTGTCCTACCATTAGACGATTCCCCATCGAGGCCACCGACGAGCCCCTCTACTAACATATGCTTTTGGCGTTGTGTAGCCGCAATTAACCGCCGCCATGGCAAATCCGTTTCGGCGTCGTGTGGAATCGGTTATCATCCCCTCAATGATAAGAATAAGGCTGGGGATCAGGTCTCCGGCCCCTTGGGGAGGTGAGGCCGGTGGCCGCTTACGCAAATATTCGCGGCTCTTTTCGTTTGTCCAGGCGGAGAGGCAAGGTTGGTGATGGAAATGGTGAGAATTTCGCCGCCCTTGATCTTGGCACCAACAGCTGCCGCCTGCTTGTCGCCCGTCCCCAGGCCGATGGTTTTCGCGTTGTCGATTCCTTTTCCCGTATCGTGCGTCTCGGAGAAGGGCTTGGAACCACGGGGCGTTTGCCGAGGAAGGCTATTGAGCGCACGATTGACGCCTTGAAGGTTTGTGCCGATAAAATGCATCGCAACGGGGTCTCTTATGCCCGCTGCGTTGCGACGGAAGCCTGCCGAAGGGCGTCCAACTGCGCTGAATTTCTCGATCAGGTAAGCTCAGAGGCGGGCTTTGAAATTGAAATAATTTCATCCGATGAGGAAACCAGACTGGCTCTTGAGGGCTGCATGCCTCTTTTTGACCATCAATTGAGCCATGGATTGATGTTCGATATCGGCGGTGGCAGCACCGAGCTGATGTGGCTGTCTCTGGGGAAGGGTGGAAAAGCGACCAGGCTGGACTGGCTTTCCCTTCCCTTTGGCGTTGTTACCTTGTCGGAAGACGTTGATGGACGCAGCATGGAAGAGGTCTATATCGAGATGGTTGACCATGTTTACGATCATCTTGGCGGCTTTGACCGCCGCCATGACATCACTCAAAGGATCGATGATGGAGATGTGCAGATGCTGGGCACGTCGGGGACCGTGACAACACTTTCGGCTCTTAATATGGAGCTTGATAACTATAACCGCGGCAAGGTGGACGGCTCTTATCTCACCTTCGATGAGATAAATTGTATCAGTCGTGATCTGGTTGGGATGGAGAACGGAGACCGTGCGGCTCTGTCGTGTATCGGCCCCCAGCGGGCCGACCTTGTGGTTGCCGGTTGCGCCATACTCGCGGCTTTATGCCGCAAATGGCCGTTGGAAAGACTGCGGGTCGCCGATAGAGGTTTGCGCGAAGGCATTCTCCTCGGCCTGTTCAGGGAAGCTCTTGGCGCGGATGCTCAAAGCCCTTACGCTTGGCCTTCCACATCTTCTCTGACGCCGGAGGCTTCTTAAGATGGCGAGCCGGGGCAGACCGGACGGCCATGGCCTCAAGGTCCGGGTCAAGACGGCGAAACGGAGAAAGTCTTCTTCGACCCGCTGGCTTCAGCGCCAACTCAACGACCCTTACGTGGCCGAGGCGCAGCAAAAGGGATACCGCTCGCGGGCAGCGTTCAAGATTTTACAGATCGACGATAAATTCCATCTCTTTCACCCCGGCGCCAGGGTTGTCGATCTTGGCGCGGCGCCGGGTGGCTGGACCCAGGTTGCGGTTGAAAGGGTCAATGCCATTGGCCGGGGTAAGGATAAACAGGGACGGTTGGTGGCGGTCGATTTGCAGGAAATAGACCCTCTGGCCGGGGCCGTTATTCTCCACGGCGATGCCGAAACAGATGAGATGTTGGCACAGATCAGAGATCAACTGGGCGGCCCGGCGGATATTGTTTTAAGCGATATGGCCCCGTCCACAACCGGCCATCCGCCGACGGATCATCTGCGAATCATCGGGCTTTGCGAGGCCGCTCTGGATATCGCCCGCGAGCTTCTCGCGCCTGGTGGGGCCTTCGTCGCCAAGGTGTTCCAGGGCGGGGCCCAAGGCGATTTGTTGCAAGCCTTAAAGCGCATGTTCAAAACGGTAAAGCATTTTAAACCCCCGGCCAGCCGCAAGGAATCTGCGGAAACCTACGTTATCGCCACCGGTTTTCGGGGGGATGGCGACGAGGTGAGCAAAGACTAGGCCAAAATCACCCCGGCGCTTTCCAGATAAGGCCGAAGTTCGGATTCCGCCATCTGGGTCAAATCCTTGCCGATTTCCCCATGGATACGTTTGCTGGTTTGGGCGTTCAGACAGGCCCGCAATTCCCCCAGGGTTTTAGGCGGGGCGACGAGAACCAGCCGCTCGAAGGTGTTTTTTTCGGCCGCCTTGTCGAGAATGGCGGCCAGGCCTTTGGCAAATTCCTTTTTTTCGAATTCGTGCCAGTCAACCCGGGGTTCCATGGCGTGACGGGCTTTATCGACGCGCTCATGGGTGCGGCCGGGCCTGTCGCTGCCAATATCGCCGGTTTTTGCATGATCTGACTGGTATTCGGCGCCGTTAACGGCATTTAGGCCCTTTCCAGGCCCTGAATTGACAAAAATACGCCCTTTAGCGCCGTCACAGACGAGAATCCAGGTGGTTACGGATTTATGAGGTGAAGGGATGTTGGGGTCGGTTGCCATTGTTTATTCCCTTATGAGGATGTCTCATAACTATCTATTGATTGCCTGTCTAAAAGCAAGAGGGCCATGGGGGATTAATTTTTTGGCCCATTGAATCCCGCATTTTCTTGGCTTTCCTTTCACGATGTGTATGATGCGCGCCAATCTATTGAGGAGACGTCATGAAGATCGAGGAAGCGCTCACCTTTGACGACGTATTGCTGGTTCCGGCCGCATCCTCGGTTCTGCCTGCCGACGCCGATACGACGACCCATCTTACACAATCGATAGAACTGGGCATTCCGCTGCTCTCTTCGGCCATGGATACGGTCACCGAGAGTAAGCTGGCCATTGCCATGGCGCAGCTCGGCGGGATGGGAGTCATCCATAAAAACCTCGATGTCCAGGCACAGGCCGATGAGGTCCGGAAGGTAAAGAAATTCGAATCCGGTATTGTCGTTAATCCGGTGACCATTCCTCCCGAGCGGCCTCTTGCCGATGCCCTGCAACTGATGTTGGAAAACGGGATATCTGGTATTCCGGTCGTCGAGCGCGACAGCGGCAAGCTGGTCGGTATTCTCACCAACCGGGATGTGCGTTTTGCCACCGATATGGCCCAGCCGGTGAGTGAACTCATGACTCACAAGAATCTGGTCACCGTAACCGAAGATGTCGATCGCGATGAAGCCAAGCATCTCCTCCATCTCCACCGGATTGAAAAGCTGATCGTTGTCGATAAGGATTACCGCTGTATAGGTCTGATCACGGTCAAGGACATCGAAAAGTCTCAGCGTTATCCCCATGCCTGCAAGGATGAGAAAGAACGCCTGCGGGTCGCCGCCGCCACCGGGGTGGGGACGAACGGTATTGCCCGTGCCGAGTCTTTGCTCGATGCCGAGGTTGACGTGGTTATCGTCGATACCGCCCACGGCCATTCAGCCGGCGTTCTCGATACCGTGCGCGAGATTAAAAAACTCAGTAATTACGCCCAGGTCATCGGCGGCAATATCGCCACCGGTGATGCGGCACAGGCACTGATCGAGGCCGGCGCCGATGCCGTAAAGGTCGGCATTGGTCCCGGTTCCATCTGCACCACGCGTATGGTTGCCGGTGTCGGCGTGCCCCAGCTTCAGGCCATTCTCGATGTGTCGCAGGTTTGCGAAAAGAAGAACATTCCCCTGATTGCCGATGGCGGGATCAAGTTTTCCGGCGATCTTGCCAAGGCCATCGCCGCCGGAGCCACAAGTGTCATGATCGGGTCGCTTCTTGCCGGCACGGAAGAAAGCCCCGGCGAGGTGTTCCTCTTTCAGGGACGCTCGTATAAATCCTATCGCGGCATGGGCTCTGTGGGGGCCATGGCGGGCGGTTCGGCCGACCGCTATTTTCAGGAAGAAGTCTCTGACAGTCTCAAGCTGGTGCCCGAAGGGGTCGAAGGCCGGGTGCCCTATAAGGGGCCGGTCTCAAACGTCATCCACCAGCTTATCGGCGGCTTAAGGGCGGCCATGGGCTATACCGGCAATGGGTCGATTTCCGACATGCAGAAGAACTGTAAGTTCAGGAAAATCACCGGGGCGGGGTTGACCGAAAGCCATGTCCATGACGTGGCGATTACCCGCGAATCGCCCAATTACCGCCCCAAGGATTAACTGCCCGGCGTTATTTAGCGCCTGCATACGCTTAAATCTTCTTCACCGTATTTTTTGCCGACAGGAATAACGATGACGCCCGGCGCCCGTATCAAGGCTGTTACTGAGCTTCTTGATTGCATGGAGAGCGACAGCGCACCAGCCGACCGCCTGATCTCCACCTATTTTCGTTCCCGCCGCTATGCCGGTTCAAAGGACCGCAAGGCGATCACCACCATGGTTTACGACATCCTGCGCGCCCGTGCAGCGCTCGATTGGTGGATCGTTCAGATAAGGGCTAAAGACGAGGGACCGGTGACGTCCAGGGAGAGAGTGCTGGCGGCGCTCATCCTCATCAATGAAGAGACCCCGCAAGGGGTAAAGGACCTGCTTGATGCCGGGGGGGCCTATGGGCCTGCGCCCCTGAGCGTCGATGAAAGGACGATGGTTGAGGCGCTCAGTGGCAAACCCCTTCTGGATCCGGCCCAGCCCTGCGATGTGCGGGGTAATTACCCGGCCTGGCTCACCCCCTCCCTGACCAGGCTTTTCGGCGACCGCCTGGAGGCCGAGATGTCGGCTCTCAACACCCGTGCGCCTCTCGACTTGCGGGTGAATATGCTCAAGCCAAGTGCTGCTCATGTGAGGGATGTGCTCGTCACCCAGGGGGTGGAAACGGAACCGACCCCGATCTCTCCCTGGGGGCTGAGGAGCCTGGGCCATCAGCGTATCGATCATATCAAGGCCATGCAGGATGGCCTGCTTGAGGTTCAGGACGAGGGCTCGCAAATCATTTCCCTGCTTGTCGGGGCGGAGCCGGGGATGCGGGTCGCCGATTACTGCGCCGGCGGCGGCGGCAAGACACTGGCCCTGGCGGCGGCGATGGGGAATAAGGGTTATATCTTCGCCCTCGATACGTCGAAAAAACGTCTTTCCGGTCTTCCGCCCCGCCTCAAGCGGGCCAGGGCCCATAATGTCGAATTACAGGTTCTGGCGGAAAATGACGATTTATGGGAACAGGCCCATGAGGGAGAATTCGATCGGGTTCTGGTCGATGCGCCGTGCTCAGGCGTAGGGGCCTGGCGGCGCAATCCCGGCGCCCGCTGGCGTCTTACGGCGCTTGACGTTGAGCGTCACGCGATCCGCCAGGGGAAAATCCTCGGGCGTGTCGCCGGCCTTGTTGCGACAGGCGGACGCCTTGTCTATGCCACCTGTTCTCTATTGGCGGAAGAAAACGAGGACGTCATCGCCGGCTTTCTCAAAACCCATCCTGACTTTTCCATAGTCCCGGCGCCGCAGGTCTGGGCCGGGACTCTGGGGAGGATAAAGGGGGCAGGGCCTTGTCCGGGGGAAGGGGAATTCCTCCATCTCACCCCGGCGCAAAATGGCACGGACGGCTTCTTTGCGGCGATTCTTGAGCGTCGGCAATAAAACCCCCCGGCCCCTCTGCTTAAGGGTGGAGACAGATGCCGAGATAGTTTATGGTCGCGCTTCCTTTTACTCGGTTTGATGGCAACAGATGAGCCAACGCGTTCTTATACTGGATTTCGGTTCCCAGGTGACCCAGCTCATCGCCCGGCGGGTGCGGGAATGGGGCGTCTATTGCGAGATCCATCCCTATAATATCAGCGATCAGGCGCTGGCGGATTTTGCTCCCGCCGCAATCATTCTTTCCGGCGGCCCGGCCTCCGTTACCGGGACCCAGTCGCCGCGTGCTCCGTCAAATGTCTTTACCCTCGGTGTTCCGGTTCTCGGGATTTGTTATGGCCAGCAGGTCATGTGCGCCCAGCTCGGGGGCGAGGTCGAGACCTCAAGCCATCGGGAATTCGGCCGCGCCTTTCTCGAAGTTACCGACGATTGCGCTCTGTTCGAAGGGGTATGGAAAAAAGGGGCGAAAGAACAGGTCTGGATGAGCCACGGCGACCGGGTGGTTAAGCTGCCCGAGGGGTTCCGCGTTGTCGGGATCAGTGACGGCGCGCCGGTTGCCGCCATCGCCGATGATGAGCGGCATTTTTATGCCGTCCAGTTCCACCCGGAAGTGGTTCATACCCCCCATGGGGCGGCGTTGCTTAAAAATTTCGTTATCAATGTGGCCGGGTGCAGCGGTGACTGGACGATGGCGGCCTTTCGCCATCGGTCCATCGAAGCCGTGCGCGCCCAGGTGGGGTCGGGCCGCGTCATCTGCGGCCTGTCCGGCGGTGTCGATTCCTCTGTCGTGGCGGTTCTGCTCCATGAGGCGATCGGCGATCAGCTGGGTTGCGTTTTTGTCGATACCGGTCTGCTCCGTCAAGGCGAGGGCGAACAGGTGGTTTCCCTTTTCCGCGATCATTACAACATCACCCTGGTTCATCGCGATGCCGCCGATCTCTTTCTCGGCAAGCTTGCCGGAATTGACGACCCGGAGAAGAAACGCAAGATCATCGGCGCCACCTTTATCGATGTTTTCGACGAAGAGGCCGGCAAAATCGGTGGCGCCGATTTTCTCGCCCAAGGCACCCTCTATCCCGATGTGATTGAATCGGTCTCCTTTACCGGCGGGCCGTCGGTGACCATTAAATCCCACCATAATGTCGGTGGCCTGCCCGAGCGCATGAACATGGCCCTGGTCGAACCCTTGCGCGAATTGTTCAAGGACGAGGTGCGCGAGCTCGGCCGTGAGCTCGGCCTGCCGGAAGACATGGTGGGGCGGCATCCTTTTCCCGGTCCCGGCCTGGCGATCCGCATTCCCGGCGAGATCACGCCGGAGAAAACCGCCATCCTGCGTCAGGCCGATGCCGTCTATCTGGAAGAGATCAGGAATGCCGGTCTTTATGACGCCATCTGGCAGGCTTTTGCGGTCCTGCTGCCGGTGAAAACCGTCGGTGTGATGGGGGATGCCCGGTCATACGATTATGTCTGCGCCCTGCGCGCCGTGACCTCGACAGACGGCATGACGGCAGACAGCTATCCCTTCACCCATGAATTCCTCTCGGCCACGGCGACCCGCCTCATCAACGAGGTCGAGGGCATCAACCGGGTTGTCTATGACGTTACGTCAAAGCCGCCGGGCACCATTGAGTGGGAATGATTACCCGATATCAGGGGGGGTGATTTTTTTGATCCATAACAATAAAAAATTAGGTTTCAGCGTATAAACTCATTCGCTCTGTGTTTTCACCAATCGTGTCCGGGTTTAGATGCTCTGGAAATTTTTTATGGTACTCGCCATTTTGATGGCACTGGCGGGCGGTTATATCCTCGTCAACAAGGATGAATTCGTCGCCGTTTTCGGTCTCCACCCGCTCTATGGCCTGGTTACCAGTGTTTTAGCGGCAGTGATTGCCGTCATCGGGGCGGCGATCAAGCACCAGGATGACCAGAAGCGCCATCTTAAGGAATTTGAGGATGATCACGGGCCCTTCAGCTGATATTGGGACGCGCTGTTCCGGCCGGCCATGTTTTTCCAAAGAAAAACCCCTCCGGGTGGGGAGGGGCTAAGAGGCTCAACAAGGTTTGAAATTCAGGGGGAAGATCAAACCCTGAGATAACCCTATTCGTATCATTGCGGGGTGACAGTGATGATGATCACAGGGGTGGAATTTTTTCCCTCGAAATATCTTTTTTTATGCCCCATCTTTGACCATTCCCTTACATGGCCTCTCAATCCGGTCTGAAAGCCGAAAAAGCCGGAAATAAAACGGAACGAATGACAAAATCCAGCGAAATAGCCTCTCCCTGCGTCGATATCTGCCAGCTTGACCCTGGGTCGGCTTATTGCACCGGCTGTTTTCGCACCATCAGTGAGATCAAGGGCTGGCGCGATGCCAGCGAGGCGGAGCGCCGGGCGATCTGTGCTTCGGCGTCCGAGCGTCGGGAAAAATTGGGAATAGCCGGGTAAAAAGTGCCTTCAGCTCTGGCCGGGAACCCATTTGCGGACTTTTTTGGGGCTTTCGGATTTTTTGCTGTTGTCCAGATAGTCCCGGACCGGCGCGGCAAAAAAAGCCTGAAAACGGCGTTGCAGTTCCGATTTCTGATCGTTGGTCAACTGATCGTCGGGGACATCTGAAAGATCAACGAATTTCATACTGGTCATATGTCCGTTCCTTGTCTTTGCCAGGACGTATTTCAAGAGTATATTAAGCAAACAACTTATAAGAAAACGATAAGAAATGGGAGCGATTCGTGATGAAAAAAATTGCCTATTCTTTCCTTATTCTGGGCCTTGTGGTCTTTGGCGGTATTTCCGGTAGCGCTTCGGCGTCTGACTGGAACGGTATCTGGAAGGTCGCCGACACTCAGGGCCAGCCATTCTATATCACTCTTTTCAGCGGTGGTGTGGCCGCTTCCAATCTTGAGGGCGGTATTACCGGCACCTGGACGACCAGTGCCGGTAAGGCCGTGATCTCGTGGGGTGGGGGCTGGCACTCGGTTATTTCCCACGAAGGCGGCGCGACGATAAAACGTGCTTACGAGCCCGGTAGTTCCATGGATGGGGCGCCGACCAATACCTCCGATGCGGTCAAGGTCAACGAGGTTCCCTGGCAGTAAAGGGCCAATGCCGGATCAGACCCGCTTTCGGGGAGGTTCAATATGGCTGAACCATCGCGCGGAGGCCTGTTGACGGGTGGCTTGTTGGGCGGGCCGCTGGTCTGTGGGTTTTATCTCTCCCTCCTCATATCCTCGCCCCTGGCGGCGGGTGAGTTGGCGATTCCAGAGGGTGGTTTCAGCCGCGATAGGCCGCCGAATTTCGATCTGGTCTGCTATGAACAGGGCTATGTCTCGATCAGCCGGGGCTGGATAGTCTGCCGTGAGCTGGAGCGGATGGCCTGGGAACTCGATCCCGATCAGTGGATTGAGGATTATCTCGCATCTCCCGGGCCGACGCCGTCAACGCTTGAAGAAATACCCCCCGATCACGACCCTTACCCTTATGTCCTTGATCGCTGACGCCGATGTCCGCACAGGCGGGGTAATGTGGGGGTTATTTATCCTTGGAGACGAGCCTTAGGGACTGGCGGCGGAACTGGGTGACCAGATCCTCGATGGTGGCGCTGCTGCGGAGAATTTTTCGGCCGTTGAACAGCATGTATTTACTCCGGCCGTTCGCCGGCCCCGGCAGTTTTGCAAAGGCATAAAGGGGTTGATCGCTGGAATGGCGAAAGATCGAAAATACGGCCATGCGGTTGTTAAGGGTGATGGAATAATCGCGCCATTCTCCCCGGGCGACCCGGGTTGCGTATATGGCCATAAGGGCGCTTAATTCCTGGCGGCTGAACGATACGATAGACGTGCCGGGCCGGGATGGAGTCTTGAAATCGGAAATGTTGAGGAGGTTGGACATCCTCGTTTGCGGCCCCCTTCCAGAACGCGAACTTCAACCTCCTGATTTTCCATATTTTAAAGCATGTTGTCTAGTTTTGGCTCGAGCTTTCGGGCTTTAAGTCGCGCTGCCGAAGGGAAGTTTTGACTGCTCGGCTTCGTCATCAAGGAAAGCCGGCGAGTCATTGTCATACCCGTAGGGCTGAAAGTCCGGATTGGCCCCGGCCGGGCGGTCGGTCTTTTGAAGGTAGCTGTTGTATTTCTTTTTCTGTTCGATTTGCTGCGCCATCCCGCCGACGGGCTGCTGGCGGGGGTCCAGGGTGTCGGGGGAATCATAGCAATCGACGCCGCCGATAGTCTGATAGCAATAAACCGGCGCGGTGACCTGGACCGGGGGATAGTCCTGACAATAATCACCGGTTTTGGCCAGATTGCCGACGGAACAATCAAGGTCGAAGACGCTCGACATGAACCTGTCCGGCAAGGTCTTACCGGTTTTCATTTTACTCACAGAGTTCGAGCCGACGAACATCAGGGTTTCGGCGCCGGTGCAGCCCGAAAGGGCGAACACGCAGACCACCAGGGCCGCGGCAAGGCCGCGCCGGGTGATGGCGAAAGGGCTGAGTGAAGTCGTTTTTGCTGTCATATACATCATTTTCACCGGTCCAGAAGGGTGTCTGTGAGGGGGAATTATTTTCCCCTGTTCCAGGATTTCACAGGTAAATATGCAATTCGTTTGCCATTTCCCCCGACCTGGCCTCTCCAAAGTCGTAAAATCGGTAAAAACGGCTGAAAACAGGGGTTTATTGGCCGCAAATGGGGGCGGTTTCAGCCCTTTACCCATAGCCGCGGGGGTCGTTTTATCCTATATTCCAGGCATTCGTTTCCGCTTTTATGTTTTTCCTGCCGCTTCAGGCTCGCCCCCTCTTATCCGCGGCGGCGGGGCTGAAATTCCTGGGAGCCGTCATGGCCGAACAACCCCCGATCTGTGATTTTGGCTGGAAGGCTGCCGATTTCAGTCTGCCCGGCATAGATGGGCGAGACTATTCCCTCAGCAGTATCAGCGGCGAAAAGGCAACTCTGGTGATGTTCATTTGCAATCACTGCCCCTATGTCAAATCGGTCATCGATCGCATCGTCGCCGATGTCGGCGCTTTGATGGCTGAGGGGATGGGGGCGGTTGCCGTGATGTCGAATGATATCGAGGCATATCCTGAAGATTCCTTTGAAAACATGAAACTTTTTGCCCAGACCTACCAATTCCCCTTTCCCTATGTGATCGACCGCTCACAAGAGGTCGCCCGGGCTTTTGGGGCGGTCTGTACCCCGGATTTCTTCGGCTTTAACGCTGATCTCTCCCTCCAGTACCGTGGTCGCCTGGACGCCTCCCGGAAAGAGGCCGTTCCCGGCGCCCGGCGGGAGCTTTTAGAGGCTATGGGTGAGATAATGGCCACCGGTAAGGGGCCGGAGGAGCAGATTCCATCAATCGGCTGCTCGATCAAATGGCACTCGGCGGATTAGGCCTGTGAGTAAGAGCGCAAAAACAAGGGAAAAGCAGGGTATGGCGGCTTGTTCCAAACCCACTCACAAGCTATGTTAGCGCCCCATTTCTATATACGGGAGCGTATTAGTGTCAGAGTCTGAAATTTTTCGTGAAGTCGATGAAGATTTGCGTCACGACCAAATGGTTCGCCTGTGGCGGCGATTTGCACCCTATATCCTGGGCGTTGCTCTGGTGATTGTGGTTGGAACGTCGGCCACCGTCGGCTGGCGCGCCTATAATGACGCCCAGCAAAAATACTGGGGCGAGCTGTTCTATGAAGGAATGTTGCTCCGTACCCAGGATGAAGGCGCGGAAGTTTCCATTGAGACTTTCGGCAATCTTGCCGAAGAAGCCAGCGACGGCTATCGGACTCTGGCGCTGCTCGACAAGGCGGCTCTTCTGGCGACCAATGGCGAAACCGAGCAGGCTCTGGAAATCTACAAGGCGCTGACGACCGATGCGATCAACCAGCCCCTGCGCGACCTGGCGCTTCTCTATACGGTTTTCTATGAAATCGATACCGGCGAGCCCGATGAACTGAGAGAACGGCTTTCGAGCCTTCTGCCGACTGACAATCCCTGGCATTACTCGGCCAGTGAGTTGATCGGATTCCTCGCCCTGCGCACCGGCGACGAGGGAGAGGCCAGGGAAACGTTTAATCGTCTTGCCGGCGATGAGTCTGCGCCCAAGGCGATGCGAGGCCGGGCGAAAGACATGGTGGCGGTTCTCGGTGACTAGTTTTCGGGGCGCGATAAGGCAAGGAGCCCTAGCGTCATTGTGGCCCGTCGTTCTTTTTGCTGCTTTTCTGGTTTCAGGTTGCGAGTGGTTTCAGGAAAACGAAGTGCGTCTCGAGGGTGAGCGTATTTCTATTCTTGAGGAAGATGAGGGTATCCGCGTTGATCCAGAAGCGGCGGGTATCTCCGTCTATTTGCCGCGTCCGAAACTGAATCCTCAATGGGGACAGGCGGGGGGAAACGCCAAGCACGTCATGGGCCATCTCGGCGCGCCCGGTGCTCTCCAAACCGTGTGGGCGGAAAGCGCGGGGGATGGATCCGATTCTGAGCTCCGTTTGCTCTCAACCCCGATCGTCGCTAACGGAATTGTCTATACGATCGATGTCTATTCAATTGTCCACGCCTTTGATGCAAATACAGGCGAGGAGATTTGGGATGTCGATGTCACCTCAGCCGAGGATGAATGGTTTTCTTTCGGTGGCGAGGGGTCCATGGGCGGCGGAATAGCCTATGAAGGCGACCGCCTGTTCGTTACCACCGGCTTTGCCCAGGTGGTCGCCCTCAACGCGGGCTCCGGCGAGGAGGTCTGGCGGCAATCTCTTCCAAGCCCGATGCGCGCCCCGCCGACGACCGCCAATGACCGGGTTTATGTCATAACGATTGATAATCAAGCCTATGCCCTTGATGCTGAAAACGGCGACAAGCTGTGGTCCCATTCGGGGATCGTAGAGGCTGCCGGCGTTCTCGGCGGGGCCGGCCCTGCGGTTTCCAAGGATGTCGTGATCGTTCCCTATTCATCGGGTGAAATCAATGCCTTGCGGGCATCAAACGGACGCCCCCTGTGGTCGGACAATCTCGGCGCGATCAACAAACTTGATGCGGTGTCTTCCCTCGCCGATATCCGCGGTCGTCCGGCTATCGACGGCAGCCGGATCATCGCTATTTCACATGCCGGGCGTATGGTGGCCCTTGACCTGCGTTCGGGTTTGCGCGTCTGGGAGAAAAACATCGGCGGCATTCAAAGCCCTTGGGTCGCCGGTGATTTTATCTATGTGCTGGCCGAAAACAACAAGCTCATCTGTATGACGAAAAAGGATGGTTTTGTTATCTGGATTTCCCGGCTGCTTAAATACGAGGACCCCGATGACGAAGAGGATCTTATTATCTGGTCGGGGCCGGTTCTTGCCGGGGACAGGCTGATCGTTACTGGTTCCCATGGCTTTGCGGCAGCCATCTCGCCCTATAACGGGGTTCTTCTCGGTCAGATAGAGTTGCCCGATCCGGTCAAGGTTGAGCCCGTTGTCGCCAATGGAAAAGTCTATATTCTGACCGACGACGCCGAATTAATCGCTCTCCAATAGCTTGTCTTTTTAGGCGCAAGTCATGTCTTTCACAGTTGCCATTCTTGGCCGGCCCAATGTCGGCAAATCGACCCTTTTCAACCGTCTGGTTGGGAAAAGGCTGGCTCTTGTCGATGATACGCCCGGCGTCACCCGCGACCGCCGCGAGGGCCAGGGACGGTTGGGCGATTTACGCTTTAAAGTAATCGATACCGCGGGCCTCGAAGAGACCGAAGGCGAAGGGCTTGAAGCCCGCATGCGTGAACAGACCGAACGGGCCTTGAGCGAGGCCGATGTCGCCATAATGCTTGTCGATGGCCGGGCCGGGGTAACGCCTTTGGACGAACATTTTGCCAGGCTGATCCGCAAATCACCGACGCCGGTGGTGCTCGCCGTCAATAAATGCGAGGGCCAGGCCGGTCAGGAAGGTCTGGCTCAGTCTTACGGCATGGGTCTTGGTGAACCGGTTGGCATTTCAGCCGAGCACGGTGAGGGGCTTTTGGACCTTTATGAACTGCTTCTTCCCTTCTCCGGTCCATTGGCCGAGGAGGATGAGGTCGATTTTTCCGGTGACGAGGCTGAAGAACTCCCCGAACAAGAACAGGAAACGGGTCCTCTCAAGCTGGCGATTGTCGGTCGGCCCAATGTTGGTAAATCGACTCTGCTCAACCGTCTGATCGGCGAGGAAAGGGTTCTCACGGGGCCTGAGCCCGGCGTAACCCGTGACTCCATTGCCGTTGAATGGGAACACAAGGGCAGGGCGATCCAGCTGGTTGATACCGCCGGTCTGCGCCGGCGCTCGAAGATAACCGAAAAACTTGAGAAACTGTCGGCCAGCGATACCTTGCTCGCCGTTC
This sequence comes from uncultured Rhodospirillaceae bacterium, assembly GCA_964486105.1. Lineage (GTDB taxonomy): Bacteria > Pseudomonadota > Alphaproteobacteria > UBA11136 > UBA11136 > JABJES01. The sequence goes on along the minus strand of CAZAKR010000007.1, from coordinate 67,279 downwards.
GCTACGCCCATGTTGTGGCCCTGGTTCTCGATGCCGAACTGTTGCTGGAGAAACAGGATTTGACCATCGCCCGCATGGTGGTGGATCAGGGGCGCGCCCTGGTTCTGGTGGTCAATAAATGGGATATGATCAAGGATCGTAAACAGGCCCTGCGAACGCTCGCTGACCGTCTTGAAAGGTCATTGCCTCAAGTCCGCGGCCTCTCCATCGTCACCCTTTCAGCCATGACGGGGGCCGGCGCTAAAACCCTGATGCCGGCTGTTCTTGAAGCCTATGACATATGGAACCGGCGATTGCCGACCTCCGCCCTTAATCGCTGGCTCGACGACATTCTTGCCCATCACCCCCCACCGGCTGTTTCCGGTCGCCGGATCAAGTTGCGCTATATCACCCAGATCAAGGCGCGCCCTCCGACAATCGCCCTTTTCGTCAATAAGCCGGAAGACTTGCCGGACAGTTACAGCCGCTATCTGGTCAACGCATTGCGTGAAGATTTCGATCTTCCCGGCACCCCGATCCGTGTCCATCTGAGGAAAGGCAAAAATCCTTACGCCGATGGGTGATTTTTCCCCTAAGTTTGGGTCATAATGCGTTTCCTCAATGTTTATGGAATCGGAAATGCCGCTTAAGCCTTCCTTAGCTTTTTTTCTTATCGCCGTTTCCCTTGCGACTTTTTTCGCCGCTTCCGCCGGGGCTGAAGAAATGCCCGCCGTGCCCAAGATAGGGATCATCGCCACCACATGCACAACTTGTCACGGTGAAGACGGCCGTTCTCCCGGAAGCATTCCCTCCCTTGCCGGTAAGGCGCGGCAGGATATTATCGACAAGTTGCTGGCCTTTAAATCGGGCCAGCGTCCCTCGACGATCATGGGGCGGATTATGGTTCCCTTCGAAGGGGAAGGAATCAATGAGCTGGCCACCTATTTTGCCGCCCGGACAAAGTAGAGGAATACCCGGGAGATGAGCGCAAAAGGGTCTGCTTTAAACCGTCGTAGATTTCTTTCCGTTGCCGGCGCTACTGGCGCTGTCGCGGCTCTGCCTGTCATTCCCGGCTGCTCTACGGCAAAAAAAGCCAGGGTGATTATTGTCGGTGGCGGTTTCGGCGGCGCCACCTGCGCCAAATATATCTCCCTTGCCGATCCCGATATCGAAGTCACGCTGATCGAGTGCAACCCAAGTTTCGTTACCTGCCCGTTCAGTAACAGCGTCATCGGCGGGTTTAAAAAAATGCCGGACATCACCCATTCCTATGAGGGATTGCGTGATCGGGGCATCAAGGTTCTGATCGGCAGGGTGACGGGTATCGACAGTGCCGCCCGTAACGTGACCCTGTCATCGGGGGACAGGCTGTCCTATGACCGGCTGGTTCTTTCGCCGGGCGTCGACATGGTCTGGAACGCCATTGAGAATTACGACGAAGCGGCGGCGCAGATTATGCCCCATGCCTGGAAGGCGGGGCCACAGACCATTCTCCTGCGCAATCAGCTCGAAGCCATGGAGGATGGCGGTGTCGTTGTCATTTCGGCGCCTGAATACCCCTATCGCTGTCCCCCCGCACCCTATGAGCGGGCCAGCCTCATCGCCCATTACCTTATGCGCCATAAGCCGCGCTCGAAAATCATTATTCTCGATGCCAAGGACAAGTACACCAAGCAGCCCCTTTTCGAGGAAGGCTGGCGGCGGCTTTATCCCCAAGGCATGATCGAATGGGTTGCCGGGGGCAAGGGCGGCCGGGTGACCCGCGTCGAACCGCAGAGCAAAGGCTTTTTTACCGATAGCCTCGCGATCAAGGCCGATGTCGGCAATGTGGTGCCGCCGCAACAGGCCGCCGCAATTGCCCATTTGGCCGGGGTAGCGGATGATGGAGAATGGTGCCGTATTGACCCCTATACCTTCCAGTCAAAATCGGTCGAATATATTCACGTTCTGGGTGACGCCTGTGTTGCCGGCGCCATGCCCAAATCAGGCTTCTCAGCCAATAATCAGGGTAAGGTGACGGCGAACGCCCTTGTCGCCCTGCTTAACGGACGTGAAGTGGGCGAGCCGTTTTTCCTTAATACCTGTTACAGTCTTCTGTCACCCGATTATGGAATTTCGATCAATGCCGCCTACCGCGCCACCCCGGCCGGTATTGTCGCCCTGCTCGGCAGCGGGGCAACCTCGCCCCTTGATGAGCCGGACAGCGTTCGCCGGGAGGCGGCTAAATATACCGGGGGCTGGTACGCCAGCATTACCGGTGAAATGTTTTCTAAAGAATAAGGAGCCCAACTGCTATGAGTGCCAAGCCTCTTTTTATCGTTGCCGGTCTTTTTGCTATCGTTACATTTTATCTTTTTACCTTCGGCATAGGCGGTGAGGAGGAGTTCAGCGCCGCCGAGGGAGCCGATCTTTACGCCCAAAATTGCGCCGAATGTCATGGTGTCAATCTGGAAGGTGAAGCGGATTGGCAGGTGGCACTGGATGATGGCGGCCTCAGGGCGCCGCCCCATGATGAAAGCGGCCATACCTGGCACCATTCAGACGATCATCTCTTCCGCTATGTAAAATACGGCGGTCGGGGATTGGTTGCCGGAGGCTTTAAAAGCAACATGCCGGGCTTTAAGGGCGAGCTCACTGATCTGGAAATCTATTCGGTGCTGGCTTATATCAAAAGCAACTGGTCGCTGGATATTCAGGAACGCCAGGCGATGATGGGCCGTTGAGAGTCCGCTCAGACTTTAATGACGATTCCGTTTTTGGAAAACTCAGGCAGTAGCGGCGGCAAAAAGGCCGGGGCGACTTCTTCAGGGGTCGCCAGTTTTGATGGGTCCTCGCCGGGAAAGGCTTTTTGCCGCATCAATGTGCGCACCACGCCGGGGTCGATCAGATTTACCCTTACAGAGGTTTTGGAAATTTCACCGGCATAGGTCCGGGCCAGGGTTTCAAGCGCCGCCTTGCTCATGGCATAGGCCCCCCAATAGGGAAAAACCCCCTGGGTGACGCCTGAGGTCACGAACAGGGCGCGACCGGCTTTGGCTGCCCGCAACAGCGGATCGAAGCTGCGGATAAGCCGCCAGTTCGCGGTGACGTTGACATCGACCACCTCTGCCCAGACATCGGGCTGGATGTGTCCGACGGGGCTTAAAACGCCGAGCGTCGCGGCATTGCCGATAAGAATATCGAGATGGCCAAAACGCTCGGCAATAGCAGCCCCAAGCTGATCGATCTGATCAAAGTTGCGCAGGTCCATAGGGACCAGTGTCGCCGTGCCGCCGACGGCGCGGATTGCGTCATCGGTTTCTTCAAGGCCGCCAATTGTCCTTGAGACGAGGATCAGATGGGCCCCTTCGCCTGCCAGCATCACTGCCACTGCGGCGCCAATCCCTCTTGAGGCGCCGGTGATCAGGGCCACCCGGCCTTCCAGGCGGCGACCACCGGACCCGGTCTTTTTTTGAGAGTTTTTTTCCTCGCCCATTTTACTAAAGCGCGGGGATCAGCTGATCTCGGTGAGCAGAGAAAGCTGGTTCTGGGTTGTGCCGTTATCGTTGTCCTGGGATTTTATCGGGTAATCATTGGTGAAACAGGCATCGCAATATTGGGGGGCCTCGTTGTTGCGGGATTCTTCACCCATGGCGCGATAGAGACCGTCTATGGAGATAAAGGAAAGACTATCGACGAGGATGAATTTTGCCATCTCTTCGACGCTCATCTTGGCGGCCAGTAACTCCTGGCGTTGAGGCGTATCAATCCCGTAATAACAGGGCTGGGATGTCGGCGGAGAGGCAATGCGCATGTGCACTTCGGTCGCCCCGGCATTACGCATCATTTCAACAATCTTCATCGATGTTGTGCCGCGCACGATACTGTCATCAACAAGAACAACCTTTTTACCGGCGATGTTGGCGCGGTTGGCATTGTGTTTGAGCTTGACCCCAAGATGGCGGATATGGTCGCCGGGTTCAATAAAGGTCCGGCCGACATAATGGTTGCGGATGATGCCAAGCTCGAAAGGAATGCCGGACTCGGCGGCAAAGCCGATCGCCGCAGGGACGCCGGAATCGGGGACAGGAATAACCATGTCGACATCCGCCGGGCTTTCCCGCGCCAGCTCAGCGCCGATATTCTTGCGCGCATCATAGACGCTAGTGCCATCAACGACGCTGTCCGGCCTGGAGAAATAAACATATTCAAAGACGCAGAAACGCGAAGGCGCCTTGATAAAGGGGTGATAGGAACTAACCTCACCATTGCGAATAACGACCAATTCACCGGGTTCGACATCACGGATAAAATCGGCGCCAATGATATCCAGCGCACAGGATTCCGAAGTCAGAACATAGGAGTCTTCAAATTTTCCAAGTACCAGTGGCCGCACGCCGTGGGGGTCGCGCACACCGATCAGGGCATCCTCGGTCAGGGCGACCAGGGAGTAAGCGCCCTCGACCTGACGCAGGGCATCGGTTACCCGGTCGATAACCGTCAGCGCCTTGCTGGTGGCGATCAGGTGGACGATAACCTCTGTATCCGTGGTTGACTGAAACAGGCAGCCGGCCTTGACCAGTTCGGTGCGCAGCACACGGGCATTGGTCAGATTGCCGTTATGACCGATGGCCAGGCCGCCAAAGGCAAACTCGGCGAACAGGGGTTGAACGTTGCGGATTATGGTTTCGCCGCTGGTTGAATAGCGGACATGGCCAACGGCCATGTTTCCGGGCAGGCGTTTGATGACATCTTCTGAGCTGAAATTATCGCCGACATTGCCCATCGCCCGGTGGGAATGGAACTGTTGGCCGTCGAATGAAACAACGCCGGCGGCTTCCTGGCCACGGTGCTGAAGAGCATGGAGGCCGAGCGCCGTCAGCGCAGAGGCGTCCTTCTGGTTGATGATGCCGAAAACGCCGCATTCCTCATGGGGCCGGTCATCGTCGAAGGGGTGGGTGGTTAAAAGGGACATCCGCTTTCCTATCGATTTTGTTCGCTCTGGAACAGCCTGTCCATGTCGCGGCGTTCATCAGGGTTATAACCGCTTTCATCCGCCTCGTCCGGGGCTTTCGGGCTGGGGCTGGTGAGATCCTCGAGAAGGCGCTGTTTCTGGCGCTCAATCGCCTCGTCGAACTGCTCCTGAATTTGCTGATCGATATCTTCTTTCACCTCGTCGGCTTTTTCTTCACTCTGCTCGGCGATCGATTCAGGGACAATGTCACGCAGCATTTCCGCCCCCTGTTTGACGAACGGGATGGTTCGCGCGGTGACGATCCATTGAGGCTGTTCGTCTTCGGGCATAACCCAGGCGAGAAGAATATAGGCGAGGCAGACCAGCAAAGCGCCTCTCACCAGGCCGAACAGGAAGCCAAGGGAATGATCGATCGCGCCCAGCGCGCTTTTCTGAACGACGCCTGAGATGGAATGGCTGATAAAGGTCAGCAATATCAGCGTAAAGACGAACAATGCGATACCGGCGGCGGCGTCGGCGAGAATCGGAATGTCGATCCATGAACGGACATAAGGTTTGACGTAGGAAAACCCGTAAAGGGTGGCGAGGATAGCGCCGGCCCAGCCGGCGACAGACAGCAATTCGCGAACCAGCCCGCGTGAATAGGCGAGGATTCCGGAAATCAGCAGAATTCCGATAATGGTCAGGTCTGTTGCGTTGGCGGGAAGACTTTCCATGACTATCGGGCCACCTCAAGACGGGAGCGGGAAGGCGGGGCGCTATCGCCCTGGGGCAGAGCTTCGAAGAAACCGAGAAGATCGTGAAGATTGCCAATTTGTCTTACCTCGAGTGGAAACTTCATCTTGCCCTTGGGCGATTTCTTTCCCCCGGCCACCGGGATAAGGGCCTGGGAGAACCCCAGTTTTGCCGCCTCTTTCAATCGTCCCTCGCTCTGGCCGACGGCCCTAACCTCGCCGGACAGGCCGATTTCGCCGAAAATGACGGTCTCGGCGGGCAGGGGCTGAACCTTCAGCGACGACACCAGTGCGGCGGCGGCGGCCAAATCAGCGGCGGGCTCGTTCACCCGCAGGCCACCCGCAACATTGAGATAGATATCATAGTTGCCAAAGGCAAGGCCGCATCTGGCTTCAAGCACCGCCAGAATCATCGCCAGACGCCCGCTATCCCAGCCGACAACGGCGCGGCGCGGCGTGCCGAGGCTGGAAGGCGCGACCAGAGCCTGAATTTCAACCAGGATCGGCCGTGTACCCTCAATTCCGGCAAAGACGGCAGAGCCATGGGCGCCGTCGGGCCGGTCGGCGATAAACAGGGCCGAAGGATTGGCGACACCGTGGAGCCCGGTATCGGTCATCTCGAAAACCCCGATCTCATCGGTTGGGCCGAAACGGTTTTTAACCGCCCGCAGAATACGGAACTGATGACCGCGTTCGCCCTCGAAATAGAGAACCGTATCAACCATATGCTCAAGCACTCTCGGGCCCGCGATCTGGCCTTCCTTGGTCACATGGCCGACCAGGATCATGGTCAAACCCTTGCGCTTGGCTAGAAGGATCAGTTCCGAGGCGCAGGCCCGGACCTGGGTGACGGTCCCCGGCGCTGAATCGAGCGCATCGAGATACATGGTCTGGATCGAGTCGATAATGACCAGGCTGGGAGCGTCGGGTTGATCCAGGGAGGATAGAATATCGCTGACATTGGTGGCGGTAGCCAGCCTGACCGGTTCCGCCTTAAGGCCGAGGCGGTCGGCGCGCATACGGATCTGGTCACAGGATTCTTCGCCGGAGATATAGGCGCATCGGGTTTCCCCGGCCAGGGCTGACGCGACCTGAAGCAAAAGGGTGGATTTGCCGATGCCGGGGTCTCCGCCGACCAGCAGGGCAGAGCCGGGCACAAGGCCGCCGCCACAGACCCGGTCGAACTCGCCCAGCCCGCTCTCTCGTCGCGGCAGAGGTGTCGAGGCGCCGTCGAGATCGACGAACTCAACCCGATCCGCCTTGCCTTTTTTGCGTGCCGATTTACCGCCTCCCAGAGGCGGCGCCGGACTTGCCTTTTCTTCGACGATGCTGTTCCAGGCGTTGCAGGCTTCGCAGCGGCCGCTCCATTTATAGAAACTGCTGCCGCATTCCTGACAGACGTAGTTGGCAGACCCTTTAGCCAATGGACCGGGTTCTCCCTATGGGTGCAATGCAGGGGATCGGGTGATCATCCCCGCACGGCCATTTTAATGGGGCCTTCTGCCTTGCCGTGGATAAACTGATCGACATATTCATTGCCAGAATTATCGATATCCGCGACAGGACCGGCCCAGATGATTTTGCCTTCATAGATCATGGCGATGCGGTCGGCGATTTTGCGCGCGCTCGCCATGTCATGGGTGATGGACAGCGCGGTCGCACCGAGATCACGCACACAGTTGATGATGAGATCGTTGATGACGTCGCCCATGATCGGATCGAGGCCGGTCGTCGGTTCATCAAAAAAGATGATTTCCGGCTGGGTGGCGATGGCGCGGGCCAGACCGACGCGCTTTTGCATGCCGCCGGACAGTTCAGAGGGTTCAAGCTCGCCAACCGCCGGGTCGAGCCCGACCATGGCGAGTTTCTCCAGGGCGATGTCCTTGGCTTCCATGCGCGGCATCCGCAGGCTTTGCATCAGGGCGAAGGAGACGTTTTCCCAAACCGTCAGGCTGTCGAACAGTGCGGCACCCTGAAACAGCATGCCGAATTTCTTCATGATCCGCATGCGATCCTTGGCACCCATACCGACGGTTTCCTCACCGTCGATTTTAATACTGCCCGCATCCGGTTTGAGCAGGCCGAGGATATTCTTGATGAGGACTGATTTGCCGGTTCCAGAACCACCGATCACTACCAGGGATTCACCCTTGCCGACATTAACGTCGAGGCCGGTCAGCACCTTTTTCGGCCCAAAGGCTTTGTGAAGGCCGCTTACTTCAATCATGTTCTGTTTATTGGTCATTGGGTGAACAGCAGTTCGGTAAGGAAATAATCTGAGCACAGAATAAGGATTGAGGCGGTAACCACGGCGGTCGTCGTCGCCGCCCCGACGCCCTGGGCGCCGCCACGGGAATTATAGCCGTTGTAACAGCCGAGCAGGGAGATGATAAACCCAAAGACCGCCGCCTTGATCAGTCCAGAAACAAGATCATCGACCTCGAAAAAATTCCAGGTATTGATCAAATAGGTGGTTGGGTTGAACCCGAGCTTATACACACTGACCAGATAACCGCCCAGAATGCCGATCACGTCGGCGATCAACACGAGGATGGGCAGCATGGTCACACCGGCGATCAGCCGCGGCCCGACCAGATATTTGAAGGGGTTGGTAGAGAGCGTAACCAGGGCGTCGATCTGTTCGGTCACCCGCATGGTGCCGATCTCGGCGGCCATGGAAGCGCCAATGCGGCCGGCCACCATCAATCCGGCCAGCACCGGGCCCAACTCGCGGGTGATCGACAGGACAACCACATTGGGAATGGCGCTTTCGGCCGAAAACCTGGAAAAACCGGTATAGCTTTGCAAGGCCAGCACCATGCCGGTGAAAATGGCGGTAAGGCCGACAACGGGCAGGGAGAAATAGCCGATGCTGATCATCTGCTGGAGGATCAGCCGCGGATAAAAGGGCGGTGTCAGGGCATGATAGAGGGATGAAAAGGTGAAAAGCGACAATCGCCCGGTGGCGGCGAGGAAAGTCAAAAACACCCGGCCGGTGGTTCTAAGAAAGTTCAGCGGATTCATGAGACTCTATTTCCCCCGGTATAAACCCGCCTGTATCGGTTGCCGAGTCCGGTCAGAATTTCATAGGCCAGGGTATCGGCCTTTTCGGCCAGGGCGTCAATGTCATGGTTTGGACCGATCAATTCAACCACCGTATCCGGTTTGAGCGTTCCTTCGGCAAGTTTGGAAACGTCCAGGGTGATGTAGTCCATTGAAACGCGTCCGATAACCGGCACCTGAATTCCTTCGATGAAAGCATGCCCCCGATTACTCAGAGAACGCATGTATCCGTCCGCGTAACCCACCGCAATTGTGGCAACTTTCCCCGGTCGGACGATTTTGCTGGTGGCACCGTAACCAACCGGTCTGGGGCTGTCAATGTCATGAATCTGGAGGATTCGCGCCGACAGGTTGACCACCGGCTCCATGGGGTTTTTCTGGCCGGGCAGGGGGTTCATTCCATAGAGCGCACCGCCGACGCGGACCAGGTCGAAGTGAAAATCTTCCCCTAAAAAAACGCCTGAGGAATTGGCGAGGCTGGCCGGTGGATTGCCAAGAAGGGAGCGGGCGCTGGAAAACGCCTCCAGCTGTTCCTTGTTCATGGGATTATCGGGATCGTCGGCGCAGGCAAGGTGTGAAAACAGGTAAGCGATATCTAGCCCCTCGAACAATCCCTCCCGGGCCATCGCGATTATTTTCTCGGATTCCAGGCCGAGACGGGTCATCCCGGTATCGATATGGACGGCTGCCGGGCGGTTTTTCCCGGCCCCTTGATGATCTTTCCAGGCGATAACCTGCTCAGGGGTATTGAGCACCGGGGTCAGGCGAAGGTCGCTAAAGGCGGCCAGACTCTCTTTGGTAATCCTGCCGCTCCGGTTCGCCGGCGGGCCGTTGAAAACGAAGATGTCGCCTTCGTTGGCGTTCTCCTTGAGGCATTCCCTGAGTGAAATTCCCTCCCACAAATCGGCGACGAAGAATTTATCGCAGCCACAGGCGGCAAGAACCGGGGCGACCCGACGGAACCCGAGGCCATAGGCGTCGGCCTTGACCACGGCGCCGGGTTTGCATTGCGGGCCGAGACGGGCGGAAATGAGGCGGTAATTGGCGGCGATGGCGTCGAGGTTGATGGTAAGGACGGCCTCGGCGTGATCGTCAAGAAAGGAGTCTCTGGGCATAAGGGGCGGGCCTAGAATTCCCTGTCGGGCAGGTGGTCGGTCTTCACATAATCGGTAAACTTGGTCGACATGGGATCGAAATAGAGGGTGACCTTGCCAACCGGTCCGTGGCGCTGCTTGGCAATGATAACTTCCGACAAATTGTGCACCTGGGCCATTTCCTGCTGCCATTCGAGGTGTTTGTCGGTGCCCTCGGTGGGCTCGCGCCGCTGGATGTAATATTCCTCGCGAAAGATGAACATGACGACGTCGGAATCCTGTTCGATCGAGCCAGATTCACGCAGATCGGCAAGCTGCGGTCGCTTGTCGTCGCGGTCTTCAACCTTACGTGAAAGCTGGGAGAGCGCAATGACCGGCACGTTGAGTTCCTTGGCCAGCGCCTTCAGCCCACGGGTAATCTCGGAAACCTCCATCACCCGGTTTTCGTTGCGCTGACGCGACGAGCCGCTGAGGAGCTGAAGGTAATCGATGATGATCAGGTTCAACCCCTGGCTGCGCTTGAGCCGCCGCGCCCTTGTGCGGATGGCGGAAATGGTCAGCGCCGCGGTATCGTCGATAAACAGCGGGATAGAGGATAATTCCTGGCTCACCCGGAAGATATTTTCAAAATCCTCTTGGGATATGTCGCCGCGGCGGATCTTCTCGGACCCGACCCTGGATTCTTCAGACAGGATACGCGTCGCCAGTTGTTCGGCCGACATTTCCAGCGAGAAAAAGGCGACCTTGGCGCCATCGACGACGGTGACATCGCCGTTTTCGTCTGTTTTCTCCTTATAGGACCGGGCCGCATGAAAGGCGATATTTGTCGCCAGCGCCGTTTTACCCATGGATGGCCGCCCGGCAAGGATCAAAAGATCGGACGGGTGCAGCCCGCCGAGAAGTTTGTCGAGGTCTTTAAGGCCCGAGGCGACACCGGTCAGCTTGCCGTCCCGCTTGAAAGCCGCTTCGGCATCGTTGATCGCTAGAACCAGCGACTCGCCAAAGGTCTGGAACCCGCCTTCGAAATTGCCGGTTGTGGCAAGCTCGAACAGCTTTTGTTCTGTTTCCTCGATCAGGGTCGGTGCCGGCACGTCGATATCGGGATCATAGGATTCGTTGACCACATCGTTGCCGAGCGCGATCAGGCTGCGGCGCAGGGCCATGTCATGGATGACCCGTCCGTATTCCCCGGCATTGAGGATGGTCACGGCTTCCTCGGCCAGACGCGACAGATAATTTGCGCCGCCGACATCGGCCAGCGCGCCGTCCTGCTCGAAATAGTTCTTCAGGGTCAGGGCATCGGCCATCTGGCCGCGTTCGATCAGTTTAGCGGCCGCCTCATAAATGCGTCCATGGACGGAATCGGCGAAATGTTCCGGGTGCAGGAAGTCCGAAACCTTTTCATAGGCCGTATTATTGATCAGAATGGCGCCGAGAAGGGCGCGTTCGGCCTCGTAATTATGGGGCGGCGCATGATGGCTCAGGCCGCCGCCGCCGCCGTTTAAATCGGCTTCGGCAGCGTGCAGGGGAGTGATATTCTGTTCGGGAGAAGTCTTTGATTCCATGTCCGGCACACTAGCATCCAGCAGAGATTATAGGTGTGTAAAATATCACTGCCAGCATGTGGTACCGGGGGATAAGGCCTGTGAGTCACGGGGATTGATTAGGCCCTCCCCATGAGGAAAAAACGCCGCCCGGTTAAGGGCGGCGTTTGATCGCAAAACGTCGGTTTTACTTGTCGCGGATTACTCCGCTTTTTCTTCTTTTGTCTCTTCTGCGGCAGGCTCTGCGTCCTGCCCTGTGGCCTCTTCAGCCTCAGCAGCGTCTGCGGCCTCGGCGGCTTCAGCAGCCTTGGCTTTCTTTTTCGCCTTTTTGGCTTCCAAAGCATCGGCGGCGGCAGACTCTTCGTCGGCTTGCGCCGCCGCGACCTGGGCCTTGGCCTCTTCTTCGGTCTTGGCGACGTTGATTTTGATCGAGATGATGACCTCGGGGTGCAGGGCGATCCGGCAGTCATAGATGCCGAGTGTTTTAATCGCATGACCGAGCTGGATCTGCTGGCGGGTCAGGGTAAAGCCCTCTTCGTCGAGGGTCTCGACGATATCGCGGGCAGAAACCGATCCATACAGATGCCCGGTTTCACCGGCCTGGCGGATCATCAGCAGATCGAAACCATCAAGCTTTTTGGCGACGCTTTCTGCTTCGTCGCGCTTTTTAAGATTGATCCCTTCAAGCTGGACCTTTTGGGATTCAAAATGTTTGCGGTTGGATTCGGTGGCGCGCAAGGCCTTCTTTTGGGGAAGAAGGAAGTTCCGGGCATAGCCGGCCTTGACCTTGACCTCGTCACCCATCTGGCCCAAACGTTCAATTCGTTCCAGCAAAATAACTTGCATATTATCTAACTCCTTGCCGGTAACGGGTTAATCAGTGACATAAGGAAGAAGGGCGAGGAACCGGGCGCGTTTGATGGCGCGCGAAAGTTCCCGCTGCTTTTTCCCCGACACGGCGGTGATGCGGCTCGGCACGATCTTGCCGCGTTCGGAAATGAACCGCCCGAGAAGCTTGGTGTCCTTGTAGTCGATCTTTTGGGCTTTTGGGCCTGAAAAGGGACAGCTTTTGCGGCGGCGAAAGAATGGACGTCGCGAGGGACCGCCCCGGGAACCGCCAGGACTGTCTTCTCTTTTGGGTTTATCGAAGCTCATTCCTTTTCTCCTTCACTCTCAGCCGGGGCACTCTCAGCCGGGGCACTCTCAGCCGGGGCACTCTCAGCCGGGGCGCTTTCAGCCGGGGCCTGCGGGGTTTCGCCTTCCTCTTTCGGGGCGGCTTCTTCCTTTACGTCGGCCTTATCTTCGGCTTTGTCGCCTTTGTTCTCGTCCGCCGGTTTGGCATTCCTGTCCCTGGAGCCGTATGGCGTGCGGGCAGGGCGATCATCGCGATCCTGGCTCTGCATCATCACCGAGGGCTCTTCCTCGTGTTCTTCGACCTTCACCGTCATATGGCGCAGAAGGTCGTCATCGATCCGCATCAGGCGGTCCATTTCTTCCAGCGCCTTCCAGGGGGCGTCGATGTTGAAAAGGAAATAGTGGCCCTTGCGGTTCTTCTTGATCCGGTAGGCGAGGGTTTTAAGGCCCCAGTATTCGCGTTTGCCGACGGTGCCACCGTTCTCCTTGAGGAGATCGCTGTATTTGTCGGCAAGCGCTTCTGCGGCGGATGCGGAAATTTCCTGGCGTGCGATAAACACGCTTTCGTATAGCGGCATAAAAAAGTCACCCCTTATGGCTGTTAACGGTCCGGCGCTGGGGCAAAATGCCTTCAGCCGCCCGGCCCTAGCCGGCGCAAACCGGCAAGGAGGTTATGAAGCGGCGCACTATACACGAAACGTTCTCCCACGCAAGCGCTTGAATCCCGGGTTCTCTCTGCCCTTTTCGCTGACCGGCCATAAGTGTGATGGGGCGGGGGCTTAAGCCTTGGGAGGCGCGGATTTCGGGCCTGGGGGGGCATCAGAGACATTAAAGGCGTTTTTGCCGCTTTTCTTGGCTTCGTACATGGCCGCATCGGCGGCGCTAAGCAGGTCGTCAACCGAGCTTTTGGGGTCGCTAAACAGGACAATCCCGATACTCACGGTGCAATGGTGGGTTACATTCTCAAGTTCATAATCTTCATTCAGGGTGGAAATAATTTTTTCGGCGACGGTTTTGGCTTCAATAGCCGCGTCGTCCCTGTTGGTGTCCAGATCTTCAAGCAGCACGATAAACTCATCCCCGCCCAGGCGCGCTACCGTATCGGATTCCCGGACACAGATTTTCAGCCTTTTCGCCACTTTGATCAGCAGCTCATCCCCGGCTTTATGGCCATGGGTGTCATTCAGGGTTTTAAAATTGTCCAGATCGAGGAAGAGCAGAGCGCCGTGCTGACGGATGCGGGTGCGGGCAACGATGGAACGTTCCAGCCGTTCGTTCAGCAAGCGCCTGTTGGGCAATTGCGTCAGGGTGTCGTAAAAGGCCATCTCCTTGATCTTGTTCTGGGCCTCTTCAAGCTCGTCAATGGCGGTCAGAAGATCGGCATTGCTTATTTCCAGTTCTATGGTTCTCTCCTGAACCCTTTGTTCAAGCTTCCGCTCATGCTCGATGACCTGTTTTGTCATCAGGTTGAACGAGCGCCCCAGTTCGGCAATCTCGTCATCCCCGGTTTCATCGGCAAAGGCGTCGCGGTTTCCACCCATGATACGCAGGGTTACCCGGTGGAGGGCGAGAATGGGGTTCGCCATGCGACGGCTGATATAGGTTGCCGATAAAAACGCCAGCAGAATGATCACAACTGTGATGAAAGCCAGGGCCCAGGAGATTGTTTTCAGGGGCGCGAAGGCTTCCGCCTGATCGAAATGGGCCATGATACAGCCGCCGTTGATCTCCGGAATGTATCGAAAGCCGTGAATGATGGGGACGGCCCTGTAATCGAGTTCCAGCATTTCCATATCATTGTATTGCAGGCATTTTTCCATCGGCACGGCCGAAATCGGCACGCCTTTGCCCTGGGATGAGCTGTATCTGGGCTTGGTTATGAAAAACCCCTCAGCATCGGATAGAAACGTTTCACCCGATACGCCGAGAATATGAGGCGGCACGAAAATCTCATTCAAAGTATCGACCGGATAGTTCATCGCCAGGAAAGAAAGACTGATGGGGTCTGTTTCCAATATGTAATAGGACCGTGCCAGACCCGGTGTTGCAGGGGGGAAAACAGCCAGCTGGCCGGGCATAAGTTTCAATTCTTGCGGATTGCCGGGAGGAGAGAGGCCGACGAGTAATGCGCCATCCACTCCCTTACGTTGCAGGCTGGCGCCCAATGCGCCTTCCCGGCGCATATAGATTTCCAGGGCGCTTTGAAGGCATTTATCGATCTTTGGCTTGGAGGGGGCGAATAATTCTTCACAACGCGGGACGTTAATATCAAGGAATTGCCCGGCCCGGCGATGTTCGTCTTTTAACATCAGGACCAGTTGCGCATGACGATCCTCGGCGACAAAACCGACGGCCCTGATCTTTTCCCGCCTGATATTATCGTAAATGGAGGTGTAACCAATCCATCCGACCATAGCCGTCGGCACAAGGGTGGCCACCAGGATGGTTGCCAGCATGCGATTGCCAATGGATTTAGGAAGCAGATTGGAAAGGGCTGAGAAAAT
Organism: uncultured Rhodospirillaceae bacterium; assembly: GCA_964486105.1. GTDB lineage: Bacteria > Pseudomonadota > Alphaproteobacteria > UBA11136 > UBA11136 > JABJES01. The sequence goes on along the minus strand of CAZAKR010000007.1, from coordinate 52,273 downwards.
CGGGCTCAAAAAACACCCCTGTATTTTTTGTTGTTATGGCTTTTGCCCACAACCCTTGGATGAAGCAATACCCATGGTATACAGCAGAATGTGTTAGAAACCCCTTAACCTTGTAGTCGTTTTAATTACATTTATAGCTTTCAGGTTGTGGCCAGGAGGCGGCTTGCCTTGCTCTAGGCTGGCCCCATGATCAGGTTCCAAACCGGCCCGAAGGCATGGAGATAAAGCACGCGGGCCAGAAAAGGCACCAGGAAGAGGGCCGCTCCCACGGCCAATACCTTGCCATAGCGGCGTTCGATAAAATTGATCAGGGGCAGCAGGCAGAGCACTGTCAGCGCCAGCATCATGCCGATGCCGACGGCAAACCCGGTTCCTTCGCGGCTAAATCCTGTTGCCCATGAAAAGATCAGGACAAAGCAGGCGCAGATAAATATAAGCCCGAAGGCCTGACGAAGCTTCATAAACCAAGTAAAACACCAGACAGCCACCTGTTCAACGGGGCCACTGACCGCTTGTGCCCTTCTGCCGCCTTGACAGTCCCGCCACAGGCGTTATGAAACCTCCGGTAAGCCCGTTTTTGTCACCATCAGGATAAATACATGACACGCGCATTCGTCTTTCCCGGCCAGGGGTCCCAGGCCGTCGGCATGGGCCGCGATCTGGCCGATGCTTTTCCCGCTGCCAGAGAGGTATTCGAAGAGGTTGACGACGCCCTTGGCGAAAACCTTTCCCGGCTCATGTTTGATGGCCCCGAAGACGAGCTGACCCTGACCGAAAACGCCCAGCCGGCCCTGATGGCGGTCAGTATGGCCGTGGTTCGGGTATTGGAGCGCCAGGGCGGTCTGGACATCGGCCGGGGCTGCGCCTATGTGGCCGGTCACTCCTTGGGCGAATATTCGGCCCTGGCGGCGGCCGGCGCCTTTGCTTTGTCCGATGCGGCCAGGGTTCTAAAAGCCCGTGGCCGCGCCATGCAGGCCGCGGTACCCGTGGGCGAGGGCGCAATGGCGGCGATACTCGGTCTCGATGTTGAGGCGGCGAGCGAAATCGCGGCCGAGGCAGCTGCGGGTGAGGTCTGTGCTCCGGCCAATGACAACGCCGATGGCCAGGTCGTTATCAGCGGCGAAAAGGCGGCGGTGGAACGTGCGATTGCCCTGGCGGCGGATAAGGGGGCACGGCGCAGTGTCCTGCTCCCCGTCAGCGCTCCCTTTCATTGCGCCCTGATGCAGCCTGCCGCCGAGGCCATGGCCGCTGTTCTGGCTGATATTTCCCTTAACGCCCCGAGCGTCCCTCTGGTGGCCAATGTGACGGCTTCCGCGGTCAGCCAACCGGATGAAATCCGTGATCTTCTGGTGAAACAGGTGACCGGCATGGTACGGTGGCGCGAAGGGGTTCTCTATATGAAGGAAAACGGCGTCGAGGAACTGGTTGAGCTGGGCGCTGGTAAGGTCTTGACCGGCCTTGCCCGGCGCATTGATCGTGATCTTTCGGCCAGGGCGCTTGGTGCTCCGGCCGATATCGAGGAATTTATGAAGGATGTCTAGCATGTTCGACCTGACCGGCAAGAAGGCCCTTATTACCGGCGCTTCCGGTGGCATTGGCGCTGCTATCGCCCGATCATTTCATGCCCAGGGCGCTTCTCTTACCCTGTCAGGCACCCGCAAGGAGGCCCTTGACGCCCTGGCCGGAGAACTGGGCGAGCGGGCCCATGTGGTGGTTTGCGATCTTGGCGAGCCCGGGGGTGCCGAAGCCTTGGCAAAAGAGGCGCAAGAGGCCATGGAAGGGCTCGATATTCTGGTCAACAATGCCGGGCTGACCCGCGACGGTCTGATGATGCGGATGAAGGACGAGGACTGGCAAAAGGTTATCGATGTCAATCTTACAGCCGGTTTCCGCCTTTCCAGGGCCTGTATAAAACCGATGATGAAAGCCCGCTGGGGGCGGATTATCGCTGTTACTTCTGTGGTTGGTGCGACCGGCAACCCCGGTCAGGCCAATTATGCCGCCTCGAAAGCCGGAATGACCGGGATGATCAAGTCTCTGGGCGCCGAAATCGCCGCCCGCGGGGTGACGGCCAATTGTATCGCGCCGGGTTTTATCGTCACGGCGATGACCGACGGCCTCGATGAAACGGTGCGCGAGCGGCTTTTGGCGGCTATTCCCGCGGCCCGTTTCGGTGATGTCGGTGATGTGGCGGCGGCGGCGGTTTTTCTGGCGTCCGACGAGTCCGCCTATGTCACCGGACAGACCTTGCATGTCAACGGGGGAATGGCGATGATATAGCCCGGTTTCACTTTCTGTCGGTACTGTATCCCCGTGCTGGTCAGCGCCGGAAAAGTGTGTTATCAAGCCGCCGTTTTTAGGGAGTCCGAGCCTGATAAATTATAAATATACGACCGGTTTCCCCGTCTATTAGATCCATATTCAGTTCATCTCAAAGGAAAAAGCGATATGAGTGATATTGCCGAACGCGTAAAGAAAATCGTTGTCGAACATCTCGGTGTCGATGAGGGAAAAGTGACAGACAGCGCCAGCTTCATTGACGATCTTGGCGCCGACAGTCTCGACACTGTTGAGCTGGTCATGGCTTTTGAGGAAGAGTTTGGCTGCGAAATTCCCGATGATGCGGCTGAAAAGATTCTCACCGTCAAGGATGCCATCGATTTTATTCAGGCCAACGGCTAAGCGGGTTTCCGACTTGGTTCTTTTCTATTCCTGTGTTTTTTCGATGAGGTACCCCCGCCAATGAAGCGCGTTGTCGTCACCGGTCTTGGAATGGTTACGCCGCTTGGCTGCGGGGTAAAGGCTACCTGGGATGCTCTGCTTCAGTCCCGTTCCGGTGTTGGCCAAATCGAATCCTTCGATGTCTCCGATCTGGCCTGTAGAATTGCCGGCCAGTTGCCTCGGGGCGAGGAGGGTTCTGCCGCCGGGCTCTATAACCCGGATGAATGGGTGCCGCCAAAAGACCAGCGCAAGATGGAGAATTTCATCGTCTATGCGATGGCTGCGGCAACTGAGGCTGTAGAAGATTCCGGATGGAAGCCCGAGGGCGAGGAAGACCAGAACCGTACCGGCGTTATGATCGGGTCGGGGATCGGGGGTCTTGAGGGCATTTACAATACCTCCCTGACCCTTGTTGAAAAAGGCCCGCGTCGTGTGTCGCCCTTTTTCATTCCGTCCTGCCTGATCAATCTGGCCTCGGGCCATGTCTCGATTAAATACGGTTTCCGTGGTCCCAACCACGCGGTGGTTACGGCCTGTGCGTCGGGGGCTCACGCCATCGGCGATGCGGCCCGGCTGATCAAGCACGGCGATGCCGATGTGATGGTCGCCGGCGGGGCCGAGGGTACGGTTTGCCGGATTGGCCTTGCCGGATTTGCGGCGTCGAAGGCGCTTTCAACGAACTTTAACGATACACCGGAAAAAGGCTCGCGCCCCTGGGACAAGGACCGGGACGGTTTCGTCATGGGCGAGGGGGCGGGAATTCTCGTTTTGGAAGATTACGAGCACGCGAAAAAGCGCGGCGCCAAAATCTATGCCGAGATCATCGGCTATGGCCTCTCTGGGGATGCCTATCACATTACCGCGCCTTCCGAAGACGGTTCGGGTGGTCGGCGCGCCATGCAGGCAGCCTTGAAGGATAGCGGCGTCAATGTCGAGGATATCGATTATATCAACGCACATGGCACCTCGACGCCGCTCGGTGATGAGATTGAACTTCAGACTGTCAAAAAGGTGTTCGGCGATGCCGCGAAATCGCTCTCCATGTCGTCGACAAAATCCTCGATTGGCCATCTTCTCGGGGCGGCGGGCAGTGTCGAGGCGATCTTCTCGGTTCTTTCCCTCGTCAATCAGGTGGTTCCCCCGACCCTCAATTTGGACAACCCGTCTGAGGGCTGTGATCTCGATCTTGTGCCCCATCAGCCGAAGGAGCGCACAGTGCGCCGGGCTTTGTCCAATTCATTCGGTTTTGGCGGTACCAACGCTTCCCTGATTATCGCTCAGGCGCCTTAAGACAATCATGCGGCGGGCTTTTTTCCGCATTGTGGCTCTTTTTCTGGCGACCGCCGCCATCTCCCTGACCTGCTTTCTTTATGCTTATGACCGTTTTGTGCGGCCGGGTCCGAATGTGGCTCAGGTAAATCTCCTTATCGACAAGGGCATGTCTCTGGGTGACATCGGCGAATTGCTGGAAGATCAGGGCCTCCTTGATTCCCGCTGGGATTTCATCGTTGGGGTTCGTCTGGCAAAAAGCGGGCGCTCTCTTAAATCCGGTGAATACGTTTTTCCCGCAAGAATAAGCGCCAAGGGGGTGATGCAGATTCTGAAAGCCGGACGCACATTGGTGCGACGGCAAACGATTCCCGAAGGGCTGACAAGCTTTGAGGTTTTCAAGATCGTGCTCGACACCTACGGCCTTGAGGGGGGCATGCCGCCGCCGGCCCGGGAGGGCACACTCCTTCCTGAAACATATCACTATTCATGGGGCGATCAGCGTAGCGCCTTTGTCACCCGCATGGACGTCGCGATGGATGAACTGATGGCACAGGAATGGCCGAAAAGGGATTCCGGCCTGCCCCTGAAATCGCCGAAAGAGGCGCTAATTCTTGCCTCCATCGTCGAAAAAGAAACGGCGCTCGACGGCGAACGTTCCCTGGTTGCCGGTGTTTTCATTAATCGTTTGAACAAGGGTATGCGCCTGCAATCCGATCCGACCGTTGTTTACGGCCTGACCAACGGCCAGGTCAGCCTGGGCCGCACACTCACCCGCAAGGATTTGGCGACCAAGACACTCTTCAACACCTATCTGATCAAAGGATTGCCGCCAGGGCCGATCTGTAATCCCGGTCGTTTGTCAATTGACGCCGTTCTTCACCCCAAAAAAACCGATGCCCTTTATTTCGTCGCCGACGGTAATGGCGGTCATGCCTTTTCCAAAACCCTGAAACAGCACAATCGCAATGTTGCCAAGTGGCGTAAGCTGAAAAACGGCGGCTAACCTCTTTTTTCGATCATGTTACGGGCGAGGCGGTCGGCGATAAAGACCGGCAGGATCGAAATCACTTTCATCAGCCATGCCATTTGCCAGGGGAAAATAATGCGCGCCCGGTTTTTCGCCAGGCCGTTGCGGATGAGGACGGCGGCCCGGTCGGCTTCCATAAAAAAGGGCATTGAGAATTTATTGTTGTCGGTGATCCGTGAACGGACAAAGCCGGGGCATATCACCGACACTTTAATTCCCTGTCGCCCCAAGGGTCCGCGCAGGGCTTCACCCCAGGCGCGATTGGCTGCCTTGCTGGCGCAATAGGCGGGGGCGCGGGCGCCGAGAAAGCCGACAAAACCGGCGATCGAACTGACGATGGCGATCTGTCCAAAGCCCCGTTTCTCCATTGCGGCAATGGCGGGAAGAACCGTATTAACGGTGCCCATCACATTGACCTGATGGATTTCCAGCATCTTTTCCGCACTTTCCCCCATGCCGCCGCTGCCCCCGGCGATCCCGGCATTGGCGACCACCAGATCGAGGGGGGCCTGGGTGTCGCAGGCGGTGATCCACTCCCGGCAGGCCTTGGCATCGGTGATATCGAGGTGGTGGCCGTGGCAGACCGCCCCCTTTGCCGTGCAGGCTGCCGCCACGCTGGCCACTCTCTTGTCGTCACGACCGCAGAGGAAGAGCGTAATTCCTGGCGCCGCATAGGCACAGGCCAAGGCCTCGCCGATGCCTGAACTGGCGCCGGTAATAAGAATCGATTTTGGGGCGGGGTGTGAAAAAGCCATGTTCCTATTGTCGCACGGGTATTTTTTTGGCGCTATGGGTGCTAAATCTGGCGTCAGCCTGAGTTCTGAATGGAGGGGGAGAAAACGTGGCTTTATCGAGCATGACAGGGTTTGCCCGCAGCGAGGGGCAGGTCGATGGCACGGGCTGGGTCTGGGAGGCCAAGAGCGTCAACGCCAAGGGGCTGGATGTGCGCTTTCGTCTGCCATCCGGATATGACGGTCTGGAGGCCAAGGCCCGGTCAAAAGTTCAGGAGACCTTCAAACGCGGCAATATCTTTCTGACCCTTTCCCTGACCGCCGCCAGGGGCGGCATTTCGCTTAGCCTTAACGAAGAGGTCGCAGAATCGCTGACCGCAATTCTTGAAACCCTCTCCCGGCGTTTCGATGCCGATAAGCCCCGCCTGGATGGGCTTTTGCGGGTCCCCGGCCTGATTGAAAGCGTCGACAGGGATGAAACGAAAGAGGCTGTTTTGGAGCGTGAAAAAGCTCTTTTGAAGGGGCTAGAAAAGGCGCTGGTTGATCTGGCGGCGATGCGGGCCCAGGAAGGCGCCCATCTGGGCAAGGTGACGACCGGGTTTCTCGACCAGATCGACCGCCTGCATGGGCAGGCCGAAGAGTGCGCCGCCCTGCAACCACAGGCGATGAAAGAAAGGTTTCAGAGCCAGTTGGATGAACTCCTCAACGCCACGCCGCCGGTAACCGAAGAGCGGCTGGCCCAGGAATTCGCCCTTCTTGTGTCCAAGGCCGATACAAGGGAAGAGCTCGACCGCCTTGCCGCCCATATTCTGGCGGTGCGGGCTCTGCTTGAAGGTGGGGGTGCTGTGGGCCGCAAACTCGATTTTCTCTGTCAGGAACTCAACCGCGAGGCCAATACCATCTGTTCAAAATCGGCGGATATGGATTTGACCCAAACCGGCCTCGACCTTAAAGCCTCGGTTGAGCAATTACGCGAGCAGATTCAGAATATAGAATGAAAACTGATGGCGGTTTTGGGAAAGAGCGTGGCCCAAAGCATCAGCCGGGGTTCCGACCGATGGGGTGGAATCCTTGTCGTCATCTGGAAACAATGATAAAAATGAAGGTCATATAATAAACTATATTTATTTCAATGAGTTACGGGGGTGCCCGTTGCGGGCGCCATATTCATGTCAGCCAGTCATTCCTTTTCAGAGCCCCCCCAGGAAATTCAGCGTCGCGGTCTGATGCTGGTCCTCTCGTCGCCCTCGGGCGCCGGCAAGACGACCATATCGAGAGATCTGTTGTCGCGGGACGACAATCTCACCATGTCCGTCTCTGCGACGACGCGGCCAATACGGCCCAGCGAGGTTGAGGGTGTCGATTACCAATTTGTCGATAAGGTCGAATTCAATCTCATGGTCAACCGCGGCGAATTACTTGAGAGCGCCAAGGTCTTCGACAATTATTACGGCACCCCGAAGGAGCCGGTTGAAACGGCGTTGAAAGAGGGTCGTGATGTCCTGTTTGATGTCGACTGGCAGGGTGCTCAGGATTTGCGCCAATGCGCGGGGGAGGATCTTGTCAGCGTTTTTATCCTGCCGCCTTCGACGATGGAACTGGAGCGTCGTCTGCGCGCCAGAGCCCAGGACAGCCCGGAGGTGGTGGCCGCCCGGATGAAAAAATCAGCCGATGAGATGAGTCACTGGGATGCCTATGACTACATCATCATCAACCATCACATTTCAGAAAGCATAGAGAGTGTTCAATCGATACTCGCCGCCGAACGTCTCAAGCGTGAGCGTCAGACCGGATTGACGGAATTCGTCAAAGGGCTTCGCGAGTGGCGCTAGCAACCGTCGGGTAAGGCGTTTATTTTTCTTCCAGGGCGGCATAGGCACGGGCCAGGGCACAGAATTCCTCAACCGATAATTCCTCGGCCCGCCGGGTTCCCTCGATAGCGGCTTTTTCAATCAGCATTTCCGTATTACAGCCGAGACTTTTCAGGCTGCCGCGCAGCATCTTGCGTCGTTGGCCGAAGGCGGCTTTGGCAACCGCTTCCAGGGCTTGCTTATCGGCCGGGGCAAGGGGTTTGGCCCGCGGGATCAGCCCGACCAGGCTCGACGTAACCTTGGGCGCGGGGGTAAAAGCCCTGGGGGGGATATCGAAATGCAGCCTGGTTTCGCACAGCCATTGAGTCATCACCGAAAGACGTCCATAGGTTTTTGATCCGGGTGCTGCGACAATGCGCATGGCCACCTCTTTTTGGAACATCAAGGTCAGGCTTTGGTAACGCCGGGCATCTTTAAGCCACATAAAAAGTAATTCGGTGGCGACGTTATAGGGCAAATTGGCGACGATGCGCAGGGGTTCTGTTTCACCAACCAGGCTTCGGGGATCAACCTTCAGGGCATCACCTTCAACAAGGGTCAGTCTGTCGGGAAAAGCCAGCCTCAGTTCCTCTAACGCCTCCAGGCATCGCCTGTCCCGCTCGACGGCGATAACTTGTTTTGCTCCCTCATCTAAAAGGGCGCGGGTCAGGCCGCCGGGGCCGGGGCCGATCTCAATCACCGTACAGTCACTGATATCTCCCGCCGCGCGTGCGATGCGCCGGGTCAGATTCAAGTCGAGAAGAAAATTCTGGCCGAGGGATTTTTTCGCCCGCAATTCATAGCGCTCAATAATGTCGCGCAGGGGCGGAAAGCTTGCTCCGTCTGGCCGGCGATCAGGCAACGGAAAGCTGCAGGGATCGCCGCTGATTGTGTGGCATTGACGACAAATCGTCGGCCGTAATCATGGCGGCGATCAGGCTGTTGGGGCTGGCGATCCCCTGGCCTGCGATATCCAGCGCCGTGCCGTGATCGGGTGAGGTGCGGATGAAGGGAAGTCCAAGGGTGATATTGACGCCGTTCTCGAAGTCCAGGGTCTTGAGAGGGATCAACGCCTGGTCGTGATACATGCAGATAATTGCATCGAAATTTTTCCGCGCCTGGTTGTGAAAAAGACTATCGGCGGGGAAAGGGCCGGTGACGTCAAAACCCAGGGCGACCAGATCATCCACTGCCGGGGCGATGATTTCGATTTCTTCAGAGCCCATTTTTCCCTCTTCGCCGCCATGGGGGTTCAGCGCCGCGACAGCCAGGCGCGGGCGTTTTATGCCGAACATGGTTTCAAGCGCTATGGCCGTTATTTTCCCTTGGCCGACGATGTCTTCACGGGTCAGCGCATCAGACACCTGATTAAGGGGAATATGAATGGTCACCGGCACCACCCGCAAGCTGGGCATTAATTCGGGCACGGCAAGCATCATTGCCGGCACGTAGGCGTTCCCGTGATTGTCCTGGCCGGCGATCTCGGCCAGATATTCGGTGTGCCCAGGATGCGGGAATCCTGCCTTGCCGAGTATTTTCTTATGAATGGGATTGGTGACCAAAGCCGATGCCCGGCCATCCCTGACAAAGGCTACGGCACGCTCAATGGATTCTAGAACGGCCTGGCCGTTTTTCGGGTCCGGGGTGCCGGGCATGGCGTCAACCGGTTCGCTTAAGGGCAAAACGGGCAGTGCCTCTTTCCAGCACTCCTGTGCCTCTTCGGGGGTCTCGATGGGGCAAAGCGTCACGGGCAGATCAAGGGCGGTGGCAATCCCGGAAAGACGCTCTTTATCGTCGATGATAAAAAAGGGGGGGATTATTCTTTCCCCTGATCTGCAAGTCTGCCGGCTCATCAGCCACGCCCGTAAAGCGATCTCACCCCCGATTCCGGACGGCTCTCCCATGGTCAGGGCGAGAGCAGGCTTCTTTTTTGCCGAACCGGTCATTTTACTCACCGGCCTTGGCGAATATCGATATGCGCGGCCCGGCGCAGGTCTCTTAAATACCGTCGCGCCATCAGATCGAGGCGCTGAAATTCAAGATGGGAACTGATTTCATCGCGGTCCGGTTCGATCGATTCGGGTTCTATTTTTTCACATACCATCAACACCATAATGCCACTGGTGGTTACAATGGGTTGGCTGGGGATGCCTATATCAAGTGTGCGGATTGCCTCTTTAAGGTTTTCGGGAAGATCGCCGAGAGACAGAGTGCCGAGATCATTTGTCAGTGTAGCGCCGGTATCGTCGCTCAGTTCAGACATCGCGTCGCAGCCGGAAATATCCCCGGTGAGGATTGCAGCCTTTTCGGTTAACCCGGCAATTTCATCTTCAGAGGCCAGTGGCGGCAGCCCGAGAAAGAGTTGAAGCAAAGATACTTGCACCTCGCCCGATGCCCCGATAATGCGTTTTTCCCGCATCAGAATGATGTGATAGCCGGTGACGCTGCGCAGAGGTCCCTTCACCTGTCCGGGGATCATTGGTTTGATCTCAATTTCGAGTTCTTCATCAATCTGTCCGGGTTGAACCCACCCGATATCACCACCGGATGCCGCCGAAGCAGAGCCCGAGAACTCGTTCGCCAGTTGTTGAAACGGCGTTCCCTCGTGCAGGTGGGTCATAATCTTATTGCCCAGAAGGCGGGTTTCCTCTTCCTGGTCCGGGCTTTCAACGGGGAGGAAAATCTCTGCTAGAAGGAATTCCGGCTTTCCCTTGTTTTTCCCCATGTCCTCAATCGCTTCATTGACTTCATCGTCGCCTATATCGATTTGTGAACGCAGGCGGCGATTGATCAGATCCCGCCAGGCAAGATTGGATTCCACCTGGTCGATAAAGGTTTGAGGGTTGATCCCGTCATCTTTCATTGTTTCCCTGAATGTGCCTTCTTCGATGCCGTTTGCTTTCTCGATATTCGCAAGGGCTTCTTCGATCATCGATTCCGTTATCTCGACGTTGTGCTCTTTAGCCTCCTGTACTTTCAGCTTTTCGTTAATCAGGTTGTCCAATGTTTTGGATCTGATTTCGGCACGGTTTTCATTCGTGTTCTCAAGACCGAGGGAGGTCAGGGTGAGGGTGATTCGCGATTCCACATCATATCCGGAAATGACCTCGTCATTGACGACGGCGACAATGCTCTGAATATCCTGGGCATGAACCGGAGAGGCGATCAGAAACCAAAAAAAGACGGTAAACAGACAGCGATGGACCTGTCCTCGTCGGGTATGTTTTTTTTGTTTATTCATTTTTAATAAGGGGCCTGATTGAAATGTCGGGTCGGTTATAATTCCAAGAGGGGGAAGGTGGACGATAATCAGAATACGTGGAAATGTGGTTTTTTTGGGATCAATTAGGGGTTTCCAACTGTTCCAACTGTTCGACGGTCTTTGAGCTGCTACCTGTCGACACGTCTTGCGATGTCGAGAACTGGCCGAGATGCTTGAAGAAAATCGTAAAGTAGAGCGTGTCGTTGGGCTCGACGTCGCGGTCGCGGGTAAATGACCGGGTATAATCCGTTGAAAAGCTGAAACATTCGTCCTGATAATTCAGGCCGATTCCATAATTCAGCAATCCTTCGTCATCGACCAGATTATGGATGGCTCGGCCGGAAACAGTCCAGTTTTCGGTGAATTGCGAACTGGCGCCGTAAATTATTTCCTTACGTTGTTCCAACTCGCCGGAACTGGCGCCTGAATCAATATCCAGATAATTGGCATAGACCCTGAATATCGAGGGCCCGGCGTTGAACGAAAGGTCGCTGATAATCGGCGCTAAATTGTCTTTGTCGAGGCGGAATCGATAGTTGACATTAAGCAGGCTGCTTGGCGCGATCCGGACCCGGCCGACATAATCGGAAAAATGGCCGTCGAGGCCTGATTGGATACCGAACGAATTATCATCGCGGAAGCGAAAACTCTGGCCGAAAAAGGCGGTCGTTTCTCCGCCCTTGGAACCATAGGTACCGAGCTTCAGGCCGTAATCCATGCGTTGTCCGCTCTCCACCCTGTCCAGGCCGACATAGCGGTTGGGCTGAAAGAGATCGGTTTCGTCAAACTCGAAAGCCTGGCTGTCTTCGTTGGGAATTGCCGAGGGGTTGTTGTTGTTCGGGGCGGCGACAAAGGCGGCCATGGGTTCGATCAGCTGGTGGGTGCTCCCTGATTGCTGCATCAGGGGATAACGCCAGTTCAGTGAAAGCTGGGGCAGGATTCGACCGGTATAGTCGTCATATTTCTCGTTGGTTCCGCCTTCTTTCTCGATTTCGGTGATGTAATAACCGTCTCCCCGGATGGTTGCTGAAAAATTGAATACATGTCCCGACTTGGTGGTGAAGGGCAGATGCCATCCGCCTTCGGCTGAAATGCGGTGGCTCCCGCTGCCTTTTTCCCGTGTCAGGCTCAGGAAATTGGTGTCGAGGGTGAGAAAGTCGCCGATTTTTGATGGCTGGCTGACGAAATTGTAATCCATGGTGGGAAGGATTCTGGGGATGGCTTTTGAATCTGTGTTCGGTCGTGTGTCCTGGAACAGATAGGTGTTGGCGGAGGCATAGTTTCGGCCCCGGAACCCTTCGGCAAATACATTGGTGGTCAGGACTTCCTGATATTCGAAATTATAGCGCCGCAGATAGGTATCGTCGGTGGCCCGGTTGACATCGAATCCCCAGCGCCAGGTGGGGTCGATATCGAAACGTCCCTCGGCTTTTACGTGGCCGCGGAGCTGATCATATTTTCGGGTTCCCAGATTATCGATAAGGTCGCCCTTGGTTCCGCTACCGGCAATTTCCAACACGCCGTTGGTCATGCGCTGGCGGTATTCAAGCGCCAGAACGGGCCCCTGATCGGTTGTATAGATGGGGGTGATGGTCGCATCCATGCTCGGATTGATGACGTAGTAATAGGGGGTTCGGCTGACAAAACCGAGAAGGGTCGAATTACCGAAACTGGGGGCGAGAAAACCGCTACGCCGTCTGACCGTCGGATCGGGATGGGAAAAATAGGGCGTATAGACGACGGGCACTCCCCACATTTCAAGAAACGCATCCTTGTATTCGATGTCGTGGGTTTTCTCGTTGTGAATAATCTCGTTGGCCTTGATCTGCCACAGGGGGGGGCGGTCGGGGTCTTTTTTGCACAGTTTACAGGGTGAAAATACACCCTTGCTCATCTCGGTAAGATAACCACCCGAGCGCCGGGCGCCGTTTGCGGCCAGACGGCTGTCGTCGGTCATCCTGATTTTCAGGTTCTTGAGAATGCCGTCCCGTAACTCATCACTCAGCCTGACGTAATCGGCAAAGATCACATTTCCATCGGGCTCGAGAAGGGTGACGTTGCCTTGCGCCGTGGCGGTGTTGGTTATCTCGTTGAGTTCCACCCGGTCGGCAATGAGGATTCGCTCACCTTGCTTGATCTCGACATTGCCGGTTGCCGTAACAGTGGCAGTTTTCTCGTCGTAGGAAATGTTGTCGGCGTTGAGGCGGACTTGTTCACCGGTTGCGGCATGAGCCCTCAACGGCATGCCGGCAAACCAGGCGGCCAGAAGCAAAAAGAACACGCAATTAATGGCGGGCAGACAGCGCATTTTCCTCACCCGTCCTCAAGATGCATCAGCATGGCAAGACCAAGAAGGGTTGTGATGCCGACTGGTGACCAGGCCGCAAGAAGAACGGGCAGACTGGCGGACAGCCCCAAGGCATAAATCACGTCGGAAAAGAAATAGAACAGGAACCCGGCAAGAATGCCGCCACCGACGACAAGCGAGGTGCCGCCGTATCGGGTCAGGCGCAGGGAAAAGGTTGCGGCGATCAGAACCATGGCGCAGAGCAGAAATGGTCGGGCCAGCAGGGAGTAATAATAAAGCCGGTGTTTAAGGGCCGAAAAGCCCGCGCTTTCCATGACATCGATGAATTCGAGAAGATCCCAGAAAGACATGGTTTCAGGCGGCGCAAAGCTTTCCTGGATTTTGGTCAGGGTCAAATCGGTCTTGATGACATGGGAATCGAGGAATTTTGGTGGTTTGTCGGGGGCAGTCAGCCAGACATCGGATAAATTCCAGGCGCCATCTTTTAATTCCGCGGCGTTGGCGTCGATGCGTGAGGTGAATCGGTCGCTGTCTTCGAAAAGATAGATGATGACGTCCTGAAGCACCATGCTGTCGGGAAGAACCCGCTGGGCGTGAATGATCGATTGCCCCGTCTGATCGGATTGGCGAAGCCATAAGCCGGATGAGGAAACCGCAAGCAGGCTCGATTTACCACGCAGGAACTGGCTTTCAAGATGTTCAAAGCGGGATGTCATCACCGAGGCGAAGGGATTGAAAAGCATCACCTGAAAGGCCCCGATGAACAGGGATATGAGCAATGCAGGCAAGAGAAATTGCCAAACCGAAATACCGGCGGCGCGGGCAACCACCAGTTCGTGATTTCTGGTCAGGCGGGAGAAGACGAGCATGCCGCCGAAAAGGACGGCAAAGGGAATGATCTCCTGGCTCATCAGGGGGATTTTAAGCAGCGCCATCTGCAGGATGATATCCAGGGAGGCGGCTTGTTTCGACGCTCCCCGGCGCATGAGTTCGATCAGGTCGAAGGTAAAGATCAGGGCGACAAGGGAGAAAAAGATTCCCGTAAACCACCAGAAGAACTGGCGGCCGATATATTTTGACAGGGTGAGTGACAGGCGCATGGTCTTGAGACCCTAAGCTCAAATACTTCCCGCCGCCGTAACGGCGGGGGGAAGGGGGCGCGTTTTCTTTTTGCGCACGTGTTTTGTTGAAAGGACGAATATGCTCCCGAGAACGGGAATCAGCACGTTCAGATAGAGAAGGGGTTCCGCCCAGTTGAAGCGCGCCCCCAAATTCGCAAAGCCGATGGCGCTGGCCTCGAACAGAACCACCAGACCGATCGCCACGAAAATCCGTTTGCTCTGGCCCCGGCGGTCAAAACTGCCGCCGAGCAATGCGGCCAGACCGATCAGGGTAAAGACAAAGGCGTAAAGCGGCAGAACAATTCTCTGATGTCCTTCGGCTCTGAGTTTCTGGATGTTCTTTACATCGTCCGGGTTATCCATGTCGGGGGCAAACAATTCGTGGAGATAACGTTCCCGGGCTTCCATCCACCTTTTTCCGGCCCCCTTGTCGACGGCCCTCACGTCGAGGGAATAATTGTCGAAATAAAGCAGCGACAATTGTCCCGTGGTTTTCGAGACCTCCTGGCGATTGCCGTTGATCATGATGACCCTGGGGCCGTTATCGGTACGCAAAAGGGTGCCGCTTTCGGCCATCATGGTCACCGGGCGCTCGGGGATACGGTTATCGTGGACGAAAATACCGGCGAGCTTTCCGTCAGAGCTTCTCTCGCGGACGTAAACGGTCACTTGCTTGGACAAGGTGGTGAAAACGCCTTCCTGAAGGAGAACCGAGGAATAGTCGTTACGGATGATGAACTGCAATTCCTTGAATTCGCGATAGGCGGTGGGCAGCAGATAAAGACTGAGGCTGTATCCGATCACGGTGATTAACCCGGCCATGACGAGCGCCGGTTTGGCGAGGCCAAAGGAACTGACGCCGGCGGCCTGCATGGCTACCAGTTCACTATCCATGGTCAGGCGGTTGTAGACGAACATGAAGGCGGCAAAAAGCGCGATCGGAAGAATGAGAGATAAAAACGTCGGCAGCAGGAGCGACGACATATAGAGGAACATCGACAGGGGCAGGCCTTTATTGACGATCATGTCGATAAGGCGCAGGGACTGCATCAGCCAGACCGCGAAGGTCAGAGTCAAGGTGACGAAAATCATGGCCACGCTAAGGTGGCGAAAAAGATAAGTCGTGATTTTCCGCATCGGAACCCTGAACATAGAAGCAATGAAACCACAGCCCCGTGCCGGGATTTTTTTCAATCTTTCCCGTACATCGCGTCTGCCGATAATTTTCTTCAATTATCACATAAAACACCTTGATAACACAGACTATTTCTTAACGAAGCGTGAATGCTGGCGGATCAAGTTTGGCTTCACTTTGGCGGCCGGATGTCTAAAGTGATGATCCTGCGGGGCGTTTTCCTTGTTTCCATGGGATTTCCTCGCCAGATGAGATTGTCGCTCTCCAGATGGAGGGCGGGAAACCCGGACCTTGGCATTTATCAGAAATAGGCAGAATTCCGCATGAAAATCACTTTTTCCGCTCCCTCAAAGCCGCGCCGCGGCACCATCGTCGTTGGCGTTCTTGAAGGCCTTAAACTGACCCAGAGCGCCGCGGCCCTCAATAAACAGAGCGGTGGGGCGCTAAAGCGGGCCATTAAGGCCAGTCGCTTCAAGGGTGAGCGTGGCCAGAGCCTGGTTATTAACGCTCCCTCGGGTATCTCTGCCGCCCGGATTTGCCTGTTTGGCATCGGCAAGGCGAAGGATATCAACGAATTGGCGCTGGAGGATGCCGGCGGCACGATTTGCGGACTTATCAACACTGCCGGTGAAAGCGAGGTCTTTATCGCCGTCGATCCGATCGAGGGCTGTTCCATTCCCGCTGCCCGACGGGCCGCCCATCTGGGCTATGGGGCGCTGCTGCGGTCCTATCGTTTCGACAAATACCGCACGCGCCAGAAAGCGTCGCAAAAACCGAGACTTAAACATTTTACCTTGATGGTGAGTGGCGCCGCGGCGGCAAAAAAGGCCTTCAAGCCCCTGGAAAAGACTGCCCAGGGGGTCTTTTTCACCCGTGATCTGGTTTCAGAACCGGCCAATGTTCTGTATCCGGAAACCCTCGCCAAAGAGGCTAAAACCCTTGAGAAACTAGGTATCAAGGTGGAGATTTTCACCGAGGCGAAGCTGCGCAAGCTGGGTATGGGGGCGCTGCTCGGCGTCGCCCAGGGTTCGGTGCGCCCGCCCAGGGTCGTGGTCCTGCAATGGCGGGGCAATTCAAAGGCCAGAGACAAGCGGCCGGTGGCCTTTGTCGGCAAGGGCGTAACCTTCGATTCCGGTGGTATTTCGATCAAGCCGTCAGGCGGCATGGAAGACATGAAATGGGATATGGGGGGCTCGGCCGTCGTTATCGGCCTGATGAAGGCCCTTGCCGGGCGTAAGGCAAAGGTCAACGCCGTCGGAATTGTCGGTCTGGTCGAGAACATGCCCTCGGGTTCGGCCCAGCGCCCCGGTGATATCGTCACCTCGATGTCCGGACAGACCATTGAGGTGCTCAATACCGACGCCGAGGGCCGTCTGGTGCTGGCTGATATCCTCTGGTACTGCCAGGACCGCTTTAAACCGAAAGCGATGATCAATCTCGCCACCCTGACCGGGGCCATCATTGTCGCCCTGGGGAGCGAATATGCAGGGCTGTTTTCGAATAATGACGCCCTCGCCGGCAAGCTTGAGGCGGCGGGCAAGGCGGTGGCTGAAAAGGTCTGGCGCTTTCCGCTGGATCCGGCTTTCGACAAGATGCTCGACTGCGATATCGCCGACATGAAGAATATCACCAACCAGCGCGGCGCCGGCAGCATCACGGCGGCCCAGTTTCTTCAGCGCTTCGTCAACAAGACCCCCTGGGCCCATATCGATATTGCCGGGGTGACGTGGAACAAAAAGGACAAGCCGACGGTGCCCAGGGGGGGCACGGCCTTTGGCGTCCGGCTCCTCGACAAGCTCGTGAGTGATCATTATGAAAAAGGTTAACAATCTGTAATAACGCTTTGTAATTATGACAGAAATCAACTTCTATCATTTGCAGAACCACCCCCTTGAACAGGTGCTGCCAAAGCTCCTCGAAAAGGTCGTGCGCGCCGGGTTCCGGGCCGTCGTTCTCAGCGGCTCCAAGGCCCGGATCAACGCTCTGAACGCGGCAATGTGGACCTATGAGCCGGGGGCCTTTCTGCCCCATGGCAGCGCCGAGGAGGGCCATCCCGGCGACCAGCCGGTGTGGCTCACCGACACCCATGAGAACCCTAATGAGGCCTCGGTTCTGGTGCTCACCGATGGTGTCGCCTGCGATGCCTATCCGACCTATGAAAAATGTCTCGACCTCTTTGACGGCAATGATCCGCAAGCCGAGGCGGCGGCTCGTGAACGCTGGAAAGTCTATCGGGACGCCGGCCATAAAGTGGCCTATTATCAACAAGGGGCAGAGGGCGGCTGGGAACAAAAAACCTGAATTGAAAACCTGCTTGCCGTCTGGCTTTGAGGTGTATATAAGGCCGCTTCCCTAACGCATGGAGAGACCCCAACCCATGGCAATTGAACGCACCCTATCCATCCTCAAGCCCAATGCGACGGCCAAAAATCTGACCGGCGAGATTAATACCCGGTTCGAGGCGGCCGGGCTGAAGATTATCGCCCAGAAACGGCTGCAGCTGACCTCTGAACAGGTTGAGCAATTTTACCTGGTTCACAAGGACAGATCCTTTTACAAGGATTTGTGCGCTTTCATGACTTCCGGTCCGGTTGTCGCCCAGGTGCTGGAGGGCGAAGACGCCATCGCCCGGAACCGTGAGATTATGGGGACGACCAACCCCGCCAATGCCGAGGAAGGTACAATCCGTAAGGATTTCGGTGATTCGGTCCAGGCCAATTCGGTTCACGGTTCGGACAGCCCGGAAACTGCGGCTCAAGAGATCGCCTTTTTCTTCAGTGGTCTGGAAATCGTCGGCTAGAGCCTGTCTTTCCTGCCACCCAGTTCTAAGACCAACAAAAAAGGCCGCCCGGGAGGGACGGCCTTTTGCTTTTGCTGTTGCCGATCTTCAGCCGGGTGAGCGCTCGGTGAGGAAAAGAGCCATAAAGGCGAGCGTAATGGCAACCGCAATGCAGCTGTACGCGGTCAGTTTAATGAAATTCTGCCAGTCGTGCTGGTGGCGCTCAAGTTCTTTGTCTGCAGCCATTTTCTTCTATCTCCCGGTGAGTGAATTAAAAAACGATGATCTTCTATAGCGCAAAATATCCCGAAAAGGAAAGGGGTGATGTTCCCTCGGGGATTTAGCTTTCTTCCGTCGGGTTGAGCAGGTAGTCGGCGGGCGAATGCGCACCCTTGATATGGACCTTCTCGTCGATGACCCGCACCCGGCCTTCGGCGATCAGGCGCAGGGCCAGGGGATAGGCGTGATGTTCGGCTTTCAGAACCCTCGCCGCCAGATCGTCGGCGCTGTCTTGGGTGTGAACCGGCACCGCCGCCTGGACAATCGTCGGTCCGTCATCCATCTCGGGGCGCACGAAATGGACGGTACAGCCTGAAAAGCAGACACCGGCATGGAGCACCCGTTCGTGGGTATTGCGGCCTTTAAAGGCCGGCAGCAGGGAGGGATGGATATTAATCAGCCGGTCCCGCCATTTGGCGACGAATTCCTCGGTCAGAATGCGCATGAACCCGGCCAGACAGATGAACTGGGTTTCGGCTGCTTCGAGGCGTTCATTCAATATCTCGTCAAAGGCCATTCGGCTGTCAAAATCGTGGTGATTGACGATAGCCGTTGGAATTCCGGCCTTTTCAGCAAGTTCTAGGCCCGCCGCATCGGGGTTGCTGGACAGCACCAGAGTAATTTCGGCGGGAAAATCCTTAACCGATACGGCGTCGATCAGGGCGCCGAGATTGCTGCCCCGTCCGGAGATGAGCACGGCGACACGCATCATCTCTAAGTCTCCCCCTTGGCCCAGGATTCCGCATTGGCAAGGGTAAGCGCCGGCGCCTCTTCCTGCCGGGTTTCGATATGGCCGATCTCATAGACGGTTTCGCCGCCAGCCCGTAAATCCCCGGCCACCGAATTGGCGTCTTCGGCGGTGGTAATCACCGCCATGCCGATGCCGCAGTTGAAGGTCAGGGCAAGATCGGTGGGCAGAATATCGCCGTCGCCGGCAAGCCAGGCGAAAACATCTGGCAGGGGCCAGCTTGAAGCGTCGATCTCGGCGCTGAGGCCGGGGGGAAGAACCCGGGGGATATTTTCTGTGATGCCGCCGCCGGTAATATGGGCAAAGGCCTTGACCTTGCCGCTGCGATGGGCGCCAAGGCAGCTCTTGACGTAGATCCGGGTCGGGGTAAGCAGCGCCTCGCCGAGGCTTTTGCCGGGCTCAAACGGGGCCGGGGCGGCAAGATCGAGGCCGCGCCCCTCAACGATCCTGCGGACCAGGGAAAAGCCGTTGGAATGAAGACCCGAACTGGCCAGACCAAGGATGACGTCGCCATCCTCAACCCCTTGCCCGGTGAGGATATGACCGCGCTCGGCGGCGCCGACGGCAAAACCGGCGAGATCATAATCGCCTTTCCCGTACATGCCCGGCATTTCCGCCGTTTCACCACCGATCAGCGCACATCCGGCCTCACGGCAGCTCGAGGCGATGGAGGCGACCACACGCTCGGCGACTTTCGGGTCGAGTTGGCCCGTGGCGTAATAATCGAGGAAAAACAGGGGTTCGGCCCCCTGAACGATCAGATCATTGACGCACATGGCGACAAGATCGGCGCCGATTCCGTCGTGGAGACCGGTATCGATCGCCAGTTTGAGCTTGGTCCCCACGCCGTCGGTGGCGGCGACCAGGACGGGATCGGTAAATCCCGCCGCCTTGAGGTCGAAGAGGCCGCCAAAGCCGCCCAGCGCGCCGTCGGCCCCCGGCCGTCCGGTTGCTTTGGCGAGAGGTTTGATGGCATCGACAAGGGCGTTTCCGGCGGCAATATCGACTCCGGCGTCTTTATAGGTCTGGCTGCTTATGGTGTCCTCGTTCCCGATGAAGTATAAGGCTTGAAAGATACGCCTGAACGGCGTTTTGAACATACTTTATCTTTCACGGTTTGCAATGGTCCTCGCATACGGTCCTTTTTCCTTATCCTTCTTCCGCCTTGCCCTTTTTCTCGGCCTTCTGTTTGCCGGCGTCTGGGGGGGCGGGCAGGCTGTCCTTGCGGCCCCGGGCGGCATCTTCACCGTCACCGATGTCGAGGTTGATGAAACCGCCTCAGCCGCCGCCCTTGCCAGGGGCAAGGCCATTGCCGAGGGGCAGAAAAGGGCTTTTCTGATCCTTCTCGACCGCCTGATCCTTTCGGCGGATTACGATAATTTGCCGGATCTCGAAGACGATGAGATTGCCGAATATGTTCAGGGGATCGAGGTCAAAGACGAAAAGACGTCTTCGGTGCGCTATCTGGCCAAGATCACCTACCGGTTCAAACCATCGCAGATCAGGCGTTTCCTGCGGGATAGAGGCATTCCCTTTTCCGAGACCGCCAGTAAGCCGGTTCTGGTAATCCCGGTGTACCAACTCGCCGGAGCCCAATTGCTCTGGGATGACCCAAACCCCTGGCGTCTGGCCTGGGCAGCCCGCGACGATGAAAGCTTTCCGGTTCCCCTGAAGGTGCCGCCGGGTGATCTTGCCGACGTTGCCGCCATCGGCGCCTTGCAGGCGATGGCCGCCGACAAGCCCAAGCTCGACGCCATTGCCCGGCGCTATGGGGCCACCGATACCCTGGTAACTGTGGCGACCCTCAACATGGACCCGCTGCAAAACCGTCCCGGTCTGGATGTGTCGGTGAGCCGGTTCGGCGCTTCAACGCGGGAATATACCCATGTATTCAGTTTTGTCGGGGAGACCGGTGAACCCATCGACCAGCTTCTGCTCTTTGCCGCCAACGAGGTCGCGCGGCAAGTCGAGGAAGACTGGAAACGAGACAATATCGTCGCTTTCGACCGCCGCCCGGAGAGTCTCAGGGTTTCGATACCCTTCCACGACATGCGGCAATGGATCGACATCCAAAATCGTCTTAAAGCGGTGCCGATTATCCACGAAGCGGAAATTCTTTCCCTCTCCCGCAACGGGGCGCGGGTTGATTTGAGATATCTCGGTGATTCCGATCAGCTGCGTCTGGCCCTTGCCCAGAGCGACCTTAAGCTCAGGAAGGGGGATACCACCTGGGAACTGGTGCCGATACCAATTGGCAAAGAAAAGCCGTAATTGATGACAATTCTGACCAGCCTTCCAAATTATATCAGTATCTTTCGCCTGCTTTGCGTTCCCCTGATCATCTGGCTGATTCTCAACGGCGCTTATGTCGCGGCGTTCTGGGTGTTTCTGATAGCCGGCGCCTCCGACGCCATCGACGGCTATCTTGCCCGTAAGCTCAACGCCCAGTCGTCAACCGGCGCCTATCTGGATCCGATCGCCGACAAGGCTTTGCTGGTAGGGATCTATGTCACCCTGGGTTACCAGGGCGCGTTGCCGGATTGGCTGGTTATTCTGGTTGTTTTCCGCGATCTCCTGATCGTCGGCGGGGCGCTGTTCATCTATACTCAGAACGGCGACGATTTGAATATAGACCCCTTGTGGATCAGCAAGCTCAATACGACTCTGCAGATCATTCTGGTGATCGCTGTTCTCGCCAGATCGTCTATGGTACTCGATGTTGGAGTGGTGATCGATTGGCTGGTTTATCTGGTTGCGCTTTCGACAGTGCTTTCGGGCGGCGGTTATTTGACGCGTTGGATAAAAGGGGTGGATGCATAAGATGACGAAGCAACAGCAACTCCGTTTCTGGCTTGGCGGCGGAATCGCCTTTCTTCTCTTTATCTATATATTCGATGAAATTCTGCTGCCCTTCGTCGTCGGCATGGCGGTGGCCTATTTTCTCGATCCCCTGGTGGACATACTTGAAAAACGGGGCGTATGGCGCGGCTGGGCCGCCTTGCTGGTGTTGGCGCCGTTTCTGCTTGTGGTCGTTTTAGCCCTGGTTCTGTTGGCGCCGCTGCTTGTTGAACAGATCGCCGCCTTCGCCAATAGCCTGCCGGATTATATTTCTTCCTTCAGGGAGATGGTGACGCCGCTTGTCGAATCCCTGCGTTCGCGCCTTGGCGATGAACAGGTGGCCTCTTTCCGCTCCGTCGCCGGGGATTATGCAGGTGATGTTCTGGCCTGGGTCGGCGGGCTGTTTACAAAGGTCTGGGGCGGTGGGCTGGCCCTGGTCAATCTTTTGTCGCTGATTTTCATCATGCCGATCACGGCCTTTTATCTTTTGCGCGACTGGGACCTTATCATCGCGCGGATTGATTCCTGGTTGCCTCGGCTTCACGCCCAGACGGTCCGCGATCAGGCGATGGAAGTCGATCGCACGCTTTCCGGTTTTGTCCGCGGGGCGGCGATGGTCTGTCTGACCCTGGCGACGATATATGGCGTCGGCCTCACCCTGATCGGACTTAAATTCGGTCTCCTGATCGGCATTACCACCGGCTTGATTTCTTTCGTCCCCTATGTCGGGGCGGCGATCGGGTTTGTCGTCGGCACCGGGCTGGCCTGGTACCAGTTTCCCGAAATGACGCCGGTGTTGCTGGTGGCGGGCACCTTTCTTTTCGGCCAGACCCTGGAAAGCTATATCCTGACTCCCCGTTTCGTCGGCGACAGGGTTGGTTTGCATCCCATGTGGATCATCTTCGCCCTGCTGGCGGGCGGGGCGCTGTTCGGCTTTCTCGGTATTTTCCTCGCCGTGCCGGTCGCCGCCGTGATCGGGGTACTCAGCCGTTTCCTGCTGTCGGGCTATCTGAAAAGCACCTATTACCTCGGCTCGGGTAAAAAACACCCGGCCAAGGGCTGATTCCTGACAATGCCCGCCGTCAAGCCCCGCCAACCGGCTCAGTTGCCGCTTGATCTTGGTCATCGCACGGCGCTCGGCCGGGAGGATTTTCTTGTCGCCCCTTCCAACCGCTCGGCGGTGGCCTGGCTTGACCGCTGGCCGGACTGGACCTCCGGCGGTCTGGTCATTCATGGCCCGGCGGGCTGCGGCAAGACCCATCTCGCCCATGTCTGGCAAAAAGCGAGCGACGCGGTGCTGCTCGATGCGGGCGCCCTGGCCGCCGGCGACCCGCCCGATCTTCTTGGGTCTTACAAGGCCGCCATCATCGAAAATACCGAGAATGTCGGGGGGCGCGACGACCTTGAACGGGGGCTGTTCCATTTTTTTAATTTTATCCGCGAGAACGGCGGCACTTTGTTGCTCACCGCCCTTACGGCGCCTAAGAACTGGCAGATCGACCTTGCCGATCTGTCTTCACGGATTGCCATCCTGCCGTCGGTCAGTGTCGGGACGCCCGACGACACGCTGATCGAGGCGGTATTGGTCAAACTATGCGCCGATCGACAGCTCATTGTCGGCCCGGAGGTGATCACCTATCTTCTGGCGCGGATGGAGAGGTCTTTTGCTGCGGCCCGCTCCCTGGTCGAACGTCTTGACCGCGCCGCACTGGCTTCGGGGCGCCGCATTACCGTTCCGTTTTTGAAAAAAACCCTCGGTGAGGAGGGGTGGGAATAGACGATCTGTATCAATGACAGTTTGTCGTCCGGCGAACATAATCAATGACAGTTCAACGGCTGGCGAACATAATTGACCGGTTATTTTCAGGTTCGGGCCGGGGAGAAGTGTGATGCATATGTTTACGGGACAATTTTTGAAAAGACTTTCCATTGTCGCTTTCGGATTAATTTCCGGTGCGGCGGCGTTCATGACAGCCTTTCCGGTGTCTGCCCAGCAGCAAAAGCTGCTTAATCACGGCCGGGCGGAATTTGAACTTAACTGTATCCCCTGTCACGGCGAAGAAGGGCGCGGCGACGGCCCGATGGAAAAGGTGTTGCTGGTTAAACCGGCTGACCTGACGGTGATCGCCAAGGAAAATGCCGGCGTCTTTCCGTTCTGGATGGTTTACGAGAGCATTGACGGGACGAACCCGGTTATCGCCCATGATGTGATCTGGATGCCGCCCTGGGGGAACCGCTTCGAGCAGGAGGAGAAAAGGCACTTCGCACCGGCCTATCTGCGTCTCCTGATGCTGACCCATTACGTCGAATCGATCCAGGAATACTGAGGCTTTCTCGCCGGGTCGGCGGTTTTCCGGTCGGCCCGTAATCAGTCGATGGGGATAACCCTGACCGCCCCTTTGCCGGCGCCGAGCGCAAGTTTACCGTGTTTCAAGGCCAGGGCGTCCTCGCCGAACATGGCGCGCCGCCAGCCGTGAAGAGCCGGCACATCGGCTTCGTCGTCAAGGGCGATCATTTCCAGTTCGCCACCATTGGCGACCAGTTTCTGGGCCACGCCTTCACCCTCGCATTTCGCCTTTAGAAGAACCTTGAGCAGTTCGACCACCGGTTTGAGGTTCGAAGGCAGGTCGGGTTTTTGCTGTGGCTTCGGGCAATCCTTAACCGCCAGGGCGGCCCCTCGGGCAACGGCATCAAGCGCCGCCTTGCCCATGGCGCTCTCGGCCTGGTTTTTCGGGAACGAGCGGCTATGGGCCAGATCTTTGGGCGAGGTCGGGGCGGTGGCGGCCAGCTCCATCAGGGCGTCGTCGCGTAAAATCCGGTTTCGCGGCACGTCACGGCGCCTGGCTTCGGTTTCGCGCCAGGCGGCGACCTCACGCAGAATGGCGAGGAAGCGCGGTTTGATATTACGGCTTTTAAGCCGCTTCCAGGCATTCCGGGGGTCCATTTGATAGGTGTCGGGGTTGGTGAGGATCGTCATTTCCTCTTCCAGCCATTTTTCGCGGCCGTTGCCGGAAAGCGTTTTCAACAGGCTTTCATAGATCGGCCGCAGGTGGATGACATCGGCCAGGGCATAGTCGATCTGGCTGTCCTGCAAGGGCCGGCGTGACCAGTCTGTAAAGCGCATCGACTTGTCGACTTGCGCGTTGGCCAGCTTTATCGCCAGGGTTTCAAAACCGACGGAATCGCCGAAACCGCAGACCATGGCGGCAATTTGGGTATCGAAGATGGGATGGGGAATGGCCTCGGCCATCTGGAAGAAAATCTCGATATCCTGCCGGCCGGCGTGAAAAACCTTCAGCACCCGCTCGTTGGTCATGAGCTCGTACAGCGGCGAGAGATCGAGGCCGGGGGCAAGGGCATCAATGGCTATGGCCTCGCTCGCGCCGCCGATCTGGACGACGCAGAGGCGGGCGTAATAAGTCTTGTCGCGGAGAAATTCCGTATCGACGGCGATATAAGGTTCTTTGGAAAACCGTTCGCAGGCGGCGGCAAGAGAGGCATTATCTGCAATAAGTGTCATGGCGGGGGTATACAGGTATTTGCCGAGATGTGAAACCTTTGCCGGTGCGGACTTGACAAGCCGGGTCTTCCGGGTGTTTTTTCGCCCGGTCCCGGCAGTCTCAAGCCGGTTTTTCGTCTATGAGCCGGTTCGACGCCGGCTTTTCCTCTCAGGAAGGCTGTTTTCAAGTGAGCGAAACGTCACAACATCCCTACCGGACCCATAGCTGCGGCGAGATCCGCGCCGATCACAAGGGCGAAAACATTCGTCTTTCAGGCTGGGTTCACCGTAAACGCGATCACGGCCATTTGCTGTTTATCGATCTGCGCGACAATTACGGCATTACCCAATGTGTCATCGATGTCTCGAGCCCGCTTTTCAAAGATTGCGAGAGCTTGCGGCCGGAAAGCGTGATTACGGTCTCAGGCCCCGTCGTGGCGCGAGATGCCGAGACCGTCAATCCCAACCTGCCGACCGGTGAGGTCGAACTCGGGATCGACGAGTTGACGGTTTTAAGCCATGCCGAGATGCTGCCCATCCAGGTCGCCGGAGATGCCGATTTCCCCGAGGATATGCGCCTGCGTTACCGGTTTATCGATCTGCGCCGTGAAGAGCTGCACAACAACATCCTGCTGCGCTCAAATGTCATCTCCAGCATTCGCCGTCGTATGATCGATCAGGGCTTCACTGAATTTCAGACCCCGATCCTGACCGCCAGCTCGCCGGAAGGGGCGCGGGACTATCTGGTTCCGTCGCGCCTTCATCCGGGCCATTTCTACGCCCTTCCTCAGGCGCCGCAGATGTTCAAGCAATTGCTGATGGTTGCCGGCTTCGACAAGTATTTCCAGATTGCCCCCTGT
The DNA here is from genome assembly GCA_964486105.1 of uncultured Rhodospirillaceae bacterium. Classification (GTDB taxonomy): domain Bacteria; phylum Pseudomonadota; class Alphaproteobacteria; order UBA11136; family UBA11136; genus JABJES01. The sequence goes on along the minus strand of CAZAKR010000007.1, from coordinate 25,843 downwards.
TTCCGTGACGAGGACGCCCGTGCCGACCGCTCGCCGGGCGAGTTTTATCAGCTCGATCTCGAGATGTCGTTTGTCACCCAGGATGATGTTTTCGCCGCCCTGGAGCCGGTGATGGCCGGGGTTTTCGAAGAGTTTGCCAATGGCCACGACGTGACCCAGACGCCTTTTCCGCGGATTCCCTTCGCCGAGGCGATGCTCAAATACGGTTCCGACAAGCCTGATCTGCGCAATCCGCTGCTTATCCGTGACGTCACGGAAGCTTTCCGCAAGTCGGGCTTCGGCATCTTCGCCAAGGCCATCGAGGGTGGCTCGGTTGTCCGCGCCATTCCCGCACCCGGTGCGGCCGATAAGCCGCGCAGCTATTTTGACAAGCTCAACGACTGGGCCCGTGAAGAAGGCCAGGCCGGTCTCGGCTATATCACTTTCGCCGAGGGTGAGGGCAAGGGGCCGATCGCCAAGAATCTGGAGGCCGATCGCATTGACATGATCCGCGAAACCGTGGGGGTTGGCGACGGCGACGGGGTGTTTTTTGTTTGCGGTCATCCCGACCCAGCGGCGAAATTCGCCGGAACCGTGCGCACCAGGGTTTGCGACGATCTCGATCTTCTTGAAAAGGATTGTTTCCGTTTTTGCTGGATCGTCGATTATCCGATGTTCGAGATGGACGAGGACACCGGCAAGATCGAGTTCAGCCATAATCCCTTCTCAATGCCCCAGGGCGGCCTTGAGGCTCTCGAAACCCAGGACCCACTGACCATTCTGGCCTGGCAGTACGACATCGTTTGTAACGGCGTTGAGCTGTCCAGTGGCGCCATCCGTAATCATCTGCCAGAGGTCATGTATAAGGCCTTTGATATTGCCGGTTACAACCGCGATGACGTGGAAAGCCAGTTCAGCGGTCTGATCAATGCGTTGAAATTCGGTGCGCCGCCTCACGGTGGCTCGGCGCCGGGGATCGACCGTATCGTCATGCTGCTGGCCCAAGAGCCCAATATCCGCGAAGTGATCGCTTTCCCGATGAACCAGCAGGCCCAGGATCTGTTGATGCAGGCCCCGGCCACCGTGCCGCCTGAACGGCTGCGGGAACTCCATCTCAAGTTGAAACTGCCGCCGGTGAAAAAGCCCGAAGCGCCCGAAGCGCTGGAGGGCGACCAATCCGCCGCCGGAGATCCGCCCAAGCAGTGATCGACCCGGAAATGACGATTAAGGGCGGCCTCCTCGCGGCCTTTTATTCGCCTGGGCGACTTGAATCCCGCTTGCCGGATATTATGTTGCAGCATATCGGTGATATTTATTAACCATTCACCGGATTATTTCGGTGACGCCAGAATACGAAAAATGTCTTCGAATACAATTTATTGTGGGTCGGATTTAATTAATCGAATTATGTTGTAATTAAATAGAATCCATTCTAATCTCCCCAACAGTTAACAAAGAGGGTGCCTGGATCAGTCCCGGCGCAAAGAAAAATCAAGCTCAACCGTAATCATAAATGTCAGTTTCAGGGGGATATTAGCGCATGAAAAAGCTGTGTATACTTGTCTTACCCCTATTCCTAGCTGGGTGCGGGCTACCGCCGGCGTTTGCCATTGCTTCTTACGCCGTTGATGGAATTCTTCTTCTCACAAGTGGCAAAACCTCAACCGATCACGCCATATCGATTGTTGCCCAGCAGGATTGCGCCATGTGGCGTATTATCCAGGGCGAGGAAATTTGCACTGATTATCAGGTCATTGAGCCCGGTGAAGACGGCATTGCCCTTGCCGAGGCCGACATTGACGCAGATAGTTCGGCAGACGGCACGATTGAAGTTGCGGCGCTTGAGACCAGCGGGCCTTCCGATAAGGCCTTCGGCACGCCGACCTTCCGCAAGAAAAAGGCCAGCACCTATACTGCCCGCGAGGATGTTCCGTCCCGATCTTTCGGCAAACCCTCGCCGACCTACCGCAAGGCCAAGTCAGCCACTCCGACAACCGCAGAAGTCCTGCCCGCGGCAGTCACGCCTGTGGATACCGGCCCTCTTGTCGGCGAGATTCCGGTCAAGGTCAGCGCCCTTTCCGACATTCCGGCCGTGCCTCGGTCGTCTGAGGTCAGGATTGTTGAAACATCGGTTCATCCCGACATTGAGGCGGCCCACCAGATGGCCGCTCTGGGTATAGCCGATGATTCGACTCCGGTTGCAGAACCCCTCGTTCGGGTCTCCCGCCGTTCGGCCATTCTGGTCAAGAACACTGTTCTTCCCAAAGTCGACCCCGGCATTGAGAAGGGCAAGTTCCTGGTCTTGGGAAGCTTTGCCGACAAGACCAATGCGGACCGTTTCTCGTCCGGGTTGACCGGCTTTGACACTATGGTGATCAGCGCCGACGTAATGGGTAAAACCTATTATCGCGTTTTGCTTGACCCGGTGAGCGACCAATCCCTGGCCCAGGCCAAGCGCCATGTTGCCAAAACGGGATCACAGGCCTGGTCGGTGACGCTTTGTCATAACGGCGAAAGCGAGACTTCCTGCCCGGCGGGCAGTTAATACGGGCTTTAAGTCCTGATAAATACGGGGTCTGAGAAAGCCGTTTTTCTCAAATCCTTTAGGCTAAGGAAATCGCCGCTCCCTTTTCAGGGGCGGCGATTTGCCGTTATCGATGGATACTGGTAGAAAACGAGGGACTTACCCAATCTCCCGTTTTTCGTATTCAAGGATCCCCATGGCGCGCCGTTTTTTCTTTTCCCTCATTTCTCTCCTGATCCTGGGAATGGGGGCGTTCCTTATTCCTGCCAACCCGGCGGCTGGTCAGGAGATGGCCGGTGGAGAGGTCGATTTAGCTCCCTACCGGGCGGTTTACGGGCTTCTTCTCGATCGCGCCGATTTCCAGAGCGGAATCATCGGCGCCGAGGGGGAAATGGTCATCGAATGGCTGGAGGAATGCGACGGATGGAGTTCGTCCCAGAGCCTCACCATGGGGCTGGATGAATCTTCCGGCGACTATATTGAGGCTGAAACCCGTTATGCGAGCTGGGAATCGCGAGACGGGGCGACCATGCGGTTTAATATCCGCAATTCCCACAACGGCGCCCTATCAGAGCACTATAGCGGCGTCGCGACGTTGAAATCCCCGAATGGCGGGGGGCTGGCTGAATACTCGGTTCCCAAGGGGCTGACGATTGAATTGCCCGAGGGGACGATTTTCCCGACCCGCCATCTGCTTGAGATGATTGCGTCGGCAAAGCTAGGTAAGCGCGTTTTGTCCCGAATTGTCTTTGACGGCGCGACCGAGGAGGGCATGTTTGAAATCAATGCCGTGATCGGCTCGCCGAGGAAGGTCAAGGAACAGAATGTCCGGCTTGATCCCTCGCTTAATCTTTCCTACTGGCCTGTCAGACTGGCTTTTTTCAACCTCGATTCAGCGCAGGATTTACCCGAATACGAAACCTCTATTCACCTCGTCGCCAATGGCGTATCGCGAGAGCTGATTCTGGATTTTGGCGGCTTTGTCATTCGCGCCGTTTTGGATAAATATGAGCCCCTGGAGAAACCGGCCTGCTAGCCCTGCTGGATGGGGCTTTCTAGAGCCAGGCGGCGCCCCGCACACCGCTTGAATCGCCATGCATCGGCGCCAGCAGGCGGGTTTCAACATGGTCGGAAAAGACGTATTCCCCCCATAGCTTCGGCACGTTTGTGTAAAGTCTGTCGATATTCGACAATCCGCCGCCGATAACGATGCAGTCTGGATCGAGAATATTGATCAGGGCGGCAAAGGCCCTAGCCAGTCTGTTTTCATAGCGGATCAGGGTTTGACCGGCTGAATCCATGCCGTTTTCAGCCCTTTTGACGATTTCCGGGCTTTTCAGCTTTTCACCACTGGTCTCGAAATGGTCCCGTTCCAGCCCGGTGCCGGAGACAAAGGTTTCAAGGCATCCGTTTTGGCCGCAATAGCATGATGCGCCGGGTCTCTCATCCTCCCGGGGCCAGGGCAGGGGGTTATGCCCCCATTCACCGGCGATGGCGTTGGGGCCGGTAATGACTTTTCCATCGATTACAATTCCCCCGCCGACACCGGTCCCGAGGATGGCTCCAAAGATGACCTGATGGCCCTTTGCTGCCCCATCCGTGGCCTCGGAGAGGGCAAAGCAATTGGCGTCGTTGGCAAGTTTGACCGGACGCCCCAAAGCCGCCTCAAGATCCTTGTCCAGGGGCTGGCCGATCAGGCAGACGGAATTGGCGTTTTTTACCAGGCCGCTTTTTTTCGACAAGGTGCCGGGGATACCGATCCCGACCCGCGCGCCGTTTTTTCCGGTTTCCCGTTCGGCTGTTTCGACGAGGGCGGCAACTGCCTGAACCGTTGCCTCGTAATCGCCGGCGGGCGTTCCTATGCGTTTACGGAAAAGTGTTTTCCCGTTATTATTCAAAGCTATACATTCAATCTTGGTACCGCCAAGATCAATTCCTATACGCAAACCATTTTCCCCGTTTCATTTATTTTTTCTGTTGGAAGGAAGATTTCAAATTTTCCATTCCCTATAGTCATGATTTTTCCTTCTATTACAAACAGTTAAAGTTATAGGCTTTTAAAAAAACTATTCTTCTTATAAAAACAATCCCTCTCTTTGTGATACGTGTCATAGTCTGAAGAAGGCGAAGCCATATATTTTTTGTGGATAACGGGTTGGTTAAAGACCCGATCGCCCATTTAAAAGGTGCCGATGTGTCGAAAACGATTCTTATAATCGAGGACAATGACCTGAACATGAAACTGTTCAGTGATCTGTTGGAGGCTCATGGCTACGGCACTTTGAAGACCAAAGACGGTATCGAGGCGCTGGAACTTGTCCGCAAGCATAAGCCCGACCTGATCATCATGGATATTCAGCTTCCCGAGGTATCGGGGCTAGAGGTTACCAGGTGGATCAGGGAGGATGAGAGCATTTCCCACATTCCGATTATTGCCGTTACGGCCTTTGCCATGAAGGGTGATGAGGAAAAGATTCTCCAGAGTGGTTGCGAGGCGTATGTCTCAAAACCAATTTCGGTGACGGAATTCCTCGGCACGGTTGAGAAATTCCTAGTATAATTCAATTTCACAGTCCTTTTTTTCACGGCATTTGAACCATGTCCGCACGCATTCTTGTCGTCGATGATTTATTGCCCAACGTCAAGCTTCTCGAGGCCAAGCTGACGAATGAGTATTTCAATGTCATTACGGCGTTTAACGGCCAGGAGGCATTGGAAGCTGCGGAAAACGAGTCTCCCGATATTGTTCTCCTTGATATCATGATGCCCGGCATGGACGGCTATGAGGTCTGCTCAAGGCTGAAAAGCAACCCGAAAACAGCACATATACCTGTCGTGATGGTGACTGCCCTTAACGAGGTGAGCGACCGGGTGCGGGGCCTTGAGGCAGGCGCCGACGATTTTCTGACCAAGCCGGTGAACGATATTGCCCTGATCGCCCGCGTTAAATCGCTGATCAGGCTTAAGATGACGATGGATGAATGGCTGCGCAGGGAAGAAACCTGTGACCAGTTCGGCGTTATGGACGCCAACATGGATTTTATCGAAATGGATATTTCGAACGCTTCGGTCCTGACCGTTGATAAACGCGACGTCGTCAGCATGAAGATAAAGGAAATCCTTTCCTCCGATACCGACCGTATCCTGCCGGCCAACACCCAGGAAGAAGCCCTGAACGTCGCCACAAAGAATGATTTCGATCTGATCATTGTCGGCGATCTTCCCGAGACCGACGGGCGGGATTCCCTGCGTCTGTGCTCTATGCTGCGATCCCAGGAAGCAACCCGCCAGGCGCCGATTTTGCTGCTCGTAGATGAAGACGATGTGCAGCTGCTAGCCAAGGGTTTGGAAATCGGTGTGAACGATTATCTCGTCAAACCGATCGAACGTAATGAGCTTTTGGCCCGTACACGCACCCAGATCAGGCGTAAACGTTTCCAGGACAGGCTGCGCGAGAATTACGAACGCAGCCTTTCCCTGGCCCTGACCGATAGTCTTACCGGACTCTATAACCGGCGTTATGCCAACGCCCATATCGGCACAACTCTTGACCGCTCACAAAAAGACGGTCGTCCAATTGCCCTGCTGATGATCGACATCGATCACTTCAAACAGGTTAATGATAATTACGGCCATGCCGCGGGCGATGAGGTGCTCCAGGAAATTTCCCGCCGGATCATACATTGCGTGAGAAGTTTCGATATGGTGGCCCGCCTCGGCGGCGAAGAATTTATCGTCGTTCTTCCCGATGCGCCGTCCCAGGTCGTTCTTTCGGTTGCCGAGCGCCTGCGCAGCGCCATGGCCGACGAGCCCTTTAAGATATCGGATGCGGCGACCAGCGAACTCAGCATCACCATAAGTATCGGTGCGGCGATGGCTAATCTTGGCAATGAAACACCGGAAAGTCTGCTCAAGAGGGCCGATGAATCTCTCTACCGGGCAAAGGATTCAGGCCGGAATATCGTGGTGTCGGATCTCGACAGAAACGTCAAGGCCGGCCCCGGGGATTCGGCCTGGCTCTAGAGCATATCTAAGCCGGGCACGGTTACTCCACCGGACGACGGCTAAATTCTCGATTAATGGTTTTTAGAAAATGGTTTCCGCCTTGGGCGGGAGGCCGGCCGCTACTTGATCTTCGATTCCTTGAAAATCACATGCTTGCGGGCGCGCGGATCGTACTTCCGGAATTCAAGCTTTTCCGTAAGTTGGCGGGGATTGCGCTTGGCCACGTAGAAATATCCCGTGTCGGCCGTGCTGACGAGTTTGACAAGAATAGTGCTGGACTTGGCCATTGAGTTGGTTCCGCTGTATCTGGAGGCAGTGGTTATTGGTGAATTTGATTAAGTTGGGCAGAACATACCCGTCCGGCGGGGCCTGTCAAGCCCGAAGCGCGGGCTTTAAGGGCGGATACCGGGAAAATATGGCCTAATTTTTCTCGGCGACGGCGGGAAAGGAGAGGCTTTTGGCGCTTTGATACAACCCGTTTTTGTTGAGAATCTTTTTCGCCACCTCAATATCCAGCTCGTTGGTCTTGCGTTGCGCCGGGCAAACGCGACGAAGTTGCTCAATGAGCGTTTCATTCGGCACCCGCTGCGAACGCCAGTCTCCCGTCGCTTCCTGGGTCCGGATAATCGCCGCCTCGATCTGTTCGACGCTGATGTCGCCGGAAGCATCGATATCTATCTTGTCTTCACTCGTGCAGACCGTCGGCATAACCCCCAGACCCTGAAGTGTGTAACCAGACGGCGCGTGAAAGCGCGACCAGGTCAGGGTAAGCTCGCCGCTATTGGGAAGGGTGATAACGTTCTGCACTGTTCCCTTACCGTATGAATTAGTGCCGACAATAACCGCGCGACCCTGATCCTGAAGCGCCGAGGCGACGATTTCAGAGGCGGAAGCCGAATTGCCGTTGATCAGCACGACAATGGGCAGACCGTCTAGAATATCCTCGTCATCTGCTTCGAATCTCTGATTGCTGTCGGGGTGTCGCCCATCGGTGGATACGATCACCCCGTTTTCAAGGAAAAGGTTGGCGATATCCACAGCCTGATCAAGAAGGCCGCCGGGGTTTGAGCGTAAATCAAGTATCAGACCGGTGATTTCACCGGTCTCAATCCGCGGCAACAGTTTCTCGATTTCGTCTTCGACACCGTTGGCGGTTCGTTTGTTGAACGAGGTAATCCGGATATAGGCGATGCCGTCCATAATTTTGGAACTGACGGTCATGCTGACGATCAAGGCGCGTTTGATGCTAACTTCAAGGGGCTCTGGATTGTCTTCACGGGCAACGGTTATTTCCAGGCGAGAGCCGATTTTCCCACGCAGGCGTTCGACCACCTGACGGATATCCAGCCCGGTGACGGGCTCGCCCTCAATATGGGTAATCCGGTCATCGGCCAGAAGCCCGCTGCGTTCCGCCGGCGTATCGGGCAGCACCGAGACGATCCGCACATCATCGTCTTCGACCAGAATCTGGATGCCAATGCCGCCAAAACCCTCACGGGACGCCCGGTTGCTGCGCGCATCCAGGGCGCCGGCGTAACGGGAATAACTGTCCAGATCCTTGAGCATCCCGGAAATAACGGCGTTATAGATTTCCTCCGCCTTTGCCTGGCGTAGTTGCGGCGATTTTTCCCGACCGTTTTCAATGACCTCAAGAGTCAAATCCGTCCACAACTCCAGATCACCCGTTCCGGGGGCATGATAGGAGCCGATGAATTCTCCCTTGCGCGACAGGCTGATGTTTTCGCCTTCGTAACTGACGATCAGTTCTTCATCAATTTCCGTCAGATTACCCAGTCCATGGACAGCCAGATCGCTGACGCTCACGGGATCGATATAGCGATCAAGGATATAGTCGTAGCCGGATGAAAATACGCGATGGGCGTCGTTTGAGGTGTATTCAGGAGACGAGGGGACACCCTGGACGGCGCAGGCAGCCAGCAGAAAGGCGACAAGTGGCGATAAAAGCTTTCCGCCCAGCCCGCCAAAGGGGGTTTTATGCCTTGAATGAATACGCATCAGATACCGATCCCGACACTCTAACTGGTTTTCATATTCAATAGCCATTGCAATGCAAGAAGTACGCCCTTGACCCTGGGCAGTAGCAAAAGGGTTAAGGCCAGGGTCAGGGGGATCCATAAGGCTTGCTGGACCCAAACCTCCGGAGAAGCGAATTTTTCCATCAAGAGCGTGCCGGGCACAACGATATGGCCGACGATAAAGATTGTGAAATAGGCCGGTGCGTCGTCGGAGCGATAGTCTGCCAGGGGGGACGAGCAATCCGCGCAATGGGGCGTAATGGTCAGATAGCCGGTGTAAATGCGTCCCCGACCACAGGCCGGACAAAGGCGGGAGAATCCCCGCAACAGGGTCTTCATCCGGCTGGGCGATGGGGTTTTATCCGGGCCTTGGGATATCCGATAGGGCATAACGATTCTGCGTAAGAGTCAAATCTGACTCCTTTCTTAATGTTCCCGGCGATAATTCGCTACTTATTATTAAATTTCCGCATATATAATTAGCTGCACGGACTCGTTGCGCCGGGATAACGTCTTGAGCCCATTTACTTAAGCCAGTATTTCGATGCTCACATTAGAATCTTTCCAATTGCAGGGATCTCCTTCGTGAACGAAACAGGCGATACCTATGAACAGATGCTTGAAACCCTTAAGCGTGAGTTCATTGATGGAACATTTGAGCGTCTGGACGGTCTTGAAAACTCCCTCGACGGGATTTTTAAGCAGGGCGATTTGGTAGGCGAGGCCCTGACCTATTTCCATCGCGAGATTCATTCCCTGAAAGGACTGGGCGGTACCTTCGGCTTTCCGTTTATGACTATGGTCGCCCATCGGCTGGAGGATTATCTCGCCGACATCACGGCGCTGAACAAGGACCAGGCCAAGGACATTCAGCTCTATATCGATCAAATTCGCCAAATTGCCGAAGCCGGCAAAGACCCTGATGAAAAAGCTTGCGCCGTCATTTTGCGTAAGCTCCCGGCCCGGGTCGCCATTGATACCAGCGCCTATTCCAAGCCCGTCGATATCGAGGTGCTGTTGGTGGCTTCAACCAGAATCCTCGGCCGGGTAATTGAAAAAGAATTGCAGATGCTCGGCTATCGTACCTTCAATGCCGCAACGCCGATTGACGCTCTCGCCACGGCCCTGCGGATGCGGCCGGATCTGGTCATCGCCTCGGCGACCATGGACGGAGTAAACGGGGTCGATATCTGCCGCGCCCTTCATGCCATGGCGCCGACAACTAAAATTCCCTTTATCGTTCTCACCAGCTTTGACAAAAGTCATCCCGTCCTGAAGGATTTGCCCGATGAGGCGGCAATTGTGCGTTCGGGGGATGAGTTCGCCGAGGATTTCGCTATCGCTCTTGAGAAACTGAACATGGTTTAGGGCGTTCAGCGGGGTGGATTTGTCGTGGGATTATTTCCGCCCCGGCCTTTTCCCCTTCTTTTTTCCCGCGGTTTTTTTGGTGGCTTTTTTTCCGCGTCCGGGCTTTGGCTTACCTTTGCCTGATGTCTTGCGCCCCGTCTTGCGCCCTGTAGATCGTCTTATGCTGCGTCCCGTCGAGCGCCCAGTGCTTTGCCCGTTACGCAGCAGTTCGAACACCATGCCCCCGGTGACCGGATTGGCTTCGGCCAGGCGAACTTCGACCAGGTCGCCGATGGAAAAGGTTTCGCCGGTCTTGCGGCCACGCAGGCAATGGTGGGTTTCATCGTGAATATAATAGTCGTCGCCCAGTGAGCGGATGGGAATAAGCCCGTCGGCCCCGGTATCTTTAAGGGTGACAAAAAGACCAAAGCGGGTGGCGCCGTTGATGCGCCCGTGGAATGTCGCCCCGACTTTTTCAGCAAGATATGCAACCGTATAGCGGTCGTTGGCGTCACGTTCGGCGGCTTCAGACCGGCGTTCGGTCTTTGAGATAAATTCGCCTATTTCAGCAAACCGCGCTGTCGCGCCGTCGCCCAGACCGTCCTTGCCAAGTCTCTCGGCGTCGATCAGGGCCCGATGAACGAGAAGGTCGGAATAGCGGCGGATGGGTGAGGTGAAATGGGCGTAACGTGACAGGGCCAGACCGAAATGGCCGGCATTGTTGGGGTTGTATTCGGCTTTTGACTGGCTGCGTAAAATGATCTCGCTGACCAGCGACATATGTTCGGTGCCATGGGCACGGTCCAGAATACGGGAAAAATGTTCGGGCCGCACAGCCGTGCCTGCCGCCAGTTTGTAGCCGAGACTGTCGAGAAAATCGCGCAGAGGCTCTATCTTCGACAGGCCGGGCGGCTCATGGATGCGGTACATGCAGGGGGTCTTCTTTTTTTCCAGAGTCTCTGCCGCCGCGACATTGGCGAGGATCATGAACTCTTCGATCAGACGGTGGCTGTCGAGTCGCATCTTCGGCTCTATGCTCGAAATTTGTCCGTTGTCGTCGAGCACAATTTGAAAATCCGGAAGATCGAGATCAAGCGCATGACGCGCTTTTTTCGCCTTGGCCAGCGCCTTAAACGCGCCATAAAGGGCGGCAATCTGATCGGCCAGCCGCGTCGTGTCGTCATCACTCTCGCCCTTACGGGCGGCTTCAACGGATTCATAAGTGAGTCGGGCGTGAGAACGCATGATTCCACGTAAAAAACGGTGATCGCGTTTTTGTCCTTCTTTGTCGATCCACATATGGACCGCCAGACAGGGGTGGTCTTCGTCCGGGCGAAGAGAGCACAAGCCGTTGGACAGAGCCTCGGGCAGCATCGGCACCACCCGGTCTGGAAAATAGGTCGAGTTGCCCCGCTTCTCGGCTTCCCTGTCCAGCGGGTCGCCGGCATGGACGTAATGGGCGACATCGGCAATGGCGACAATAATATGCCAGCCCCCGGCATTGGCCGGGTCGGGGTCGGGCTCGGCGAAAACCGCATCGTCGAAATCACGGGCGTCGGCGCCGTCGATGGTGACAAGGGGAATTTGCCGTAAATCCTCGCGCCCACCCAGGGTGACCGGTTTTGCCTTTTCCGCCTGGGCAAGGGCTTCCCTGGGAAAGATTGTCGGAATGTCATGGGCGTGAATGGCAATCAGGCTGATGGCGCCGGGATCGTCGGCAGCACCGATGGATTTCTTGATCCGCGCCTGAGGCAGGCCGTGACGACGGCCGGGGAGGATGTCGGCCAGAACAAGCTGGCCTTTTTGTGCGCCCTCTGCGTCGGCGCTACTGACCAGGAATTCTGATTTATGGCGGCGGTCGGTGGATTCGATGCGCCCCTGCTTGCCGTCCAGGCGATAGACACCGAGAATTTCCCGTGGCGCACCGGCGATGACGCGGATGGTGCGCCCTTCATAGGTGGTCTCGTCCAACTTATTCAGGCGCGCTAAAACCCGGTCGCCGGGGGCAATGGCGGGTCGGCCGCGGCGCTCCGGGGCCATAAGGACACGCGGCGGCTCTCCCTCGTCGTGCCAGACCGTTGGACGCCCGATAAGCTCGCCGTCGGAATCGATGCTGATAATCTCGATAATACCGACCGGGGGGAGTTGGCCGCTTTCTTCCAGGCGGCGGCCCCTGCCGGGATGGATCAGGCCTTCGTCTTTCATCTCTTTAAGAATTTTTTTCAGCCAGATGCGCTGATTGGCCTTTATGCCGAAGGCGCGGCCGATCTCCCGCTTGCCGACCCGGTCGGGATTATCGCGGATGTAGTCGAGGATATCCTCTTTACTGGGCAGATGCGGGGCTGGCTTGTCCTTGGGCACGTGTCGGCACGGCTCTAGGCGGCCGAGCTATCGGCATCGGCGGCAGGCTTCTTGGTAACTGCTTTTTTAGCCGCTGCTTTTTTAGCCGCAGGCTTCTTCTTCGCGGCGGCTTTCTTCTTGGCCGGTTTTTTCTTCTTGGCCGGTTTTTTGGCGCCGACTTTTTCCGCCCTGGCGGCAAGCAGTTCCAGCGCCACCTCGAGGGTGAGGTCGTCCGGGTTGGTGTCCTTGGGCAGGCTGGCATTAAGTTTGCCATGGGAAACATAGGGGCCGTAACGGCCAGAGCGGACAACGATCTTTTTGTCGTCGTCGGGGTGCTTGCCGATCTCTCGGCCGGCCCCGCCGGCGCCGGATTTGACCTGGGCGATCAGGTCGACCGCCCGGTTGATGCCGATGGTCAGAACGTCATCATCGGTTTCCAGGGATTTGTATTTGCCGTCATGACGGACATAGGGGCCAAAGCGGCCGATCCCGGCGGCGATGACCTTGCCGGTTTCGGGATGCTCGCCGATCTGGCGCGGCAGGCCGAGGAATTTCAACGCTGTTTCAAGGTCGATGGTGTCGGGCTGATAACTGGCGGGCAGGGAAACACGTTTCGGTTTCTTGCCTTTGGCGGCTTCGCCGAGCTGCATATAAAAACCGTAAGGCCCCTTACGCACGCTGACCTCTTCTTCGGTTTCAGGTGAAGTGCCGAGGATGCGCGTCTCGAAGGCCGCATCGGCGCCACCTTCGCCATTCTCACCGCCGACCACCAGAGGACGTGTGTATTTGCACTCGGGATAGTTCGAACAGCCGATAAAGGCGCCGTATTTGCTGAGTTTCAAGCCCAGGCGGCCATCGTCGCAGGAGGGACATATCCTGGGGTCCGGGGCGTTCTCGGCGCGGGGAAAGAAATGGGGGCCGAGTTCGGCATCCAGCGCATCGATAACCTGGCGAATGGTTAAATCCTTGGTTTCGTCGACAGCGCCGATAAAGGAATTCCAGAAATCGCCGAGCACCTTTTTCCACTCTATGCGGCCATCGGAAATACCGTCGAGCTGGTCTTCCAGATCGGCGGTAAAATTGTACTGCACATAGGTATTGAAGAAATTTTCGAGAAAGGCGGTGACCAGTCGTCCACGGTCTTCGGGCTCGAAACGGCGTTTATCGAGGCGAACGTAATTGCGTGCCTGCAAGACATCGATGATGCTGGCATAGGTTGAGGGGCGTCCGATCCCCAGCTCTTCAAGTTTGCGCACCAGGCTGGCCTCGGTATAGCGCGGCGGCGGCTGGGTGAAATGCTGGTCAGGAATTACCTCGTTCAGGGTCACCGTTTCGCCCTCGCTCATAGGCGGCAGGATGCGTTCATTTTCATCGCTGTCCTTGGCGTCGTCCCGGCCTTCCTGATACAGCTTTAAAAAACCGTCAAAGACGATGATCGATCCGTTGGCCCGGAAACGGGCTGCGTCGTCGGGTGTCGAAAGATCGACGGCGACCTGTTCGAGGGTGGCGTTCTGCATCTGAGAGGCCAGCGTGCGCTTCCAGATCAATTCGTACAGACGCCGCTGGTCGTCGTCGAGATATCTGCCGATATTTGCCGGCAGGCGGGACAGATCGGTCGGGCGGATGGCCTCGTGGGCTTCCTGGGCGTTTTTCGCCTTCGATTTAAAAACCCGCGGCGAGGGGGGCAGATAGTCGCGCCCGTATTCCTTTTCAATCACCCGGCGGCTGCCGGCAAGGGCTTCACCGGAAAGGGTGACGCTGTCGGTCCGCATATAGGAGATCAGGCCCACGGTCTCGCCGTTAAGGGAGATGCCTTCATACAGGCGCTGGGCCGTGCTCATGGTCCGCTTGGCGGCAAAGCCGAGTTTGCGCGAGGCTTCCTGTTGCAGGGTCGAGGTGGTGAACGGTGGTTGCGGATTGCGACGCACGGTCTTGCGCTCGACCGAGGTGACCTTATAAGAGGTCCCGCTTTGGGCTGTGGCGACGGCTTTTTGCGCCGCGCTTTCATCGCCAAGGGCAAACTTGTCGAGCTTTTCTCCATCAAGGTGGGTCAGCCGGGTGGTCAGGGGCGATCCTCCCTGATTGGTAAAACGCCCCTCGACACTCCAGAACTCCACGGGCTTGAAAACTTCGATTTCGGATTCACGTTCGCAGATCAGACGCAGGGCCACGGATTGCACCCGTCCGGCGGAACGGCTGCCGGGCAGTTTGCGCCACAAAACCGGCGACAGGGTAAAGCCGACCAGATAATCGAGTGCGCGGCGCGCCAGATAGGCATCGATCAGTTCGCGGTTAAGCTCGCGCGGGTTTGCCATCGCCTCGAGAATGGCGCCCTTGGTGATCTCATGAAAAACCACCCGGCTGACCGGAATATCCTTGAGCTTGTTGGTTTCCCGCAGCAATTCGACAATGTGCCAGGAAATAGCCTCACCCTCGCGATCGGGATCGGTTGCGAGATAAAGATGATCCGCTCCCTTCATTGCCTTGGCGATTTCGGCAATATGTTTCTTCGCCTTGTCGTTAACCTCCCAGCTCATGGCAAAGTCGCTGTCGGGATCGACGGAGCCGTTTTTGGGCGGCAGATCGCGCACATGGCCAAAGCTCGCCAGCACGGTGTAATCGCTGCCGAGATACTTGTTGATGGTTTTGGCCTTAGCCGGAGATTCGACGACGACGACGTTCATGGGACCGCTTTGTTGTTGTTAATTATCCTGTTTCAGGAGGCCTGGAGCATGCTCACCTGGCCGCCTGGAAGTCTTACAATCCGTCCCGCAAGTTCCAATTCAAGCAGAACCACGGAGACCTTCGCCGGTGACAATTGGCATTGCCGAACGATTTCGTCAACCGTCACGGGGGTCGGTCCTAAAATTTCTTCAATCGACTGGCGGGCCTTTTCAAGCTCATTTTCAACCAAGGCGGGTTGATTTCCGGGGCTGGCAGAGGGCTTGCTCGTCTCAAAGAAATCCGTTTGTTTGTCGTCACTTATGCCGAAATTGAGTTGGTCTCTGACGGCTTGCAGGATGTCATCGACCGATTGCACCAGAGTGGCGCCGTTGGCGATCAGATCATTTGTGCCCTGACATCTCGGATCAAGGGGCGAACCCGGCACGGCGCCAACTTCCCGTCCCTGTTCCCCGGCCAGCCGGGCGGTGATCAGCGATCCCGAACGCCGCGCCGCCTCAATGACGACAATTCCGTAGGACAGGCCCGAGACGATGCGGTTGCGGCGTGGAAAGTCCTGAGCCTTGGGAGTGCGGCCCAGGGAGTCCTCGGCGATGACAGCGCCGGTCTCGCGGATCTGCCGGTAAAGGCCCTCGTTTTCGCGTGGGTAGATATGGTCGGCGCCGCCGGCCAGAACGGCGATGGTACCGCTCGCAAGACTGCCTTCATGGGCGGATGTGTCGATTCCCCTGGCCATGCCGGAGACGACGATCATCTCCGCGTGACCGAGGGCCGCAGCCAGTTCGCGGGCAAATTTTCGCCCGGCGCCCGAAGCATTGCGCGCCCCGACGATGGCGATGGCGGGGCGTTGAAAAAGATGGGCATGGCCGAAAACCGTCAAGACCGGGGGGGCGTCCTCAATATTGGCCAGGGGCAGGGGGTATTCGGGCTCGCCAAGGGCGATCAGTCTGGCCCCGGCTGCTTTCAGGGCGGCCAGTTCACGCTCTGCCGCGGCGCTTGAGCATATTTTGATCGCTTTGCGCCGCCCACCGCGCCGGGCCAGTTCGGGCAGGGCCTCTAAGGCCGCACTGGCGGTACCAAAACGTGTGATGAGCTGGCGAAAGGTAATCGGCCCGACATTCTCGCTTCTCGTCAGGCGCAGTAAGTCATGTTTTTCTTGGGCAGTCAGGGCGCGGGGGGCGGTTGATGAGGTGTCCATCTCCAACCCCTCAAGCTTCAGGAAGGCTTGTCTGTGGAAGACGGGCCATCGGTCACATCGTCGGCGCCGATTTTTGTCTCATCGCCTGAAAGCAGGCGGCGGAGGTTCTCAAGATGCCTTAACCAGACGATAGGGGCGATGAAAACCGCCAGCAGGGTTGTATCGGGCGCGTCCAGAACCCAGGCGAAACAGGGGGCCAGGGCCACCGCAACTAGGGCGGCCACGGACGAATAACGGGTTAAAAAGGCGACCACCAGCCAGGTCAGGCAGGCCAGAGCGCCAACATAGAACGTTGCCGCGAGCAGGACGCCCAGCGCCGTGGCGACGCCTTTGCCACCTTTGAATTTCAGCCAAACCGGAAAGATGTGTCCGAGAAGTGCTGCCGCACCTGCAAACATCGCTATATCGTCGCCAAGGTGAACAAACAACAGAACCGCCAGCGCCCCCTTGCCGCCATCGAGCAAAAGAGTGAGGGCGGCAATTCCCTTGCTGCCGGTGCGTAGCACATTGGTCGCACCGATATTTCCTGACCCCATGCGGCGGATGTCGCCAAGACCGGCCAGCCGGGTCATCACGATGCCGAAGGGAATGGAGCCCAGCAGATAGCCAGTCGCAATCGGGAGAATAAAAAATTCCACCCGGCTTACCCTTTTTTATCCAAATCCGGGGCGACATAAACGGGAACGCCGCCGACGACGGTACGTGCGACCCGACCCTGAACCGGGCGGTCGTCGAAAGGAGAATTCTTCGACTTGCTGATAAAGTCGTCGGCCTTGACCTGCCAGGGAGCATCAGGATCAAAGAGGATAATATCCGCCGGGGCTCCGGCTTTCAGATGACCGGCGGGCAGGCCGAGAATCTCCGCCGGACTTGCGGTCAGGGCTTTGAGCAGATCGGGCAGGGACATCGTCTTGTTGTGATAAAGCTCAAGGGATACCGCGAGCAGGGTCTCAAAACCGACGGCCCCGGCTTCGGCCTGGGCGAAGGGCTGGCGCTTGCTGTCCTCATCGTGGGGGGCGTGATCCGACGCGATGGCATCGATAGTACCGTCTTTCAGCCCCTCGACGATGGCTTCCCGGTCGGCCTCGCTGCGCAGCGGCGGCGAGAGACGGGCAAAGGTGCGATAATCGCCGACCGCCAGTTCGTTAAGGGCAAAATAAAACGGCGCGGTATCGCAGGTGATATCAAGGCCGCGTTCCTTGGCCCGGCGGATCACCTCAACCGATAAGGCGGTTGAGATATGGGCGGCGTGATAGCGGCCGCCGGTTGTCTCCAGCAGCCGGATATCGCGTTCAAGCAGGATAACCTCGGCGACGTTTGAAATGCCGCCAAGGCCGAGGCGGCTGGAAATCTCACCGCTGTTCATAACGCCGCCTTCGGCCAGCACCGGGTCTTCGGGGTGTTGAACCAGAAGAAGGTCAAAGCTCTTGGCGTAACTAAGGGCGCGGCTCATCACCTTGGGATTGCCGACCGCCTGCAGTCCATCGGTAAAGGCGATGGCGCCGGATGCCGACAGCAGCCCCATCTC
This sequence comes from uncultured Rhodospirillaceae bacterium, assembly GCA_964486105.1. GTDB lineage: Bacteria > Pseudomonadota > Alphaproteobacteria > UBA11136 > UBA11136 > JABJES01. The sequence continues at coordinate 8,204 of CAZAKR010000007.1, read as the reverse complement.
GGTAATCTCATCGCCGCGTATCCCTTGGGTGATAGAAGCATAGGGATAGATGTTGACCATTCCCGCTTCGCGGCCACGACGCTCGATGAAACCAACGAGGGCAACGCTATCGATGGGCGGATTGGTATTGGGCAGGCAGGCGAGAGAGGTAATGCCGCCGGCAGCCGCCGACTGACTGCCCGAGGAAATGGTTTCCTTGTGCTCAAAGCCCGGTTCGCCCAACTGAGCGCGCATATCGACCAGACCGGGAGCAAGGCACATTCCCTTACAGTCGATAGTCAATGCTTCTTGGGGTAAATTATCGGCTGCGAGCCGGGGGCCGAAATCGGCGATCAGATTGCCGTCGGTCAGTAAAGCGCCGGTCTCATCAAAGCCGCTCGCCGGATCGATCAGGCGGGCGTTGATATAAGCGATCTTTGAATGTTCGGGCGCGCTCATGGTTTTGACCCGTTGGAAGTTGAAAGGTTGCTGGTCAGCACTTCGAGACAGGCCATGCGCACGGCGACGCCGAGTTCCACCTGATCGCAGATGGCGCTGCGCGTAATGTCATCGGCCAGCTCGCTGTCGATTTCGACGCCACGGTTCATCGGTCCTGGATGCATGATCAGGGCGTCGGGTTTTGCCGCTGTCATCTTTTTGGCATCCAAGCCGTAAAAGCGGAAATACTCCCGGGTCGAGGGGACGAATGATCCCTGCATACGCTCCAGCTGAAGGCGCAGCATCATGATGATGTCGCAATCGTGCAGACCGGCGGCCATGTGATGGAAAACATCGACCCCGAAATTCTCGATCTTCGAAGGCAGCAGGGTCGGCGGGGCGACAACCCGAACATGGGCTCCCATGGTGTTGAGCAGATGGATGTTCGAGCGCGCCACCCGCGAGTGCAGGATGTCACCGCATATGGCGACGGTCAGCCCTTCGATGCGGCCTTTCCTGTGGCGGATGGTCAGGGCGTCGAGCAGGGCCTGGGTCGGATGTTCGTGGCGACCGTCGCCGGCATTGATGACGGCGCAGTTGACCTTTTCAGACAGCAGCTTTACGGCGCCCGAATCCGGGTGGCGGACGACCAGCACATCAGGGTGCATGGCGTTCAGTGTCACCGCCGTGTCGATCAGGGTTTCGCCTTTCTTGATCGAGCTTGTCGAGACCGCCATGTTGATAACGTCGGCGCCCAGACGCTTTCCGGCGAGCTCGAAAGAGGTCCGGGTGCGTGTCGAGTTTTCAAAGAAAAGATTGATCAGAGTGCGCCCATGGAGGGTCGTCAGGGTCTTGTCGGCCCGGCGGTTCTGTTCAACATGGGGTTCGGAAGCGTCGAGGAGAGCGGAAATCTCTTGCGCCGTCAGTCCCTCGATCCCGAGCAAGTGACGATGCGGATAGGAAATATTGGACGCGCTCGTGTTCATTAAAAGCGGACTATACGCATTTTAAGGGGCCTCAAGCAAGTGCGGGTAATTCAGTCTCTTACACGCTGGCGCCTAACGAAATTCAGATAACGCCTTTTTTGCGCAGGGCGGCGCATTCATCGGCATCTATCTTGAGCAGGTTTTCCAGAATTTCGTCGGTGTGCTGGCCCAGCATCGGTGGTGGATGGCGATAGGAAACCGGCGATGCCGACAGTTTTATCGGGCTGCCGATCAGATCGACCTTTCCACCCGTGGCCAGGGGGTGCGCCATTTCGATTTTCATCTCTCTGGCCTCGACTTGGGGATTGGCGAAGACCTGATCGATATTGTTGATGGGACTGCATGGCACATTGACGCCGACCAGCCCCTCGACCCAGTGATCGATGGGTTTGGCCTTGATAATGTCGGCGAGGATTTCAGTGATTATTTCGCGGTTGGTGACCCGCCCGCCATTGGTGGCAAAACGCTCGTCTTCGGCAATTTCCGAAATACCGGCAAATTTGCAAAAGCGCTCGAACTGGGCGTCGTTGCCGACCGCCAGTACCATCAGCCCGTCTTTGGCCTCAAAAACCTGATAGGGAACGATATTGGGATGGTGACTGCCGAGCCGTTCCGGCACCTCGTTTGAGACCAGATAGTTCTCGCCGACATAACTCAGCCAGGCGACTTGGGCATCGAGCAGGGCCATGTCGATATGCTGGCCCTCGCCGCTGATCTCCCTGTGGCGCAGGGCCGCCTGAATGGAGATGGCCGCGTACATGCCGGTAATAATGTCGGAGACCCCAACCCCGACCTTGGTCGGCGGCCCGTCGGGTTCGCCGGTAACGCTCATGATGCCGCCCATGGCCTGAACCAGATAATCGTAACCGCCCCGGCTGGCATAGGGGCCGGTCTGGCCGAAGCCGGTCACCGAGCAATAGATGAGGCGGGGATTGGCCTTGCACATATCCCCGGCGCCGAGCCCATAACGGGCCAGGGTTCCGGCGCGGAAATTCTCAACCACCACGTCGCTGTCGGCGATCAGGCGCCGGGCGATGTCCTGGCCTTCGGGAGAGGTGAGATTGAGGGTCAGGGATCGCTTGTTGCGGTTGGCGGCGAGGAAATAGGCGCTCTCGCGGGTCTCTTGGCCTTCGGCGTCTTTGAGATAGGGCGGCCCGAGGCCGCGACTGTCGTCGCCCCGTCCCGGTCGCTCGATCTTGATGATTTCGGCGCCCAGATCGCCGAGAATCTGGGTACAGGTCGGCCCGGCGAGAACCCGTGTCATATCGAAAACGCGGATACCGGAAAGCGGTGCGGGCTTGGTTTGGGTGGAGCCGGTCATGGGCGCAACAGGTCAGCCGTTTGTTGATTTATGTGGCCGTTTTCCCTTAAGGCCCAAGGCCCCGTCGGGATGACCGTTTATATCCGAGCCCATGAGCGGGGGCAAGCACAGGGGCGAGCACAGGGAAAGATTTATCATCCCGCCACTCACCCGACGAAATACAGCACCACCGGGATGGTGACCACGGCCAGCACCACTTCGGTAGTGATGATGCTGGCCATCAGGGTGTGATCGCCCCCCAATTGCCGCGCCATCACATAGGCCGTGGCCGAGGTCGGCAGGGCGGCGAACAACAGGGCGATGGTGGCGGTGATGCCCTCGACGTCGAAGAGGAACAGCAGACCGAAGGTCATGGCCGGAAGGGCGATCAGTTTTAATCCGCTCGACAGCCATAATGGCAGGCCGGAGCTCCGCGCCGCGGCAAGGTTGAGCCCCGCGCCGACAGATAACAGACCCAGTGTCAGCGCCGCCTGACCGAGAATGGCGAAAATCGGGGCGCTGATCGAGGGCAGACCTAACCCTGAAAGATTAAGTGCGATGCCGATGGCGCAAGCGAGGATCAGCGGGTTGAGGGCGATCAGGCGGATTTGCATCAACCGGCTCGTTTTGTCACTGGCATGACGGGCCAGGGAGAGGGCCGAGAGCACATTGACCAGGGGGATCAGGGCGACCACGGCGACGGCGGCGAGGGTCAGCCCGGCATTGCCGAAAAGCGCCTCGGCTGAGGCCAGGCCGACGAAGGTATTGGGACGGATGGCACCCTGAAAGACGGAGGTATAGGCCGGACCGTTGAGCTCCAGGCGCGGCCGCAGCAGGCTCAGGAAACCGGCATTGGCGAGAACCGGCAGGGCCAGGGCCGCCGCCATGCCGCCGATCGCCATGTCGCTGAGGTCGGCGCGGGCCAGGGTATGGATGATCAATGCCGGAAAGAGAACGTAAAAGGTCAGCCGGTCGGCGGCCTCCCAGAAGGCGACCGAGGGAAAACGCCCCCGGTGCATCAGATGGCCGAGCAGGATGAGGGCAAAGACCGGGGCCAGGGCCTGAATGATGTGGGTCATGGTGACGGTGCCTGGTGGCGGAGATGGTCGAGAAACCCCTGAAGGATATAGGCGGCGGCCATTTTATCGACAACCGTGGCGCGTTTTTTGCGCGACATGTCGGCTTCGATCAGGGTCTTGGTCACGGCGACGGTGGAAAGACGCTCGTCCCAGAAGGCCAGCGGCAGGTCGATCTTGCCGAGCAGGTTTTCGGCGAACTGACGCATCGACTGGCAGCGCGGTCCCTCATGGCCGTCCATGTTGACGGGCAGACCGACGACCAGGGCGCCAACCTCACGTTCCTTGATAATTGCCATCAGGGTCTCGGCATCCTGGGTGAATTTCTTGCGGCGCAGGGTTTCAAGGGGTGTGGCGATGGCGTGACTGGCATCGGAGATCGCCAGCCCGATGGTCTTCTCGCCCACATCAAGGCCGAGAATGCGCCCACGGGGCGTCATCTGGGTGGTCAGTTCGGTGGGGTTGCAGACGGCCATTCCCGGTGTTAGCTTCCCTGCGGTTTTCGCATCAGGCGGGCGTTTTTGCCGCGCCGCGCGAGCATACAGGCTTTAGGCGGAAAATGCCCCGGAAATTCCGCTTTGCAGGAGCAAATGCCCCAACATGTCCATCGATAAAGATACCGTCGCCCGCATCGCCAGCCTGGCCCGGATTAATGTACCCGAATCCGATCTTGCCGGTCTGGCCGGTGAACTCGATCAGATTATCGGCTGGGTCGAGCGTCTTGAAGAGGTTGATACCGATGGCGTTGCCCCCCTTGCCAGCGTCGTTGAAGTGGATCTGCCCCGTCGCGCCGATGAGGTTACCGACGGCGATTGCCGCGACAAGGTTCTGGCCAACGCCACCGACCCGGTACAGGGCTTTTTCACCGTCCCCAAGGTGGTGGAATAGATCATGGCAAATCTTACCGAACTGACACTTGCCGCGGCCCGCGACGGACTGGGCAAAGGCGATTTTTCCTCCCTTGAACTGACCCAGGCTCATCTCGATCTCTCCGAAAGTCTGCGCCCTCTCAACGCCTATATCACCGAAACCCCTGAACTGGCGCTGCAAGCCGCCAAGGCCTCCGACGCCCGGCGCAAATCCGGCGAAGTGGGCGAGATGGAAGGTCTGCCGATCGCGATCAAGGATCTTTTCTGTACCCAGGGCACCCTCACCACTGCCGCCTCTCATATCCTCGACGGTTTCACGCCGACCTATTCATCGACGGTGTCGGCCAATCTGCTCGGGGAAGGGGCGGTGATGCTGGGCAAGACCAATTTGGATGAATTCGCCATGGGCTCGTCCAATATCTCCAGTTACTACGGTCATGTTGAAAACCCGTGGAAACGCTCCGGCGACGACAAGCCCCTGGTGCCCGGCGGTTCGTCCGGCGGCTCGGCGGCCATTGTTGCCGCCCGCGGGGCGCTGGCCGCCACCGGTACCGATACCGGCGGTTCGATCCGCCAGCCTGCCGCCTTTTGCGGCCTGGTCGGGGTCAAGCCCACCTATGGGCGGTGTTCGCGCTGGGGCATCGTCGCCTTCGCCTCGTCGCTGGATCAGGCCGGACCGATGACGCGCAGCGTTCGTGACGCCGCGATCATGTTGAAAGCGATGGCCGGGCACGATGCAAAAGATTCCACTTCCGCGCCTCGCGAAGTGCCTGATTTCGAGGCCGCCATAGGCCAGGGCGTCAAGGGTCTGAAGATCGGTATCCCGCAAGAATACCGGGTTGACGGCATGGGGGATGAAATCGCCGCCCTCTGGGACAAGGGCGCGGAATGGCTGAAAGCGGCGGGGGCGGAAATCGTGCTGGTTTCGCTGCCCCATACCCAATACGCCTTGCCCACCTATTACATCATTGCCCCGGCCGAGGCCTCGGCAAATCTGGCGCGCTATGACGGCGTGCGCTACGGTCTGCGGGTGCCCGGCAAGTCGCTGGATGAAATGTACCAGAACACCCGCGGCGAGGGTTTCGGTAAAGAGGTTCAGCGGCGCATCATGATCGGCACCTATGTGCTCTCTGCCGGTTATTATGACGCTTATTATCTAAAGGCCCAGAAGGTGCGCGCCCTCATCGCCGACGATTTCAAAACCGCCTTCGAGACGGTCGATGCGATCTTCGCCCCGACAACGCCAAGTGCGGCCTTTGCCATCGGCGAGAAGATGGATGACCCCATCGCCATGTATTTAAACGATGTACTCACCGTGCCGGCCTCATTAGCTGGTCTGCCTGCGGCCTCGGTGCCTGCCGGCCTGTCGGCTGAGGGTCTGCCGCTCGGCTTGCAGGTGATCACCCGGCCGTTCGATGAGGAGACCCTGTTCCGCACCGCCCAGACTTTGGAGGAAGCGGCGGATTTTACTGCGGTGCCGGGGCTGGTTGAAGGGAGAGCGTCATGAGCCTGATCCAGGGAAACACCGGCGATTGGGAAATTGTCCTGGGCCTGGAAGTTCATGCCCAGGTGACGACGAAATCCAAACTTTTTTCCGGCTCGGCGACTGAATTCGGCGCCGAGCCCAACACCCAGGTGTCTCTGGTCGATGCCGCCATGCCGGGGATGCTGCCGGTGATCAATGAAGAGGTGATCAAGAAGGCGATCTGCACCGGGCTGGGGCTGAAGGCCGAGATCAACAATTTTTCGGTTTTTGACCGCAAGAATTATTTCTATGCCGATCTGCCCCAGGGCTATCAGATTTCCCAGTTCACCCAGCCCATCGTCGGCAAGGGGACGATCATTCTTGATCTCCCCAAAGGCAAAACCCGCGAGGTCGGCATCACCCGTCTTCATCTCGAACAGGATGCCGGGAAAAGCCTCCACGATCAGGACCCGTCGAAAACCTTTATCGATCTCAACCGCTCCGGCGTTCCCTTGATGGAGATCGTCTCGGAACCCGACATGCGGACGGCGGAAGAGGCCGGGGCCTATATTCGCAAGCTGCGCTCTATCCTGCGTTATCTGGGAACCTGCGACGGCAACATGGATCAGGGCAGCATGCGCTGCGACGTCAATGTGTCGGTGCGTCGTCCTGGCGCCGAACTGGGCACGCGGTGTGAGATCAAGAACGTTAATTCCATCCGTTTTGTTCAGCAGGCGATTGAATACGAGGCCCGTCGTCAGATCGAGATTATTGAGGATGGGGGCACGATCGATCAGGAAACCCGTCTGTTCGATGCAGGCAACGGCACCACGCGCACCATGCGCTCAAAGGAAGAAGCCCACGATTACCGCTATTTCCCCGACCCCGATTTGTTGCCTCTGGAATTTCCTGAGAGCCTGGTTGAGGAAATCCGCGCCACCCTGCCCGAATTGCCAGACGATAAGAAGGCCCGCTTCATCGCCGATTTCTCGCTTCCGGCGTACGACGCCGGCGTATTGGTGGCAGAGCAGGAAACGGCGGCCTATTTCGAGAAGGTTGCCGATGGGCGCGACCCGAAAAAGGCGGCCAATTGGGTGATGGGTGATCTTTTCTCGGTCCTTAACAAAGACGGTCTGACGATCGACGCATCGCCGATTTCGGCCGATAATCTAGGTAGTCTGATCGATCTTATCGAGGACGGCACCATTTCCGGGCGAATTGCCAAGGAAGTTTTCGAGGCGATGGCCGAAACCGGCAAGCCGGCGGCTGATATTGTCGAGGAAAAGGGGCTCAAACAGGTCTCCGACAGTGGCGCCATCGAGTCCGAGATCGACAAGGTTATGGCCGAACATGCCGATAAGGTGGCCGAATACAGGGGCGGCAAGGACAAGCTGTTCGGCTTTTTTGTCGGTCAGGTGATGAAGGTCACCGGCGGCAAGGCGAACCCGGCAATGGTCAATGAGCTTTTGAAGAAGAAGCTGGCCGGTTAAGATGATTTCCAGGTGCCTGGAGACGGGTGCTTTAAAGCCGGCGCGGAACGGGTCGGATTGCGGCAAAGGATTAAGCCATGCTTGTCGAACGCAAGGAAATTCTCTATTCGGACGGTGAGCTGCGGGCGGCGGTGATCGATTACTGTCTGCGCCACGAGGTGGCGCTTCCCAATGCCGATATCGAGAATTTCACCGTCAAGACCGACGATAAGGCGGATGTATCGATTGAGATTACCTACAAGCCGCCCCACGAGGACAAAATCGTTGTCATCAACCAGTCCCAGATCGCCGCGGCCCTGATTAATTATTGCCGCTTGATGAAAATTCCCCTGCCCCGGATCGGCCTTAAATCCCTGACCAAATTCGAGGAAAACGGCATCGCGCTCCGGGTGCGTATCGACCGCACCCCGAAACGCAAAAAATGACACTTTCTCAAGTTATGACGAGACACGTTGACACTACCCTTCCCGGTTTGTAGAAACCGGTGACGGTTCGCCAGAACCCCTGCGGAGGGGTGGCCGAGTGGCTGAAGGCGACGGTTTGCTAAACCGTTATAGGGTTTATATCCCTATCGAGGGTTCGAATCCCTTCCCCTCCGCCA